>CAZHTG010000013.1:0-67172 GCA_964535795.1 uncultured Rikenella sp.
AAACAGTTAAAGTAATCGACGGACCATTTAACGGTTTTAACGGAACCATTGAGGCAATCAATGAGGAGAAGAAAAAGTTGCAGGTAATGGTGAAGATTTTTGGTAGAAAAACTCCTTTGGAACTTAGCTTCCTTCAGGTCGAGAAGGAGTAATAACGCTCTAAAATTTTGCTATGGCGAAAGAAATTGCTGGATTAATCAAATTACAGATAAAAGGCGGAGCAGCCAATCCATCTCCACCCGTAGGCCCTGCACTGGGCTCCAAAGGTGTGAATATCATGGAGTTTTGCAAACAGTTCAATGCCCGTACACAGGACAAGGCAGGAAAGGTCATACCGGTGATCATCACCGTATACAGTGACAAATCATTTGATTTTGTTACCAAGACCCCTCCTGTTGCAGTTCAGATTATTGAGGCAACCAAAGTGAAGAAAGGCTCACCGGAGCCCAACCGCAACAAGGTGGCATCAATATCGTGGAACCAGGTAAAGACTATTGCAGAGGATAAGATGCAGGACTTAAACTGCTTTACCCTCGAATCCGCGATGAAGATGGTGGCTGGCACGGCCCGAAGTATGGGTATCACCGTCACAGGTGCATTCCCCGGTAAATAACTAACTAAGTGAATAGAAATGGCTAAGCTTACCAAGAATCAGAAGTTTGTACTCGAGAAGATCGAGCATGGCAAACTCTATACTTTGACAGAAGCGGCAGCATTGGTAAAAGATATCACGACAACTAAGTTTGATGCCTCAGTTGATATTGACGTAAGACTGGGAATTGACCCGCGCAAATCGAACCAGATGGTTCGCGGTGTCGTATCCCTTCCTAACGGCACAGGCAAGGAGGTCAGGGTTCTCGCCCTGGTCACCCCTGACAAGGAGGCTGAAGCAAAAGAGGCCGGAGCTGATCATGTGGGGCTCGATGAGTGGGTTGAAAAGATCAAAGGCGGCTGGACGGATATCGATGTTATCATTACCATGCCCTCAGTGATGGGTAAGATAGGTCAGTTGGGACGAGTACTCGGTCCTCGTGGTCTCATGCCGAACCCCAAGAGCGGAACGGTGACCATGGAGATCGGTAAGGCTGTCAAGGAGGTAAAGCAGGGTAAGATCGACTTTAAAGTAGATAAAGCCGGTATTGTCCATGCTTCCATCGGAAAAGTATCCTTTGAACCTCATAAGATCGTTGAAAACGCAAGAGAATTCCTCTTTATGATCAACAAACTCAAACCCGCCTCGGCGAAAGGAACGTACATCAGAAGTATATTCCTCTCAAGCACCATGAGCCCGGGACTGAAAGTTGATCCCAAGAGCCTTGATGTTTAACTGAAACAGAAAATTCAGAGAGATTATGAGAAGAGACGAAAAAACCGATATCATAAACAGCCTGGCTGATACCCTGAAGGAGTACAGTCACTTTTACCTGACTGACACTGCACAGCTCAACGCTGCTGATACCAGTGATCTCAGAAGGAAGTGCTTTGAGAACCAGATAAAACTGGTTGTCGTTAAAAACACCCTCCTGAAGAGAGCCCTGGAGCAGGCCGGACTCGAGTGCGGAGAATTGTTCCCCGTGCTGAAGGGTTCCACTGCTGTAATGTTCTCGAATAACGGAAACACCCCTGCAAAAATGATCAGGGACTTCCGTAAATCGCATCCTAAACCCCTGATAAAAGGCGCATACATAGAAGAATCGGTATATGTCGGTGACAACCTGCTTGAAACCCTCGTGGCACTCAAGTCAAGAGAAGAGCTCATCGGCGATATCATCATGCTTCTGCAGTCGCCCGCGAAGAATGTTATCTCCGCACTGCAGTCAGGAGGTTCAAAAATTCATGGTGTTCTGGAAACACTTTCAAAAAAGTAGTAATCACAAGTTAATCAAATTAAAATTCCTATAAAAATGGCAGATCTTAAGAAATTTGCAGAAGAGTTGGTGAACTTAACCGTGAAAGAGGTTAATGAGCTTGCAAAAATAATGAAAGACGAGTATGGCATTGAGCCCGCAGCAGCAGCAGTTGCCGTTGCAGCACCTGCCGCAGGCGCTGACGCTCCTGTAGTAGCTGAGAAGACCTCATTTGATGTCATCCTCAAAAGCGCAGGCCCCCAGAAGCTTCAGATAGTCAAGCTGGTGAAAGATCTCACCGGCCTTGGACTGAAAGAAGCAAAAGCTGTAGTTGATGCCGCTCCCGGCGCCGTGAAAGAAGGTGTTTCCAAGGAAGAGGCTGAGAACATTAAGAAAACATTGGAAGAATCAGGAGCTGAAGTTGAACTTAAATAAGTTATACCTGATTACCGGGTTTACAGGTTTAGTTCCGCCACCAGGCGGAGCTAAGCCTTTTTGTCATTTTTCATAAGTTCACTTAATCCTACCATAAATGTCCTCAAATAATATCGAACGAGTAAGTTTCGCATCAAAGAAGGATCAGCTTGAATACCCTGACTTTCTTGAGATTCAGTTAAAATCTTTTGCCGAGTTTTTCCAGCTTGGCACTACACCCGAGAACAGGAGGAAAGAGGGCCTTTACCAGGTCTTCATGGAGAACTTCCCCATAACCGACACCAGGAACAACTTCGTGCTCGAGTTCCTGGATTATTCAATTGACCCTCCCCGCTACACCATTGATGAGTGTATCGAGAGAGGCCTGACCTTCAGCGTTCCTCTGAAGGCAAAACTTAAGCTATACTGCACTGACCCCGAGCATGAGGATTTTGATACCGTCATCCAGGATGTATACCTGGGTGTGATTCCCTATATGACCGAACGTGGCACATTTGTCATCAATGGCGCAGAGAGGGTTGTCGTCTCCCAGCTTCACAGGTCACCGGGTGTTTTCTTCGGTCAGAGCATTCACGCCAACGGCACCAAACTCTATTCGGCACGAATAATCCCCTTCAAGGGATCATGGATCGAGTTTGCCACCGACATCAACAACGTGATGTACGCCTACATCGACAGGAAGAAGAAGCTGCCTGTCACCACCCTGCTCAGGGCTATTGGCTTTGAGGGGGACAAGGATATCCTTGAGATCTTCAACCTCGCGGAGGAGCATAAGGTCTCGAAGGTAAGCATCAAGAAACTTGTCGGCCGCAAGCTGGCAGCCAGGGTGCTCCGCACATGGGTAGAGGATTTCGTTGATGAGGATACCGGCGAGGTTGTCTCCATTGAGCGTAACGAGGTGGTGCTCGACAGGGAGACAGTAATTGAGAATGAACATGTTGACCTGATAGTTGACTCAGGGGCCAAGTCTATCCTGCTTCACCGTGAGGATATGAGCCTCTCCGATTTCGCTATCATTTACAATACACTGCAGAAAGACCCCTGCAACTCCGAGAAGGAGGCAGTGCTGTACATCTACAGGCAGCTTCGCAACGCCGAACCGCCTGATGAGGCTACGGCCCGCGATGTCATTGACAAGCTCTTCTTCTCAGACAAACGATATGACCTTGGAGAGGTTGGACGCTTCCGTATTAACCGCAAGCTGAACCTCGAAATAGGGATGGACACCAAGATCCTCACAAGGGAGGATATCATCGCCATCATCCGTTACCTCATCGAACTTATTAACTCGAAGACGGATGTCGACGACATCGACCACCTGAGCAACAGGAGGGTACGTACCGTCGGCGAACAGCTGTCGGCACAGTTCAGTGTCGGACTGGCACGTATGGCCCGTACCATACGTGAGCGCATGAACGTGAGAGACAACGAGGTATTTACTCCTGTTGACCTCATCAATTCAAAGACGCTCTCGTCAGTGATAAACTCATTCTTCGGCACCAACCAGATGTCGCAGTTCATGGACCAGACCAACCCGCTGGCCGAGCTGACGCACAAGCGCCGTCTCTCAGCCCTCGGTCCCGGCGGTCTGTCGCGCGAACGCGCAGGCTTCGAGGTCCGTGACGTGCATTACACGCACTACGGTCGTCTCTGTCCCATAGAGACACCCGAAGGTCCGAACATCGGTCTTATTTCATCGCTCTGCGTCTATGCCAAGATCAACAATCTCGGCTTCATTGAGACACCCTACCGCGATGTGGCTGAAGGCAAGGTTGACCTTGACAATGAGAAGGTCAGATGGCTTACTGCCGAGGATGAGGAGTACCTCACCGTGGCGCAGGCCAACGCCCCTCTGAATGATGACGGCACCTTCACCAACCCGAGGGCCAAGTCGAGACTCGGAGCCGATTATCCCTACGAGGAGGTCCACAAAGTACAGATGATGGACGTGGCACCCAACCAGATAGCCTCCATCGCCGCATCACTGATCCCCTTCCTTGAGCATGACGACGCCAACCGCGCACTCATGGGATCAAACATGATGCGCCAGGCGGTGCCGCTGGTGAGGCCTGAGGCGCCTATAGTAGGTACCGGACTCGAGGCACAGGTGATTAAGGATTCAAGAATACTGATCGTTGCCGAAGGAGATGGCGTGGTCGAATTTGTTGACGCAGACGAGATCGTCATCAGATACAGCCGGACCGACGAGGAGAAGTTCGTCAGCTTTGACGACGACGTCAAACGCTACAATCTGCCCAAATACCATAAGACAAACCAGAACACCACCATCAACCTGATCCCTATCGTTAAGAAAGGTGAGAAGGTGGTGAAGGGGCAGGTACTCACTGAAGGGTACGGCACCAAGAGCGGCGAGCTGGCTCTCGGGCGTAACCTGAAGGTGGCATTCATGCCATGGAAGGGATACAATTTTGAGGATGCCATCGTGCTCAGTGAAAGGGTAGTACAGGAAGATGTCTTCACCTCGGTCCACATTGACGAGTATCTCCTCGAAGTGCGTGACACCAAGCGAGGCATGGAGGAGCTGACAAGTGATATCCCGAACGTGAGCGAAGAAGCCACAAAGAACCTCGATGAGAACGGGCTTATACGCATCGGTGCACAGATCAGACCGGGAGACATACTCATAGGCAAGATCACACCCAAGGGCGAATCAGACCCGTCACCGGAGGAGAAACTCCTCAGGGCTATCTTCGGAGACAAAGCCGGCGACGTGAAGGATGCTTCACTCAAGGCCGGACCGTCACTCGAAGGAGTGGTTATTGACAAGAAACTTTTCACCAGGGCTATCAAGGACCGCAAGGCCAAGACAGCTGAGAAGCCTCTGCTTGACAAGATTGACGCTGACTTCAACAGAACGGCTGACGATCTGAAGGCCAGGCTGGTTGACAAGCTCTTCATCCTTGTTAACGGCAAGACGTCACAGGGTGTGAAGGATTATCTCAACGTCGATGTCATACCCAAGGGAGCAAAATTCACGCTGAAGCAGCTGCAAGAGATTGACTACCTGAACATCAACCCGAACAAGTGGACGACCGACAAGAAGAAGAATGACAGCATCAAGCAGCTTCTCCACAACTACATCATCAAGTATAAGGAGATAGACGGTCTTTACAAGCGGAAGAGGTACAACATCACCATCGGTGATGAACTGCCCGCCGGCATAGTAAGGCTTGCCAAGGTCTATATAGCCAAGAAGCGCAAGATCAGGGTAGGTGACAAGATGGCCGGCCGTCACGGTAACAAAGGTATCGTTGCCAAGATAGTCCGTGCTGAAGACATGCCTTTCCTTGCTGACGGCACCCCTGTGGATATTGTTCTGAACCCTCTAGGTGTGCCTTCAAGGATGAACCTCGGTCAGATCTATGAGACTGTCCTTGGATGGGCAGGCAAGGAGCTTGGGATGCAGTTCTCGACACCCATCTTTGATGGCGCGAGACAGGACCAGATCAATGAACTGACGGAAAAGGCAGGAATACCCCGCAACGGCACCACCTATCTCTATGACGGAGGCACCGGTGAGAGGTTTGACCAGCCGGCCACCGTGGGTATGATATATATGCTCAAGCTGGGCCACATGGTTGATGACAAGATGCATGCCCGTTCAATAGGGCCATACTCGCTCATCACCCAGCAGCCTCTCGGAGGTAAGGCACAGTTCGGAGGTCAGAGGTTCGGAGAAATGGAGGTATGGGCGCTCGAAGCATTCGGTGCGGCACACATCCTCCAGGAGATACTCACCATCAAGTCTGATGACGTGATAGGAAGAGCCAAGGCATACGAGGCTATTGTCAAGGGTGAACCGATGCCCATGCCGGGCATCCCCGAGTCGCTCAACGTGCTCCTGCATGAACTGCGCGGGCTGGGACTGAGCATCAACCTTGAATAATTAAGCCTGGTACACAAATAGTAAAAAAAGATAAAATATATGTCATTCAGAAGGGATAACAAACAGAAGACCAGCTACACGAAGATATCAATAGGGCTGGCATCGCCCGAAGAGATACTTGACAAATCGAGCGGCGAGGTCCTGAAGCCTGAGACAATAAACTACCGTACCTATAAGCCTGAACGTGACGGCCTCTTCTGCGAGAGGATATTCGGACCGGTCAAGGATTATGAGTGCCACTGCGGAAAGTATAAGAGGATACGCTACAAGGGTATCGTCTGCGACCGCTGCGGCGTGGAGGTGACGGAGAAGAAGGTCAGGCGCGAGCGCATGGGACACATCTCACTGGTGGTGCCCGTGGCTCATATATGGTACTTCAGGTCGCTGCCGAACAAGATCGGCTACCTGCTGGGCCTGCCGACAAAGAAACTTGACAGCATCATCTATTATGAGAGGTATGTTGTCATCAATCCCGGCGTGAAAGCCGTTGACGGCGTCAAATACCTCGATTTCCTCTCCGAGGAGGAGTATATGGAGATCGTGGAGACACTGCCGAAAGAGAACCAGTATCTTGATGATGACCATCCTGACAAGTTCATTGCCGAGATGGGAGCCGAGGCTCTCTACAAGCTGCTGAACAAGCTTGACCTTGATGAGCTCTCCTATTCACTGCGTCACCGTGCCAATTCGGAGACATCACAGCAGCGCAAGAGCGAGGCTCTCAAGAGACTGCAGGTTGTAGAGGCATTCAGGGAGTCAAAGAACATCAACAGGCCTGAGTGGATGATCGTGAAGATCGTCCCGGTCATACCGCCTGAGCTGAGGCCTCTGGTGCCCCTCGATGGCGGCCGTTTTGCCACCAGTGACCTCAACGACCTGTACCGCAGGGTGATAATACGCAATAACCGTCTCAAGAGACTAATTGAGATCAAGGCTCCCGAGGTGATCCTCCGCAATGAGAAGAGGATGCTCCAGGAGGCTGTCGACTCACTCTTTGACAACTCGCGCAAGGCCAATGCCGTCAAGACTGACGCCAACAGGCCTCTCAAATCGCTCTCAGACAGCCTCAAGGGCAAGCAGGGACGCTTCCGCCAGAACCTTCTGGGTAAGAGGGTTGACTATTCAGCCCGTTCGGTGATCGTCGTCGGTCCCGAGCTGAAGCTTCATGAGACAGGTATCCCCAAAGACATGGCGGCCGAGCTCTACAAGCCTTTTATTATACGCAAGCTCATTGAACGCGGCATAGTCAAGACCGTGAAGAGCGCGAAGAAAATTGTTGACCGCAAGGATCCTGTTGTATGGGATATACTTGAGAATGTTCTCAAGGGACATCCAGTCATGCTCAACCGTGCCCCGACCCTTCACAGGCTTGGTATTCAGGCTTTCCAGCCGAAGCTGATAGAGGGTAAGGCCATCCAGCTTCATCCGCTTGTCTGTACGGCATTCAACGCTGACTTCGACGGTGACCAGATGGCTGTGCACCTTCCTCTCGGAAATGCTGCCATCCTTGAGGCTCAGATGCTGATGCTTGCATCGCATAACATCCTCAACCCGGCCAACGGTGCACCGATAACCGTACCTTCACAGGACATGGTCCTCGGGCTGTATTATATCACCAAGGCTCGAAAGAGCACCGAGAACATTAAGGTCAAGGGCGAAGGATCAACTTTTTATTCGCACGAGGAGGTACGCATAGCATACAATGAGAATAAGATAGACCTGCATGCCATCATCAAGGTGAAAGTTGATGACGTTGTTGACGGGCAGAAGGTAAACCATATTATAGAGACAACCGTAGGCCGTGTGCTATTCAATGAGTTCGTGCCGGAGGAGGTTGGTTTCATCAATGAACTCCTGACAAAGAAATCGCTCAGGGATATCATTGGTAACGTGCTGAAGAAGGCGGGCACAGCCAAGACCGCAGACTTCCTTGATGACATCAAGGACCTCGGATTCCGCATGGCATTCACCGGCGGCCTGTCATTCAACCTTGATGACGTCATCATTCCCCAGGAGAAAGAGATGTTTGTCCAGGAGGGATACGAGCAGGTTGACGAGGTGCTCTCTAATTACAGCATGGGCTTCATTACAAACAATGAGAGATACAACCAGATCATTGACATATGGACTCATGTGAACGCCCGTTTGACGCAGAGCCTGATGAAGCAGCTGTCAAATGACAAGCAGGGCTTCAACTCCGTCTACATGATGCTTGACTCGGGTGCGAGGGGCTCGAAGGAACAGATCCGCCAGCTCTCAGGCATGAGGGGCCTCATGGCCAAGCCTCAGAAGTCAGGTGCATCCGGGTCGGAAATCATTGAGAACCCCATCCTCTCGAACTTCAAGGAGGGACTCTCGGTACTTGAGTATTTCATCTCAACCCACGGTGCCCGTAAGGGTCTTGCCGACACCGCCCTGAAGACTGCCGACGCAGGTTATCTTACCCGCCGTCTGGTAGACGTGTCACAGGATGTGATCATAACCGAAGAAGACTGCGGTACGCTGCGCGGACTGGTGGCAACAGCCATCAAGAACAACGAGGAGATCGTGGAGTCACTCTATGAAAGGATCCTCGGGCGCACTACCGTGCATGACATCTATAACCCTCTTACCGGCGAGCTCATTACCGCTGCAGGTGAGGAGATAACCGAGGATGTGGCAAACCGCATAGACGAGTCGCCCATTGAACAGGTTGAGATCCGGTCGGTTCTCACCTGCGAATCGAAGAAGGGTGTCTGCGCCAAGTGTTACGGCCGCAACCTGGCCACGGGCCGAATGGTCCAGAAGGGTGAGGCAACCGGTGTGATAGCTGCCCAGAGTATCGGGGAGCCGGGCACACAGCTTACACTCCGTACATTCCACGTGGGTGGAACCGCTTCAAACATCACCACCGAATCAAGCCTCATTGCAAGATACGGCGGTATAGCCGTCATCGAGGAGGTGAGGACCGTATCCAAGAAAGACCCTGAGAAGGGTAAGGTAGATGTGGTCATCGGCCGACTGGGTGAGCTGAGGATAATTGACAAGAAGACAGGCATTGCCCTGACTACACACACCATACCTTACGGCAGCAAGCTTTATATCAAGGCCAACCAGGAGGTGCAGAAAGGTGAACTCATCTGCGAATGGGATCCGTTCAATGCCGTCATCATCTCTGAAGTGGCAGGTAAAGTGGCATTTGATTACCTCATTGAAGGGGTGACCTTCCGTGAAGAATCAGATGAGCAGACAGGCTTCAAGGAGAAGGTGATCATTGAGAGCAGGGACAAGACCAAGAACCCGGCCATCAAGATCATGTCTCCTGAAGGAGTGGAGATCAAATCATACAACCTGCCTGTGGGGTCTCACCTGGTGACTGACCTCAACAAGGCTGTTGAAGCCGGCGATACCATAGTGAAGATACCAAGGGCAGTGGGCAAATCAGGTGACATCACCGGCGGTCTGCCGCGTGTCACTGAACTCTTCGAGGCCCGTAACCCGTCGAACCCGGCCATAGTGACCGAGATTGACGGCGAGGTGACCTACGGCAAGATCAAGAGGGGTAACAGGGAGATAACCATCACCTCCAAATCGGGAGAGATGAAGAAGTATCTTGTGCCGCTCTCGAAGCAGATCCTCGTTCAGGAGAATGACTACGTCAGGGCAGGCATAGCGCTGTCCGACGGCGCCATAACGCCTTCTGACATACTCGCTATCAAGGGCCCGACAAAAGTGCAGGAGTACATTGTCAATGAGATCCAGGAGGTATACCGTCTCCAGGGTGTGAAGATCAATGACAAGCACTTTGAGATCATCGTCAGAATTTTGATGCGCAAGGTGTAGATCATTGACCGGGGTGACACTAAATTCCTTGAACGACAGGTTGTTGACAAACTGGAATTCATGGATGAGAACGACTGGGTTTACGGCAAGAAGATAGTGCTTGATCCGGGTGACAGCCAGACACTGAGAGCAGGGATGGTGATCACCGCCCGAAAGCTGAGAGACGAAAACTCGTTGCTCAGGCGCCGTGACCTCAAGCTGATAGAGGCAAGGGATGCTGTACCGGCAACCTCGCAGCAGGTGCTGCAGGGTATAACCCGCGCCGCACTGCAGACAAACAGCTTCTTCTCGGCAGCTTCATTCCAGGAGACCACCAAGGTATTGAACGAAGCAGCCATCCTGGGTAAGATTGACTTCCTCGAAGGACTGAAGGAGAATGTTATCGTCGGACATCTTATCCCGGCCGGAACGGGCCTCAGGGAGTACAATAACATCATCGTGGGTTCGCTTGACGACTATGAATCACTTGTTCATGCCGGACAGAGCACCAGCGAGGTTGAACAGGATTAAACATCGTAATAATGGCAGAGAACAAGAACCAGGGTCAGTTCAACATTGAACTGAGCGAGGAGGTTGCCGAGGGAGTTTATTCGAACCTGGCAGTCATCACCCACTCACCCGCAGAGTTTGTCATTGATTTCATACGTATTATGCCCGGCGTGCCCAAGTCGAAGGTAAAGTCAAGGATCATCCTTACACCTGAGCATGCCAAGCGTTTTGTGGCTGCCCTCAGTGATAACATCTCAAAGTATGAGGCCGTTCACGGCCCTATCCGCGAGGTGAAGGGCTCCGGACCGGTTATGCCGATCACCTTTGGCGGACCTACTGCCCAGGCATGATATACGAACAACATGAAGATGAGCCGGTTGATCATTCATCCGGCTTTCTTTTTTGCAGAGACGGAAAATAAGCGTTATTTTGCAGGTGGATAAAAGGCAAATTCATGAAAAGAAACCGGATACTGGCTAATATAATTCTGGCTCTCCTGATAATCACGGGAGCCGTAATGTCGGGAGGCTGCAAGAAACAGCCGAAGTGCGGATGCGATGGCGATGCACTCGATACACTGGCACTGACACATGTCTACATCACCTATGATGCCGATACCAAGACTGCCCGTTTCTCACCGATCTGGGACAACTATTCAACCTATTATTTCTGCAATCCATCAGAGTGGATGAGCGAGCTTACCAAGTTCAGCCAGGGAGAGGAGATCCTGATCTCCGGGCCCTATTTTTACGAATGCAACTACCTGATGAATGCAAGCAGCTCATATTATTACAGTTATATGAGGATCTACCAGATCGATGTGACCAATGTCGCAGCCTACGAGTACGGAAAGTGATGTTCCTCAGTGAACAGCTCAAGCCTCCTGTAAAGTGGCTAAATACAACATATCCTTCATTGGCGCAGGCAATGTCGCAGAGTCGCTCTCTGCAGGACTGAAGGCTGCCGGACACACCATACTGTCAGTTGCGTCAAGAACCGGCGACAGCGCCCGGGCGCTGGCTGATGCTCTCGGAGCGGAGTGGCGGCCCGGTCTTTCAGTTCCCGGCAACTGTGACATACTGATACTTGCCGTTACAGATACCGCAGTAACGGAGGTTGCCTGGTCAGTGGGCATCCCCGGGCACACCCTGATAGTACATACCGCCGGGAGTGTCCCGCTCTCAGCACTCGGAAGAAAGAGTAATGCAGGTGTTTTATACCCGTTGCAGACCTTTACAAGGGGCTTCCCGCCTGATCTCAGTAAGGTGCCCTTCTTTATCGAAGCCACTGACAGCCGTTCGCTCACAATGCTCAGGGAAATTGGCGACAGCATCGGGGCGGGAGCATGGAACTGTGACTCATTGCAGCGAAGACACCTTCATGTGGCGGCAGTCTTTACAAACAACTTTTCGAATTTCATGATGTCGACAGGCGAGAACATTGCTTCTGCAGCAGGCTTTGACCCTGCGCTGCTGCACCCGCTGATGGAGGAGACCATGCGAAAGGCATTGCGCCACGGCCCTGTCTCTGCACAGACCGGACCTGCTGTGAGACATGACCATGGCACAATAAAAAGTCATATCGAATTGCTATCTTTCTCTCCTGAATACCAGAAATTGTACCGGCTGGTCACCAGGATGATCTCCGGTCATTACAAGAAGAACGGCAGATGACCAACTTCAAGGAGGAACTCCGCGGCGTAAAAGCCTTCGTGTTTGATATTGACGGCGTGCTGTCGACCCAGACAATAGCACTCTCATTGTGGGGCGTGCCCCTTCGCACAGTCAACCTAAGAGACGGCTATGCCATCCAGCTGGCAGTGAAAAAGGGATACCACGTAGGGGTGATCTCAGGAGCCAATTCGAAGGAGTACATCAAACGCCTCAGGACACTCGGTGTAACGGATATTTTTCTCAATTCCAGAACAAAAAGTGAGAGCATGAAGGAGCTTGTTGCCAGGTGGAATGTAGATCTGAAAAATGTTCTTTACATGGGCGATGACATCCCTGACTTCAACGTGATGAAGATGGTTGGCCTGCCCGCCTGCCCGGCCGACGCTGACAGTGAGATCAAACAGATAGCCGTTTACATATCAGACAAACGGGGTGGAGAGGGATGTGTGCGTGACGTGATTGAACAGGCGCTAAGACTGCACAAAAACTGGATGGATCATGAAGCATTCTCGTGGTGAAAAAATAAGGGATGTGATGACCCTTCTCAGGCTGCCAAACCTCCTGGTGGTAGCCATGACAATGATGCTCATGAGGTATGCCATCCTCAGGCCCCTGCTGAATGTCATTCCTGTGACACTGCCCGGTGATCCGCTGATTGTAACCCACATGACATTCCAGCTCGGATGGTTTGATTTCCTGATACTGGTGGTCGCAACCTGCCTGATCACCGCTGCGGGCTATGTCATCAATGATTATTTCGATATCCGTGCCGACCTGATCAACCGCGGGTCGATCATCGTGGGCAACACCATTACCAGGCGGATGGCCATGCTGTACCACAACGTGCTGAACATTCTCGGTGTGGCTTGCGGCACATATGTCTCTGCCCGCATCGGTTACTTCTGGCTCGGCATCTTCTTCATCCTTATTTCCGGCCTGCTCTATTTTTACTCTGCAACATACAAGAGACAGTTCCTTATAGGAAACATCATTGTGGCACTGCTGGTGGCAATGGTCCCGATGCTGGTCGTGGTTTACGATGCAGCCCCCATATATGCCTGGTATTCACAGGTTGCAGTAGATTTTCCGGGTGTTGCCATCCTCTTTTACTGGGTGGGAGGATTTGCTCTCTTTGCCTTCATGACAAACCTCATACGAGAGATAATCAAAGACATGGAAGACTGCGAGGGCGACAGGGAGACGGGAAGAAGGACCCTTCCCGTCGTATCAGGACTGTTAACATGCAAGACGGTTATAATTATTCTTTCCCTGCTCACTGTTGCTCTTCTGTACTTCGTATGGTTCAGATACCTCAATGACAGGATAACACTGGTATACATCTCACTCCTGCTGGTGATTCCGTTCGCCCTGGTGATTTATAAAGTGCTTACAGGAAAGGAGCAGCATCATTTCCATACGGCCAGCAGGCTGATGAAGCTCATTATGTTATTTGGCATTCTCTATTCCCTTGTTGCAGGAGCTATCATCACTTCGGGAAAAATCTTGTAGTATGATTGCTGACGGATTACAGGATTATGATCTTATACTGGCTTCCTCGTCACCAAGGCGAAAACAGTTGCTGGAGGAGGCCGGGTTCAGGTTCCGCACGGCCACGATTGACTATGACGAGCAGTGGCCCGGTCATCTGCGGGGTAAGGATATAGCCGAGTTCCTTGCCGCCGGCAAGTCAGACGCCTGGACCAGCGTCATCGCCCCCGGGCAGATAATCATTACCGCAGATACGGTTGTCTGGTGCCATGATACGGTGCTGGGCAAGCCGCGCGATGACGGGGAAGCAATGCACTTCCTCAGGCTCCTGTCAGGATGCCGGCATGAGGTAATCACAGGTATATGCCTGCGGGACGATGCAAGGAGCCACCTCTTCTCCATCTCCACCGGCGTCACATTCAGGGAGCTGAAAGAGGAGGAGATTTCATATTATGTAATGAACTACCGGCCTCATGACAAGGCCGGTGCGTATGGCATCCAGGAATGGATCGGCCTGAGAGCCATATCACTCATCGAGGGATCATACTACAACGTGGTGGGTATGCCCGTAAGCGATCTCTACGATGAGCTGCTTTATTTCACAGGAAACAAATCCAAAACAATATGAAAATAATTGTCATTATTGCGTTGATCGTGGCGCTCTTCTCCCCTGCCGCGGTTGCCGACGAAGGTATGTGGGTACCCGTCCTTATCGAAAAATACAATATCAGGCTGATGCAGGAGAACGGGTTCAGACTCACTGCCGAAGATATCTACAGCATCAATAAGGCCTCCATGAAGGATGCCGTGGTGCTGTTCGGAGGCGGATGCACCGGCGAGTTCATCTCAGACAAAGGTCTTATCATCACCAATCACCATTGCGGCTACGGATCAATTCAGAGCCACTCCACCCTTGACCATGACTACCTGGCTGATGGTTTCTGGGCTGCCTCCCGGGAGGAAGAGCTGGCCAATCCCAGGCTGACGGTGACCATACTCAAGCATATGGAGGATGTCACTGACAGGGTGCTCGAGGGCGTCACTGAAGAAATGGACAAGGAGAAACGGGAGGCGACAATAAATGCCAATATGACCTCTATCAGCAATGAAGCGGTCAAGGGAACGCATTACCTCGCGGCAGTAAGACCATTCTTCCTGGGCAACCAGTATTTCCTGATCGTCAATGAGGTCTTCCGTGATGTCAGACTGGTGGGTGCACCTCCCTCAGCCATAGGAAAATTCGGTGGCGATACTGACAACTGGGTATGGCCGCGCCACACGGGCGACTTCTCTCTTTTCAGGGTTTATGCCGACAAGGAGAACAAGCCGGCAGACTTCTCACCCGAAAATGTTCCATACAAACCGGCGTTCCATTTCCCTGTATCAATGGCTGGTGTCAATGAAGGTGACTTTACCATGGTCTTCGGGTATCCGGGCCGGACACAGCAGTATGCACCGTCATATCACATAAAGATGCTTAAGGATGTCATCTATCCCATGCAGGTTGAGATACGCGGCAGTAAGATCTCAATTATGGAGCAGGAAATGGCCGGAGATCCCCTGGTAAGGATTAAGTACTCGGGCAAATCTTTCGGGCTGGCCAACGGATGGAAGAAATGGATAGGGGAGATCCAGAGCCTTGACAACCTGAAGGGTGTTGAACGCAAGGAGGCGTTTGAGAAGGAGTTTACTTCATGGGTTCAGGCTGACCCGGCCCGCACACTTAAATACGGCCCGATCATGCAGCAGTATGCAGACATATATGACAGCTATGTTAAATATTACCTGGTAAATGTCTATACCTCTGAGGTGTTCGGCTCCTCCGGTGCAGAGCCTGTGGCGCTTGCAGGTTCCTTCAGGAGAGCGGTGGAGCTGGCTGCAAAACAGAGTCCGGACCTGGATAAGGAACTTCTGAGACTGAAAGACTATACAGCAGGCTTCTTCCGCAACTATGACCAGGATGTCTCCAGGAAACTGTTTATTGCGGTGATGGACCTCTACGGAAAGAACGTTGACCCTGACTGGCAGGCACCTGCTTACCGTGAACTATATGCTTCATGCCGCGGAGATTTTGGGGCTGTGGCAGACAAACTCTTCGCAAAAGCAATATTCACCAATGAGGCAAGGGTGAATACTCTTCTTGACAGATTTGACCCGAAAAAGGCAGCGAAAGACCCATTCTACATACTTGCATCTTCCGCTGCAGAGCTTATTGAGTCAAGGGTAAGGCCTGAACTGGGTTCCCTTGATGCCCGCCTTGCGGACCTTAACAAGCTTTACATGGCTGCACAGATGGAACAGGGCAGTGACAGGGTCTTCTGGCCTGATGCCAACTCCACACTGAGGCTGGCCTATGGAAGGGTGATGGGTTACGATTCGCGCGATGCCGTATATCACAAGCATTACACAACCCTGACCGGGGTGATGGAGAAGGACAACCCGAAAATATATGATTATGATGTTCCTGACAGGCTCAAGGAGCTGTACCTGAATAAGGATTTCGGCAGATATGCCGTCAACGGTGACGTTCCGGTCTGCTTTATCGCCAACAACCACACCACCGGCGGCAACTCGGGAAGTCCCGTACTCAACGCTGAGGGTCACCTGATAGGGGTCAACTTCGACCGTGCCTGGGAGGGGGTTGCGTCAGACATCATGTTCAACCCGAAGCAGAGCCGCAACATCAGCCTTGACATCAGGTATGTACTCTTTATCATTGACAAGTTTGCCGGCGCAGGCTACCTCATTGATGAGATGACACTGGTTGGCGAGCCTCAGCATACTCCCTGACCTGGAACATAAAGGCCTGCAGCCTTGTCTCAAGTGAGACGGTGTCCTGCCCGTCATACGGGATATTGATGAAGGGAATATTATTGTTGTCCTTGCGGAATGAGTCGCTGACTGAAGCCACCAGCGTTCCCGGCATGCATGTGAATGGCAGGATTGCGGCAATGCCCGACACCCCTCTCTGTGCAAGAGCTGCGGATGATCCCATGGCTATAGGAGGGTCACCGTCATAGAATTCGCTGACATACTTGTTGCTCAGCTTCAGTATCTCATGAAGAGAGACATCCTTTGTTGTATCGGTATATTTGTTGATGCCCCTGAGAAGATAATCCACGATCACCTCCTGACCTATACCCTGTATCTTCGATCTGATAAGCCCTTTCGTGTCATTCTTCCAGCGGCTGTCACGCGTAAAGCGATGCGTGGAATAGGTGATCCATTCAGAAAAGGGTCCAATGACTACTTCCGCCCCGAGCGCTTCAAGCCTGTTGGCTATGTTGCCGTTGCATCCGGCATTGTCACGCATATAGATCTCTCCGAGTACCGCAACCACCGGCCTGCGCCGGCTCCTGTCAACCTTCACCGACATAAACTCGCCGGCTGTCTCAACGAGCAGGCGGCGGAGGCCCCTGGAGTTGTTCTCAATGCATTTTTCAACCTTTTTTATCGCCGCCTGGTAAACGGCTTCAGTTTCACCATTGTTGAGTTCGTATGGCCGTATCTCGCGGTATAACTTTCTTATGTAGTCAAATGACACGAATCCTTTCCATGCGTTGATCCTGAATCTCTTGCTCCTGTCACCTGCCAGATCGGCGTATGCAGTGTCATTGGACGGGGTCACCAGCTCTGCAGCGTTGAAGCCGAGCCTGTCAAAAAGTATCCTCTGAAACTGGTTGTACTGCCCGAAACGGCATGGCCCGTTATGGTCAGGCATGAAGAAGCTCATCCTCGAGGGGTCGGCTCCCGGCTCCATCAGCTTCTTGAGAAAGCTGCCTGTGGTGCATATCATCGGGAAACACTCCTTTGAGGAGGTATACTTTCTTCCAAGTGCAATATCCTCATCGGTCTGTTTTGGAAGCACCTCCGAGGGAATGCCTACGCTTCGTGCCGCGGCGGCAACAAAATAGGCTCCATCATGCATATATGGGAAATAGAGGATCCTGTTTACCGGCGGCTCAGAGGGACTGGGCCGGGGACGAATGATGGTCAGATCCTTCTTCTCATTCTGTTCGGCCCCCGCAAGACTGTCAAGGAAAGCCTCGATCCGCGTCACCATGCCTGCATCGGCAGAGTGCTCGTCAATCTCCAGGTGAAGGAAGGGCTTGCCCTTCAGCTCTTCGGTGACATAGTGCCAGATAAATGAATCGGGACCGCATCTGAAGTTGCTGATATAAACCGCATAAAGCCCGTCAGTCCTGGCAACATGCTGTGCCGCTGCTATCATCTTCTGACCGTTGGGCCAGTACATGTTGCGGTAGTTGCCATATATGTCAGCAACCGAGAGATCAAGCATATCCAGCGGAATGGGCATTACATTCTGCGCCAGAAGCTTCTCGGTAAGATCGAGGTTCAGGTGGGGGTCAGCGCTGTTATAGGGCCTCCCAAGGATGATAACCGGCCGGCACCCTTCAGGCAGGGCATCCATCACCGTGCGTCCATACTCAACAAGACCCTTTTCAAATGAGACCTGCACGCCATCAGCCTTGTAGATGGCGTTCCTGATCTTCACACCGTTCATGCCGAACCTCTCGCCGAAGAATGCGGTGAGTTCCTTCACCAGGGCACGTTCAAAATAGCGGAAGTGAAGGGTGGGAGTGAGGAACTTCGAATCATCAACCTTACCCCTGAGGGCAGCCTTCACCATGAATGGGTATGACTGTATCCACGGGCAGTTGGAGTTGGTGGTCGTGTCGCCCTCCTTGTATTTGCCGCTGACAATGAAGGGGAGGAAGACATAATCGACTCCCCTGTCAAGAAGGTCAATGACATGTCCGTGCATCAGCTCTACGGGAAGGCAGGTCTCGGAGGTGATTGTTTCAATTGACTTGGCGACAAGTTTTTTGTCAGACTCTCTCGACAGTACCACATTAAATCCCATCTCCTCAAAGAAAGTCCTCCAGAAGGGAAACTGCTGGTAATAAACCATCAGCGCCCTTGGTATACCAACTGTGGGCTTGCCGTTGGCCTCCCTCTCAATGTAATCGCCTGTGAGCATCTCGATCCTCTTTTTGAAGAGGTTCGGGATATGATCCGTCTTTTTCTTCCGTCCGTCGGTTTCATACTTCTCACAACGGCCCCCGTAGAATAGTGCCTTCTCCTCTCCCTCAATCTTAACCCTGCTGATCTCGCAGTGGTTAACACATGCGTTGCAGACGAACCTGCTGATCTCATATGTTGCGTTGCGTATGCCGAAGCCTTTGAATGTGGTCTTCTGGCCTTCGGTCATGGATCTCTGGGCCAGGATGGCGGCACCAATAGCCCCGGTAACATCAAAATGAGGAGGGATGGTGATCTTTTTGCCGAGCACCTGCTCGAAGGCAGCTACCACAGCTCTGTTGTTTGTCACTCCTCCCTGGAAGAAGATCTTGTCGCCCACCCTGCGGTCAGCCACCACCTTCTGGAGGTAGTTGTAAACGATTGAATATGCCAGCCCGCCAACCAGGTTATCGTTTCTGGCCCCCTTCTGCATGAAGCTGTTAAGGTCCGACTCCATGAAAACAGTACAACGGTCGCCCAGCTTGACCGGCGATCCCGCCTTGAGGGCCATCGACCCGAACTCATCAACGATCTTTATGTTCAGCTTCTCGGCCTGCTCCTCAAGAAAGGAGCCGGTCCCGGCAGCACAGACCTTATTCATTTCAAAGTCTGTCACCACTCCGTTCTCGATACTGATGTACTTCGAGTCCTGTCCGCCAATCTCAAATATTGTATCAACAGTCGGGTCATAGTCTATTGCGGCTGTTGCCTGTGCTGTTATCTCATTGCGGATTGTGTCTGCGCCAATAAAGTCACCGGTGAGATAACGTCCCGATCCGGTGGTGCCTGCACCTATGACCTCCACATCACTGCCCACCTCGTCATATATCTCCGTCATCCCTTTCTGAATGGCCTCAAGGGGTTTGCCGGCCGTGGGCAGGTATCTTCTTGCCACCACGTTATGGTCAGGGTCTATCAGTACCACGTTCGTGCTAAGTGATCCGACATCGATGCCCAGGTAGACGGGTAGTTTCTCAGTGCCGTTCTTCCTGAATCTCACTACTTTGTTGTATTCAGCAGCAGATTCTTTCAGTTGCGGGAGGCTGCTTAAAGCCGAGATGTGGTTTTGGAGGTATTCTTCAAGCCTGGTGAGCCCGGAAAATGAGTCAATCTGCAATCCGTTCGTCACTCCGTACATAACAGCACCGATTGCACCCATTGATGCATGATGTTCAGGGATGATCAGCTCTTCAACAGTCAGGTCAAGAACTTCCCTGAATGCTCTTACCATTCCTATGTTTGCTGCCACTCCGCCTGAGAAGATTACGGGCTTCTTTATCTCCTTGCTTCTTGCCACCGTGCTACGGAAGTTCCTGGCGAGGGCAAAACACAGTCCTGCCACAATATCATGCAGGGGCGTGGCTAACTGCTGGTGATGTATCATGTCACTCTTGGCAAAGACGCTGCAGCGCCCTGCTATGCGGGGAGGATTGACGGAACGCATGGCCATCTCACCGAACTCCTTCTCAATGGGGACACCAATCCTCTTGGCCTGCTGATCGAGGAATGAACCCGTTCCTGCAGCGCAGATACTGTTCACCTCAAAATCAACCAGCCTGGCGTGCTCATCGTCAGTTTTCCTTTCAAGGACAATAAGTTTTGAGTCTTCGCCTCCGATCTCAATTACGGTGCGGGAATCAGGATAAAGCCTGCCGGCCGATGTGGCCTGGGCAATTATCTCATTGACAAATACACCCCCTATCAGCCCGGAGGCCAGTTTGCCTCCCGTTCCCGTCAGGGCAATACCCTTTATAGTATCGGCAGCATGGCGGTGAAAGATTGATAAGAGACGTTCATGCAGCACATTGAAGGGCTTCCCGTGAATATAGTCATAGTGATCTTCAACAATATCGAATTGATCATTAAGCAGTACTGTGTTGAGAGAAACAGACCCGATATCTATTCCAAGATAAAAACCACCGTCCGCTGATTTGAATGAAGGTCCGATACTCATAGGATAAAGGTTTTAGTTGACTGTTCCCCGCAGGGTACAGGGCACTAATTTAGTGAAATATGCTCATATTCAAATTAATTGTGCAATTAAGTGATATATATTACATAGGCTTACAGGATATAAGCCTGCGTCGCCGTACTCTCAATATAAAAAAAAAGGAGTCTCCGGTGAAACTCCCCTTTTGATCATTTACTGAATTTTTTAGTTCATAAGGATCTTCATGTCCTCATCAACCGTGGTGATTCCTGTTATGCCGAATTTTTCGACCAGGACATTTACCACATTGGGTGAGAGGAATCCCGGGATTGTAGGACCCAGATGAATGTTCTTCACTCCAAGGTAGAGCAGAGCAAGGAGCACAATCACGGCCTTCTGCTCGTACCAGGCAATATTGTATGCTATGGGCAGTTCGTTGATATCGTTCTTGCCAAGCACATCCTTGAGTGTCAGTGCAATTACCGCAAGTGAATAGGAGTCATTGCACTGGCCGGCGTCAAGCACCCTGGGGATACCGTTGATGTCACCCAGTTTCAGTTTGTTGTAGCGGTATTTTGCACATCCTGCCGTCAGTATCACTGTATCCTTCGGCAGCTTCTGAGCAAATTCGGTATAGTAATCGCGGCTCTTCATGCGTCCGTCGCATCCGCCCATGACAACGAATTTACGTATTGCTCCGCTCTTCACTGCCTCAACGACCTTATCAGCCAGCTGCAGCACCTGGTTATGGGCAAAGCCGCCGATGAGTGTTCCTGACTCTATCTCGGTGGGAGGGGCGCATTTCCTTGCGTGTTCAATTATAACCGAGAAGTCTTTCTCCTTGCCTGGTTCCCTGTCTGCAATGTGGGTGCAGCCCGCATACCCTGAGGCTCCGGTGGTATAGATGCGGTTCTTGTAGCTCTCACGCGGAGGAACGATGCAGTTGGTTGTAAAGAGGACCGGACCGTTGAAGGTCTCGAACTCGGTTGTCTGCTTCCACCATGAGTTGCCATAGTTGCCAACGAAATGCTTGTATTTCTTGAATGCCGGGTAATAGTTAGCCGGGAGCATTTCACTGTGGGTGTAAACGTCAACGCCGGTCTCCTCGGTCTGCCGGAGCAGCTCCTCCATGTCCTTCATGTCATGACCGCTGATGAGTATGGCAGGATTATTCCTTACTCCCAGGTTGACCTCGGTGATCTCCGGATTACCATAGGTTGTTGTGTTTGCCTTGTCGAGCAGAGCCATTACCTCAACCCCGTGCCTGCCGGTCTCCAGTACGAGGGCCACAAGCTCATCTGAGGACAAACTGTCATTGGTTGTGGCGGCAAGCGCGCGCTGCATGAAACCGTCAACGCCATCACTGTTATAGCCGAGGTTACCGGCATGTTCAGCATAGGCTGCCATACCCTTGACACCATAGGTCACCAGTTCGCGCAGTGACCTGACATCCTCGTTCTCCGTGGCAAGGACACCAACCCTGGAGGCAGTGTCAGCAAGATCCTGCTCTCCGGCTGGTTTCCATGAAGTGCTGGGGTGAAGGTTGCCGGGTATGTTTATCCCGTGGCCCTTCATCTCCGTGATGAATTTTTCCCTGAGGGCAATACCCTCGTGAATCCTTTCAATGATCCTTGCCCTGTCAAAGTTTGCATTGGTGATGGTGGTGAACAGTGCTTCCTGAACGAACCTGTCAACCTTTGCACTTGAATAGTGTTTCTCACGGGCCAGGGTCCCAAGGATGGATATTCCCTTTGCAACCCAGACCAGAAGATCCTGCATCTGCGCAACATCATCTGTCTTTCCGCAGACGCCCCTTACGACGCATCCGGTTCCTTTTGCCGTTTCCTGGCACTGGTAACAAAACATGCTCATTTCTTAAGTTTTTTGGTTGATATTTTAAGTAAAAGTTCGTTTTTAAATCCACTCATTGCTGAGGATTTTCCCATCAATACTGACCATGACAGCCTTGACGGGCACCTTTCTGGAAGCCCTGGCCATAGCTGCTCGGACCATCTGCACCAGGCCCCCGCAGCAGGGTACCTCCATCATCATGACGGTGATGGTATTCACCTTCGCTGTATCTATCATTATCGTCAGTTTATCAATGTAAATTTCGGTACCGTGGTCAAGCTTCGGGCAGGCTATCGCCAGCGCTTTTCCCTTCAGGAAGCCGTTGTGGAATGACCCCAGGGAGAAGGCCACGCAGTCTGCTGCGAGCAGCAGATCGGCTCCCCTGTATGCCGGGGAGTTCGGGTTGACAAGGTGCATCTGCACCGGCCAGTGTGTCAGTTGTGAAGGTGTCTCACCCGGAACGGGGGCAAAGGCCGGTGCAGGAGTCATTACCCGCTCCCTGCTGCCGGGGCAGCTGCCGCCGTGATGCATGTGAAGAGCCGGTTCAGCCTGTTTCTGCAGCACTTTACCCTCGATGGCATCCAGAACCTCCTGAACACTGAATGACAACTCGTCACGGTGAAGCTCAAGCCACGTTGTCCCCTCTTCAAGGTAACCGTACTCATGATGGTCCTTAAGATGCCTGAGGTGGGCAATAACAGTGTTGGACCCCTTCTTTACCATGTCACTGATCACTATTATCTCATCATAAGGTTCAGCCTCGCGCTTCTCAATGGTTATTGCACCCTCGGGACAATGTCCTATGCATGCGCCCAGCCCGTCACACATCAGTTCCGAGACAAGCCTGACCTTGCCGTCAATCACCTGCAGGGCTCCTTCATGGCAGTTTGGCACGCACAGACCGCATCCGTTGCACCTCTCCTCATCAATCTTTATTATCTCTCTTTGCATTGCTTCCGTTACAGTTTTACAATGCAAATGTAGCCCCTGAACAAAACATGGTCTGTAACATATGTTACAAATTACGATTTTTATTAATTTTAAACAAAAAAAAATGAAGTTTCCGGTGCTGAGCAGGTCGCCTCTCTTTGGCGGCCTTGATGATTCTGAAATAGAAAGGCTTCTTGACAGCGTCAATTACCGTGTCAGGCATTATCCGGCCGGTGCAGTAGCGGCGCTGGCGGGTGAGGAGATTTCGGCTGTAATGATAGTGCTCACCGGGAGCATGAAGGGTGAGATGACTGATCTGGCAGGCCGCACCATCAAGATTGAGGATGTGAATCCCCCGCAGGCGCTTGCCTCAGCATTTATCTACGGGTCCGGTGCACATTACCCGGTCAATGTCATAGCCAACATCGATTCGGAACTGTTGATAATTGGCAAGGCCGATTATCTCAAACTCATGAGTAGTGACAGACGCATCCTGATGAATTATCTGACGGTTGTCTGCACCAAGGCGCTTTTTCTGTCAGGCAGACTCAGGTTTCTCTCATTCCGCACAATTAAGGGGAAGCTTGCACATTATCTTTCGTCTCTTCCCGGTGCCCCTTCGGGAAGGGTGCTGATTGACCGCACCCAGCAGGAGTTATCCGAGTTCTTCGGTGTGACGCGACCCTCCCTTGCCCGGGCAATCGGTGAGATGGAGAAGGAGGGACTCATCTCCGTTGTAAAGCGTGAGGTCAGGCTGCTTGATCCGAAAGGCCTCTCGAGGCTTTCGGAACTGTGACAATAAGGCCTCTCATGGTTCCCGGAATTGTGACGGTGGTACCGTCAGATCAGGATGTCGCGACTCCTTCTGTCATGGTTCGGCCCCGGCAGTATCACGTTGAAGCAACTGCCTTTTCCCGGCGTGCTCTCGACGGTGAGAGTACCCTTGCTTATGGTTACCAGCTCATGAACAAGTTTGAGCCCGATGCCCGTACCTTTTTCGGAATCAGTGCCATGGGTAGTAATAATATCTTTTCCGGTGAATAGCTTTTTCTGTCTCTCTTCACTTATCCCGACCCCATTGTCGCATACCTTAATAGTAACCCAATCGCCAGATTCTTCCCTCTCTTTTACATGAATCGTGACTCTGCCGCCGTGATTGGTGTATTTGATGGCATTGGAGAGAAGGTTCCTCACAATAATATCGACAAGATCCCTGTCAAACCATCCTTTTGACCTTCCCACCTGGGTAAAATTGACTGAAATGTTCTTCCTGTCGGCACTGTCCTTCAGTATGCTGATGTTAGTCAGGATAATATCCGATAGGTCATTCTCCGCAGGTGCGTAGCGGATCATGTCTTCCTGGCCCCGTCCCCAGACGAGCATATTTTCAAGCAGGGTTATAAGCATCTGTGAATACTGGATGCACGAATCGGCGAGCGATTCGGTCTTATCGCGTGATTCCTCCTCCTTGAGCATATAGAGGGAATAGAGGATATTGACGACGGGGCTGCGCAGGTCATGTGATATGACTGAAAAGATCTTATTCTTAAGGCTGACGGTCTCAGATAGCTTTTTATTCTGCAGTGCTATCTCCTCATTCCGTGCATTCAGTTCGTCACTCTTTTCCGTCAGTTCCCTGGTTCTCTCCCTGACCCTGTGTTCCAGGCTGCGGTTCAGCTCTTCCAGCTGCTGGGAGAGTCTCTCCCTCTCCCTCCCCGATTTGATCCATGAACGTATCAGCAGGGTAGCCTGTATAAGTACAAATACCAGCATCAGGAACGAGAGTATGTATTTTTGCTGGTTCTCCTCCAGTGCGTTGGCAAGCAGTATATCGGCTACTATTCCAAAACCGACAGCAAGAAATCCTATCAGGTAAAAGAAGTCAATCCATTTTCTTTTCACCACACCTCTGAGGCTCATCGCTATTGCGTAAATCAGGACCAGCATAGCTGTGGCCTGAATTGCCCATACCGAGTAGGAGAATAGGTAGACCGGCAGTACAATTACAAGCACAACACCGATCAGGAATATTACATCCACGGCCAGAGCAAATCTCCTGAACCATACAGTCGGGTAGATCAGGTATGCAAGCCACGCGCCGGAGGCAATCATCATGTAGAGAATCAAATATTCGCCCCTGACGATCACGTTCCAGTTCGAGACATCAATGATCGTGATCAGGTAGGGGGCTGACAGAAAAGGTCTGAGCGCGAGGCAGAGCACAAGTATGGAGAACATCAGCAGTTTCCTGTCCCTCCTGTCGAGCAGGTAGAAGATAAAGAAGAAGAGGAAGGAGGCGAACAGCATACCCGAGGCAGCGATGGAGATGAACCACTGGTTTGTGAAGTTCGACTGTATGGTATGGAATGTACCCACCTTCATCGGCATCCAGAAGCCTCCCCTGCGGTGCTCGTAGTTTGAGACTCTGATAAGGAGTTCCAGGGTGTCTTTTTTCGGAGTGTAGCTGAAGAAAAGAGGCTCGTATGACGGTATCGATTCGTTCCTGCTGCGTGCCGGAGTTCCGTTTCTTGCCATCGTGAGGCCGTTGATCGCTATCTCGTAAGAAGTGTCAAAGACGGGCATGTCAAAGCCCATGCGGTCACGGTAACCTGAGGGAAGGAGTATAAGTGCCCTGTAGGTTCCGTAGCCAAACCGCGGCAGTTGCCTGCCGTCAATGGTGTATTCACTGAAATAACCCGGTACCCTGCCGTAACAGTCAGGGTGCAGGGTGTCTGATATTTTTCCCGGAATACCATAGATGAATGTGCTGAAATAGAACTCCCAATCGCCGTTCATCCTCACGGTGAACTCATCGCCCTGCTGAATATGCCTGAGGTCAAGCACGCCCTCTGTCACCCTGGGAGTGATGGCGAAGCCATGGCCTGAGAGCAATACAAGGCAGAGCGTCGTGACAGTGAGTCTTTTCAGCACACTCACCCTTACGGTCATCTCTTACTGTTTTAGCAGTCCGCGGTTTTCAAGCAGGGCCTCTATGCCAGGTTCACGTCCCCTGAAGGCTATCCACATCTCAAGCTCATCCTTTGATCCCTTGCGCGACAGGATCTCCTTCTCGAAACGTGTGGCAACCTCCTTGTTGAAGATGTCACCTGTCTCCTTGAATGCCTTGAAAGCATCGGCGTCCAGCTGCTCACACCAGATGTAGCTGTAGTACCCTGCTGAATAGCCTCCTATTATGTGGTTGAAGTAGGTTGACCTGTAACGGGGAATAATCTCCTTTATCAGGCCGTATTTTTCCATGGCTTTCTTTTCAAATTCACCGATGTTTAGTTCGACCGGTTCAGTCAGCGAGTGATACTCCATGTCAAGTGATGAGGCTGCGAGGTACTCGACAGTGATGAATCCCTGGTTGAACTTGCCTGCCTTTTCGATCTTTTCAATCAGTGCGTCAGGAATGACCTCGCCTGTCTGGTAATGCTTTGCGTATACCTTCAGCACTTCCGGTTCGAATACCCAGTGCTCCATGATCTGCGAGGGCAGCTCCACGAAATCGCGTGATACGCCGCTTGTATATTCGGTGTTCGACAGAAGGTTGTGAAGCGCATGACCGAACTCATGGAACAGGGTGCTGGCCTCGTCGGGAGTCAGCAACGACGGTGTGTCACCTGATGGAGGAGTGAAGTTGGTGACCATACTGACGAGCGGGGTTACGAATGTCCCCTTTTCATCCAGCCTCTGCGGCCTCAAACCGCTGCACCATGCACCACCCCTCTTGGAGGCCCTCGGATGGTAGTCGATCATGAGGATGCCTACATGCTTATTGTCACGCTTAACCTCAAAGGTCTTTACATCAGGGTGATAGAGAGGAATATCATTCCGTTCGCTAAACTCCAGCCCGTAAAGCATGTTGGCAACATAGAACATGCCGTCGGTGACGTTTTTGGCTGAGAAATAGGGCTTTGTCTCTTCGTCGCTGAGGTCATACTTCTCCTTGCGGATCTTCTCAGTGTAATAGAACCAGTCCCACGGCTCGAGTTTAAAATTGCCGCCTTCCCTGTCAATAAGCTCTTGCTGTGCTGCTGCTTCTGCCTTTGCCACAGGCAGGGCGGCCTCCCAGATCTGGGCAAGGAAATTAAGCACTGTCTCGGGCTCCTTGGCCATATTGCGCTCAAGCACAAAGTCAGCATGGCTTTCGTAACCCAGCAGTTTTGCCCTTTCCACGCGAAGTCTAATAAGATCAGCCAGAATCTGGTTGTTGTCATTCTCATTGCCGTTGTTGCCACGCATCATGTAGCCCCTGAACATCTTCTCCCTGAGCGGCCTGTTGTCAGCGTAGGTCATGAAGGGGAAATAGCTTGGTGCCTGCAGGGTGAACAGCCACTTGCCCTCCATCCCCTTTTCCTTTGCGGCGGCGGCTGCCTGAGCCCTGACACCCTCGGGAAGACCCGAGAGGTCCTGCTCGTTGTCAATGACGAGGGTGAAACCGTTGGTCTCAGCCAGCAGATTCTGGCCAAATTTAAGGGAGAGAAGCGACTGTTCGCTGTTTAGCTTGCGAAGTTTTTCCTTATCCTCAGGAGCTAGGCCGATTCCGTTGCGGATGAAGCCGAGATACTCGTCTTCGAGCAGCTTGCTTTCCTCGGGTGTAAGGTTGAAGCTGTCACGGTTTTCGTAAACCGATTTTACCTTTTCAAAGAGTTTTTCATTCAGTGAAATATCATCCCTGTGCTTCGAGAAGAGGGGAGACATATCCCTCTGCAGTGCCTGGATGGAGTCATTGGTATTGGCTCCGCTGAGCGGACCCATGGCACGCTGCACCTTCGTCAGGAGCTCACCTGTGAATTGCATTGCCCTGATTGTGTTGTCAAATGTCGGCTCTTCCGGGTTGTTTATTATTGCATTGACATCCGCCATTTCCTCCTCCATTCCTTTAAGGTAGGCAGGCTTGAAGTGTTCAAATTTAATCTTGTCAAAGGGGGGCACCTCAAAAGGTGTGTCCCAGTCACAGTAAAACGGGTTCTCGCAGCTCTCCTTCTTGCAGGAGACGGCTCCAAGGGAAACAATCAAAAGCATAATGAACAGTTTTTTCATAGCGGTTATATTTGGTTTTGGGTGGTTAAAAATATGGATTAATGGCTTAAAATCAAAAAACGCCGGACATTTGTGCTGGTCACCGTCACGGAATTGTCGATGACTTTTACCTGAATTCCACCAGAGGATCACCTTTTTTGACCTTGTCGCCGCTCCTGACCAGGATCCTGCTGACAACACCGTCACGGTCAGAAGGCACATCGGTGATGCTTTTACCGATCATGAGATACATGAGGATCTCTCCCTTCTTTACTTCGTCTCCCGCAGCAATAAGCTCTTCCTCAGAAAAGTAAGTGTAGGTAGTGCCGGAGTAGATCAGTACGGTGCCATTTTCCGGAGCTGTGAGGAGTTGTTTTTTGGATACTTTTGCCGGTGCCCCCTGCATCATCTCAGCTCTTTTGTCCTCAATCTCTTTGAGGAAGCGGGTCTTGGCGACACCCGACTTGTAATCCCTGTACTGCCTGTCATGCATTGCCAGTTCGAACAGCTCCTCCTCATCATCTCCGGGGGACCAGTTGTTGTCTTCCATCTCTTTGCGGAAGGTGTCCAGTGCATCAGGGTAGTTATCCTGCGGGTTACCGTCATAGAACTCTTTCCCTTCCTTTTTCGCCAGCTCGATGAGCTCTGGCGCCAGGGGTCCGGGCAGTTTGCCTGCGCGGCCGAGGAGCATGTCCCAGCTGTTCGGGTCTATCATGGCAAAGCGCTCCTTGCCATTGACAAGCGAGACTATGTTCATAAGTGCCACATTCTTTACGTACTGGCTGAAGGGTGTCACCAGTGGCGGGTATCCCATCATGGGCCATATATGTTCGACCTCCCTGAAGAGCCAGACAACCAGCTCGTCCTCTGACAGCTCCGGCTTGTTCTTTGCCTTCAGTGCCGCATTGATGCCCTGATGAACACCCTTGAGGTCAGCCATCATGCTGCCCATCATCCCTCCCGGAAGTCCTGAACCGATCAGCAGCGAGGTCATCTGCCTGTTCCGCGGGTCAATGAAATATCCGAGGAAATCGTCTATGAACTCCTGGGTGAGAGACCTGACCTTCATGTACTCATCCATATTTATTTCGGGAACCTCGAACCCGGCATCCTTCATGACTGCATGAACAGCTATCAGGTCAGGATGCACCATTCCCCAGCTGAGAGGCTCCATCGCAACATCGAGGTAGTCAGCGCCGGCCCGTGCAACCTCAAGCATTGAAGCGACAGACATTCCCGGGCCGCTGTGCCCGTGGTACTGGACGAGTATCCCAGGGTATTTCTTCTTGATTCTTTTTACAAGCTCACCCAGGGATGCCGGCCTGCCCACACCTGCCATATCTTTAAGGCATATCTCGTCAGCTCCGTATTCCACTACACGGTCAACAACTCCCATGAAGTAATCCACGGTGTGGACCGGCGAGTGGGTTATCGAGAGGGCTGCCTGCGAAATCATACCGGCCTCGCGAGCATACTTCACGGAGAGCTCGAGGTTCCGGTGGTCATTCAGACCGCAGAACGACCGTGCAATATCCACTCCCTGAGCTTTCTTTACTTTGTACATCAGGCGCCTTACATCTGCCGGAACAGGGTACATCCTGATGCCGTTCAGAGCGCGTTCAAGCATGTGGGTCTGTATGCCGGCCCTGTTGAACGGCCTGACCCACTCCCTGACTGCCGTGTTGGGATTCTCCCCGAAGAGAAGCTGAACCTGCTCAAAGGCGCCCCCGTTGGTCTCAATGCGGTCAAAGCAACCCATATTCACAATATGGGGCGCCACTGCAGCCAACTGGTCAACCCTCGGCTGGTACTTGCCTGACGACTGCCACATATCTCTGTAAAGCAGACTGAATTTGATCTTCTTTTTCATGGTCTGTAAAAGTTCCGGGAATAATAATAAAATGTTGCGCTGGCTTTTGCAGGTCAAAGATAACTCAGTTAACGGTCCGAGATGTGACAATTGTCAATATAAAGGATGGAGTTGTCCCCCATGGTATAAAAGAAAGAAGATACCCTCGTTTGGGGTATCTCCTATCAACCTAAACCTGATCGTAGACAGGCCGGACGGCCTGATTAAGGAAGGAAAAAATCTTTCTTCCGGCTCTATTTGATGAGCTCGGGGAAATAGGATGCGATGAGCACTGTGGCATCAAAATCGGTGGTGTGACCCTGTGAAAGAACCTTCTGATGAAAGTAGTCATACCTGTCAAGCCTGGCATCATCAGTAACCAGTCCTTCAGCACCGTATTTCTTGTCAACCTTGTTGACGCCGAAGTATTTGTCATTGCAGGTGTACATCACTGAAAGATCATCAGAGACCACAACAAAGTTTTTACATTTCTTGTCTTTGTCTACAAAGACCTTAACTGTAAGAGGAGATTTCTCATAGCTGATGAGATAACACTTCAACTCTTCACCTGCAAGCATCATTGGCTGATCACAGACCTCGATGGTGTAGCTTCCGAAGGATGTGTTCGATTCACCCTTCACAATAATTTTGCCGTAAGACACTGCTGCCATGCAGGCAAAAACCATAATAGCAAGGAAAATTCTTTTCATGACTGACCCGTTTTTCGTTTAACAACTAACTGTCCTTTGAGAATTGTGGAACTGTCCTTTTCCCTCTTCTCAAAACAAAGACCGGCAACCACACCTAATGTTGCACATTCTTTTCGTTAATCTTTTGTTAATTAATGATGGATTTTTGCAAGTACCATATAATCAGATGATTATTCAACAGAAAAATCATCTGTTTAACTTTGTCTGCGGAGGGTGACTGGCATATTCTGAAAATTTAATGTAAGTTTGTGCGTTAGTTTAACATCATGCAACGATTGGAACACAGGTTTATGATGAACCGTCTCGGAAGGAGGCTGTATCACTGCCTTATGTTCTACCACAGATAGCCTTTCAGCAGGGCCTCAGGAAGCCCTGCCTTCATCTTCCGTTACGCTTGCGGTCTAAGTTAAATCACTATGAAAGGCTTGATATTCAGTATAAAAAGATATGCAATTCATGACGGCCCCGGCATCAGGGTCACTTTCTTCATGAAGGGATGCCCCCTTGACTGCTGGTGGTGCCATAATCCTGAAGGAAAATCGTCATGCCGCCTCACCATACCCAGAATTGACAGGATAGGAGAGAGGGAGTTCATCTCTGACGAACAGGTGGGCATGGAGTACACTCCGGAGGAGGTAGTGCAGCGGGCGGAGCGCGACAGGGTCTTCATGGATCACTCAGGAGGAGGTGTAACATTCTCGGGCGGAGAACCACTGCTGCAGCATGGGTTCCTTCTTGAAACACTCACATTGCTTAAGAGGGAGGGATTCCATACCACGGTTGACACATCAGGTTATGCCCGGCCGGAGGACCTGATGTCGGTATTGCCGGTAACCGATCTCTTCCTCTATGATCTCAAGCATATTGATTCGGAGATCCATGAGAAATATACCGGGGTGCCGAATGATATGATCGTGTCAAACCTTGACATGCTCCTTGACCGTGATGCAGCGGTGATGCTGAGGATCCCGGTCATCCCTGGTGTGACAGCCGATGCAGCCTACATGGAAAAGCTGCGCCTGTTCATCGGAAGCAGGAAAAAAGACGCATTAAGGGAGATCAACCTCCTGCCTTACCATAAGACCGGCATTTCGAAGTACCGCCGTTTCAACCTGCCTGACCGTATGGATTCAGTGAGCCAGGTGTCGAACGGTCATCTTGATGAATATATTGATATATTGAAACCGCTGGGTATAGCTGTAAAAAAAGGCGGATAATGTGAATAACCAGAAAGAAAAAAGGAATACCATAATGAAGATGACAGACAGAGTATTGCGGCTCAGGGATCAGAGCCTGAACGCAACCGAAACCATTACTGCCGAGAGGGCACAGCTGATAACGCAGTTCTACTCGGGCCGCGAGTCTCAGGGCCTGTCGGCACCGGTTCTCAGGGCACGTGCCTTTGAATACCTGCTGAGGAATAAAGCCATCTGCATCAATGACGGCGAGCTCATTGTGGGTGAAAGAGGTCCTGCACCCAAGGCAACTCCCACCTATCCCGAGATAAGCCTTCACTCAACCCGGGACCTGGACATCCTCAACACCCGTGAGAAAGTCTATTTCAGGGTTAGCGACGAGGTTAAAAAGATCTACAGCGAAGAGATAATCCCATTCTGGCAGGGCCGCAGCAATCGTGACCGCATCATGGAACGCATGACCCCTGAGTGGCTTGCCGCCTACAGGGCAGGTATCTTCACGGAATTCCAGGAGCAGAGGGCTCCGGGTCACACGGTTCTCGGATACAAGATGTTCCGTACCGGATTCCTTGACCTGAAGAGCGAGATAGCTGATGCGGTTGCAGCACTCGATTTCAGCAATGATCCCCAGGCCTATGAGCGGGCTGAGGAGCTCAAAGCAATGGACATAGCCTGTGATGCCATCATCATGTATGCCGGCAGGCATGCCGAAAAGCTTGAGGAGATGGCTAAGCAGGAGAAGGAGAACGGAAGAAGGGAGGAGCTCCTTAAGATGGCGGTTCTATGCCGCCGCATACCTGCACACGCCCCGGAGACTTTCCATGAGATGCTTCAGCATTACTGGTTCATTCACCTCGGGGTGGTGACCGAGCTCAACCCGTGGGACTCCTTCAATCCCGGTCGCCTCGACCAGCACCTGTGGCCTGTTTACAACAAAGGCCTGGAGGATGGCACCCTCACCCCGGAGAAGGCCTATGAGCTTCTGGGATGTTTCTGGGTGAAGTTCAACAACCACCCTTCGCCCCCGAAAATGGGTGTCACCGCACAGGAGAGCAACACCTACACCGACTTCTGTCTTATAAACCTGGGCGGTGTGAAGCCCGACGGTACTGACGCGGTCAACCCGATGACCTATATTCTCCTTGATGTCATCCAGGAGATGCGTATCTTGCAGCCCAGCTCCATGATACAGGTGAGCCTCACGAATCCCGATCTCTTCATCCACAAGGCTCTTGACATCATCAAAACCGGTTTCGGGCAGCCTTCGGTCTTCAACACCGAGGCGATCATCCAGGAGCTTCTGAGGCAGGGCAAGAGCATCGTCGATGCCCGCAACGGGGGTGCCTCGGGATGCGTTGAGACAGGAGCCTTCGGCACAGAGTGCTACTGGCTGACAGGCTATTTCAACCTCGTCAAGATACTGGAGGTCACACTCAGCAACGGATTCGATCCGCGTACCAAAGTGCAGGTCGGACCAATGACAGGTGACCCCCGTCAGTTTACCTCATGGGAAGAATTCATGCTGGCCTATCGGCAGCAGATAAACCATTTTGCCGACATCAAGATCAGGGGCAATAATGTCATAGAAAAGACTTTTGCCCTTCATCTGCCGGTGCCGTTTCTCTCATTGCTGCTTGACGACTGCATTGCCGCCGGGAAAGATTACAACGCCGGAGGTGCACGATACAATACCACCTACATACAGGGTGTCGGGCTTGGCAGTGTCACAGATATCCTTACTTCAATCAGGTTCAATATCTACGACAGGAGAAGATACACGTGGGATGAGGTTCTTAAAGCCCTGCAGCACAACTTCGAAGGTGCTGAGGAGATGCAGTACGAGATGATCTACCACACCCCTAAGTACGGTAATGATGATGATTACGCCGACACACAGGCCGTGGCCGTCTTTGAGATGTTTCACGATGCCGTCACCGGCAGGCCGACCCCGAGGGGAGGCATTCACCGCATAAACATGCTCCCTACAACCTCCCATGTCTATTTCGGCAACGTCACAGGAGCCACCCCCGACGGACGCAAGGCCGGCGTGCCCCTCTCAGAGGGGATCTCACCCTTTCAGGGAGTCGATCGCCAGGGCCCGACCGCTGTGCTGAAGTCAGCTTCGAAGATTGACCACCTCAGGACCGGCGGGACACTTCTCAATCAGAAGTTCTCTCCGGAGTTTTTTGAAGATGAGGGAAGCTATCAGAAAATTACTGCTCTCATAAGAAGCTACTTCAGCCTCAACGGGCACCATATTCAGTTTAACGTTGTCAGTGCAGATACCCTCCGCGATGCACAGAAGCACCCTGAACAGTACCGTGACCTGATCGTCCGTGTTGCAGGATACAGTGATTATTTCAATGATCTGGGTGAGGATCTTCAGAATGAGATCATCAGACGCACCGAACACGGAGATTTCTGAGCGGTTTTTAGCGGTTTTACTTGATTTTCTCATAAATTTTTGCTATATTTTGTAAAATTTTAAATTCTGCAGCCTGTCCGGTCTCTCACCGTTGCACGCTGCGGGTAATGCCTTGGCCGTGAAGAAGATATTTGACTATTTCGATACACGTTACAGGGCTGAAATGCTTGGCAGACCCGTTGATCAGACAGGCCCTGTGATAACCGTATCACGCCTGACCGGCTGTGACGGGAGGGAAGTTGCAGCTGAACTTGTGGCGCAGCTTAACATGAGGTATAATACCAACAGATGGAAGTGGGTCGACAAGGATATAATCTATCATGCGGCCCACGAGCTCAGGACTGACACACACCGTGTAGAGACATTTTACCAGGGGTACGGTATGACTGACATATCACAGATGATCATGGCCTTCTCAGGATCATTCGTGACAGACAGCTCTGTGAAAAAGGCTATCAGGGAGGTGGTGCTGTCAATAGCCCGTGACGGTTATGCCGTGATTATAGGCCGGGGTGGCGTGGCAATAACTCATGATATGCCAAATGCACTTCATGTGAGGCTTGTGGCGCCATTGTACTGGAGGGTGCAGAATGTGATGAAGAAGAAGGGCATGATCATTGAAAAGGCTGAGGCATATACTTCGGAAACCGACGACAAAAGGCATAAGCTGATAGTCGATTTCCTTGATAAAAAGCCTCTCTCAATTGATTATCTCTTTGACGTGACTCTTAACAGAAGCAGTTTTACCATTGAACAGATCTCATCCCTGATAATGACTATGTTCGAGTCAAAACTGGGGATAATTCAAAGATGATATAGCTGTGTTTTTTAGAGTTTGGGCACAGCAGGTTGGTTAACTAGTGTGAGGGTGATTAAAGGGCCGGTTATCAGTTGATACCGGCCCTTCGGTTTATTTGTGTCTTAAACAGCAGATATCGGATATCCTGCTTATATGTTCTGATGTCCGTTGATCAAGAGACTTCATATAGGCGTCCCAGTCGTCAATTTTTACCCTTGCCACCCCGGTTTCGATTGCTGCCCTGGCAACGGCTGAGGCAACCCTTGATATGAGGCGCGGGTCAAGCGGTTTGGGTATAATGTATTCCCTTCCGAACTCCAGCTTCTCCAGACCGTAGGCCTCAAGCACAACTGCCGGGACCGGTTCCCTGGCAAGGGCTGCAAGGGCTTTGGTGGCTGCAAGCTTCATCTCCTCATTGATGTTCCTGGCCCTTACATCAAGGGCACCCCTGAAGATGAACGGGAACCCGAGCACATTGTTTATCTGGTTCGGATAGTCTGACCTGCCGGTGGCAAAGATCAGATCATCACGTGTTGCCAGGGCGTCTTCATAGCTTATCTCCGGGTTGGGATTAGCCATTGCAAAGATAATCGGATGGGGCGCCATCGTGCTGAGCATCTCCCTGGAAAGCATATTGGCAACCGAGAGGCCGAGGAAAAGGTCTGCTCCCTTCACCGCATCTGCAAGGGTGTCCAGGTCGCGGAGGGTGATCCACTCCTTCTTGTATTTGTTGAGGTCTGTCCTCTTTGTATTGATGACTCCCTTGCTGTCAACCATGACAACATTCTCCTTTTTGATACCCAGGGCCACGTAGAGCCGGGTGCAGGAGTTGGCCGCGGCGCCGGCGCCGCATACCACAACCTTCAGTTCAGACATCTTTTTTCCGGTTATCTCAATGGCATTGAGCAGCCCGGCTGCTGAGATGATGGCTGTACCATGCTGATCGTCATGAAAGACCGGTATGTCAAGCATCTCCTTGAGCCTTGTCTCCACCTCAAAGCATTCAGGTGCCTTGATGTCTTCCAGGTTGATCCCTCCGAAAGTGGGGGATATCTTTGCACATATCTCAATCAGCTTCTCAGGATCCTTTTCATCAACTTCAATATCGAAGACATCAACATCGGCAAAAACCTTGAAGAGCAGTCCCTTCCCTTCCATGACGGGCTTGCCGGCGAGGGCCCCGATGTCACCTAACCCGAGAACGGCCGTGCCGTTGGATATAACCGCAACAAGATTTCCCTTGGCGGTATACTGATATGCATCTTCCGGATTCTTCTCTATCTCGAGGCAGGGATACGCTACTCCCGGAGTGTAGGCAAGACTAAGATCTGACTGTGTGCAGTATGGCTTGGTCGGAATTACTTCAACCTTGCCTTTGCGCCCGCTGCTGTGGTAGAGGAGCGCTTCTTCCTTTGTGGCTTTTGACATAACGAAAAGATGTTTGATTGTGAATGGTCAGGGATTAGTAAGGTATTAACTGACGAATTTAGAACATTTCTCAGATTGCTCCAATTAATTTGGGAATAATAAACTGATTTCATTTTGCACTCTTTGGGAAAATAGATATTTTCATTGCCTTAAAATCAGTACCCGGAGGAAAGAGACCATGGACATTTCACTTCAGAACATCGCCATTGGCGTTGATATAGGTGGCAGTCACATAACAGCCGTAGCCGTTGACATGACCAGCCATAAGATCATCAGCGGCTCACGCGCCGAAAGCCCTGTCGACAACAAGGCGGAAGCCGACGAGATACTTACCGTATGGACTGATACCCTTAAAAGGGTTCTGAGAGGGATGCAGATTTTCAATCTCCGAGGGATTGGTTTCGCCATGCCGGGTCCGTTTGACTACGTCAGGGGTATCTGCCTTATCAGGGGGGTGCCCAAGTACGAAAAACTGTACGGTGTCAATATCGGTAAAGCTGTCGCCTCAAGGCTTGGACTGCCCTGTGACTGCAGGGTGAGGTTCATGAATGACGCCAGCTCCTTCGCTGTGGGCGAAGCATGGGCCGGTAAGGCGGCAGGGTACAGGAAGATGATGGCGATAACGCTGGGCACCGGCTTCGGATCAGCCTTCGTGGATGATAGCATTCCTGTGGTTGACGGAGACAGTGTACCGAAGATGGGATGCGTCTATCACCTTCCATTCGGAACAGGCATTGCTGATGATTACTTCTCCACCCGGTGGTTCACGTCCAGGTTCCATGAAGTTACCGGCCGGGAGGCCGCCGGGGTGAAGGAGGTGGCCATAGAGGCAGTGCACCTGCCTGAAGTGCGGGGACTGTTCACCGAATTCGGATCCGGTCTTGGTGCTTTCCTCGCCCCCTGGCTCATAAGGTTTGAGGCAGAAATACTGGTGATAGGGGGGAATATCTCCCATGCATGGGAACTCTTCGGTCCCGCTTTCGAAAATGAATTGAGACAGGCCGGATGCAGGACGGCAGTGGCCATATCAGAACTGAAGGAGGATGCCGCACTGCTCGGCAGTGCCTACCTGCTCGATGATGGATTCTGGAAGGCAGTGCAGCCTGCCCTGCCATTGATGTAGGAATGAATAACAATATTGATATGAATGAGAAAAAAATCGAGATGAGGCTGGTGGTGCCGGTGCTTCTCTCTTTCTTCGTGATGAGCTTTGTCGACCTCGTTGGCATAGGCAAGGACCGTGTGGCAGGCGACCTCGGCCTGAGTGACTTTATTCTCGGGCTGATACCCTTTGCTGCTTTCATGTGGTTCTTCATCCTGTCAGTACCTGTTGGTATCCTTCAGGCACGGGTAGGGAAGAAGGTGATGCTCAATGTAGGGATGGGCATCACCGGCATCGGGCTCTTCATTCCCTATTTCTTCTACAACTTCGCCACCGTAATCGCCGGCTTCGCACTGCTGGGCATAGGCAACACCATCGTGCAGGTCTCCGCCAACCCCCTGCTGGTAGATGTTGTGCCGGGGAGAAGAGCCTCAAGCTTCCTCAGCTTCTCACAGTTCATCAAGGCAATAGGTTCAATGATTGCCGCGCCGCTTGCCGCGTTGTTCGCCAGTCGGTTCGGCGACTGGAAGCTGCTGTTCCTCGTTTACGGCATCATCTCCTTCCTGAGCGTTCTCTGGCTCAGCACCGTGAAGGTGGAGGAGACGGCCATGACAGGCCCCAAAGCCTCAATGTCAACAGCATTTAAACTGCTGGGCAACAGTTATATCCTGATGATGGTGCTCTCCATCTTCCTGGTCGTGGGCATCGACGTGGGGTTCAACTATTTTTCCGGCAGGTATCTGACAGCCAGATTCGGCATTGAAGAGGTGGCAGCCCAGTCGGGCCGCAGCGTCTATTTCTTCGGACGTATGCTGGGAACATTCGCCGGCGCCCTGATACTCACAAGGCTGGCCTCAACAAAAGGACTGCTTTACAGTGCCCTGCTCTCAATCATCTCCATCTTCCTTATCCTGGTCATCCCGTCAAAGGCTGCAGCATGGGGGCTGGTGTTCATCATCGGCCTGGGTGTCGCCAACATCTTCCCCCTGGTCTTCTCGCTTACGGTACAGAAATATCCTGAAAGAAGCAATGAGATCTCGGGACTCATGATGATGGCGATCTCTGGCGGGGCGCTGATCCCGCCGCTGATGGGACTGGTGAGCGACGCGATGGGAGTGGTGCCCGGAATGGCCGTACTGCTGCTCTGTGCAGCCTACCTGCTGGTCGTTGCCTGGATCATCATCAGGAAAAAGATAGTAACTATCTGACATGCAGATTCCTCAGAAGCCTTATGGCACTCCGGGATAGAAACAACATAAACGGCAATAAAATGAAAATGAAACTGACAGTTCTTCCGTTATTGCTCCTTGTGCTCTGGTCATGCACCAGGCAGGAGCCGGTGAAGCCGAATATCATCTTCATCATGACCGATGACCATGCCTACCAGGCCGTGGGCGCCTATGGCAGCGAGATCAACAAAACCCCGAACCTCGACCGCATTGCAGATGAGGGTATTGTATTCCGCAACAGTTTCGTCTGCAACTCCATCTGTGCACCAAGCAGGGCGGCGCTGCTGACCGGAAAGCACAGCCACGCCAACGGCCACCTTGATAACAGGCACAGGTTTGACAGCTCACAGGTGACTTTCCCGAAACTCCTGCAGGGGGCGGGATACCAGACTGCCCTGATAGGCAAATGGCATCTAAAGAGCGAACCCACCGGCTTTGACTACTGGAATATTCTTCCGGGACAGGGGAGCTATTATAACCCTGACTTCATTGAGATGGGACGGACCTACAGGGAGACGGGATATGCCACCACCATTATAACTGACATGGCCATCGACTGGCTGGAGAAGAGAGATACCTCCAGACCATTCTGCCTGCTGGTGCACCATAAGGCTCCCCACCGCAACTGGATGCCTGACACCGTTGACTTCGGACTGTTTGACGGAACACAGTTTCCGGTCCCGGAAAATTTCTTTGACGATTATCAGGGGAGACAGGCTGCTGCTGAACAGGAGATGAGCGTTATTAAGGACATGCGGATGTCTTCTGATCTGAAGATCACCGGCGCAGACGGAGACTCCCTGTCGCAGGCTGAAAAAGACTATCTCTGGTATTTGAACCACCGTCTCTCACCGGAGCAGCGCAAGGCATGGCTGAGAGAGTATGACAGCATCAGCAAGGCCTTTAATGATAACCCACCGGCAGGCGACTCTCTGGCACTCTGGAAACTCAACAGGTACCTGACCGATTATCTCAGGACGATACAGTCTGTTGACCGGAATACAGGAAGGCTGCTCGACTTCCTCGGTTCATCCGGATTGCTTGAGAATACGCTGGTGGTATACACCTCCGACCAGGGATTTTACCTCGGCGAGCACGGATGGTTCGATAAACGATTCATGTACGAGGAGTCGTTCAGGACACCGCTCATGATGCGACTGCCGGAGGGGCTGACGGCCCACGGCGATGTTCAGGAGATGGTTCAGAACATCGACTTTGCACCCACCTTCCTTGAACTGGCAGGCGTAGAGCCACCGGCAGACATGCAGGGGGTCTCGCTGGTACCGCTGCTGAAGGGATCAAAACCAAAAAAATGGCGCGACGCTCTCTATTACCACTATTATGAATATCCTGCCGAGCACGCGGTTAAAAGACATTACGGAATCAGAACCGACAGATACAAGCTCATTCATTTTTACAATGACATTGACAAATGGGAGCTATATGACCTCAGCGTTGACCCGCATGAGATGAATAACCTCATTGACGATCCTGAATATGACAAGGTGGAAAAGGATCTCAGGCAAAGACTGGAGGAATTGCGGAAACAATATAACGTTTCAGGAGTTGAGTAACAGTCCGCGTAACTGATTTCATGAGAATAATGAGGATGTATTAAGTGTTATCTCACCCGTCTTTCTTAAGGGAAGGAGTGGTATGAAAACTCTGAGAGGCCATCCTTTAATTTGCTAACTCGCACATTATTGACATCGCTTCAATGCCCTGGCTTTTCTTATAGAATTCAGTTACCTTTTCCCTGGATTCGGCAGGATAACTGCCGGCGGGGATGACGACGTCCCTTATTACACAAAGGCTGGATCCGTCAGAACTGACAGATTGCCTGTACCTTCCGATCTCATTTGAAAATTCCTTTGTATGGTCCGGAGTGGTAATTTTGTATCCGTCGGGAATTTTGATTATTACTGTATCACTGCACGCCGTATGCTCGTTAAAATAAATGTCAGCCTTTCTGTCAGCTTCTATTTTGGGCACTGTCCGAAATAGTTTCCATGGTACTGCCGGTACCATCAGTCTCTTTCCTGCTACAGTGCCGTACTTGCTGAGGTTTCCATCAATGGTGGTTGTCAGTTTTGCCAGCCTGTTTGTATCCGTTGTGATCGCAAACGACTTAATGTCATGGTTCCTGAGCGGAAGTTCCCGGTAAAGATATTTCAGGGCATCGTTCCGGGGGATATGCTTAATGTGAAGCCTGTCTTCATAGTAGTGCCCGGTTGACTCCTCAATGATTCTATACTCAGAACTTCCGTCAGGGCGGATATCCAGCTCATATTTTGCCCTCCGGTAGCTGCTAGTGGAATCTACCCTCGGAGTATTCACAAGTATTCCTCCATTTTCCGTCACAAGCAACGCTTTCCTGTTACTGTTTGAATAACCCGGGTAGCCGGCATTGTAATAGGGACTGGTACATTCAAGCCAGATTGTGTCATTCCCGTCAGGAACGCAAAGTATTACATGGTTTGTCTGCAGAAAGGTGTAATCGCCATACTCTATTCTTTTCCTGCCGTTCCCTATTTCAGTATAGTATGATTTGATGCCAATGGAGGAGAGCAATGCTTTCATGTAGTTGGAGAGTCCCTTACAGTCTCCGTATCCATATTGTGAGACCTTGTCGGCAGGAGCAGGCTGGATGCCACCGATGCCGTATGCAACAGCAACATAACGGGTAGTTTCCTGCATAAATCTGTAGACTCTGCTGACTTTCTCTTTTGTTCCTGCTGCGTCAACCGTCAGAGCAGCCATCTGTTCTTTTATCAAGGGGCTCAGATCCCCCCTGTCATTTATCAGCCCGGACACCCATATACCATAAGTTTTTGCGTCAGATACCTCTCCGTAATAGCCGTCAAAGTAGAATTTCTCCGGCATTACCATCATGTAGGGGAGGAAGGTTTCCAACGGGGGTATGAAATTATTAATTTCTATTGCTGCGAAATCACCTATGCTCCATGAGATGAGAGAACGGTTCCCGTCAAGTTTCCGCACTGTGGGTTGGCCGGGAATGTTGAAACTTTGATACCTGATCTTATAGTTTTCAGGATAAACAATTGTATAAGAGGCAGTGTCACATGACAGTCCGGTATTGTCAATTGGCGCCCATGTATCAAACGCAATTAATCCTGAATACGCGACAGTCTCCTCATATTCAATGGTATACGGGTAGTCCTGGATTACTGGTTCATAATAGCAGACCCTGTCATCGGCTGCAAAGACAAAATCAGGATAGGAAGGAACGTTTTTAAGGTCTGACTGCTTGATTTTATCAGTGATGGTACCGTCAGCCTTTGTGATGCTTCCGTTGAATGAAGTTATTTTACTATGGTCGTCAACCATAGTCGTGACTCTGCCATAGTTCCTTCCGCCCTGGTTAAGCACTGTAGCTTTGTAGTGTGTTGTTTTGCGGATATCGGTGGGCGATTTTACCTCGTAGGTGATATGGTATTTATTAATAACAGCGTTGGCATTGACAGTAAGCGAGTTATTGTAACTGGTATCTGTATTTCTGCTGAGAGCGGGGAATGTCACAAAGGCCAGTAAGACCATTATCCGGATTCTCATTCTGCCGATCTTTGAAGTACCACACTTTCATTCTGACTTGCAACAACGACACGGTAGAATTCCTTCAGCTTTTCATACTCATCAGGAATGAAGAGCATCTTGTTCCTTTGAAAATCGTATTCAGCAACTATTTCATTCTCGTCAGCCGTTATCTTGAATCCATAAACTGCCGCACCGCCCGGCATCACATAAGTCTTGCCGGGAGGAAGACTTTCCACGATGTACCCCTCGGGTATTTTCGTTTTTACAATGACTTTTTCGATATAGGGGTAATCGAATTCAACGGGATATTCCCTTTTCTTGAGCTTAAACGGGTTGTCACTCATAGCTTCGCTGAACAACGGAAGGAATATATAGAGATCACCCTGCAGGTAGTTCTTGTCAATCTCCAGTTCAAGCGTCTGCCTTAATGGCTGGTCAAGCTGTTCCTGGTTTTCCAGGTCAGAGGCTGTAACGGTAAATCCGTTTTCAGGATTATTGATGCTCTCAATGTATTTGGAGAAACCTCCTTTATCACGAATGTGGTCACGCTGACGATAACCTCCGATGTCCTCATATGTTTCTGCCACTTTAGCCAGTGCGGTTCCATTCTCTCCGAACTCCACATCCCATGTTGCAGCTCTTTTGTATGAGTTTACCGGATTCGTCAGTTCAATCCACCCTGTCTCAGTCTTGTCAATAATCCGCCCCTTATCATTCAGGCAGATTGGGTCAAGAAGATTCATTGTCAGATACTTGTCGGAAGCATCCATCAGTATTCTGCTTCCGTTGACATCGGCCAGGCAGATAACATAATTGAAATCTTCTATTGAAGGATACACCGGTTGAATTATTCCGTTGCCCCTGGTGCTCAATATTACAGGCCAGGCCCTCATTCCGGCTTCTCTTAACAGCGCTGTTAGAAGCAGGTTTATACTCTGGACATCTCCCTCTCCGCTTTTGAAAACATCACGTAGATTGTTTTCACAGAAAATGCCGACTTTATTGTTGCATGTGATCTTCTCCCTTATGGCTTCAAAGCATGATTTTGCCAACACTGACTGATCAGATGATTTTGCTTTAAGTTCACTGGCCAGGTCACTGAGAAACCCGGTACCCTTTAATTGCAGACCGAATTTGGCCTCACCAAGCAGCAGGTTTGTAATCGCTTCCCATGAAGTGTTGAAATCTTTCTGGGGAGAATTCGGGAACTTGGTATAGGCAAGCTCTAACCTGACGCTTGAAAGATAATTGTCAGGCGTGGTAAGATATGATTCAACCGGGAAAGCCGGAACTCTTTCCATACTGTATTCCTCCGTCATCTGCTGGTAAGTGATATTACTCTCACTTCTTGTCCTTCCGGAAAACTCCTGTTCAACAATACTTATCGGGACTGTAATCAGATCGGTTGAATAATGGGGATCAAGTTTATGGTATCCCTTGATAATCCTGTTGTAATTATAATACTCCATCCTTTTAATAACAAGAATGTTCTTTTCAACAGGGATTGTGAACTGCAACGGATACGGCCCCAGGGAATAGAAACTCTGCGACGATATATTTATCTCATACTCTATTACAGAACCCTTTTTAACCTGTGGCAGACTTATCTTTACCCGCTCCCTTGAAGGACTTATTTCTTCATAAATAATCTGGCTGCGTTCAAGCTTGACCTTTGTTGTCTTATTCCCTTCAACATTATATGTAAAACCTCTGATAGATTCAATGTTTTCAGTTTTTGTATTTACTACAATGGAAAAGTCTCCCCAATCGGTGGCTTCATTGTCAAGGATCTTTATTGCTCTGTGAATGTGAATTTTATTTTGATAATCAGGTCCGTCAACAAGTTTGCCGTTGCTGTCATAAGTGGCTGTTTTCTTATAGTAACCGGCAATGCATGACTGCTCATTGAAAATGAAAAAGGCCTGGGCAGCGGAGTCGAACGGACACTTTTCCATTGTGAGGTAGAGAGGATCAATACGGTCAAACCTGATATAATCCTGTGATTTCAGAGGAACAATCGTCAGAAGTGTCAGAATGAGGAAAAGAAAATGTCTAGTCATGATCAGAAATTTAGGTTAACAGTAGATAGGCTGACTAAAGGTGCAAATAAGAAATCAATTCTCAAATTTTAACGGGTCAAAATCTGATTTGTTACTGATTTCGTTATTCCAGTCCGGATTTTCTGTTGTTAAACAGGGAAGGTTTGAGCAGACTTGTCCGCCACAATTGCATTCCTCTTATCCATGGTTAGCTACTTGTTTATAGTTAGCAGTCCTGTTTTTGCCATTAAATCTGGTCAAATATTTATATTTACCGGTCACTGAAACACTATGGCTCATGAAAACAGCAAATGTCAACCGGCGTAAATTCCTGATCAGGACCACCACCGCCGGACTTGGTCTTACGATTATTCCCAGGCATGTTTTTGGCGGGAGTGGCTATCTGGCTCCCAGCGACCAGCTTACCAAGGGTATTATCGGCGTGGGAGGCATGGGACTGGGCCATTTCGGATATGAGAACACGCGACTGATGGCTGTCTGCGACGTTGATTCCGGGCACCTCGGCAGGGCTCTTGACAGGGCTGGCAAAGGGGTGACCGGGTATCACGACTTCCGGGAGCTGATTGCCAGGCCTGACATCGATATCGTTCATATTGCCACTCCTCCGCACTGGCACGGCATCATAGCAAAAATGGCCGCGGAAGCAGGCAAGGACATATGGTGCGAGAAACCCATGACACGCACTATCGGTGAAGGCAAGAGGCTTGTCGAGGCTGTCAGGGCCAACGGCAGGATGTTCAGACTCAACACCTGGTTCAGGTTCAGCGGCCAGTTCTACGGCCTGGGCACTACTGTCAGGCCTCTCAAGAAGATTGTCAGCAGCGGTGTGCTGGGTTGGCCGCTGAAGGTGACAATCAGCGGTATCACCGGCTACGACTGGAAGTTTTACTGGAGCGGATTGACCGATCTGACCCCCGAGCCGGTTCCGGCAGAGCTCGATTATGATTTCTGGCTCGGCCCGGCCCCCCGGAAACCCTACAACAAACTCAGGGTACATGAGAACTTCAGGGGATACTGGGATTATGACGGGGGAGGTCTCGGCGACATGGGACAACATTACATTGACCCGGTACAGTATCTCCTTGGAAAGGATGATACCAGCCCGATATCGGTGGAGGTAGACGCCCCGCAGCAGCATCATGATGCAGTTGGGTCATGGAGAAGGATAACCTATACCTATGACGATGGCTGCCAGATAATTCTCGACGGTGAAAACCGCGACAGGGATGCAGCATATATTGAAGGCCCTGGAGGAAAGATTTTCAAGGGATTCGTGTCTGACATACCAAATCTTTCAGCCCTTGTCAGTGACCTGCCTGATCCCGAGCCCCAGATATCGCAGTTTTCGGAATCAGTAAGGACCAGAAGGCCCTTTGCCCTCAATGAGTCCAACGGACACAGGTCATGCACCATTGTCAATATGGGCGTGGTGGCGTTGCGCCTGGGCAGGGACCTGAAGTTCGATCCCGTCAAACAGCTGTTCATAGACGACGACGCGGCCAACGCCCTTATCGATCAGCCTATGAGAGGCGAGTGGCATATGTAAAAAATTAAGGAAACATTATAATCATGAACAGACTCAGAACAATTTTGACACTCTTGGCACTGCTGCTTTTTCATGCAGTGACAAGCTCACAGGATGTAAGAACCCTTGAAACCAGGGTAGCCGACCTGCTGGCCAGGCTACCGGCAGACAGCAGGGAGCTTACCGTCCGGCTGATGGATGAGATGTACTCGCTGGGCGATGATGGAACAGCCCTCATCTGCGGGCAGGTGATACCCCCCGGCACCGGTGATGACACCAGGGCACGCTTTGCTGTCGCGTCACTTACCGCTCACCTCTCCGGTGATGAGGGTGAGGTAAGGAAGAATACATGGGAGAAACAGTGTATAAGGTTTATGAAGGCAGCATCGGACAGCGAGGTGAGGGCTTTCTTTTTGAGACAGCTGAACCTGATCGGCTCTGAGGCGGCCGTTGTGGCACTGACAGATTATGCCGCCAGTGACGAGTCATGCGATGACGCTGTCATGGCACTCCAGTCTATTGGCAGTGATGCCGCCCTGGATCTTCTTGCTTCAGTACTGAAGAAAGGCACATCGCCCTGCGCTGCTCAGATTATGATTGCCCTTGCAGAACACAGGTATGCCGGGGCACTCGACAGTTATGTTTATTGGAACGTGAACGGCACGGATGCAGAGCGGGCGGCAGCGCTGTATGCCCTGGCATCAACAGGTGAAGAGAGGGCGGGGCAGCTCCTTATGCAGGCTGCGGCGGATGCTTCTTACCAGTGGAATCCGGCAGGAGCAGTGAATTCGTTGCTGATATATGCAAGGAATGTTGGCCTTGACGGTGATGTCAGGGAGATGGACAGAATCACTGACCTGGTCATCTCAAAAAGCTCTGCACCTGCAACCGCAGGACAGCGCCTCGCTGCCATGAGTGTGAAGACTGCAGTAAAGGGCAACGGAGCCCTGAATATGCTCCTTGAGGCTGCCGATGATCCGGATGTGGCTATCCGTGGAGGGGCATTGCGACTGGCTGCAGCAATGCCCGGCAGTGACGTGACGAAAAAGTGGATTAGCAGGTATTCAAAAGTACGGCCTGAAGCAAAGCCTGAGATACTCTTCATGCTTGGTGAGCGCGGTGATGATCTTGCCGTGCCCCTGGTGATGAAGGCCCTTAATGACCCTGCACAGGAGATAGCCGGTGAAGCTGTCACGGCCCTGGCCAGGCTCCAGGGTGAGAAGGCTGTCGATCCGTTGCTTTCGTGGATACTCAGGTATGACAATGAGGAGGGCCATCGCGCTGCCGCCAATGCCCTGACAACCATACTTGACAGCACGAGTATGGCAAAGGTGGCAGAAAACCTGCCAGCCTCCTCAGGGCACGCAACAGTAACATTGTTATGGTTGCTCTCATGGTCCGGTGACAGTAATTATTTCAAGACGGTATATCCTTACACCGGGTCTGATGATATGGCCGTCCGTGCCGCTGCACTGAGCTCCCTCGTATCACTGGCCTCATGGGACGACCAGCCGCAGATCATCTCACTGCTCGGGCCGACCAGGGAGAAGGCTGAGATAAACGTTCTCCAGGGAGCCCTGATGAACGCTGCGATGCGGGGTGACAACCCTGCCGGAAGATCAGAGATGATACTTGAGGCCCTTGACAAGAGCAGTGACAAGCTGAAGCTGATTCCGGTGCTGGCCCGCACGGGCGGGGCAGATGCCCTGAAGAGGGTGGCCTACGAGTTCGAGAACGGCAATGCGGAGACACGCGATGTATGCTTTGATGCACTGGCACACTGGTCAGACCATTCATCCGTATCAGCCCTGCGCGATATCTGTGCATCAGGCAACAAGACCTTCGGCAGACCGGCATTCGACGCTTACCTGCGTGCGGTCGCACTCTCATCCCTGACCCCTGAACGCAAGCTACTGCTGATAAAGGATATAGCCCCGTATGCAATGGCACCCGACGCAAAGGCTGAAATGGTCTCTCTCGCCTCCGCACTGAAGATCCGCCAGGCAGAATTTTTCATATCCGGATTCCTGGCTGATCCATCTGACGACGTCAAGAGAGCCGCCGGGGAGGCATTAGCCTCAATGAACCTGCCTGCTGATGAAGTGTTCGAATCGATGTTCAACGGAAAGGACCTGACAGGCTGGAAAGGTCTTGTCGGGAATCCTGTCACAAGAGCAACGATGAAGCCTAAGGATCTGGCCGCCATGCAGAAGGAGGCTGACCAGAAAATGCTCAGCAACTGGAGTGTCAGGGATGGCATGATATGGTTCAGCGGCAAGGGAGACAACCTGTGCAGCGTGAAGGATTATGAAGATTTCGAGATGTATGTCGACTGGCGCATAACGAAGGATGGCGACAGTGGTATCTACCTCCGCGGTTCGCCACAGGTGCAGATATGGGACACATCACGAACTGATTCAGGTGCACAGGTGGGATCGGGCGGACTCTACAACAACCAGGAAAACCCCTCGGCACCGCTGAAGGTGGCCGACAACCCGGTCGGGGAATGGAATACCTTCCGTATCATGATGACCGGTGACAGGGTCTCCGTCTGGCTTAACGGTGAACTGGTGACTGATGATGTCATCATGGAGAATTACTGGGACAGGAGTATCCCCATTTTTGAAAAAGGTGCCGTGGAACTCCAGGCTCATGGAACAGACCTGAATTTCAGGGATATATATATACGGGAGATAAAGTCTGCCGAATACCAGCTTACACCCAGGGAGAAGGAGGCAGGATTTGTTTCACTCTTCAACGGCCGCAATTTGGACGGTTGGGTGGGAAATAAGGTCTCATACACTGTGGAAGAAGGAATGATAGTCATCAGGCCGGGCGATGACAGTGGAGGAAACCTGTACACCGCAAAGGAGTATTCCGATTTTGTATTCCGGTTTGAATTCCAGCTCACACCCGGGGCCAATAACGGACTGGGCATCCGGACCCCCATGGAAGGTGATCCTGCCTACGTCGGGATGGAACTGCAGATACTTGACAACACTGCAGCAATATACGCCGATCTCAAGCCATATCAGTACCATGGCTCGGTTTACGGAGTAATACCTGCCAGGAGAGGATTCCTGAGACCGGTAGGCGAATGGAACTACCAGGAGGTGACCGCCCGTGGGACTAAAATTAAGATTGTACTTAACGGTACGGTCATAGTTGACGGCGATATTGCGGAAGCAACAGAGAAGGGGACAATTGACGGAGCGGATCATCCGGGCCTGAGAAACATTAAGGGACATATGGGCTTCCTCGGCCATGGCTCACTGGTCAGGTTCCGGAACATCAGGATAAAAGAGCTGTAATATTTTTAATCGTAGTTTACTGGCGGGTTATCAACGATTTATCAACACAGGTCAAAATGGGGGTTTCTTTTCTTTGAGAGAAGGATAAAAAGAGCCATTTTTGGCAGTCATAAGTATAAAAAGGGATATTGACAACGTTGATAATCTAATCGGGAGGCCGGAACAGCAACAACAATGAAGATACTGATCTGTGAAGACAACCAACTGGCGCTGAAAGCCATATCAGTAGTTCTTGAACGGGAGGGATTTGACCCGGTGTCGGTGAATGACGGCATCAAGGCAATCGAGGTGCTCCGGAAGACCGATTTCGATATTGTGATAGTTGATATTCACCTTCCTTACCACAGTGGCCTGGAGGTGATAAGGTTCCTTCGCACCGAACTGAAGAAACAGACTCCCGTGCTGATCGTCTCCGCATTCAGTGATCCCCAGGTGCAACGCCAGGCGGGTGAGATGAAGGTCAGCGGTTATATAACCAAGCCATTTGACCCGCAGGACCTGATCAGCAAGATCAGGGCAGCAGTAACCGTAATATAAAGGTATGCATCAGAGCAGGTACATATCATTGCTTTTTTCACTCATAATTGCGGTAATGACCGCCGGCACTCTCTTTTCACAGGAGGCCGGCAATCCTGAAGAGGAGTATGCACGGATCAGGTCACTTGCGCTGACAGGCAATTATACCGAGGCTGAGCCTGCTGCCCGGGAACTCGTTAAACAATACCCTGATTATGGCGATGCACGCGTGTTGCTGGGAAGGATCCTTGCCTGGCAGGGGCGATATGAAGAGGGTGCAGCCGTGATTGACACCCTCCTTGGCAGTGACCCTGACAACAGTGATGCACTTGAAGCCTTGCGCGACATCAGACTGTGGTCACGCGACAGGTCACAGCAGGTCACACCGCCAACTGACCTGAGAGCCGGCTGGATGTTCGACACCTACCGGGAGCCTTACGAACGGTTCTGGCAGGTATTCACACTGGGAGCAGGACATCGCTTTTCCTGGGGCACGGCCGTGGCATCAGTGAACTATGGGCATATCAGCCTCGGAGAACCGGCAAACACAACCGGCGATGATATCCAGTTCGCTGCGGAAGCCTGGCCTGAACTGACAGAAACCAATTACGCTTACGTTGCTTATGCCTACAGCCCCGGCACCTGGTTTCCAGGGCACAGGGCAGCCCTTGAACTGTGGCAGACATTCCCCAAAGGATGGGCGGTTTCTGTCGGAGGCAATTATTACTATTTTGACCATAGCATATATATCGGTACACTCTCCCTCGAGAAATACACCGGAAACTGGTGGTTCTCGGCCAGGGGATATTTTCACTTCAAGGATATCGGGGTGACAAGTTCATTCTTCCTTAACGCAAGAAGATACTTCGGCACAACCGATTATCTGCAGCTGACCCTCGGAACCGGTACTGCACCCGATGAGCCTTATGATATTCTCACCGACCTGGAACGCCAGAAGGCTACAAGCGTCAGGCTGACATACTTCAACCAGATAAACTCATACTGGTCAGTACGGATAGGGGCAGGATATTCCTATGAGAAGTATACAGAATCAGAATTCCGCAACAGATTTGAAGGCAATATAGGTGTAATCAGGGGTTTAGGAAAGGTAAAATGAAAATGACACTGACCATATTGATGGCCATTGCCTTGTGCCAGTTCCCCCTGCAGGGTGAAAATCTGACTGACACCTCCGGGGCTGACCCGAAACATGACGACATTGCAGAGATGTCATTGGCGCTCCTCTCTTCATTCCCTTCAGAGCTGACTGTTGATGGACTGACCTCCCTGGCAAGCGGCAACTTTGTCATCCAGATGGGAGCCTTCAGCCGGCGTGCCAACGCGGAATGGCTTAAGAACAAGCTGGAGCAGATGCTTGGCCTGACCGTTGATGTGATTGTGGAGGGAGATATGTTCAAGGTCTTTATCAACAGCTCCCTGAGAGGGAACGCTCCATGTCTCTATATACCGGTATCATTCGCTGCACCGGCAAGGGAAAGTAAACCCTTTGCCGTAGCGGATGTTAACAGGGAGACCACGGTTCCCGAAGAGCTCCCGGAACCGGTGCAGGACACCATTCCGGATACAATCGTTACCGAACCTGTCCCTGCTGAGACTGACGCCACTGAAGGGAGCGAACCGGTAACGGCATCCGATGAGGTAAATCCGGTAACGCGCAACATACGCAACATGTTTTTCCTTAAAGGAGACAGCCCCTGGCTGAGCCGGTATAACTATTTCGGCAAATCGGTGGCGCTGGTGAATGCCCTGATATTTACAATTATAGGTTCTTTCGTTTCAATGATAGTGTTGCTGGTGGTCATCCTGCTCAACAGGAACAGGATGGAGAAGGAGGCCAGGCTGAGGCAGTACCTTCTGGAGCAGTACCAGTCGCTGATAATAGATTACCTCTTCGGCAATTCCGGGTCAGATGCATTCAGGAAGATAGCCTCTGACGATTACCGGCGGCAGGTGCTCATTGACCAGATGATCGACGTCAGTGCCAACCTTAAGGGTGATTCTGAGGAGAAGCTTATGAAGCTCTATAAGGAACTCAACCTCGATGAAGACTCCCTGGCAAGGGTCCGGAGCCGGAAGTGGCACAAAAAGATCAAGGGCTTCAGGGAGCTCGCCTTCATGGGCATCAGGGATGGCAACGAGGAGATGCACAAGGCCCTCAACTCCAGGAACGAGATACTCAGGATGGAGGCGCAGATAGCTCTTGTACGGCTGAGTGACGAGAACCACTTCGATTTTCTTTCACAGCTGAAGAGACCTTTCTCGCTGTGGGAGCAGATCACCCTTCATGACCTTATTGTCCAGCATGAGATCCCCGTTCCGGATTTCCAGAGATGGCTCTCTTCACCTAACCCCACCGTGGTGATGTTTGCCCTCCGGATGATCAGGGAGTTCAAACAGAAGGAGGCCGAACAGGAGATAAGAAAAACCCTCCTTCACCGCGACCAGCGCGTCAGCCAGCTGGCTGTGGAGGTGGCCGGCGACCTCGACCTGAGAAGCACGCTTGATACCATGAAGCGGATGTATAAGTTCCAGGAATACAACAACTGCCTCGAGATAGTGAAATCAATGGGCAAGATGCCTGAACAGTCGATGCTTGGTTTCCTGAAGCTTGTGCTTGACAAGGAGGACGATGTGCAGCTGCAGATCGAAGCCGTCAAAGCCATTGAGAATATGGGTGAGTTAGGGGTACAGGCCCTTGTCAAGGTTATGAAGTCGGAGTATAAGAACTATAACATTATAGTCAGGCACGTGCTTGACCGCAGGATATACTGAATACCATGGGATTTATCTTTGCACATATGATATTCTGGCTGACCCTTATACTCTTCGGGTCTTACCTGCTGCTCGGCATTCATTCCGCGCTTGCGCTCAGGAAATACCTTCGCAAGAACAGTTATGTCAACTACAACTCACTGGTGCTCTCTCCCCTGAGCCCGCGGATTACCATCATTGCTCCCGCCTTCAATGAGAGCAAAACCATCATAGATAACATCCGTACCCTGCTCTCACTCTATTACAATAACTTCGAGGTAATCATCGTCAACGACGGTTCCACCGACAATTCATTTGAAAAGATGAGGGAGGCCTATGAGCTGGTAAGGGTCAACTACTATTTTGACTACCGCATACCGTGCGAGAGGATAAGGGGTGTCTACAAATCAAAGGATCCGGCGTACAACCGGCTTACCGTCATCGACAAGAACAACGGGGGTAAGGCTGACTCTCTAAATGCAGGGATAAACATCAGCCGCAGCAACCTCATCGTGACCATTGATGCCGACTCAATAATTGAGGCAGACTCCATCCTCAAGCTGGTCAAACCCTTCCTCGAAGAGAAGGATAAGAAGGTCATCGGCACGGGCGGGGTCATCCGCATCGTCAACTCGTGCGAAATTGAACGAGGTCATATACGGCAGATAAACCTCCCTGACAAATTCCTGCCCCGCCTCCAGGTCCTCGACTACACGCGCGCGTTCCTGCTTGGCCGCATGGCATGGAGTCACCTTGACGGACTGATGCTGATCTCGGGCGCCATGGGTATGTTCGACAGGGAAACAGTCATTAAAGCAGGTGGTTACAACGTCAAGACCGTGGGAGAAGATATGGAGCTGGTACTCAGGATGAGACGCTATATGGCAGAACACAATGAGAATTACGATGTTACCTACATCCCCGATCCGCTGTGCTGGACCGAGGTGCCATCGGATCTCAGGTCGATGCGCAAGCAGAGGACCAGGTGGACCAGGGGTCTGATAGAGTCGCTCTGGTCACATCGCAAGATGATGCTCAACAGCCATTACGGACGACTCGGTCTTCTTGGCTACCCATATTGGCTTATGTTCGAGTGGGCTGCACCACTGATAGCCTTCCTTGGTATGATCTATACTGTGTACCTCACAATAACGGGCGCCCTGAACCTTCCTTTCTTCCTGCTTCTCTTCCTGTTTGTCTACAGCTTTGCGGTGAGCCTTACCACATGGGCTGTGCTCTTCGAGGAGATAACCTTCCATAAGTACCGAAGAAAGCGCGATGTACTGAGACTCATCGGTACCGCCATGCTCGAACCCTTCTTTTATCCGGTCCATACTTACTTCGCCGTCAGGGGCAACCTTGAGGCATTGCGCGGAAAGAAGGGATGGGGTAAGGCTGAGAGAAGCGGGTTCCAGGAAAAGAAAAAGAAGAAGTCGACCACTACGGCGTGATCTGATCAATGTAATCAGGTATGCTCCTTAAGCCTTGTTCAATGACATGAAGCGAGGCTTTTTCTTTTTCTGTAGTGGGAGGCACGATCAGCCATTTCGGCCAGCTGTACCTGTTGACGGTGTTGGTGACAGTACCCTTGTGATATATTGATATAGCCACCCCGTCGGATTCGGATGTCAGAATCTCGAAGTTATATCCTCCATCGAATGAAATCGCCCCGTCATTGACCCTCATCTGGGTGGGGTCATTGAAATGGAGCATGGTCCACGGCAGCCTTATGTTTACCTTCCTGCCGTTCCATGCCACGGCAGCCCTGTTGTCGCTGCTGAATGAGTCCCCCTGCTCGAGGGGCACCTTGCCAATATCCTGGTAGGTCAGCTCAAAACCGTCATTGATCCAGCGCATCACATTCCACGGTGCACCGTCGGTAACGGTGCTCCTGTACTTCTGCACCACCGGATCGGTGAGGTTGAAGCGTACCGTCAGGCCGTTCATGTCATATGCCTGTGTCACATGATGCAGTGCCGTATCATCATCAAGACCGAAGGTGAGAAGAAACTCAGCCCTGTTGGCCATGGTGGCCCCGCCGGGAAAGGTTGACTCTCCGGTGTTGCCGAGATAAGTGTCGAAGGCAACCATAAACTCATCTGCAGCTGTGAGGTCAGCAGCCGTATTGATCTCAAGGTAGAGGAAACCTTCATCATGCGTCGCTCTCACGGAACTCACCGGACCCGACGGCACGTCAGTATTGTATGGTACGAATTCCGGAACGTCTCTCTGGTCAAAGCCGAGAAGCCCGAAGCACTGCTCGGGCGAGGTCTCATTATGCCACAGCTGACGCGTGGGGATGGTCTCTGAGCCGCTTGCAAGCCCGTAGGCTTCAAGGTAAAGCACTATCCATGTCCGCTTGAACCACTCGTCCATCCATGCAAACATGAACCCTCCCGCACAGCCTGCATCAAGCATATTGTTAAGCATCCGCATGTTCTTCTCTCCCTGTTGGGTATCAGAGTAGCCGCCGTGATGCATATCACTGAACGACTGATGGGCGCTGCCCCAGCTCGAGGGGACTCCAAACTCGGCTATCACCAGCGGCATGCTGCCGTAGTGGCTCTTCATGTCATTGAGGTAACCCAGGTAACTGTTGGGCCCTTCACTGTCACTGAAGCCTTGATAGGATGGCTGCTGGCTTATGAAGTTCGGATAGTACGGATAGGCATGATAGCTGGCAAAGAGCCCGGGAGGACTGCCTGCCCCGCTAATCTTTGTAATGTCGAATGAAGCCACATCCTCATCGGTGTGTATCTCAGTCGGATGGACGAGAGGGTCAAGGGTGGGCCAGCTCGAGAAGCTGACCGGCCTGCTGACCGAGTATTCCGACTCCTCAAACACTATTACCCTGTCAAGCATCTCTGTAACAAATACTTCCGAGGCCGTGCCGCCGGATATGCTGAAATGGGATCCTGTATATGAGGTGGTGCCGGGATGGAATTTATTTGTTGAATCAACCTCCTGGGGCGCTACCTCCCTGCCAATGATGTATCCCGCAGTCCAGCGCGAGACGTCAGTCCTGTAAACGCCATAGGCCTTCCCATACCTGAATGCGATGTCACCGTTACCGTTGATACAGTCGATTACCTCTGCTATCTCCCTGCTGAAGGCGGTACGACGGTTAATGAGATCATAGGACGAAGGATCCGAACCGTCTTCGATCTCCTCAAGCCATATTCCCTGGAACAGAAGCAGCGGCTTGTCGGGGTGCCGCTGGTTGTATTCGGCAAGTTTCTCATAGAAGACCGGCGGATGGAGGGTATAAACCCTGAGGGAGTTGAAACCGGCCTCTGCCATCCGTCTGATCCATTTCTCGTACATCTCTGGCTTGATGGCGTAGGCTATCTCACCGGGGAAGTATCCGGGAGGCGATGATCCGAGGTTTATCCCCTTAAGTATCATTGACCTGTACCCGCCGGAGAGCTGCCTTGCAATATGGTCTCCGGACACCCTGAACGGCATGGCACTCCTTGGGGTGAGAACAAAATCGATAACTGTATCGCGGGCAAGGGTGATGTCGGTAAGCCTGACAGGATAATATTGTATGGCAGAGACTTCTGATGTTACAGGGAAACGGTACGAGGGCTCCGGGAGGCTCATCTCCGGCGGCATCATCACCGGCTCAAGCCCGCTGCCCGAGGAGAGCGACGCTCCTCCTGAGGTCTTCACCAGCCTCCCGCTGTAGGTTCTTCCCCTAAAGGTGAGAGCGTAGATGTAGAGACCCGGGCTCATCGACGCATTGCCCTGCCCGCAGCCGTCCCAGACGACATTATAGCTTCCTGCAGCCACCTCAGGGAAGACCATAACCCTTACCTTTTCCCCGGAGAGGTTGTATATGTTCAGCATCACGTCGCCATCAAGGTTGATGATAAAGGGAATGTTGACGCTGCTGTTGAAGGGATTGGGATAGGGGGTGCCTACCCGGAACTGGCCGGCGACATCACTGTAGGAACCGGTAATCTTTACGGAATAACGGCCGTCGGTGCCTGTCACAACCCTGTACTCCGTTGAGTTGAGAAAAAATGATACCTTCGCGTTCATAACCAGTGCACCACCTTCGTCAGACACGGTGCCGGTCACCGTGATATCCTCCGCTGAAACGGCCTGTAGCAATGAAAACATGGTGATAAATACTGCCGCAAGCCGGCCGGATGCCTGGTTCAATCTGATCATTCCGTGAAAACCTTAAATACTTTTTTGCCTGTTTAAGCTCAAATGTAGCAAAAAGCTCTTTTAATTCATTAATTTGTTTTCCACACCCTGTTTGATTTGTCTATTTGACCGGAAAATTTTACATTTATACTCTGCTGCCAATTCTTGATTATGGAGAAGTATATTATCGGAGAGACCTCGAAAACGCCATCAGTATATTTTGATCCGGAGAGTGGTCTTTTTGAGATTAAAGGCAAATCAATTCCCGAAAACTCAACAGGCTTTTACGGGCCTATGTTCGAGTACCTCGAGAAGTACAGCGCGAGCCCTGCTGAACGTACGGTGCTCGAAGTCAAACTGGAGTTTTTCAATACAAGCTCTTCAAACAGGATACACTCCCTCTTTAAAAGGTTTGAAAGGATCTATCTCGGCAACCGTGATGTGCTTATACGCTGGTTCTGCGAGAACGGTGATGAGAATATGCGTGATGCCGGGAAGGATTTCAGGACCATACTGCAGGTGCCCTTTGAAATAATCGAGGTGGATGAGTTCTGATTTTTCCACAGTGAGATTATGATAAGAAATTTTCCCTATTTTTAGAATCTGAGAATTTTTCCTGGATGGCTCTGAATTATATCTGGATCGCCTTTTTTCTGATAGGGTTTGTCTTTGCCCTCGCACAGCTTATCTTTAGCGGTGACACGGAGATATTCAACAGGATGGTAGACTCCACCTTCTCAAGTGCCAAAACCGGCTTTGAGATCTCCCTGGGGCTTACCGGCGTACTCACGCTGTGGATGGGTCTCATGCGTGTGGGCGAGAAAGGTGGTGCAGTGAAACTGCTCTCGAGGGCTATCGGGCCCCTCTTCAGAAAGCTCTTTCCCAAACTTCCGGCCGAGAGTCCTGCCAATGGCTCCATGATGCTTAATGTGGCAGCCAATATGCTGGGCCTCGACAACGCCGCCACACCCATGGGGCTCAAGGCGATGAAGGAGATGCAGGAACACAACCCTGACAAGGAGGTGGCGTCTGATCCGATGATCATGTTCCTGGTGCTGAATGCATCAGGACTATGTCTTATTCCCGTGACCATCATGGTTTACAGGGCGCAGCTCGGAGCCGAAAACCCGGCTGATGTCTTCATCCCGATACTTATCTCCACATTCATCGCCACACTGGCCGGCCTTATAGCCGTTGCAGCAGCTCAGAAGATCAACCTACTGAACAGGGTTGTGCTGGCTTACCTGGGCGGTCTTACGGCCATCATAGCAGGTATTGTCTGGTATTTCAGCACCCTGCCGCAGGAGACGATAAACGCCCTGTCAACCTTTGCTGCCAATTTTATTCTGTTCTCAATCATAATCTCCTTCATAGTGATGGCGCTGGTGAAGAAGGTCAATGTGTACGAGGCATTCATCGAAGGGGCGAAGGACGGATTCAAGACCGCTATAACCATCATTCCTTACCTTGTTGCCATTCTTGTTGCCATTGGCGTTTTCAGGGCCTCAGGAGCAATGGACCTCCTGGTTGACGGTATCACCGCGGTGGTGGCATGGATGGGTATTGACACAGCCTTTACGGAGGCACTCCCCACTGCCCTGATGAAGCCCCTGAGCGGCAGCGGATCGCGCGGCATGATGATCGATGCCATGACCATACACGGCGCAGACTCTTTTGTCGGCCGCCTGGCTTGCTGCCTTCAGGGATCTACCGATACCGTCTTTTATGTCCTGGCCGTCTACTTTGGATCGGTAGGGATCAAGAATTCGAGATATGCGGTTGTCTGCGGGCTGATAGCCGACATAGTCGGGTCAATTGCAGCAATATTCATCGCTTACCTCTTCTTCGCCTGACCTGCCAATTATCTCATGCCTTCATCAAAGGTGACCGAAACAATGGTCAGAGTTCCGGATTATTTTCTGTCTTGATTAAAGCTTTCATAATATTTGATCAGCCTGCCTATTTTTTCACTGCCCTGCTTAAAGTTGTCCGGCCAAGTTGTATTTTTGCCGGACTAAATTTTAAGTTTGAAACACTGATTCCTTTTTTACCATTATACTTTAACCTTTAGCCTTTAACCTTACCTGATATGGGACGCGCATTTGAATATCGCAGGGCCTCCAAGGAGGCAAGATGGGACAAGATGTCCAAGCTTTTTCCTAAGCTCGCAAAAGCAATAACAATGGCCGCCAAGGAGGGTGGGAGCGACCCCGAGATGAATGCCAGGCTCCGGACCGCCATCCTGAATGCCAAGGCGCAGAACATGCCGAAGGATAACATCAAAGCAGCCATTGAGCGGGCTTCGGGAAAGGATACTGCCAACTTTACCGAAGTTACCTACGAGGGTAAGGGTCCGCACGGGGTGCTCATCATGGCTGAGGCTGCAACTGACAATAACACCCGCACCGTTGCCAATGTAAAGGCATACCTCAGCAAGAACGGAGGTACACTGGTGCCCACAGGGTCACTTGAGTTCATGTTCTCGCGCAAGGCTGTCTTCGAGTTTGAGGCCCCGGAGAATATTTCGCGTGACGACCTGGAACTTGAATTGATCGAGGCCGGGCTGGAGTCAATTGAAGTGTATGATGGCACCTGGTATGTGTACGGCGACTATACAAACTTCGGTTCTCTCTCAAAGGCTTTGGAAGAGAAGGAGATAGAAGTTAAAAAGGGCTCTCTGCAGCGCATCGCGCTAAATCCCGTTACCCTTTCGGAGGAACAGATGGCCGACGTTGAAAGGCTTCTTGACCGCCTTGAGGATGATGAAGATATACAGGCCGTGTTCACGAATATTGCATAGTGTATGGAAGATAAAAGTCCACAATCTTCAGTCTTCAGTCCTCAGTCTTCAGTCCTCAGTCTAACTAGCTGGATATCAATCCTTAATTCTTAATTCTTAATTCTTAATTCTGAAGTCTCTTCCGCAGCTCCCGGAAATTTGGAATAATGCTGCCCAGCAACGCGTAATATTCCTTACTGTGGTTGTGGTGCACGAGGTGGCAAAGCTCGTGGATGATTACATAATCAATCAGTTCCTGCTCCTTTTTTACCAGTTCGCGGTTAAACCATATGGCACCGCTTGAATGGCAGGTACCCCAGCGGCGCTTCATTTTCCGGACGTTTACCGGTCCCGGCGCCGGCAGCAGCGATGAATGCAATGCGGCCAGCACGGCAGTGCGTGAGGAGAAATGCCTTTTTGCTTCCCGGAGATACCACGCTTCTGCCAGGGCAGTGATCCTTTCCCCGGTAACAGCTCCGCTCAGGGTCAGGTGCAGCTCGTTTTCCTTAAGAACGGCCGAGTTCCTGTCACCAGCATTGACTCTTACCGTTACCTGCCTGCCCATGAAGGGTATAACGCTGCCATCATCTGTCAATGTCGGTTCAGCAAGAGGCCTCGCATCCTTCACTCTCCTCAACTGGCGCTCAATCCATGCTGTCTTCTGACGCACGAACTGCATCAGGAGGTGAACGGGAACATACCAGGGAGCCCTTATAAGCAGAGTGCCACCGGGCTTTACATACAATGCCACCGTCCGTCTTGACGACCTTATGATGTCAATCTCCACCTCCTGTGAGGAAATGGTGACAGTCCTTTTCTTCATTCGGATGCGGCAGACCTATTTCTGTGCTTTTTTCTCCTTCTCCAGTCTCACGGGGCTGGCGGCCACCTTATAACCAGTAAGAAAACCTGCTTCGGACACCTTCATCAGCTTGTCGAAATCAATGAATTCAAAATCGTCAGAAGTCTTATGGTAATCACTGTGCAGCCCTGTGAAGAAGAAGAGCACCGGAATGCCTTTCTTGTAGAACGGGTAGTGATCTGATCCTGAGAAGTGAGTCCCTTTTCCTTCATCAATCATATGGATTCCCGATTGCCTGCAGGCACCGGTTGCGAGGGAGACAAGTTTAGGGCAGTCTTCGCCTGAGATCACCTTAATCGTATCAGGTCCCGTGATGTCTATCTTCCCGTTGAGCGACGCTCCAAAATCGGTTTTACGGCGGGATCTTCCAATCATGTCGAAATTAATGACTGCAACTGTATTTTCAAGCGGGAATATCGGGTTCTCAGCGTAATAGGATGAGCCATGCAGTCCCTCTTCCTCTCCGGTGGCCCATAAGAATACCGTGCTTCTTGCGGGCTTTTTCTCAAGGGCGGCAAAGGCAGATGCAATGTTGAGCAGTCCTACGCTTCCGGAGGCATTGTCATTGGCTCCGTTAAAGATGTTTCCGGCAAGGTCCCTGCCAACGTGGTCATAGTGGGCGGTGAACATAACTGCCTCATTCCTGAGTAAGGAATCGGATCCCTCGATGTACCCGATTATATTTGAACTTGTTACAGTGTCCTTTGCCACTGTAATATTAATATCAGCCCGCACGCCGGGAATAATGAATGATGCCGGTTTCCTGGTTGTGGCAATGCTGTCCTGCATCTGTTTCAGGGTCAGGCCTGAGTTTTTCAGGAGCATGTCAGCGGTCTCGGTGGAGATGGCATAGGCGTTAAGAGTGAAATTGTACAATTGTGACCTGAAGAGAGGTACCAGCTGGTACGAGCTTCCCATTGAAAGCAGGTCGGCAGAGATATCATCGCCCAGCGCCGGGTCGGCTACAAATAAGACAGCCCTGGCTTTCTGAAGCATTATCATCGGCAATTTGCGCGCCTCGGTCACCTCGGTGATGCCTGTTCCCTTTTCAGGCATGCCTGAACCGCGAAGTTCAGGAACCCTTGACATTATTATTACAATGCGGTCATTCACGCTTATCCCGGCAAAGTCGTTGTACTTTTCTGCGCTGTTCATGTAACCGTACCCGCCGAAGACGACCTCCCCGCTCAGGCTGAGGTTATCATTCGGAGGCATGAGGGGCATCACTTCCGACCTGTACAGGATGTTGCCGGTTGTGTCTTTAACCTTGATTTCTGAGCCTCCCGGGACGGGGGTGATCCGCAGGTATTCAAGGGTCTGGCGCAGACCATCGTGACCCGGAAGCGGACGGAGGCCTGTTTTGAGGGCAACGGAACTGATGTATTCAGCTGCAGCATTGTTGCCTTCACTGCCGGTTCTCCTACCCTCAAGACTGTCTGAGGAGAGGTATTGCATGTGCATCTCCGAGACCTTCCTGGTGATGACCTTGAGAGCTTTCTCCTGTGGGAATGCAGGAATAGCCGCAATCAGGGCGGCTGCTACGAATGCAGGTTTAAAATTCATCTTCCTTATCAAAATATCAGCAAAGGTAAAAAATAGTTTATTCCGGTTTCATCGTAAGAACGACTATTTCAGGTGGCATGAAAAGCCTCAGGGCCATGCCAGAGGTGCCAAGTCCGGTGGTCACGTAGAGATTGCTGTTGCCGAATCTGTAGTGTCCCTTCCACCGCTCATGGTAACGTGCGGCGGGAGAGCTGCCTCCTCCCGGCATCCCTGCCTGCATGCCATGAGTGTGACCGGAGAGTGTGATCTGAGGCATCCTGCCGTTTACCGCTGTAAGGAGCCATCCCGCGGGATCATGAAGCAGCATGACCGTGAAGAGGTTGTCGGGGACCTGACCCATCACCTTCTCAAAGTCGCCGTAACTCATGTCAAGACGGTGCCCATGGGTGATGACGCCCGCAACAGCTATCTCAACGCCGTTGCGTTTTGTTATCACAACAGTGTCTGAGAGAAGCTGAAACCCGGACGCCGCAATTTTGTACGCCAGCTGCTCGCTGTTTTCAGCGCCGTAACCCTCATCATAGTCCGGATGGTATGTCCCGTCGTCGTGGTTGCCGACAACGGCAAAGGCGCCACTGCCGGCGGTTACTTTACGAAGGATAGTGTCACTGCTTCCGAACTCCTGCCATCCGTAGGTAACGAAATCGCCCGTGTTCACCAGGAGGTCAGGCTCCTCAGAGGCAATAACTGACATGACCTTCTCCAGCCTGTCATAATGCCGGTGCCATGATGAGAGATGGAGGTCACCTGTCAGGACTATCTTCATGCCACTGAGGGCAGGGTCCAGATCTTTTACCGGAATCTCCTCCCTGACTATCCTCAGATCAAACCTCTGCCGGAAGTAACCGTCAGCAAATATGATCACCACCAGCAGGAAGATGATTATGTTTACTATACCGGTTGCCTTTGGTTTACGTTTCATAAACCTGCCCGGAAGCCAGGTAAGGAGGACCATGATGAGATACACTGATCCGGCTGTGATATGAAACGCTGCCAATGCACCGAAAACTATCTGTCTGTATGCATTGGCAGGTTCGGCAAATTCTCCGCCATAGGCCACTATTCTGATAATAAGGTAGATGAGAGCCGCAGTGAGAGTTGCCTTGACCGCAAGCACAAAGGCCCTGAGCACCTTGTTGCGCTTTTTAAGGTCGGTTGTTAGCGCGTACCAGAGCCATATGTCTGCCAGCAGGGATATTATGAAAATCAGCATCCTTTAGGTTTGGAACAAATTTATATTAAAACAACGGAGATTGCACATTGTTATCGTTTGAGTTAATTTTACAGTATGGTGAATATTGAACAGATCTTCACGGGCAGTGAGCCGGGGAAGATCTCATACGTAGTTATTGCTGCCAGGCATAAAGGCGGATGGCTCTTTGTCAGGCATCGCAGGAGGGGCGGCTTTGAGCTGCCTGCCGGGCATCCCGAGCCGGGAGAAGATACCGTTGATGCAGCGGTGAGAGAGTTGACGGAGGAGACGGGTGCCTGCGGGTTTGTAATGAAACCGGTGACATACTATTCCGTTGACAGCGGCACGGGCAGGCAGTACGGCAGACTCTTCTATGCCGAGGTTGACAGGCTGGGTGATGTCAGCGACACGTCAGAGATTGAAGCCGTGAAGATATTCAGGCAACTGCCGCGCGGACTCTCCCTGCCCGAGGTGATGACCTTCCTCTTCAGGGTGGCACAGAAACATATAAAGTCAGTCCACAGTCAGCAGTCTGCCGTCAACAGTCTAAGAGGCTGACTATCAATTCTTAATTGTGACTGTCGACGAAGGACTGCCGGCTGCCGACTGGACTACTGCCTACTGCCTATATGTAATCAATGCTGACCAGCTTCAGCCACTTGTCCTCGAGGATGCGGGCAATGCGCTTTACAACCGTGCGCCTTATCTCCAGATCGACTGGCAGTGTCGGGTCCTGATGAGCTACATTGATGCGCGTCCCTACAAGGAAATTGATCTCATCGCTCTCCATGATCAGCCTGACGATCTTGTCGGCCGGCCCTTTTCCGAGCTTCACGCTGTTCTTATAGCCCTTCAGCAGTTCATTGACCTTCTGCAGTGTGAGGATACCTTCGGTGACCAGGTCTACCCCTTCCATGAAGCTTTCCGGAGGCAGGTCGGGGTCTTCGAAGATCAGTTCGTCAACGATCTTCCGGTTTAGTTCGCGCGCCACAATGTCTGCTGTGGTGCCGCCGCAGAGAATCACCTTGCCGTTATAACCGGTGACTCTGGCAGCCAGCTCTTTGTCCTTCTCCTCATCATAGGGCGGCCCTGAACAGATCAGCAGCTTGCGCGGCTCCCTGAAATAGAGAATGGCGCATGAGATGTCATCCCTGGCCTCATAATTGTCATACTTGTAGGCCATGGTCACTATCTTCCCTGCCAGGGTGGCTGCTGAGATGGAGGGCTCACTGGCAACAAGTGACACGGCATACTGCTGCACGTTGTCACGCTCCCATCCCAGGGGCCATGAACTGCTACCCATGCCGCTCTGTGCCACGCCGTCCGAGAGTAGAATTATCCGGTCTTCCTTGGCGGGAAAGAAGGTACATTTTCGGAGCCTCTTACCGGCATTCCGGCCCTTGTCAAGAATCACATCCCTCCAGTCAGGTTCGAAGGGCTTGCTTCCCCTGAGTATGATGCAGCGTGGGTTGTCATACTCCAGTATATTGGCACGGCCGTCACTCTCAATATCCACTATTGAAAAGGTGGCATAGCTGATCTTCCGCTCGGAGCAGATGGGAAGAGTGTTCATGATGATCTCGGCGATACGGTCAGGCTCCTTGTGCTCACGCGTGAAGTTAAGTGACATCGTTGAGGTCAGGGTGGCCAGAATATTAGCCTTGACACCGTGTCCCATGCCATCGGAGAGGACGGTGATGATCCGGTTCTCCTCTCTAACGTTCTCTGAGAGGAAAACGTCGCCACAGATTCGCTCACCGTGATGGTTGCGCTGCTGGCTGTTGACCTCAATGAAGAACTCCCTCTCCATACCTGTTGCCTGACTATTTTCCGGGCACATTCTTTTTCTGACGGAACGATTCGACAATGGAATTAAGCATCTTCTCGGTGTCGGAAGCGCCCTCGCCAAGGAGGAACCCGATCTTCTGCACCATCTCCAGGTTCTTGTCGATGACGTCAGAGACCCGGGTGATCACCTCCTCGCGCTGCACCTCCGGTGAGAAAAGGTCACGGATGACAGCACCGGCAATCCTGTTTTGCCTGATGGGGAATATAGAGACGTTGAACATACGGTCTTCGAGCTGTACGTCGCGACTGATGACCGACTCATTTTCGCGGAGCACGAATGAGAAGATATTGTACACGTTGAAGGGCAGCAGGGTCTTGAGATCGGCACCCCTGAGGCCCGGTATGATCTCTGCAATTGCCTTTGCGTCTTCGCCAATGATTTCAAGGAACCGTTCGTTTGAGTGCAGGATCTTCAGCTCGTTGTCAACTATTACCACCCCGTTGGGCAGTTTGTTGAGCATGCTGTTCATCGTCTCGGAGGCATCCTGTGCCGCATCCTTCTCCCTCATGGCCTGCTCCTCCGATTCCTTGAGAGCCTTCTTTGTCTCCGAGAGTTTCTTGTTGGTCTGGCGCAGGGTCTCAATATATTCCTGCTTGTTCCGCAGGTTATAGGTGTGGCACATCTCCGGCACTGCCAGTCCCTTTGCAACGGTTGTGGCAAAGTCGCGGCACGAACCGTAGCCACAGGCATTGCAGTTGATCTCTTCCGAGCTTCTCTCCTTGCCTATTATCTTCATGACTTCATTGACCGCTTCCGGTGAGGGCTCGGGAATGCGCTGGTCATTGGGCATGAAAGTGCGGGTCAGGTCGAGTGATGACCATCGCTCCAGGTCCTTCTGCCATTGTTTCTTGTCAAGAGCCTCCACACGCTTCTCTGCGTACTGCTTGACGAGCGACCGTCTCCTGAAGCGTTCATCGTGCCTTATCATGCCCGGCCCCAGCATGCAGCCGGGGCAGAAGAATAGGTTGAAGTGATGCCTTATGGTATCAATATGATGGTCGAAGTCGTTAATGGCCTCCTTCACGTCCTCAGCACCGGAGGCTGTGATTACATGGCTTGATACAAGGTCGCGCTTAATGCCGGCGGCCTGCAGTATACCGGCAGGGTAGGGGTAAAGGGCTCCCCAGTTGCCGAAGGGAGGGTCAAACTCGGCCATCTTCACGGTTTTTTCCTGAATCTCGTTCTCGACGAAGAGCTGGCGGATCTCTATGAAAGTCAGTACCGCCTCCACAAGGTTTTGGCCCTTGTAGAGGTCAGCCTCTGCCTTGATGTCGATGCACGGACCGATGAAGACGTTGGCGACATCGTCGCCGTAGAGGTCGCGGGTGACCATGGCAGAGGCCACCATTGGCGAAACCAGGGGAGCAAGGTTGGGCACGAGGTGGGGATGATACTTCTCAATCATCTCAACTATGGCCGGACAGTTGGAGGTGATGTAATACTTGCCGCTAGACTCCTCGAAGAGCTTCTTGTAGGCATAGGCGACGAGGTCGACACCGAAGGAGACCTCATGTACATAGGTGAAGCCAAGCTTACGTATCATACCGACGAACTTGCGGTAGTCGGTGATGTCATCAAACTCCGAGGCGATACTGGGAGCTATGAGCGCAGCGGTCTTGCGGCCCGAGGCAAGCAACTCCTTCACCTCTCTCCTCGCATCCATGAACTCAATGGCCTTCGGGGAACATGAGAGGTAACAGAGTCCGCACCCGATGCACCTGTCGGCTATAATCACGGGGTGCCTCCTCTCGGGCCTGACCTCGATGGCATTCACAGGGCATGCCCTGACACAGGAATAAGAGTTGCGGCACTTATCCTCATTTATGTAAATAACCTGATCGGGAATGTTCATAAT
>CAZHTG010000014.1:0-1683 GCA_964535795.1 uncultured Rikenella sp.
CGTGGTGGAAACAATAAGTTCTCCGTTATTATTGTATTTTCGGTGAGTCGGAGGTGCGCTGAACATTATTCCAAAAAATTCAGCTTCGTTTCTTACCAGGTCATGGCTTCTAAATTTAGAATAAGATAAGTTCATAAATCCTGATCCAGTTACCCAGGGTTGTATTTTGTATTCAGCTTTTAAGCTGGAGGATAAACGTTGATAGAAAGTTCCAAGCGGGAACCCGGTTTCATCGTACCACCCAATGCTGGAATAATAATTCCCCCTTTCATTTCCCCCAGACATTGAGAGATTATAATCTTGTGTCCATGAATCCTGTAATGAACCGTCCCTTACATTAAATTCGTAAAATATCAACTCTTTTCCGGTGACAGGATCTGTCATCGATTTCCAGCCTTCTGCCAACAGGTGTTTATTTTCATCTGATAGGAACATTGTGCTATAAATTCCGGCTGGGCTAACATTACCATCGGCATCGAGTAAATTTCCGGTACCATAAGGTCCTGCGCTCGTTAACCTTGCCGTTTGACCAGACCGTTGAGCACCAATTCGTGTCCAGTACAGAAAATCTTCCGCATTTAGGAAATTAAAGGTTTTTCGTAAATAGTTTCTCCCAGTGTTGGTTTTAAAAGTAATCTCAGATTTTCCTGGTTTCCCGCTTTTTGTTGTGACCAATACCACACCATTATTGGCGCGGGCGCCATATAATGCTGTTGCCGCAGCATCCTTTAAAATCTCAATAGATTCAATATCGTTGCTGTTGATATCATTCATGTTTTCTTTTTGTATACCATCTATAATATATAGGGGGGTTCCGGTTCCATTGAGTGTGGCACCTCCCCTTATTAATATATCTGGTGCTTTACCAGGCTGTCCGGAAGTCTGCGTTACCCTTACACCCGTCACAGTTCCTGATAATGCAGATAAAACATTTGCGCGAACACCTGTTTCAAGTACCTCTGTTGTCACTTTTGAGATGGATGCAGTTAATTTATCCCTTGACACCGTTTTACCATAGCCAGTTACAACTACTTCCTCCAGTCCAATAGCATCGTCAGTCAGTTGTATGTCAAAAACCCTGTTGTTTCCGATAGCCTTTTCAACCGACTGAAAACCAATAAAGGAAAATCTCAAAACTGATGTCTCTGATGCAACCTGTAACTGGAAATTTCCGTTAACATCGGTAGCCGTTCCGTTTGTGGTTCCTTTCTCGATTACAGTTACACCAATCAGAGTTTCACCGGAAGTACTGGCTACACTTCCACTTATTGAAATTACTTGTTGTGCATACGATGAATTGTACCAGAAAAGAAGTACACTCATTGCTAATAATTCGAAAACTAATTTGCATTTTTTCATAATTTTATTAATTTAAGTAAATCTATTCAAGCCAATACTCTTTTTTTATAATCTTGTCAGGAAATATAAAAATGTCTATATTCATCCATTCACTACCACGAGTTTGTGTTCTAATAAAACCAGGGGTATCCGCATTCTCAAAAATTAATGCCAATTTATTGTCTGGAAGAAATGTCATACAACTGTATCCAGATGCTCTATTATTTAAAAGTTTTTCATTACTCCAAACTCTTAATGTAGGTATTGCTTTTAAACTTCGCCAAATTGTAAGATTACATCTTTCATCATAATCACTAGTAGCAGTACATCCCATAATGCCAGAGT
>CAZHTG010000014.1:1693-6355 GCA_964535795.1 uncultured Rikenella sp.
GAGTAAAATAATAGTGAATCCTTTCCAATAATACTCCCCTGACATCCTTTTGAGGGTGCAGGTAAGTACAAATCTTGAATTGGCTCGTCCCATGTGAATCCTCCATCTAAGCTGGTTGAAATCATTCGTCCACCATTTTTACGACCATTAAATATTAATTGATTATAGGGTGATTCTGCTATTTGATATTCACCTCCATATAATGATTCATTACCGACTATCCATGTTCGTCCTGTATCATCGGAAAAAACAGCTCGATTACGAACTAAACCTTCCTTATTTAATTGTCGAGTTGGAATAATTAGTCTATTCGTATATTTATTTCCTTTAAATTGAAGTCCTGAACCAGGTCCAAGTCCAACAACATTGCATCCAGGAGCAGATAATTTTATTGACATATCTATAGGAGAAGCCCAACTTATGCCATCATCATTAGAAACCACCATAAAAACTTTTGTACTTTTTCCCGTATGATCATCTTTGGGCCAACATGTGGCAAATAAGTAAATTGAATTATTTGTATAATCTATAATGGGACATGGATCCATATAAGCCTCATCGTTGCCATAAATAATCTTATTCATTTCTGACCATGTTTTGCCACCATCTGTACTTCGTTTAACAACAATATCTGTTGGGCTTTTATCTCTCCAACTTACTTTTCGTGCTTCACAAAAAGCTAATAGAGTAGCTTGGTTAGTAGATACAATCGCTGGAATTCTATAAGTATTAATATTATCATCACCCGAACAAAAAACATTATATCTTTTTATTGAATCAATTGCAATTGTATAATTCAGGTTCTGATTTTCTGAATTGAATATTGAATGTTTAGAATTATCAGAACAACAAGCTGATAATGCTAATAACCATAAAAATAATTGATAATTCATAGTATTTGTATTAAGTATTACATAATTCAAAGCGAAGTAAATAAATTTAAATTAAAAACCAAAAAAAAATTTGTTAAAATTCCACTATGGTCAGATTAACTGTTTGGATTCGCAATTGATCTCTATAAGTAATTGATTATCAATTATCATATTTTGGTTTTAAAAACTGACCCCCTCCATGTTAAAGGATAATTGCAGACCAGGGGGTATTGATCTGCTCCTAACAAGTCGCTTCGTACTCCACAATAGCTCATTCACATCCAGCATGCTTATCCAATGTATCCTGATCAATTAAGCTACAACCGAGAACGCTTTTTTTTGCCTGTTCTATCTTCTGATTTACCGTCAGCAGCAACTGAGCTATCAGTGTACACCAGACTTGGGTATAGAGGCATTCTACTTCTCTCCGTAGAAGTAATGAAGCTGGAAGATTTAAAAAAGGTAATTCGCTGATCTGATGATGATTTTAAATTCTAACAAGTAATAGGAATCAAATATGGTTTGGTGAAAAAATTATATACATATTAATATTAATAACATACTAAGTTTCTGGGAGTGTTATCTGCAGACTTTTTGTTCTTATGTTCATAAAACCAGACAGATATGATGAGGTAAAAAGCGACAAGACAATTGAGTTTCGAGGAGTTCAAAACGCCCTTCCATGTGAAGCTGTATAAGGAGAAAGGGTGAGGAAAGCCAGGCAGCTCATTACCGTGGGGTTACCTTTCCTCCATCTATTAACGAAGCATGAGCAGCGATCATTAAGCAGTGCCGATAGGTTCTGGGATCGCGATAGGGAAGCTGCTAATCAAGCATGGGATGGAACTTTATAATCCTTAGGCCTTGATGACGATCAGAGAGAACATGTACATAAAATTTTTTGATCGGTCACTTATTACCACACTACGTTAAGGTCCTGAGGCAGATAAGTTTGATTAAAGGACTGGGGAAATTATCCGCACCTCCGAAGGCATGGCGGAAGGATCCTATCTGAAAGCAGTATAAAAGATAGAGCAGCGGGACCTGCTCATTATAGATGACTTTGGACTACTTCCCATTGCCAGCGCCAACCGCTTGTCCCTGATGCTAAGAGTAGAAGACGGTCGTCAGAAAACAATGGTAAAACCATCACAGCTGCCGGTTAACTGCTGGCATGAAGTAATCGGAGAAAAAACAGTGGCTGATGCCATACTTGATCGGATCGTACATGATGCTCACCGGATAGAGCTCCGGGGATAGTCTCTGCGAAAGACCAGGGAAAAACAGAAAAATTTGGAGATAATGAACTAAAAAAGATAAATTTGTTAAACCACTTTCTAATATAAGAAAACTCTCTTTGGAAGACCAATTCTGATGTGTTCAATTTAATTCTGAGCAATGTGGTCAGGTTAACCGGAATATGCAATCGGTGGATTATTAACAATGATACAAATTATGCTCCATGTACTACTTAATACAATACAAAAAAATCTATATTTGCATGCAAACTTTTTTGTGCATTATTTTTATCCTCATTGATAAATAATGGATAATCTGGATTTAAGACTTGAGTTGAAAGCGATAGACACCAGCAGTCTGGTAGACAAGGTGGAGATGCGCCTCATAGAGGTCTTTCTCTACAAAGAGCTGAAGCCGGGTGACTCAATACCCAAGGAGACTGAGCTGGCCACGGTTATGGGTGTCAGCCGCACGGTCATAAGAGAGTCGCTGAACAGGCTCAAGACTATGGGTCTCATTGAATCCAGAAAGCACAAGGGTACCATCATCAAAAGTCCGGATCTTTCCGCCATTCTCGGCAAATCACTGATTCCGCGAATCCTAGACAACAAGACCCTGATGGATGTCTTTGAGATGCGGCTCGCACTGGAAGTGGGGATGGCCGACTTTATCTTCGCCAGAAAGTCCGACAGGGACATCAAAGAGTTGGAAGAAATCGTGGATATCGAGCCCGACCACTCCGATGATATCCTCTTTGACGTCGATCACGAGATCAGGTTCCATGGCAAGCTTTACCGGATGACCGGCAACGACACCTTGGAAGATTTTCAGAACCTTCTGCTGCCCGCCTTTCAGCATGTGTACAATATCGGGCTGCTGGAGATAAAGGGCAAAAGAAAGAAATATACATCGCACAAGGAACTTGTTGCACTCCTCAAGAAAGGTACCCCCGATAGGTTCCGCGAAGGGATGCGCCAGCATCTCGAGAACCACTTTATCAGGATCCTTGCCAACAATCAGAACTACTCCGAAATTAGGTAGAAGAGATCTATCACTGCAAAGAAGCTCATCTGTACCACAAACAGCGGCATGGCCCGGCTGTTGACCTTCTCCTCACCCATAATCCTGACCAGCGCATGAAACAGCGCCGAGAAAAAAAACCAGGCCGCATAGTTACTAAACGGAATGCGCCCTCCCTCCCATGACCACATATCAAGCCTGGTGGCTGCCGGTTCCAGAAAAAGGTCATAGAGAACCATCAGCAATGAGCCGGTGATGATGATAAATGCCGATCTGACCAGTGCTGTCTGCCTTCCGTCAACTTTATGTGTCATGGAACCCCATATCTGCCTGCTGATTACATTTGTGCAATATATCAGCAGGAACCAGTTGAGCCCTATAATGACCGGCGTGTTCCACAGCGCAGGCCCCAGGGCTTTCCCATAGGTATAGGCCCCGAATATCCTCCCGGTGTTTACCCCGGCAGCCTCAATGAGGAACGAGGTCACAGCGATTGCAATCCCCGTTATTATCACCTGCCGGGCAGGCATCTTTCCGTAGAAGAGAAAGATCAGGGCAAAAAGCAGGTTGAGGGGTGTAATCATCTTGAACAGCTCGCGGGTGAAGGGCAAAAGCATACCTGCCAGTCCCACCCCGTAAACCCAGAGCAGTATCTCAGTTGATTTAAGGATGCGTTTCCCCCCTGTCATAAGGCTGCCGGGGGTATCATGTCACATGCTATCTTCGCCGATGCCAGGCACAGCGGTATCCCCCCGCCGGGATGTACCGACCCTCCTGTAAACCAGAGATTCTCATATCTGCCCTTCACATTGGGATGGCGTCTGAATGCTGCAAAACGGCTGTTTGAACTGCTGCCGTAAAGGGCCCCGCGATGTGATGCGGTCTTTCTCTCTATCAGGGGCGGGTCAAGGACCCTTTCTGCCTCAATGGAGTCACCAACATTGCAGCCCAGCCTCCTGCTCAGCTTCCCGATGATATCCTGACGTGCCTGTCCGGTCACCTGGCTCCAGTCCTGCCCACTGTCATAAGGCACATTGATCATCACGAACCAGTTGTCCTTATCCGGCGGTGCATCAGTCTCCACAACCCTCGACGAGGCAAAGAGATATACCGTCGGGTCACTGCTCACCTTTCCCTTCCCCAGTGCCCTGAACTCACCAGGATAATCCGATGAAAAGAAGATGTTGTGAAGATCGAGCTCCTCAAACCTCCTTTTCATCACCCAGTAGAAGATAAGTGCCGAGGTGCTTCGTTCCTGTCTCTCCTGCCTGCGCGCAGGCCCTTCCTCCTTCAGCAGGTCTCTGTAAAATGGAATTACATCGACGTCTGAAACGACAGCCTCTGCAGTCATTAATCCCTGTGTGGTCTCAACTCCGGTGATCCTTTTCCCTGCCCTGGTGACAGCCAGCACAGGCTCACCTGTGTGAATTGTCACTCCGCAGCGGCGAGCCAGCCCCCCGAGCACCTCAACGATCTCCCTCATACCCTTTTCAGGGAACCAGGCCCCCGTGTTATGCTCCAGGTGGGCTAT
>CAZHTG010000014.1:6455-63968 GCA_964535795.1 uncultured Rikenella sp.
GCAAAGAGGTTCCTGTCAGTATATGCGTTCAGGAGTGTGCCGTCTTCGTAAAAATACCTGCATGACGAAGGGAGTGACACATACCTGAAATGGTCACGCGGATCCTCACCGGCAAGGGTGAAGAGTTCATCAACCAGCGATGGAAGAGTAAAAAGCGACGGGCCTGTGTCAAAACGGCAGCCGTTAAGGGTGATCTCACCTATCTTGCCGCCTGCCTCCTGGTTCTTTTCAAAGAGGTGGGTCTCATAACCCTTCAGTGCGAGCCTGATTGCCGCAGCCATACCACCTATGCCTGCTCCTATTACTGCTGCTTTTTTATTCATCGTTCTCCCTCCTTCATATCAATCCTGTTATGTCAAAAATTACAGCTTTCACAAGCAGCAGCAGCTTCCGCCCATCGGAGATCCTTAACCGCTGTCCGGTAACATCCTCGGGGCGTGTCTTTCTTATCTTGCCAAAAAGGGCAAGGTAGTACGAATAGGCCAGGTACACCCCTCTGCGGCTTCCGCGGTCGAGATTCCTGATGCCTGTCAGCGCCTCCCTGAACTCGCCGGCAATATCATCTTCGATCAGCTTTTTATCTTCAACGGTAAATCTGTTGAAATCGACCCCGGGAAAATACATTCGCCCGCGGTCTATATAGTCGCTTCTTATATCCCTGAGGAAATTGACTTTCTGGAATGCCGAGCCAAGCTTTCGCGCTGGCTCTCTCAGTCGGTCGAAGCTTCCGGGAACATCTTTGCAGAATACCCTGAGGCACATGAGTCCCACTGCCTCTGCGGAGCCATAGATATACTCACCGTAGCTTTTCTGGTCGTGGTTCTTCTGATCAAGATCCATCTCCATGCTGTAAAGGAAGGCATCGATGAACTCCCGGTCAACATTATAGGTATTGACAGCCCACTGAAAGCTGTGCAGTATCGGGTTAGGACTGGTACGCGATGCAATAGCCTCCCAGGTCTCTTGCCTGAACCTGTCAAGCATCTCCCGCTGCCGCTGATCGAAGAAAGTGTCGACAATCTCATCGGCCAGCCGCACAAATCCGTAAATGGCATAGACTGCGTTGCGGTGCCGCGGGGCCAGCATCTTTATTCCCAGCGAGAAGGAGGTGCTGTAGCCGGTGGTCACCTCCCTGCTGCACCTGAGGGAAATCTTATCATATAGAGTCAACTTCATTATCTATCCTCTGAACGGTTAGTTTTGAGCTGATTATAACCATTGGCAGCCCGGTGCCAGGCACTGTTGAGGCGCCGGTATACCAGACGTTTGAAAAAACTTCATCCTTGTTTGACGGCCGGAAGCCACCCACCTGTGTCATCTTGTGCCCAAGACCCAAACCACTCCCCCGGTACAATCCGAACATATTCTGCCAGTCCACAGGGTCAAGGACCACTCTTGTCAGAAGATTTGCCTCTATATCATGGCCGGTGCGTGCCGAAAGGTCACTTATGACAGCATCAGCTATATGTTCTCTGTCACTCCAGTCGGGCTTGAACCTGAGGTCAGGCACTGGCACAAGGATAAAGAGGTTCTCACAACCCTCCGGCGCGCTTTGAGGATTAAAGATGGCATTGGCATTCACGTAATAGTATGGTTTCTCAAGTGATACCTTATTGCGGAATATCCCATTTGAATAGTCTGCATAATCTCTCTCTCCGAGGAAGTAATTATGGTGATGAATGTTCTCCATCCTGCCCTTCACACCGAGGTACATGGTAAACGGAGCCAGGGTCCACTGCATACTGTCAAGCTTTGAGTCAGTGAAAGCCTTGCGTTGGAACACCCGCCCGCGGAACATTGCCGCATCGGCATTCACAACGAAGATGTCGGCCTCCCACCTCTTCCCGGTGGTGTCTGTGAATGCCCTGTTCCTTTTCCCGTCTGACTCGAAGCCGGTTATGGTGACATTGTAATGTATGCGGATTCCTGCCTTCCCGGCCTCGCGGACCAGGCCCTCGACAATGCGGTACATTCCTCCCTCCACGTTATGGTAACCGTCATGTACCATCTCAGTGTAGCTGAGGAGAGTATATACCGCAGGAGTATCAAAGGGGGTTGCGCCGAGGAAGAATGACACAAGGGAGAAGATTACCCTGACCTCATAGGATGTAAAGTAGCGGCTCATCTCGCCCCACACTGATCGTAAGATTTTCGGAACATGCCTTACAGGCAGTTTAGTCATCTGGAAGATGAAGTCAGGCAGCGATCTGAAGTTCTTTGACAGCACTCCCTTTTCGATATCAGCAAAGAGACGACCGGATGAGGCCAGGAACCTTTCCATCCTGTCACGGAATCCGGGTTCGGTGGCTTCAAACTGCTCCGCCAAACGGTCGAGATCACGGTAGATTATGAACCGCCTGTCGCTCCCCCTGAAGTTAACATGGTAGAGTGGGTCGATCTTGACAAAGCGAAACGGCATCTCGATGCCGGCATCTCTTACAAACTCATCAAAGTGATAGCTCATACTGAAGAATGTAGGCGCCATGTCGAATGTAAACCCTGCCGAGGTGAGCTGGTTAAGCCTCCCTCCTGCCTGCCTGTACATCTCGACCATCTCCACGTCGTACCCTCTCCTGCTCAGGCGCAGTGCCGTTGCCAGGCCGCCCAGACCAGTACCTACTATGAGTGCTTTTCTCTTCGTCATACAATCAGGCAATCAGTTCATTTTTTTCTCCACTGCCGGCAGCAGTTCATCACGCACCCACTTGAAATCGGGTTCCCTCCTCAGCGCGCGCCGGTAAGCATCGCGTGCTCCCGTGTAATCTTCCATCTTTTCAAGCAATTGCCCCAACAGGACCATGGTATTGAGGTACCTCCAGTTGCATCCCGACAGTCGCGCATCAGCTTCAAACAGGCGGATCGCCTCCCTGAATGAGACTACCGCCTTTTCTTTTGATCCGCCTGCGAAGGAAGGCATATGTGCTTCGGAATTAGCCTTTTCGATCCACACTGAGGCACATGTGCTGTCGGCATCCATGGCAGCCTGCAGCTGTTTCAGGGCTTTGGGACCAAGAATTACGGCCCGTGCAGGATTGAGTGCCATGCGAAAACCCAGCAGCGAGACCCTTAAGGCCTCCGTCTCTGCCCTGTACTCAGGGTATGTTGCAAGCTCTTCAATATCCTTTTCGAAGGCGTCAATAACGGGTCTTGCGGCATCCTTGTCTCCCGTGCCGAGCAGGTAGCCTACATATCCGTATCTTGCCTCAGCAAGGGAATACAAGATGCATGATCCGGCTTCAAAGTTGTAACGCTCCTGGAGCTCAGTCATACCTTTTCCCCAGGCCTGCATATCACCCGTTATATATCCTTTATAGACGGTGCAGCTGCTGCAGTCATCCTCCGCCGGCGTTGCTGCCGACAACATCAAAGGCATGCAAGCCATTACTATAATTGCCATCCATCTCACCTTACTCATCATCCTACTTTTCGTCCTTTCCATTCATAATTTCTGCCGGCGCTTCTCGTGACTGCAGTGCATGCAATATGATAAAAAGCAGCTATGCCGGGCAGCAGCCACCGAAGATTATCCTTTACCTTCTGCCGGCTGGTGACTGCAATCATTGCGTTCAAAGATATTACCATAATAATATATGACAGCAAATAATACCATGGAAGGAACAGCAAAACAATCCATCCCGCCAGTCCTGTCAATGAGAAGAGCAGGAAGAAGATCCGGCTGTTGCCGAACATTGAGAAGATATTCCGCGAGAAGCCGTTTACCCCCTCCATATAACTGCGGTACATGCGGCACCTTATCTCTTTGCGGCCAACCAGCGTGTCCCCCTTCAGGCGCAATCTCTTTACCTCCCTCATTATCTCTATATCCTCGGCCATCTTATCCCTTACCCTTTCGTGAAAGAGGTGCTTCCTGTAGGTGTCGCCCCTGAAGAGCATCATCTGTCCATTGGCGGCAGAGAATGAGGTCCAGGTGCATCGGCGGATAAGAAAGAGAGGCAACAGCGACAGGAGTATCCGGAACATGAAGGGCACCACAATCCTTTCACCTTTGGTCTTCATCACCTGTCCGGGGAACATCGAAAGGAGGGTCAGGTTATGCTTCATTGAATAAAAAACTGCATTCCTGAGCAGATCATTCCCCACAATCACATCGGCGTCAAGGAAGAGCAGGTATTCTCCGCCGGCTTCTGCAGCCAGGTTATGGCATGCCCTGTTCTTGCCTGTCCATCCTTCAGGCAGATCAGAACCTCGGAGATATCGCACCCGGTTGTCTATACGAGAATAACCTTCTATTACCAGCTCTGAACCGTCAGTTGATCCATCATCATATACAATTATTTCGGCATCCGGATATGGAAGAACAGCAAGCGTGCCGAGCAGCGTGCCGATATTCTTTTCCTCATTTCTGACAGGGATGAGCACCGACAGTGATGGAAGATGAACGTACTCCCCCGGAGGTATCGGAAGATAGGGACGCGAGAGCATGTTAACCATCGCCACCAGAAACCGGAGGAAGGTAAGGCATAGAATCAGAATCCCAATTATCGTCAGTATCATGACGGTATCTGTCTGGCAATGCACTCGTCAAGGAACATGTTGTAAGTCTCCTCCAGATCAGCTACACTTCTCTCCCTGGCGGCATATTCAATGACCCTGACCGTCAGTCCCGGTTTCTTTTCGGAATACCAGTCGGGAAGTGCCACATAGAACAGGATAAGCAATTTATCAGACGCCCCGGCGATTATACGTTCAACACCTTTTTCAAACCTCACAGGTCTGCGGTGCATCGAGGCAATTGTTCCCTGGGGAAACAGAGCGACCATGTTTTCATTATCATGAAGCAGTTCTGAAGCATATTGAAGTGATTCCACCACAGAGCGTGATCCTCTCTTGATAGAGAAGGCCCCGGCCTTGTTAAGAAACTGCCGGTCTTCAAGCTGCTCCTCCAGCATCATTATGTGAAACTTCTTATGGAGGCAGAGGTCGTTAAGCCGGTAAGCTATGAAACCGTCCCACCAGCTGAAATGGTTGCCAATCAGGAGTACCGGCCGGTTTGAGGTATCTGCGCTGCAATCAAACTCAACGCTTTGAAAATGCCGTTTCAGGCCATTCCGCGAGTAGAAGCTGAAGAAGCGGACAAAGAATGGAATATGCCTTGCCTTGATTATCACCTGAAGATGCTTACAGGAACAAGAGATTTCGGTGGATTAAGGTAAAAGTCCGGTATTACGGCCAAGCCTCCCTCTTCTGAGGGCTTGAAATGCTGAAGATATTTAACCAGCGCAAGCCATTCCTTGCCCTCCTGTATGCCGGTCTGACCTTCATTAAAGTCCATCACGAAATTATCCATTTCGGTGACCAGGTTTCCGTCCTGGTCCTTTGGTTCAACCTTTATCAGTCCAAGGGTTTTCTTTTTTACCAATCCCAGGTTATCTGCCAGATACGAATTGGCCACAATTGAATATAGCTTCGGATCATCTTTTGATGTATTCACCTCCGATACATTTCCCTGGTGATCTGTCAGTTCAATCTTGCGAACCTTATTGAAAATCCTTCCGTCAGGGTCGTATTCAATACGCAGATGAGAATAAAAAGGATAATTTGATGGCGCTGATACTGACGTAAAAAGAAGGATCTCTGTAATGTTCTTGAGTTCCTTTCCCGTTACCCACATTTTTGAAAGAGCATATCCCGGCACATTGTCTTCGCCTGAGCCCAGTGACATGACCCTGAAGATATCAGCCACGCTCTGCACTCCGGGCAGGATCGGATCGCGGAGGACACCTGCTGCCACAATGGCGATGTCAGTGCCTGGACCTTCTTTGTTTACATAAGCGTATATTGCATCGGCCACCAATGGACCCAGGTTGCTTCCTTTCGCATCTCCGTATTCTTCATAGCTTATTTTGTAGGGGGCTATGGCAACGGGCAAAGTATAGGTCATTCCAATGTTATTTAATATTGCCTCGTTTATTTTCGACTGCTGCAAGACTATTTCCGATTGTATGTCACTGTGAGAATTAGCCCTGTCGTCAACGGGAATCGATTCATATTTCTCAAGTTTCACACCGTCGCTGACTGCAAGGAGCTCAATTCTCCCGACAAATCGCCCGTTATCACCAGCCCCCACAATCGGTACTCCCTTAACGAAAAGGGGCTCATTCAGAAGGACATGGGTATGCCCTGTGATGATAAGGTCAATGCCTTTTACTTTCTGTGCAAGCTTTACATCCTCTCCGGACCATCCGCCTTTTTTATCCTTGCTGATGCCGCTGTGCGACAAGCATATAATAACATCGCAGCCCTCCTTCTTCAGTTCCTTAACCAGCTTTTTAGCTGCCGGTATTATATTGCCAAAGGTCACAGGAGGCGCATAGGGGGCAGATTCGTCGGCATCTTTTCCGAGAAGTGAGAAGAATCCTATTTTTAATCCCTCCATCTCCTTAATAATATAAGGTCTGATAACTCCTTCACTCCGCAGGGCCTCAAAAGCATCATCAGCCGGATCATCAGGGTCTGTCACGGCATTCCCCAGGAGCATCACGGGTATCTCGCCCTGCTGTTTTGATTTATTTACAATCGCTGCATAGGCTGCGGGACCGAAGTCGAAGTCATGATTGCCAATGGCTACCACATCATAACCTGCCTTTTTCATTAACGGCAGCTGGAATCCCGTTTCAGTCTCAAGGGCATGAAAGAGTGTACCCATGAGACAGTCTCCGGCGTCGACCACAAGTGTCGATCCCGGATTTTCATCTTTTATTTCAGAGATGATTGCTGCAATACGTGATAATCCCCCCACGGTTGGATCATTGTCTGCCACACCCGGTGTATATGCAGACTCCGGGGCATAACCCTGGAGATGGGAGTGGAAATCGTTGGTATGTAATATTGTAAGTTTTTTCCCTTCCTGGGCAGTGGCAAGCACCACCGGAACAAGGAAAATCGCAAGAAGAAGCTTTCTTTTCATTTCACCTGAAATTTGGGATTAAGGTAGGAAAAAAAGTTTTAGGTCAGATGCTTCAAGGTCGAAAGTCTGAAGGTCCGAGGTCTGAAGGCAAGGAAATCTTTTCAAAGAACATTTGGTTTTATCATAGAAATCTACACCATTCATCTTACTTTGCCACTTTCCTGTTCTCTGTGAGTGCCTCCCCTGCAACCCGGCTCCTCCTCCGCCAGCTGGCGGATCGGCCCTCTGATGCCAAAGAGGAATTAGGTAAATGTATAACCTACAGGTCTACAATACTTTATGCGCTACGCGCAATATTCCACTACTGCCTATTGCCTACTGCCTGACCTAAAGCATCCGCAACCACGAAGGTTGACCCGCCGATGAAGATCATATCCTTCGGTCCGGCAGCTGCACGTGCCGCCTCAACGGCCGCAGCAACCGTCGGATGGCTTGACCCGGAAAGACCATAACGCTCCGCTTCAGTCAGAAGCACCTTCTCATCGAGTGCCCTGGGCACCGAGGCCTTTGTGAAATAATAGAGTGCATCAGGCGGGAAGAGAGGCAGCACTGAAGCCAGGTCCTTGTCGCTGACGAAACCTAAAACCATGTGCAGCGCATTTTTGGGCGTTGCCTTTATTTGCCTCACCACATACTCAAGCCCCTCCCGGTTATGCCCGGTGTCACAAACCATGAGAGGCGACCGTGACAGCACCTGCCAGCGGCCCATCAGTCCCGTGCCCGCCACAACACCTTCCACACCCTTCAGAAAATGCTCCCGCCCGAGACTGAAAGAGCAGGAGAGAGCATCAACGGCAGCAGCAACGGTCTGGATGTTCTTCTTCTGTGCAAGTCCACCCAGGGGAGTCGAGCCGCTCATTGCGATGCCGTCACGAAGATCAGTGACAGAGAAGCTTCTCACCGCCGTGTTCTTAAAGAATTTCCCCAGCCTGCACCTGTAGATCCTGTCTGCAAATGCCAGGGGCGCATGCATCAAGTCCGCCCTGTCACGGAAGACATCCCTGATCGCCGGCTGTGTCTCACCTATCACCACGGGCACGCCTTCCTTGATAATGCCGGCCTTCTCTCCTGCAACAGCGACCAGTGTATCACCGAGGAACTCCATGTGGTCATGTCCGATATTCGTGATCACTGAAAGTTCGGGAGTAATGATATTGGTGGAGTCAAGCCTGCCACCCATTCCAACCTCAATGACTGCCACATCCACCTTCATCCTCCCAAAATAATCAAACGCCATCGCCACTGTCAGTTCGAAAAATGAGGGCTTCATCCTCCTGATGATCCCATCATGCGCCCTGACAAACGATATGACATCCTCCTCCCCTATCATTTGGCCGTTGATTCTGATCCTCTCGCGGAAGTCCTTCAGGTGCGGTGAGGTGTAGAGGCCGGTACGGTATCCTGCCTCCTGCAGCACCGAGGCGATCATGTGCGAAACGGAGCCCTTGCCATTGGTGCCTGCTACATGCACTGAACGGAATCTTCTGTGTGGATGGCCGAAGTAGCTGTCAAGCTCATGAGTGTTGTCAAGATTCCCCTTGTAAGCCGGTTTGCCAACGCGATGGTATGCCGGAAGGAGGCTGTATAGATAGTTTACTGTATCGTGGTAAGTCATGTTAATAACCTTTGGCCGGTTGTTTGCAAATTTACTAAAACCACCCGTTGACAGACTTCGGAGAGTCTATCTTTGTCGCTCATGGTATCATCTGCGCCGGAGCTGCTGCCACAAAACTTATCCTGTTATGGCGAAAAAGAAAAAAGAGAAGAAGATTTTTATTCTTGACACGAATGTGTTATTGCATGACTTTACGTGCATTTATAACTTTGAGGAGAACGATGTGGTCATTCCCATCGTAGTGCTTGAGGAGCTTGACAAGTTCAAGCGGGGAAACGACATGATCAACTTCCATGCCCGTGAGTTCGTCCGCGAGCTTGACAAGATAGCCGGTGACATGCTTCTGACCGGGGCCATCCCTCTCGGAGAAAAGCTTGGAACACTGCACATTGAGACGGGAAAGCAGTTCTCGGCAAGTGTCTCAGAATCGTTCCCGGAAAAAACCCCTGACCATCGGATACTGGCAATTGCTGACCACATCACCCAGGAGCACAGGGAGCTGGCGGTGGTGCTGATCACCAAGGACATCAACCTGAGGATGAAGGCCAAATCGATTGGTGTGAGGTCAGAGGACTATCAGAATGACAAGGTGGCCAACCTCGATGATCTCTACAAGGGGATAAAGATCATAGAGAATATTGACCATGCTCTCATCAACAAGCTCTACGAGCAGCCCGAAGGTGTCCCGGCTTCGGAGCTCAAGGTGAAGGATCAGGAGACTGGGCATCATTTTTTCATACTTCGCAACAGCAATTCCAGCGCCCTGGCTCACTATAACCCTGCGACAAAAATGCTTGTCAGGGTTCTCAAGCAGACCACCTACGGTATTGACCCGCGCAATGCGGAACAGACCTTTGCCCTGGACGCGCTGTGCAATCCTGATATCCAGCTGGTATCTCTCACCGGCAAGGCGGGTACGGGCAAGACCCTGCTTGCACTGGCGGCTGCACTTCACCAGCATAAACGCTACAAGCAGATATTCCTCGCGCGGCCGATAGTGCCGCTGGCCAACCGCGATATGGGATACCTCCCGGGCGATGTCAAGGAGAAGATGGATCCCTACATGCAGCCTCTCTTTGACAACCTGACGGTCATCAAGCACCGCTTCAGTGCACAGAGCCCCGAATTCATCCGCATCAATGACATGATCAAGGACGAGAAGCTGGTCATAACGCCGCTTGCCTATATCAGAGGACGAAGCCTTTCTAACATCTTCTTCATAGTTGACGAGGCACAGAACCTGACCCCTCATGAGGTTAAGACTATTATCACCAGGGCGGGTGAGGGAACAAAGATGATCTTCACGGGAGACATCGAACAGATAGATTCACCCTATCTCGACTCCGGCTCCAACGGCCTGAGCTACCTCTCAGACAAGATGAAGGGGCTGGATCTCTTTGCACATGTTCATCTGGTCAAGGGTGAGAGGAGCTTCCTCGCAGAACTGGCCAGCAGACTGTTATAGAACAGCTTTTTTGCTATTTTTGCAGCCGGAACAGTAATCATTTAATTTTGAAGAGGAAAGTAGCGTTTCACACACTGGGATGCAAGCTTAATTTTGCCGAGACTTCCACCATTGCCAGAACCTTCGCGGAAGAGCGGTACGAGAGGGTGTCTCCGGACAGCCTTGCTGATATTCATGTGATCAACACCTGCACCGTCACCGATGCGGCTGACCGCAAATGCCGGCAGGCAGTAAGAAAGATAATTCACCGGAATCCCGATGCCTTTATTGCCGTTGTAGGATGCTATGCCCAACTGAGACAGGAGGAGGCAGCTGCCATCGAAGGTGTAGACCTTGTCCTGGGTACATATGAGAAATTTGACCTGGCCTCATATATTGACAACCTCGGGAACCTGACGGCACCTGAGATACACTCGTGTGAAAATATTGATACAGATGCATTCACAGCATCATGGTCTGCAGGTGACCGCACAAGGTCATTCCTGAAGGTGCAGGACGGATGCGATTACCGCTGCTCATACTGTACTGTGCCGCTGGCAAGGGGGAGAAGCCGCAATCCGTTCATCAGTGAAATAGTTGAGGAGGCAAAGACAATCGTCGCCTCAGGAGTCAGGGAGATAGTCCTCACCGGTGTCAACGTAGGCGATTTCGGGAAGAGCACGGGGGAATCGCTGGAACAGCTTCTCATTTCCCTGTCACTTGTAAAGGGAATTGAAAGACTGAGACTCTCATCAATCGAGCCTGATCTTGTGACCGACGCTATCATTGACCTCATAGCCTCGAAGAAGATGTTCATGCCTCACATACACATGCCCCTTCAGAGCGGCAGCGACAGGATCCTCGGTATGATGCGCAGGCGTTACCGCAGGGATCTGTTCCGTGACAGGGTCATGAGGATCAGGGATAAGATGCCCCATGCCGGCATAGGAGCCGATGTGATCGTTGGCTTTCCGGGCGAGACTTATGATGACCATGAAGAGACGGTGCGTTTCCTTGAGAACATGCCCGTATCCTACCTTCATGTATTCACTTTCTCACCAAGGCCGGGAACCCCGGCAGCAGAGATGCCCGGCACTGTAAGAAAACAGGAGAAAGAACGGCGAAGCAGACAGCTTATTAAACTCTCGGAGAGCCGTCGCATGCTTTTTATGCGCAATACCTCCGGCAAAATCCATGACGTACTATTCGAAAAAAGGAGTCCTGACGGTATGATAACAGGACTGACAGGGAACTATATCAGGGTTATTACCCCCTACCGGAAGGACCTCCCCGGAACAGTCAGAAGGGTGAGGCTGACAACCGTGCGCGACGATGCCTCAATGAATGGTGAACTTTTTGAACCGGCAGGGTGATGAAACGCACAGGATATTATCTATTCGTGGGCTTTAATTATATTGTGACACTGCTTCCGCTCAGAGTGCTCTATCTCTTTTCTGACCTCCTTTTCCTAATTCTGTATTACGTTGTACACTACCGCAGGAAGGTGGTAGAAAAAAATCTAAGGAATGCCTTCCCTGAAAAAAGTGCTGTTGATCTGAGAAAAACCGGGCGTAAATTCTACAGACACCTGTCTGACATTATGGTTGAGACCCTCAAGGCCACCCATATGAGTCCGAAAGAGATTGCACGCAGATTCAAAGTAAAGGACAAAGCACTTCTTGACCGGCTCTATTCAGAAGGCAGGGATGTGGTGGCTCTCTCCAGCCACTATAACAACTGGGAATGGGTTTCTGCAATGCAGTTGCATACACCCCACAAGGTCCTGACTATTTACAAACCACTGAAAAACAAATACTTTGACCGGTTTCTACTTAAGCTGAGAACAAAGTACGGTCTAACCGTAACACCAATGCATAAAATCCTGCGAGATCTTGTTAAATGCCGCAGTGAGAATGTCCGTACTCTGTCAGGTTTTATTGCCGATCAGACACCTCCGCCGGATGAGAATGCCTTCTGGACCACTTTTCTGAACCAGGAGACCGCATTCTACAGGGGAGCCGAGAAGGTGGCACTTAAATATGATATGGCAGTCATCTTCATGAACATCATCAAGGTGAAAAGAGGTTATTACAATATCGAATATGAGATAATCACGGAACATCCCAACCAGGAGTCGCCTGATTTTATCACCTCCCGCTATGTGGAGATGCTTGAAGATGTCATCAGAGCCAAGCCTGAGTACTGGCTCTGGTCACACCGCCGCTGGAAGCACAAAAGACCTGTAAAATGATTAAGACAGCTGTTGTCATCCTGAACTGGAACGGCAGGGAATTCCTGAAGGGGTTCCTGCCTGAAGTGGTTAAGAATACTGTTTCTGCTGATACTGAGGTCATCGTGGCTGACAACGGGTCGAACGACGGCTCCGTTGAGTGGCTGACTGAACATCACCCCGGCATAAGGATAATTGCACTTGAGAAAAACTTTGGCTATGCCGGCGGTTATAACAGGGCACTGAGGCAGACAGAGGCGGAATACTTCATTCTCCTCAATTCCGACGTAAGCGTGGAGCCGGGCTGGGCTGAGAGGCTGACCACATTCATGGAGATGCACCCGAATGTCGGCGCCTGCCAGCCAAAAATAAGATCTTATGATAAGCCATCGGCATTTGAGTATGCGGGAGCAGCGGGAGGTTATATAGACAAGCTTGGTTACCCCTTCTGCCGCGGACGTATTTTCGATACAGTTGAAGATGACACCGGTCAGTATGATGACACACGCGAGATATTCTGGGCATCAGGGTCATGCATGGCTGTCAGGGCTGCTGCCTTCGACCAGTGCGATGGTTTTGACGACTCCTTCTTTGTCCATATGGAAGAGATCGACCTGTGCTGGAGGATGCAGAATGCAGGTTTTATAATCTGTTATGTGCCACACGCAGTGGTCTGGCATGTAGGAGGCGGCACTTTGGGTTACGGATCTCCGGAGAAGATCTACTATAACTTTCGCAACAGCCTGATAATGATGGCTAAGAACCTTCCCGCAAGACACCTGCGCAGGACTATTTTTACCAGGCTTCTGCTTGACGGCCTTGCTGCGTGGGTGCTCCTCTTCCGGGAGGGACGCGCTGCCGCGGCAGCCGTAATGCGGGCCCATAACCACTTCCGCAGACAACGCACGGCCATAAAGACCTTCCGGACCATGACTCCGCATCCGGATATGTACCACACACCGCATACGATGCTGAACAAATCTCTCCTTTTTGAGTATTATATACGCGGAAGGAAGAAATTTTCCGAACTGAGGTGGCACTAAGCAGAAAACAACAAATGGCAATTTTCTTTATAATAGTCTTTACAGTCTATTTCCTTACAAACCTTTATCTCTGGATTAAAGGACACCGTGCCCTTGCCGGCGCCGGATTCCATACAACATGGTATACTGTTGTCTTCCTGGTACTTGCATCGACATTCATCGCCGGAAAAATCCTGGAACACAGCTATACCAGCATTTTCGCAGACATTCTTAACGTCATCGGTGGCTTCTGGATGGCATTCATGCTTTACGGTTTCCTGATCTGGCTTACGGCCGATATACTTCTGCTGATTCAGAAGCCCTTTCACCTTATACCTGCCGCGGCCATTCCGAAGTTAAGGCTATGGCTCTTTGCAGGCGTCACCATAACCACCGTCCTGCTCATATTGATTGGCTTCTTCAATGCCGTGACCCCCGTGACCAAACGTTATGACCTCACGGTTGACAAGAGCTTTGGAGATGGCAGTGACACCATGTCGATCGTTGCTGTTTCAGACATACACCTCGGGAGCATCATCCGCAGGAGGAGCATGAGGCACCTGTCGGAGATGATCGCTGATGAGAAGCCTGACCTGGTGCTTTTCCTTGGTGACCTGATTGACGGAAGCATTGGTCCCGTGTTGCGTGACGACCTCCTCTCCTACCTCACCCTCCCCGAGCTGCCATACGGCAAATATGCCATCACCGGGAACCATGAGTTCATGGGTGATCTAAGGAAATCAATCCCCTATATCGAAGGTAAAGGCATCAGGGTTCTCTCTGATGAGGTGGTACGGCTTGATAATGGCGTGCAGATTGTCGGGCGGACTGACAGGACGGCCATGCAGGGCTCCGGGCCGGGCCGGGCGTCACTTGACAGCCTGTTATCCCGGACAGACACCGGTGCCCCTGTCATACTGCTTGACCACCAGCCTTATGACCTGTCAGCACTGGCCGGCACACCGGTTGACCTGCAGATGTCAGGCCATACCCACAACGGGCAGATGTGGCCATTAACCATCATTACCAGCAAAATGTTCGAACTGAGTCACGGATATAAAAAGTTCGGCAACACTCATGTGATAGTCTCATCGGGCTTCGGTATCTGGGGCCCGCGCATGCGCATCGGCACCAGGCCCGAGATCCTGTCGGTCACCCTCAGGGGAATATCAGAGTAGCGGATATACCTTTTCAAGCATCATCCCCCGCGAACCCTTAACAAGGATTGTATATCCCTCTGGCCTCATTGTCCTCAGCCATTCAGCCGCCTCCTCCGATGAACCGAAAAGCCGGACCGGCAAATCCCCTGCCGCCTCCCGGAAGCGTGGCCCGATAAGAGCTATTTCGTCAGCGCCAAGACTCAATACCTGGCTGACTACTGAAGCATGGCCCGAGGCACTTGCACTGCCAAGCTCCAGCATGTCACCAAGGATCACCATTTTCTTTTCTGACCGCAGGGCAGCGAAAGAGGCAAGAGCCTTTTCCATACTGGAAGGATTGGCGTTATAGGCATCGCGTACCACTGTATTCCTTCCGGTATCAACTATCTGCGAACGGTTATTGGCCGGCCTGTATGAAGATACGGCATCAATGATCTCACTGACGGGAACATCAAAAATGAGCCCCGTAGCCATTGCCGCCCTGATGTTGTCAATATTGTAGGAGCCGAAGAGCCCTGTTTCAAATGAGTATTCCCTTCCATCTACCACTGCATTTACATTCAGGCAAATGTCCTCCTTCTCCTCCGGCAGGACGGTAAGCTGATGATCTTCCGGTGATGAGTATGAAAGAGTCCTCCGGGCAAGATGTGCGAGTTCGCTGAGTACGGGATTATCATCATTGTAGATGACTGTTCCGCCTATGTTGCCAAGCCACCTGTAAAGCTCCGACTTGGCCTCTTTTACATTTTCAAACGAACCGAATCCTTCTATGTGCGCAGTGCCAATATTGGTTATGATACCGTGTGTGGGCATTGCCGTTTCGCACAGAGCCGCAATCTCTCCCACGTGGCTGGCACCCATCTCCACTACCAGGAAACCGGCATCATCCGGAGCACTGAGCAGGGTCAGCGGCACTCCGATATGATTATTGAGGTTGCCTGCGGTACTGTGTACTCTGGCTTTGCGTGAAAGAACAGCGGTTATGAGCTCCTTGGTCGTTGTCTTGCCGTTGGTGCCGGTAATGGCGATAACGGGAACCTTCAGCCTGCGACGGTGGTAGGCAGCAAGAGAGGTAAGAGCCTCAAGGACATCATCAACGAGAATAAGCTTCCTGCCTGACAGTGAACGGTCATCAACGACCGATGCCAGGGCACCTGCTGCCACGGCAGCAACGGCATGCCTGTTGCCGTCATGGTTGGGTCCCCTGAGTGCAAAAAAGATCTCTCCCCTGGTCACCGATCTCGAATCGGTGGTTATACCTGCAGAGCTCCGGTATAGCTCATATAACCTTTCTGTCTCCATGATATCCTAAAAAGAAGCCCCATTATTATTCATAATGAGGCCTTTTATCATTCTGATTACCTTGTTATTTCAGTCCTGTGGGACTACCTACCCTGATCATCGCGCACCTGAATCCGAGGTCATCACGTGATGCCTCCTGATCAAGGTACCGGCGGGTTGAGGGATTGAGCCAGTAAGCCCTGTCCTTCCATGAGCCGCCCTTGATGACCCTTGCCTTGTCGTTTATGAGTGTCACATAGTCATTGTCAATCTCATTCTGTGCATACATTCTCTCTGTCTGAGGCAGCTCAGCGTTGCCTGACCATTCGAGGCTTGAGGATATGCTTGAGATAACATCGCCGTCGAGGTAATTTCTGTAGTCAGATTTCTGGTAGTTAAACCTGTTGGCCACGTCCTCGGGCTTTACGGTATCTATCTGGAGCCTGCCCAGCCTGTCCTTTTCAACCACCTGGCCGTTTGCATCACGCGTCAGATCGGTGAAAACGTTACCCCTGAACGGGTTAAACATATCAACATCTTCGGATGAGAGCGGGCGATAGACATCCTGCACCCATTCGTTTACGTTACCGGCCATGCAGTACAGACCGTAGTCGTTGGGCCAGTATGATCTTACATCGACAGTGATGCTTCCAGCATCGTTCAGGTTACCTGCAACACCCATCATGTCACCGCGTCCGCGGACGAAGTTGGCCATGAACTCACCCCTGTATTTCGGAGACGCATTACGTACGTTGTGGCCGTCCCACGGGTATAGTGCCCTTTCATAGATTCTCTCCTCGAAGGTGTTGCCCCTGAGTCCGTAGGCAGCAAACTCCCACTCAGCCTCCGTCGGGAGACGATAACGTGGAAGAAGGACACCATCCTCCTGGCGTACACGTGGATGCAACTCATCAACCCTCTGGCCGGGCACACCCTCATACTGGCCTGCAAGGTATGACTCGGTATTGAAGTTGTTGGCTCCGGACTGCTCCACATTGGCGTCCTGCCACTTGCCATCGAGAAGAATCTGCTCGTTGACCCTGTCTGTACGCCAGACGCAATAGTCATTGGCCTGCAGCCAGCTAACTCCCACTACAGGATAAGTGTTATAGGAAGGGTGTCTGAAATAATATTGCACATAGGGCTCATTGAATGCAAGAGGGCTTCTCCATACAAGCGTGTCGGGAAGAGCACGGCGGTGCACCTCGGGATAATCGCTGTATACCCTTCTCAGCCAGTACAGGTATTCACGGTAATCGAGGTTGGTAACCTCAGTCTCATCCATATAGAATGAAGATACGGTGACCCTGCGCGGGTTGTTGTTCCAGTCGAACATCACATCCTGTTCAACCCTGCCCATCGTAAATGTTCCTCCTTCAATGAGAACAAGATTGGGACCGGTGAGCTGTTCTGATGCTTCGCCTATCGGATAGCCGAGATCATTAACATCACTCGACCTGGGATCCCTGTAGCTCCAGCCAGTCGTCGGAGATACATTATCCTGTTTCCCTCCCTTGCAGGAAAAGAGGAAGAGAGCAACAACTATAAAAACCGGTAAAGCTCTGAGTTTATACATAGCCAGATAAGGTTTACTTGATTAAATTTTTATTGTATTAATTTCATTCATTTACAAAACACTGCACCAAAATAACTACAAAACGGGTAACTTTATTATATGTGTAACCCTACTTTTTTCAACATTATTGAAACTAAACAAGAGCCGTGCCTTTACGATGGCGGTGCCCTTGAATGACGAATCACCACCGGCAAGGATGTAACTATATGATAATATGAATTTTACAATATCAGCGTCCCACCCCAGCGATGTTTCCGCCGCTGTGAAGCCCCGCGGGATATGCCAGAGGGAAACTCCCGACAAAAGGCCTTTCCAGCAGGCTTCGGTTCCTAAATAAACTGTATAACTTCCTCCCTGGACCAGGAAAGCGGCTGACGGATTCAATATCAGCCCGCTCCTTCCTGGAGTGAATGATCCACCGGTGTTCAGGGTAATAAGCCGCTTCAGCCTGTTCTGCTCCTGCTGATCACTGCTGAGCGAGGGTTGTGCCAGATGCATTACCGACATACCTCCGTACCATCTTCCGGTGGACAGCGAGATTCCCGTTCCAAGGTCGAACCTGGTAATGTTTGCAGGAGATGTGTAGGGTGCCGATCCTCCCGTAATACCTCTTAACGGGTCAATATCCTCAGGTAAAACAATGGAGCCTGTCCGTATCCCGCGGTTAACAAGCGAGGCTGTCAGTCCCGCACTGATGTACAGATCCCTGCCGGCCCTGAAGTGATATGCATATGAGGCCCCTGCCCTCAGGTCATTCATTATGTCACCCAGCATGTCATCGGAGAGCCAAATCCCTGCACCACCGTGAAGTCCCGGGAAATAGCCATCATATGAAGCATAAACCGATTTCAGTCCGAAGCCGTTGCCCGGGAGAAAGGAGGTGGCGGTGATATGCATCTCCGGTGACCCTTTCGCTCCGGCCCACGCCGGGTTGTACATCAGGTGCATGCCTGACATGGACCCATACCAGGTGTCCTGACCGTTCAGGGTCATGGCGAAAAAAAGCAGACCGGGCAGAAGAGTTCCGTACCTGAGCTTCATGGTTATGTTTCATAAATATCAACGATTCATGACCGTTAATATTTTGTATGTATCAGCATCATTCAGAGGGTAAAGATAACCGACTTAACTATCTTTGCCATGATGAGAATAAAAAGCCTGCTCATTGCTGTTGTTTTGCTGATGCCGGATCTCTCTGCCGCATCGCAGGATTATGTTCCATCCTCTGTTCTCGGCCGTGGAGCATGGATGAAGATAGCCGTGACCGAACCCGGCATCTACAGGCTCGACTATTCGAAAATCAGGGAGATGGGCATCACAAACCCTTCTACTGCTGTACTTTACGGCAATAATACCGGCCAGCTCTCCTTCTATAACGACCAGAGTGCACCCGATGACCTGAGGAAGGTTGCCGTCATGGCAGAAAAGGGCAGCGACGGAGTCTTCAATGAAGGTGACTACCTGCTGTTTTATGCCGAGGGCACTCACAGGTGGAAATACAACAATACCGATGCCGGGTACGAGTTTCTGCGTCATTGTTACTCTGACACTGCATGGTACTTCATCACATCTGAGCCGGGAGGACCAGCCCAGGTGACGGCGGAGACGGCCCCGGGGCAACCTCATAACCGGACCTCGGCCTCCACCGACCTGTTCATGAGGCATGAACGCGAAGAGGTCAACCTTATCAGGTCAGGCAGGGAGTGGTATCAGCAGGTTGTACCGGGTATCCAGAATAATATCAGTCCGGGTTTCACCGACCTCATTCTGACAGAAAAGATCAGGTATGTGATAAGGGTACTCGGACGGTCGGACACCGGAACCTCCTTCACCCTCAGGCAGGAAACGGATGAGCTTAAGACACTGACCGTCATGCCGGTGAACATGACCGACATCAACGGCATCTATGCCTCCATCACTGCAGCCGCTGATTCCATCGCTCCCGCCTCTGCGGCGCCCTCATTCAGCCTGGCCTTCTCGGCAAACGGCAACCCAGCAGCGACAGGGTATATAGATTATGTCGATTTTTTCGCCAGGGCAGGACTTGTGTACCGCGACAGGCAGCTATTCATAAGTGACAGCCGGACAGTAGGAGAGGCAGCTATCACACAGTTCACCATCGGAGGCTCTCCCTCCCTGAAGGTATGGGATGTCACTGACCCCTTCGCTCCAAGGGAAATCCGGACTACATCTTCTGCGGGAAATACGCTTTTCACGGCAGCCACGGACACACTCAGGAAATTTGTAGCATTTACCGTCGCACATGCCAGGCTGCCTGAAGGAAACGCCGTGGCAATTCCTAATCAGGACCTGCACGGGCTTGCATCGGCAGATATGATTATTGTCGCGCATCCGTTGTTTGACGAATATGCCAGGAAGCTTGCAGACATTCATCTCGCTGACGACGGCACCACCTCGATTGTGGTTAGCCCGGAACAGATCTACAACGAGTTCTCCGGAGGCATCCCTGACGCCGCCGCAATAAGAAATTTCGTAAAAATGATTTATGAAAGGGGCAAGACAGGAGGCACTCCGCTCAAATATCTCCTGCTCTTCGGCGATGGTTCATATGAGAATAAAACCCCGCCGCCAAAAAATAACTCATACATACCTACCTGGCAATCCGTTAACTCACATGTCGGGGTCCTTTCGTTCACATCAGACGATTTTTACGGACTGCTCGACGATGGGGAGGGTGAAGCTGAGGGGTTCCTGGATATCGGCATCGGAAGATTGCCGGCATCAGACACCCTTTCAGCAGGCATAATGGTGCGGAAAATAAGCTCCTATCTCGAGCCCCCGGCCATGGGATCATGGCGGAATGTCCTCTGCATCATGGCTGATGATGAAGATTCCAACATTCACATGCTTGATGCTGAAGGCCTTTCTGCCGAAGCTTCTGCGCAGGCTCTTCCTGCCCTGACACAGAAAATATATCTCGATTCATACCGCCAGGTGACATCGGTGACCGGCGATGCGTATCCCGATGCCGTAAAGGCTATTGATGACCGGATGGCGGCAGGAGCCCTCATCATGAATTATGTGGGACACGGCAATGAATCCGGACTCGCGCATGAGCGAGTGATCAGGACGGACAACATCAACTCATGGAAGAATGAAGATATGCTCCCTCTCTTTATTACAGCCACCTGCGAGTTTTCACGTTTTGATGATGTTGAGATCAACCAGGCAACCGGGGCAATTTCTGCCAGGACATCAGCCGGGGAACTGGTCCTGCTAAACAGTGACGGCGGCGGCATAGCGCTAATGAGTACCACAAGGGTTGTCTATTCAGCTCCCAACTACACTCTCAACCGGAATATCTATGACTATGCCTTCAGAACTGCCGCTGACGGCCGGTCGATGAGGCTTGGCGACATTATAAGGCTGGCCAAGATCAGTACGGGAGCGGGGATGAATAAGCGAAACTTCCTGCTGCTGGGTGATCCGGCACTGAGGCTTGCATGGCCGGTGCAGGGTGAAGTGGTCACCGACAGCATCAACGGGGTATCGGTGGAACTGGTCACTGACACTCTCAAAGCCCTGTCAACCATAACTATAAGCGGTCATATTGAGGATACTGAGGGCAACCTGATGACCGGTTTCAACGGTATCGTTGAGTCAACGGTATCTGACAAGCCGGGACAGGTCACCACCCTTGCCAACGACGGCGGGTCGCCCATGAGCTACCCGGTCAACGGCAACGTATTATTCCGGGGAACCTCCATTGTCACCGGAGGCAGGTTCAGATTCTCATTCATTGTACCTCTGGATATCAATTACTCATTCGGCAGGGGATCAATAAGCTATTACGCTCAGGACGGCGTCAGCGACATTAATGGCAGCTTCGGGGATATCATGGTCGGAGGGTTTTCCGAGATCAACGTCAATGACACTGAAGGTCCTGTGATAAGGCTTTTCATGAATGACACACTCTTCAGGGACGGAGGGGTCACTGACGCCTCTCCGACACTACTGGCACTCATCAGCGATGATTCAGGCATCAATGCCACAGGAAGCGGGATAGGTCATGACATAATCGCCTGGATTGATGATGATGTGTCAGGGGCAGTGGTGCTTAACGGCCTCTTCCGGGCTGACGTAGGGGTCCATACCTCGGGCAGTCTTGCCTACCCGATGGTATTTGCGGAACAGGGAGAGCATACCATCTCACTGAGGGCATGGGACAACCTGAATAACCCGTCGGTGGCGACGCTGAAGATGGTGGTCGGGACCAGCGGGACCTTCATGCTGACAAACCTGCTCTCCTTTCCCAATCCGGCAACTGAAGGTACAAACTTCACGGCGGGACACAACCGGCCTGATACGGAGATCGATGTTACCATCACAATATTCAACAATGACGGGAGAGCCGTGAGGGTGATTAGAGAGAGGGTAAACAACCCCGGTTATGCCCTCCCTGACATACCATGGGACGGCAGTGATGACAACGGCGGCAGAGTGGCCCGAGGCCTATATCTGTGGCGTATTGAAGCAGTTACCCCGGGAGGCGAAAAAAGCTTTGCTACAGGGCGCATCATCATTTTGTAAAACAACACAATAACTCACCTTTTTTTTTGTTTTATATTTGCACAAAATTTTGAATCTATATAGATATGAAAAACAAGGCGCTGATTGCTAGCATTATATTTCTATTGCATCTATTTATCGTTCCGGCTGTTGCCCAGGAAGATCAACCCTACAATGTCATCCAGACGGTTGTGCCCTTTCTGACAATCGCGCCTGATTCACGTGCCGGAGCAATGGGTGACGTCGGCGTAGCAACATCCGCTGATCTTTTCAGTATGCACTGGAACCCTGCCAAATATGCCTTTATTGACGGCAACGGTGGTTTCGGGATGTCATATTCACCGTGGCTCAGGGCTCTCGTTCCGGATATCAACCTGGCTTATCTCTCAGGGTACTACAGGATAGACAGCAGGCAGGTGCTTGCATCGAGCCTTATGTATTCGTCGCTGGGCGAGATACAGTTCACGGATGACTACGGCAACTACCAGCGCAATTATAACCCCAATGAGTTTTCAATTGACGTGGCTTACTCCCGGCTCTTTTCCGAGCACTGGTCGGGCGGTGTGGCACTCAGATTCATCTATTCGAACATAACGGGCGGGATGACCGTCGGTACAACCGAGACCAAAGCCGGCATTGCCTTCGCTGCAGACGCCTCAGCTTTCTATACAACATCCCTGGAACTCGGATCAAAGACCGGCAATATCTCTGCCGGGATAAACTTTTCAAACATCGGTTCCAAAATGAGTTACACAACCGATGTTGACCCCGATTTTATTCCGATGAACATGCGTCTCGGAACAACATTTTCGATCAACCTCGACAAGTACAATGCAATAGCTTTTTCCTTCGACCTTAACAAGATGCTTGTGCCTACTCCCCCGGTTTATGACCTTGACGGGACCACAATCATTTCCGGCAAGGATCCAAACGTCTCCGTACCCGTGGCTATTTTCCAGTCGTTCTATGATGCTCCCGGAGGTTTCAGCGAGGAGATGAAGGAGTTTACACAGTCAATTGGGGTCGAGTACTGGTACAATCAGCAGTTTGCCCTGAGGGCCGGATATTTCAATGAGGCTGAGATGAAGGGGAACAAGAAGTATTTTACGGTTGGAACAGGTTTCAGACTGAGTGTCTTTTCGCTTGATTTCTCATACCTCGTTCCGATCACCCAGAACAATCCGCTGGCACGCACGCTGAGATTCTCGCTGGGATTTGAATTCGATTCGCTACGCAGTCTCAGCCAGAAGTAAGCTAACGATATGACGCTGCATCACAGGATAGGACAGGGCATAGACTTCCATCGCCTTGAGGAGGGGCGTGAACTATGGCTTGGAGGCGTACGCATCAACTCATCAAAGGGGTGTGTGGCCCACTCCGACGGCGACGTCCTCATCCATGCCGTCTGCGATGCTCTTCTTGGTGCTGCGGGACTGAATGATATAGGGACGCATTTTCCCGACACCTCAGCTGAGTTCAGGGGCATTGACAGCAAGATACTGCTTAAGAGAACCGTTGAGATTATCAATAAGAAGGGTTACCGGATAGTGAATATCGACACTACAGTCTGTCTCGAGTTACCGAAGCTGGCGCCATACATTGCAGCCATGCGAAACACCATGGCGGCTGTTGCCAATCTTTCTCCCGATGCCGTCACCGTCAAGGCCACCACCACGGAGAAGATGGGGTTCACCGGCCGCGGCGAGGGTATAGTGGCGATGGCTGTATGCCTTGTTGCCGATCTGATCCCGGATAATGTTTAATTAGTCGAAAGTCCGTAAAGTCGAAATTATTTGCGATTGTCGATTATAATAATCGAAAATCTGAAATCGAAAATTCCTCACTACTGCCTACTGCTTTTAGCCGCCGAAGCCTCGGCGAAGGTGGCCTACTGCCTATTGCCAATTGCCTATTGCCTGATCAATCAGTCTGTCATCAGCCTGTGACGGCATCGTGACCACCAGACCCGGCGTACGTTCCATCTCTCTCGTTATTGCAGCTATCGCTCCGCTGTTCCTCGCCCAGCTCCTTCGTGCAATGCCGTTGTTGACATCCCAGAAGAGCATCGAGCTCAGTCGTCGTGACGCCTCCGGGGTGCCATCGAGCACCATTCCGAATCCGCCGTTGATCACCTCGCCCCATCCAACTCCGCCTCCGTTGTGCAGTGACACCCAGGTGGCTCCGCGGAAGGCGTCACCGATGACATTCTGTACTGCCATATCGGCGGTGAAGCGTGAGCCGTCACGTATGTTTGCTGTCTCCCTGAAGGGGGAATCGGTACCTGAGACGTCATGGTGATCGCGGCCGATAACAACAGGGCCTTTTATATCGCCGGCGGCAATGGCTTCGTTGAAGGCTTCCGCTATCATTGCCCTGCCACGTGCATCGGCATAGAGTATGCGTGCCTGCGAGCCAACGACCAGCCTGTTGAGCGCTGCCCCGCGTATCCAGTGTATATTATCGGACATCTGCTGCCGGATGTCGTCCGTTGAATCCTTCATCAGCCGTTCGAGAGTGGCGGCAGCTAGCGCGTCCGTGGCGACCAGGTCAGCGGGATCGCCTGAGCAGCAGACCCACCTGAAGGGCCCGAAGCCGTGGTCAAAGCATAGCGGACCCATGATATCCTCAACATAGGAAGGATAGCGGAAACCGCCCTGTCCGTCAGAGATATCCGCTCCGGCACGTGATGACTCGAGAAGGAAGGCATTGCCGTAATCAAAGAAGTAGGTGCCGTGAGCAGTGTGCAGGTTAATGGCCTCCACCTGGCGACGAAGTGACGACTGCACCATCTTGCGGAATGTGTCAGGGTCTTCGGCCATCATGGCATTGGCTTCATCAAAAGAGATCCCGGAAGGGTAATATCCGCCTGACCACGGGTTATGCAGCGAGGTCTGGTCAGACCCCAGGTCGGCCCACAGTCCCTCCTCCGCAAACTTCTCCCACAGGTCAACGATATTGCCGTGGTAAGCCAGTGATACAACGTCGCCTGCGGCGCAGGCTCTTCGCACACGGTCTGACAGGACGGTGAGGTCATCGTGGACCTCATCTACCCAGCCCTGGGCATACCGGGTTGTGATAGCCCTCGAATTGACCTCGGCAATGACCGAGACAATGCCTGCAATATTGCCGGCCTTGGGCTGTGCCCCTGACATGCCTCCCAACCCTGATGAAATAAAGAGCTTACTATTCCGGGAGCCGTCATCAGCCGTTTTCAGCCGGCGGAGGGCATTGAGAAGGGTTATGGTTGTCCCGTGGACTATCCCCTGCGGGCCGATATACATATAAGATCCTGCCGTCATCTGTCCGTACTGTGACACTCCGAGGGCATTGAACCTCTCCCAGTCATCCTGTGACGAGTAGTTCGGTATCACCATGCCATTTGTGACCACCAGTCGGGGAGCCTCCTTATGTGAAGGGAATAGTCCGAGAGGATGGCCCGAGTATACCACGAGCGTCTGCTCATCGGTCATCTCCGAAAGATATTTCATGGTGAGCCTGTACTGGGCCCAGTTCTGGAAGACAGCCCCGTTGCCTCCGTAGGTGATAAGCTCATGAGGGTGCTGTGCCACGGCAGGATCAAGGTTGTTGGTAATCATAAGCATGATTGCGGCGGCCTGAACCGATTTATGCGGATAGTCGCTGATGGGCCTGGCCTTCATCTCGTACGAGGGCCTGTAACGGTACATGTAGATACGGCCACGGTCACGCAGTTCAGCGGCAAACTCAGGTGCCAGTACTCCGTGCAGAGGCCCTGGAAAGTACCTCAGGGCATTGCGCAGGGCCAGCTTCTTCTCGTCGGTCGTCAGCAGATCGCGGCGACGCGGAGCATGGTTAACCGAGGTGTCGAAAGAATTTGGCCCGGGAAGATGATCAGGTATGCCTTCCCTTATTTCCGATCTGAAATCATTCATGATGAGAGTTGTATATCATTATTACAAATATACGAAAATGAGCAGAGACGTTGCATGCAACGTCTCTGTATAAGGGCAACGGACGGGTTGTCCGGGCTTACTGTTCGTTCACTATTTCGTCGTCAACCAGTATGCGGCCGCAGTATTCGCAGACGATGATCTTTTTTCTTGACCTGATGTCAAGCTGGCGCTGCGGGGGTATCTGGTTGAAGCAGCCTCCACATGCGTCGCGCTGTACCGAAACCACCGCGAGACCGTTACGGGCATTGGAACGGATTCGTTTGTAGGCTGTCAGCAGCCTCTCCTCTATTCTGGTCTGAAGCTGACGCGATTTCTCATCAAGCTGCTCTTCTTCCTTCTGGGTGTCACGGGTGATATCATCGAGCTCTGATTTTTTGCCATCCAGGTCACGTGTTCTCTCATCCAGGGCTGTCTGAGCCTCGGCCATCACCTCCTTCTTTTCTGCCACCTGTGCGGTAAACTCACGTATCTTCTTGTTGCATAGCTCTATCTCAAGGGTCTGGAACTCAATCTCCTTGGAGAGAGAATCATACTCCCGGTTATTGCGGACGTTGTTCTGCTGCTCTTCATATTTCTTGATCAGAGCCTGTGAATTGGTAATCTCGTTAGTCTTGCCTACGACAGACTTTTCGAGTTCGGCGATCTCAGCTTTGAGGTTCCCTATCCTGGTCTCGAGTCCTGCCACATCATCTTCAAGGTCCTGCACCTCGAGCGGAAGCTCCCCTCTCAGGGTGCGTATTTTATCTATCTCTGAATCAACAAGCTGCAGTGAATAGAGTGCTCTTAGTTTTTCCTCTATTGTAAGTTCGGTCTCAGCCGTTTTTGTCTGTTTCGCTGTCATCTTACTGGAAGTAATTTATCGGATTCGTTTTTATTCCGGAAAACCGGAGTGCAAAGTTAGGAAATTTTTTCTGAATCAGGTCGTGGAGTATCTCCAAAGAAAATTTTTCGCTCTCATAATGGCCGGCATCAGCCACAAGCATGTTTTCAGGGGCCTCGGTGAAGGAGTGGTACCTGATGTCACCGGTGATGAATGCATCGGCGCCGGCGCGGGCGGCGGCGGGGATGAAGGCGGAGCCGGACCCTCCGCACACGGCCACCCTTGTGACGGGCCGGGAGGGATCGCCGCTGTAGCGGATGCAGGGCAGGCCTGTCAGTGTCTTCAGCCGCCCGAGAAGCTCGCTGCCGGTGACGGCAGCGGGCAGTGTGCCGATGGCGCCCGCGCCGGCGCCGCGATACTCGTTCTCCAGGGCGATGATGTCATAGGCCACCTCCTCATAGGGATGAGCCGCCATCAGAGCCCTGACACACGCTCCTGCCAGGTGTGATGGCATCACAGCCTCTATACGAACCTCAGCCTCGGCATGATCCTCTCCTATGCTGCCGGCAAACGGCTCAGCACCCTCACCGGCGCGAAAGGTGCCCTCACCCTTCACATTGAAGCTGCAACGGTCATAGTTACCTGTCTGACCGGCTCCGGCGGCAAAGAGTGCATCCCTAACCCTTGCGGCATGCAGCTCCGGCACAAAGGTCACGAGCTTCGAGAGCTTCCCCCTGAGGGGTTCCAGTACCGTGATATCCGCCAGGCCGATCTTCTCTGCAAGGATATGACTCACCCCGGGCAGGGTGTTGTCAAAACTGGTATGGGCTGAGTAGACGGCTATGTTGTGCTTCAGAGCCGCAGCCACGCTCCGCTCCGCATTGCTGCCATATGCCAGGCGCTTCAGAGGAGTGAAAATGAGGGGATGATGTGATAACACCAACCCACAGCCATGGCTGACGGCCTCCTCAATCACTTCAGGAGTAACATCAAGGGTAAGCAGCACGGAATCAGTCTCTGAACCGGGGTCTCCCACCTGCAGACCGCTGTTGTCATAATGTTCCTGAAATGCAGGGGGAATATGCCCTTCGAGCCATTTTACAAATTCTCCGAGAATGACCGCCATAGGCCTACGTGATTTCGTCACTTATTTCAACGAGCAGAGCCCTTATATTACGGAGAGCGTCAGCTATCTCCATCCGGTAATCGGTCTCCTCACGGTTATTCTTAAGGTATTTTTTTGCACCATCCAGGGTCATGCCCCTCTCCCTCAGCAGGTGATGGATAAGCCGCAGGTTTTTAATGTCTTCCTGCATGAAGAGCCTGTTGCCTTTGTTGTTCTTTTTAGGCCGCAGAACATCAAACTCCTTCTCCCAGAAACGAATGGTGGAGACAGGCTCGGAAAACATTTCGGAGACCTCTCCTATCTGGTAATAGAGTTTTTCTACTTTCTTTTCCCTGTAAGGCATCTCGGATTGTGTGTATCAATCGAAGGTCTGTCCGCTCTTGCCTGAGATCTCCAGCATACGGTCATATTCTTCCGGTGTGAGATCATTGAAATAGTACAGTGCCGGGTCAACATGCCTGCTGTTAACCAGCACCTCATAGTGCAGGTGGGGTGCCGTTGAGAGGCCTGTGCTTCCAACGTAACCTATCACATCGCCACGTTTCACCTTCTGCCCTACCCTTACATTGAACTTGTCAAGATGAGCATAAACGGTCTGGTATCCGAAGCCGTGATCTATTATTATATGGTTTCCGAGCTCGCGACGGGCCGACTTTACCGTTCTGATCACACCGTTACCGGTGGAATAGACATCGGTACCAGTTGGCGCGGTGAAGTCCATGCCTGAATGGAACTTTGATATCTTGTAGATGGGATGAATGCGGTAGCCGAAGCCTGAAGCGGTGCGCTTAAGGTCCTTGTTGGAGAGAGGCTGTATCGCAGGGATGCTGCCAAGCATCTCCTCCTTCTCCGATGCATAGGCTATCAGCTCGTCGAACGACTCTGACTGCACATAAATCTTTTTCCGGATTTTGTCAAGCCTCATCGCGGTCTGTATCACCAGCTCCGAGTTTGAGAAGCCCTCAAGCTCACCGTACCTGTTCACACCCCCGATACCGCCTTCCCGGAATGATGATGGAACAGGCTCAGTCTCGAAAATGGTCCTGTACAGATTATCATCAGTCTCCTGGAGATGACCGAGGACTTTCTCAACATTCTCCATCTCCCTGTTCATGAGATCATACTGAAGAGTGAGCTGCTCTATCTCTCTCTTCAGTGCCTTCTCCTGGGGGGAGTCAAAGATGAATGCAAAAATGAAACCGTAGATACCGGCGAGAAAAAGTGATGCGACGAAATAACCGAAAAGCCTGAGGAAGGTCTGCCTGATCCCCAGCCTGATCCTGTCAAAGCTGAGAGTCTCATGATTAAACTTGTACTTGGTCTTTGGCATCTGCTATGATGGCATACTCAATGCCGTGCAAAAATATGAAATAATAGGAATAATTCAAAACAAACACCACAGAACCGGGCAGATGAAATTATACTGACCTCTCAGGGTTTCGAGAGGAAGTCGAGCATCCTGAAATATTCATCCTCCGACAGGTTGTCGGTGAAATACCACAACGGGTTAACATGTGATCCGAAGAGGTCGATCTGGTAGTGCAGGTGGGGCCCGGATGAGATACCGGAATTTCCCGACAGCCCTATGAAGTCTCCCCTGGTAACCTTCTGACCCCTCTTGACACGGCATTCGCTCAGGTGGCCGTAGATGGTCCTGTAGCCATACCCGTGGTCAATCACAACCTTTATTCCGAAACCGTCATTATCGTTTCCTGCGTAATAGACCACACCGGCACCTGTGGCGTGAACCTCCGTTCCTACCGGGCACCGGAAATCCTGGCCGAAATGCCACCGTGGTGATCCAAGCACCGGGTGCTTCTCACGGAATTTCATGCCGTCACCAAGCAGCAAAGTGACATTGACAGGCCTTATGTACGGCAGGTGTGCCCACATCTCCTTCCACTCGGCAGCCTTGCCTGTGAGCTCGGTGAGGGAGTTGTACTGTATATTGGTCTGGGTCTTGAGGTCATCAAACTTTGACCTTACTGCCATCATCATTTCACTGTTCATGTAGCCTGTCAGGTCACCGAGCCGGTTTGTACCCCCGGAACCGCCTTCGGAGATGTCTTCCGGGATGAGGGGTAGGTCGAGAATGGCGCGATATGAATAATTGTCTGACGAACGGAGATCGGAAACCAAGGCCGAAGAGTATTCAATTTTTCTCTCCAGCAGTGAATATCTCAGCTTCATTTCATCAACCCTCTGCACCAGCAACTCCTCCTTGGGGGAGCCAAACAGACGATGGAAAATAAAGGCGTAAACCACTGTCATCAAGACAGAAAGGCCAAACCAAAGCACGAACCGCAGGAGCTTCTCGCTCCTGTTTCTCCGGTGCTGCAGGAATTGAAGACTGGCTTCATCGAAAACGTACTTCTTCCTTTTCAGCATCAATAGATCAATGTGTTGCCACTATTTATGACTCCTACCTGACAAACGTAAAATAAATGAATTAATTTTACAAGCCCGAAAATAAAAAAAATCAAGACGGGGCGCATATTCAGGATGAAGGCAAACGAGATAAGGGAGGAGTTCCTGAGTTTTTTCAGGACAAAAGAGCATAAGATTGTGCCATCAGCACCGATGGTCATTAAGAATGATCCCACACTTATGTTCACCAATGCGGGGATGAACCAGTTCAAGGATATTTTTCTCGGAAACCAGCCTGCAGGTTACAAGAGGATCGCCAATTCACAGAAGTGTCTTCGCGTGTCGGGCAAACATAATGATCTTGAGGAGGTTGGCCTTGACACCTATCATCATACCATGTTCGAGATGCTAGGCAACTGGTCTTTTGGTGATTATTTCAAGCGTGAGGCAATAGAATGGGCGTGGGAATTCCTCACAGGAAAAATGGGCATTTCTCAGGAGAGGATTTATGCAACTGTTTTTGAGGGTGACCCTGAAGATGATGTACCTCGTGATGAAGAGGCAGCAGAGTACTGGAGAAGATGCTTCGCCTCTCCAGACAACCATATCATCGATGGCTCCAAAAAGGACAACTTTTGGGAGATGGGTGATACCGGGCCCTGCGGACCATGTTCCGAGATACATGTCGATATCAGGTCAGACGCCGAACGTGCAGCCACTCCCGGTCATCTGCTGGTGAACAGGGGACATCCGCAGGTAATAGAGATCTGGAACCTCGTTTTCATCCAGTATAACCGCAAGGCAGGAGGCGAGCTGGAACTGCTTCCTGAAAAACATGTTGACACCGGGATGGGATTTGAACGTCTCTGCATGGTCATACAGAACAAAAAGTCAAACTATGACACTGATGTCTTTCAGCCGCTGATAGCAGCATCAGCAGCGGTGACTGGCAAGCCATACGGCATCAGGGAGGAATGGGACATAGCGCACAGAGTCATCTCCGATCATCTCCGCACCGTCTCTTTCTCTGTGGCTGACGGTCAGCTACCTTCCAACAACAGAGCGGGATATGTCATAAGGAGGATTCTCCGCCGTGCGGTAAGATACGGTTACACCTCGCTCGGGATGAATGAACCATTCATGCACAAGCTTGTGCCTGCCCTCGTTGAATCGATGGGCGGCCACTATCCTGAGCTAACGGCCCGGCAGGATATCATTACGAAGGTCATCCGTGAAGAGGAACAGGCGTTTCTCAAAACTCTTGGCAAAGGACTCAGGATGATAGAGCGGAGGGTGGAGACACTGAAGAGAGAAGGAAGAGACCTGTTTCCAGGCAGTGATGCCTTTGAACTGTTTGACACCTATGGCTTCCCCGTTGACCTCACACAGCTGATATTGAGAGAGAACAACATGACCCTCGACGAGGAGGCATTCAGGAGTGAGCTTAATGCCCAGAAAGAGAGATCGAGAGATGATGCAGCCGTCACCGCAGGTGACTGGGTAGTGATCCATGATGTTGAAACCACCGTCTTCACCGGTTATGACCGGACTGAGGACACTGTCAGGATAGCACGCTACAGGAAAGTTGTCTCCAGGGGCAGGGAAGCAGTCCACCTGGTCTTTGACAGAACTCCCTTCTATGCCGAATCGGGAGGCCAGACAGGAGACAAGGGTTACATCACCGCCGCCGGCGATAAGGTCCTTATCACTGACACTATCAGGGAGAACAACCTTATCATACATATGGCGGAGAAGGTACCGGACAACCCTTCAGCGACATTCACTGCCGTGGTCGACAGTGAAGCCAGGCAGGATACGGCCAACAACCATACGGCAACTCACCTGATGCACCATGCACTCAGGGAGGTACTGGGGAAGCATGTGGAACAGAAGGGGTCACTTGTCACTCCCGAAAGGCTCAGGTTTGACTTCAGCCACTTCAGCCAGGTCACTACGGATGAGCTGGCTGCCATAGAGGTGAAGGTCAATGAGATGATAATGAAAAATATCGTATCTGAGGTGCATGATGATACTCCGGTTGATGAGGCAATGGCCATGGGTGCCATGGCACTCTTCGGAGAGAAATACGGTGAAAGGGTCAGGGTGGTGTCTTTCGGAGAGTCCGTGGAGCTGTGCGGCGGCACACATGTTGAAAGCACCGCACGGATAGGTCTCTTCAAGATAACCTCTGAAGGAGCCGTGGCCGCAGGTGTGAGAAGAATCGAGGCGGTGACCGGAAGAAAGGCCTTCTCGTATATAAGCGATAAACTGAAGATGCTCGATGAGATCACAATTATGCTCCGCAGCACAGGCAACCCGGCAGCCAATATCTCAAAGCTGATGGCTGAAAACGCATCGCTCAAAGCCACCGTAGAAAAGATGCAGACTGCAGCAGCGACAGCGGCAAGGAAGGAACTGACGGCAGCTGCCGTAACCGTCGGCAGCTGCCGTATCTATTCCGGCGTGCTCGAGAAGACCCCCGCAGAAACACTGAAGAATATAGCCCACCAGATCAGGCAGTCAGACGGAGACAGTATTATTATAATAGGTGCGGAGAACGAGGGAAAGGCATCACTTGTAGTCGGACTGGGAGATAAGGCTGTCGCAGCGACCCATCTGAACGCCATTGAGATGATCAAGGCGGTGGCCGGTGAGATTGGCGGAGGAGGCGGAGGACAGCTCTACCTTGCCACCGCAGGAGGAAAGAGACCTGAAGGTCTGCACGAGGCTGTGGCAAAAGCCGTGGCTCTGGCTAAAAAGATGCTGTAAAACAACGGCAATAACGTTTGGAATTTATACCATTGCATCACTAATCCCGAAAAGATTCAGATGGAAGTTACCAGAACCTTTGACCTGATAGACTGGGGGAACAGGGTCTATCCGCGTGAGGTGATGTTCGGAGGCAAGCACGGAAACGAGTGGATCACCTACTCAACTGAAGCCATCAGAGAGCTCACTGACCTGTTCAGCTGCGGACTGATGTCAATGGGGTACGGCAGGGGCGACCACATAGCCACCATTACACCCAACAAGGCTGAATGGAACATTATTGACCACGGGCTCTCGCAGGCCGGAATGGTACATGTTCCTATCTACCCTACCATCGGACAGGAGGAATATGCATTCATTCTCGAACACTCCGATGTTAAAGCTGTAATTATAGGTAACAGGCATATTTACAGCAAAGTCTCTCCTGTCATATCAAAAATCGCAACCATCAAAGGCCTCTGGACTTTTGACAGGGTGAACGGACTGCCAACGATAGACGATATTATCGAAGAGGGTAGAAAGAACAGGGAGACGTTTATGCCTGAGCTGACCGCCATAAGGGATTCAATCACCCCTTCCGATCTCGTTACAATAATATATACATCAGGCACCACAGGCAACCCCAAGGGAGTCATGTTGTCACACAACAACCTGATGACCAACGCAATATCCACAAGCACCGCCCATGAGTTCGGGCTTGGCTACAGAGCGTTGAGCTTCCTCCCCCTCTGCCATGTCTACGAGAGAATGATGAACTACCACTTCCAGTATAAGGGAACCAGCATATACTATCTCGAGAATATGGGTATCATCGCAGACACGATGCGTGAGATCAGGCCTCACATTGCAAATACGGTTCCACGTCTTCTCGAAAAGATCTACGATAACATCATCAACAAGGGCAAGAACCTCCCCTGGCTCAGTAAGCAGGTATTCTTCTGGGCAGTATTGCTGGGGCTCAAATTCAGGCTCACCGGGAACAGCAGGTTCTACAGATTCAGGCTGGGTATTGCCCGCAAGCTGGTGTTCAACAAATGGAAGGAGGCTCTCGGCGGAGAGCTTCGCGTACTCGTTTCCGGAGGCGCCGCCCTGCAGTCAAGGCTGGAACGCATATTCTGGGCTGCGGGCATACCTGTTCTTCAGGGATACGGACTCACCGAAACCTCTCCCGTCATTGCGGTCAACCCCTTCCGCATTCCTGACATCAGGTTCGAAACGGTAGGCCCTCTCCTTGAAAATGTTGAAGTGAAGATAGCCGATGACGGCGAGATCCTCTGCAAAGGTCCGAATTTGATGATGGGCTATTACAAGGCACCTGATCTTACGGCTGAGGTAATTGATGAACAGGGATGGTTCCATACGGGCGACATAGGTTACATTGAGGACGGCAGGTTCCTGAAGATCACAGACCGGAAAAAGGAGATGTTCAAACTCTCCTCCGGAAAATATATTTCGCCCCAGGTGATTGAAAACAAACTGAAGGAATCCTTCTTTATTGAACAGGCGATGGTCATCGGCGAAAACGAGAAATTCGCCAGCGCCCTGATCTCGCCAAACTTCGTATTCCTGCACGACTGGTGTTCGATGCACAGAATCCAGTACCGTGACAACGGCGAACTCGTTGAACTGCCCGAAGTAATCGAGAGGTTCGGCCGTGAGGTGCGTGAGGTTAACCGTAATCTGGGAGAGTTCGAACAGATAAAACGGTTCAGGCTTGTTACCGAAGACTGGACCCCGCAGACAGGCGAGCTCTCTCCCACCCTGAAGCTGAGGAGGAATATCCTCACTGAAAGGTACCGATACATCATCAATGAGATCTATTCCGCCAGGGAGAGGGAGAACGTTGTGGAGAAGGTTGTGGGCGTCATTAAGAACGGTGTCAGCGGCATCCTCAGGAACCTTCCGAAGTTCTGATCCGCCTGCATCTGTTACAACGGAGGTTGCGGGGGCAGATGTTTTACCTCCCTTTATTTTTATACATTTGTCTACCGTTATGACAGGGTTACTCAAAATAGCATTCTTCGCCGCTTTCATGGCCACGGTTATAAGCCTCGCGTCATGCTCGGTGCAACCCTGCTACGAAGAGACGGACCCGGCGATGATCACCCTTCTCCTTACCAGTGGCACCGGGGAGACCGCCAAAGCTGATTCGCTGAGGGTGAGGGGGATCTCTCCCAACGGTATCCTGAAATTTGTTGATTCCAGGTCAGTGTCGTCATTTGCAGTGACACTCGATCCTTCCGTGGACCAGTCTCTCTTTTATATTACCCTGAATGGGATCCATGATACTGCAATCATTTTTTATACCCGCAGACCTCATCTTGTTTCGCCTGAATGCGGATACACTATAGTCAGCGATATAAGCGGGCTGATGACAACCCACAATATCATTGACACACTTATGATTGAGAACAAAAGCGTGAATCTCGATGGTCAGAAGAACCTGCATCTGTTTTATTAGTCTCTTCCTTTTTGTCGGGAGCAAGGCAATGTCGCAGGATACGGTGACCGTACCGCTGCATATCAGGGCAGGCTTTGACCTCTCCGGGCCGGTGATGCAGTTGATTGGCACTGACCTCATCAGCTACGGTATCGTTGCCTCCACCGACATCAATTCGGCCCTGGCGGTCACCGGCGGCATCAGGTATTCCGACTTCCGGTTGTCAGACTACAGCTACGATTTCATGAGCCGCGGCATAAGCATCACCGCCGGCACCGATTATAACTTTATCAAGGCCAACGCCTCCGGGGGGAAATATTATGCTGGCATAGGGCTGAGATACGGACTGAGTTTTTACAGTGAAGAGGCCACCGTGATCAGGTACAACAATGAATGGGGGGCCGGGGAATCGTCGGTTCCGCTGTCACGCCACACCGGACACTTCCTTGAGATAACGCCCGGCGTGCGCACCGAGCTCTTTCCCGGGGTTACCATTGGATGGAACCTTTACATGAGACTCCTTATAAGCGCAGGTGCCGGGAAGGACCTCAGGCCCGTGCATATGCCAGGCTATGGCGCCGGTACCAAAGGAATGGCCACAGGAGCAGAGTACTACGTCTCTATCTCGATACCATACAAGAAAATCAAGGTGGTGATCAAGCCCAAAAGCCAGCAGTCGGATGATGAAGAGACCGAGGAAGGTACCCAGAACAATACAGGGACATTCTCTACAGGGTCAGGCAACCGGCTTTGAAACAGGCCTGTGGCTGAAGATCAGCAGGCCCATGAAGGTAAGGAACCCGTTCACCAGCAGCATCTCAAACCCGAATTTGTAACCGTTGAAGAGCTCCTCTGAGTAGAGGCTCAGAACATAGCACAGGACCGGCGAGAGTATGGCAATCCATGGCGTTATCCTGTCATTCACGCTCCTTCGCGTAAATAGCCCGAATGAGTAAAGGCCCAGCAACGGACCGTAGGTATAACCGGCTATCGTAAAGAGTTTGTCAATTATCGCCCTGTCATTCATCTGCCTGAAAATAAGGATGGATATGAAAAAGACCATGGCAAAAGAGAGGTGGACCGAATACCTGATTCTCGTCTTTTTCCGGTCATCCATACCGGTCTTCTTTTCGAGCCCCAGAAAATCGATGCTGAACGATGTTGTCAGTGAGGTGAGCGCCCCGTCAGCGCTGGGGAAGGCGGCCGATATGAGACCGACCAGAAACACCACTCCAGCTGCCGGACCCAGGTACTTGAATGCAATGGTCGGGAAAAGGTCATCAGTCATCGCCACCGTGACTCCCTTTGCTGATGCATAGAGTACGAGGAATGAACCAAGCACCAGGAAAAGGAAAACTACAAAGACGTTGATGGTACTGAATGTGAACATGTTCTTCCGCGCATCCCTGAGATTCTTGATGCTCAGGTTCTTCTGCATCATCTCCTGGTCAAGACCGGTCATTGTTATGGTTATGAACATGCCGCTGAAGAACTGCTTGACAAAGTGCCGCGGATGATCCCAGTCTGTTATGACTATTCTCGACATGTCGCTGTCAAATACATCCCCCAGGAGGCTGAAGGCCGAAGACCCCAACTCCCTGCTGATGTAAAAAACAGACAGGACCACTGCCAGAAGCATGAAAGTAGTTTGCAGCGTGTCGGTCCAGATGATGGTCCTGATTCCTCCTTTAAGCGTATAGGCTATAATGAGTGCCACGAAGATCGCCACATTAACCCAGAAAGGGACGTTCCAGGCATCGAAGACAAATATCTGCAGCACGTTTATGACGAGGAACATTCTCAGGGAGGCACCGATCACCCTTGAGATAATGAAGAAACCGGCGCCGGTCTTGTAAGACCAGAATCCGAAGCGCTGCTCAAGGTACCCGTAAATTGATGTCAGCCTGAGCCGGTAATAAAGGGGCAGCAGAACCATTGCAATCACGACGTAGCCGAAGAAGTACCCGAAGGCTACCATCATGTAGGAGAACTGTGTCTCTCCCACCCATCCGGGCACGGACATGAAGGTGACACCTGAGAGTGATGCGCCTATCATGCCATAGGCAACCACGAACCATGGTGATACCTTGTTACCGATGTAGAACGACTGGTGATTTGCCTTGCGTGCCGTAATGAAGGTCACTCCGAACAGAAGTACGGTATAGGCAACGAAAATTAACAGGATCAGTGTGGGTGTCATATCTCTGGAAACATGTCTGCAAGGATAATAAAAAGATCGCAGATAAAAATCAGGATCATATCACGTTTCAGGTAAATAATGAATTATTTTTGCCGCAAAGCCAGGATATGTCAGCACGATTCCCCTCAAAAATGCTCGAAGAGGCCGTTAATGAGTTCGCCTCCCTGCCCGGGATAGGCCGCAAGACAGCCTTCAGGCTGGTTATGCATCTCCTCAGGCGCGACAGCGAAGAGGTGCGCCGCTTTGGGGAGACAATTACCAGGCTGCGTGAAGATGTCTGCTACTGCAGTGTCTGCCATGGCATCAGTGACACACCTGTCTGTGACATCTGCAATGATCCGTCAAGGGACAGGTCAGTCATATGCGTAATTGAGAACGTGCAGGATGTGATGGCCGTTGAGAACACACGGCAGTTCCGTGGTCTGTACCATGTGCTGGGCGGAATCATTTCACCCGTTGACGGAATAGGTCCATCTGACCTGACCATCTCAAAACTGGAAGAGAAGGTCCGCGAGGGAACTGTAAGGGAGATCATCCTTGCCCTCAGTACGACCATGGAGGGAGACACCACCAACTTCTACATCTACAAGCGACTCTCGGGTTATGACGTCCGCATCACAACCCTTGCGAGAGGAGTGGCCATTGGTGATGTCCTGGAGTACACCGACGAGATTACCCTCGGACAGTCTATCGTCAACCGCCGCCTCTTCTCCCTCCCGTCGCAGACATGAGCCCTTATCATAGCCACGGACCCGCGTCGCAGTCCTGAACCAAAATGACCCGGGGTGACAAGCGGAGGACTTCCATAATGCCGCGTTGTCATTTTTTTATTCCGAAAATCTTGCTTATTTTGATCAAAATCAACAGCTGATGACAGAGACATTCGACAGATTCTTTTCAGATGCGACTCATCTGATGAAGAAATCAGCAATACGCGAGATACTGAAACTGACCCAGAGGCCTGATATGATTTCCTTTGCAGGGGGCCTTCCCTCTCCGGATTCCTTCCCCATTGAGGATATAAAAAAGATCACTTCAGAGATGATGGATGAGGAGGGAGCGGCAGCGCTGCAGTACGGCACCACAGAGGGTGACATCAAGCTTCGGACGCTCCTCGTCGAACGTCACAACCTGAAAGACGGCCTCAGTCTGTCGCTAAACAATATAATGATTACCACAGGCTCACAACAGGCTCTTGATCTCTGCGGGAAGATCTTCATCAACCGGGGTGATGTGGTTCTCTGCGGGTTGCCCTCATACCTGGGAGGGCTTAACGCCTTTTCCAATTACGGAGCGAGGCTGAAGGGCATTCCGCTCGACGATCAGGGAATGAGGCCCGACCTTCTTGAAAAGACCATCATAAGCCTGAAGAATGAGGGCAGCATTATCAAGTTCATATATATAATACCTGACTTTCAGAATCCCACAGGAGTCACTCTCCCGCGTTCCCGGCGTCTTGAGATCATACGCATAGCCGAGAGGCATGACCTGGTCATTGTCGAGGACAGTCCTTATCGCGACGTACGCTTTGAGGGCAACCCGGAACCGCTGATGTCATCACTTGACACTCAGGGCAGGGTGCTGACACTGAATACCTTCTCCAAGATCCTTGCCCCCGGCTTCAGGCTGGCATGGGTCACCGGACACCAGGAGATCATTGACAAGCTCGTGACTGCGAAACAGGCTGCCGATCTGTGCACACCCCCGTTCGTCCAGAAGATAACGGCAAGATACATCGAGAAGGGACTCCTTGACATCAACCTGAAAAAGACCGTCGAGTTGTACCGCGAGCGCCGTGATTACATGCTGAAATGTTTCCGTGAACTGATGCCTGAAGGAGTTAAATGGACGGAACCATCAGGAGGCCTCTTTCTCTTCGTCACGCTTCCTCCCTCGATGGATGCCGCCAGGCTGCTGGAAAAGGCGATACAAAAAAAAGTCGCCTTCGTCTGCGGCTCCGTATTCTACTGCAACAATGAGGGGCATAACACAATGCGTATCAACTTCTCCTTCGCAGGTCCCGGGGACGCATGCGAAGGAGTGCGCAGGCTGGCTGAGGCAATAAGGGAAGAGATGGCTTCGGCCTGAAACCGATGGAGCTGTCGGTAATAATCGTTTCCTACAACGTCCGCGATTATCTGAGGCAGGCGCTTGGTTCAGTCATCACCTCCGCAGAAAAAATAACCCATGAGATAACGGTTGTCGACAATCACTCATCCGATGGTTCACCGGAGATGGTGAGCAAGGAGTTTCCCTTTGTCAGGCTAATTGCCTCGGAAACAAATGAAGGATTCTCTGCGGCATGCAACAGGGGCATCAGAGCATCCTCGGGCGAGTATCTCCTTGTTCTTAATCCTGACACTTATGTGCAGCCGGATGCGCTTGAAAAAGCACTCTCCTTCATGCGCGAACATCCTGACGCAGGAGCTGCCGGAGCAAGGATGAGCGACGGCGGCGGCAGGTTCCTTCCCGAATCAAAAAGAGGATTCCCCTCTCCCATGACTTCGCTCTTCAAATTCACCGGCATGGGAAGACTCTTCCCCCGTTCAGCACTGTTCAACGCCTATTACATCGGGGAAAAGCCGGACGATAAGATATGCCGTGCTGACATCCTCACCGGCGCATTTATGATGATAAGGAGGGAAGCCCTGGACAGGAGCGGTCTCTTTGACACCGCATTCTTCATGTACGGCGAGGATATTGACCTGAGCTGGCGGATAAGAAAAGCCGGATACTTCAACTATTATCTGCCTGACGTCAATATTATTCATTACAAGGGAAGAAGCGCCATGACCGAGAGAGAGAGCTCCCTGAGGCACTTTTACGGGGCGATGAAGCTATTCGCCATCAAACACCTGGGGAAGAGATGGCATATACCCGTCAGGGCAGGTGTGACGATACTCCGACAGTCAGCACTGGCGCGACTGAGACTCGGACAGTTGATTAAAAAGTACCCTGTGTTTTTAAAAAGGCACAACTCCGCTGTAACCTTATAACAATATTTCACGTATATTAGTCTCTGTAAGTAAAGTAAACTAACCTCCCGCATGAGAAGGGCTAAATATATCCTCTGCCTGATATTTGTTATAACTGCCGTCTCTCTTGCTGGTCAGTCGAGAAGCGATTTGCGCGAGATGTTCGTCTCTGCCGAGGGAGACCTTCTGTTTGAAGACTATGCCGAAGCGCTCCCTAAGTATCTGAGCCTGTTACAGATCTACCCCGAGAACTACAATTTGTATTTCAGGATCGGCCAGTGTTATCTGAACACCCCGGGTGAAAAAGACAAGGCAATCACCTGGCTCGAGACTGCCGTTCAGAATATAAATCCCGGATACAGGAAAGGAAGGCTCCGTGAGACTGGCGCCCCCTACGATGCACTGTACTTCCTGGCAAATGCCTACAGAATTGGCTCAAACTTTGACAAGGCACTGGAAACCTACGAACTATTTCTCAGGGATGTTGACACCGAGACCTATGACATCGAACTGGTAAGGTTCCAGATGCAGACCTGCCACAACGCACGGCAGATGATGCGTAAACCGTTGCTTGTTGTTGACAGGAACGTAGGAAGCCCCGTTAACAGCCGGTTCTCTGAATTCAACCCGGTGATCTCATCCGACGAAAAGACCCTGCTGTTCACTCGTGCACTCCAGTTCTATGATGCAGTCTTCTGGTCAACCCGTGAAGACGGAGTCTGGTCTGAACCGGAGAACCTCAACCCGAAGCTCGGTATTGACCAGGATTATTACCCCTCGTCACTGTCTCATGACGGGCGCACAATGCTGCTCTACAGGATTGACACCTATGATGGCAACATCTACCAGAGCAGGTTCGAAGATGACTCCTGGAGCAATGTTACAAAGCTCAATAACAACATAAACACAAAATACTGGGAATCTCATGCCACCATGACTCGCGACGGCCGGAGAATCTATTTCACCAGCAACAGGAGAGAGAGTATCGGCGGTCTGGATATCTTCATGTCAGAACACGACAGCACGGGCGACTGGGGCCCGGCGGTGAACCTCGGACCGGAGATTAACACGGTCTATAACGAGGAGACACCTTTCCTGGCGAATGATGACCGCACCCTCTTCTTCAGCTCACGCGGTCATTTCAATATAGGCGGTTATGACATCTTCCGCTCTGACCTTGGCGCGGATGGCAGGTGGAGCACACCCGTGAACATAGGCTATCCGGTCAACACTCCCGATGACGAACTCTTTTTCATCCCTGTGGGCAAAGGCGAAAGAGGTTACTACTCAAGGTTTGACGATGAGGGATATGGCCGTATGGATCTGTTCAGCTGTGACATCTATTCTGAACGTAATCCACGTAACTTCATTGTTACCGGAAGGGCAACCGTCAGTAACCTGCTGGCTGAATTCCTTGAACCGGTTAAGATCACGGCCGTCAGCAATACCGATGCGTCCCGTATGATCACAGCCCTGACCAACCCACTCACAGGCCTTTATTCATTCAGGCTTCCCCATGGTGCCTACCGTTTCACCTTTGATTCTGAAGACGCCGAGTCCGTTTCTCAGAACCTGGAGATGCCGGTCAGTTACGGGAGCGACACGGTGCGGATCGAACCGGTGGTGCTTGATCAGACAGATTTCTCAGCCCGGCTAACCCTGCTGTCAGACACGCTTATAAAGGTCGGCTCACCGGAACCCGTTGACATCAGCCTTATCGCGGAAGAGAGGTCCCTGCTTGATGTCGGTGTGCTCATGCGCGACTCCCTGCTGAGGTCAGAATATTATCGGATTACCGATTCGACATTCACCTACACCTTCGTGCCTGAAGAGGGTGAGAGCACGGTTAGCTTCCGGCTCACCGACCGTTTCGGGAATGACACCGGGGCAGTTGTCAGGGTAACCCGTCATGATGTTTCCGGGCAATCGGCCAGGCCTCTTTATACTAAAATCCTGTCAAGACCCGTTGGTGAAGTGGCAGATGAAGGCAAAACTGTTCAAACAGTCGCCACACAAGACAGCTCAGCCGTCTCTGCAGACATAAGCGACACTGAGATTTTGCCGGCAGACGAGACCGGTACGAAAGGAGGTTGCCGGCTGTGGTGGCTCCTGATTGTCGCGGCACTGATAATCTTCTTTTTCATCTGGAAGAGAAGAAGAGGTAATAGAAATGAGAAAGATTAATAACATAATGAAAATGAAGAGACTTGCGCTTTTATTATTCATTCTGTCAATAGGTTGCATCACCAGATCACAAGACAACCTCAGGTTGCAGGAAGCCTTTTACGAGGCCGAGTACTTCCTGATGCGGGGAGACTATTCTGATGCACTCCCCTACTACCAGGGCATTTATGCTGCAATGCCGGATAATGCTAGCATAGCATTCCGTCTGGGCCTGTGCTATCTCAATATCTCCGGAAGCAAGAATCTTGCTATCGAATACCTTGAGAAGGCTTCGCAAAATGTCACTGCAAAGTACCGCGAAGGCTCCCTGCGGCAGACCGAAGCACCCTACGAAGCGATATTCTTTCTCGGAGACGCATACAGAATAAACTACATGTTTGAAAAAGCGAGGGAAGCATATACCACCTACCGCGAAACGCTCCTTCCTTCAGACATCGAGAACATCATGTTCGTTGACCAGCAGATAGCTGCCTGCAATAACGCCCCTGCCCTGATGTCCTCACCGGTGAAGTTCACAGTGGAAACGGTTGACCATATCTTCAACGACAGCAATGACAATTTCTTCCCGGTGGTCTCCTCTGACGGCAGATCGATTGCCTTCATGACTTCGATGAAATTCTATGATGCCATCATGTTTTCACGGATGGTAAAGAATGAATGGACTACTCCCGTAAACATCACTCCCCAGCTTCAGTCTGACGGTGATCATTACGTCTCTTACATCTCGCCCTCAGCAGACATGATGCTTCTGTCAAAGGATGACAACATCGACAGCGACATCTGGACGAGCAGGTCTGACGGGACAAGCTGGGAACCCGCACGCAAGCTCAGGAAGGAGATTAATACCAAGTACTGGGAGGCTCATGGTTACATCACAGAAGACGGAACGACGATGATATTCTCCAGTGACAGACCCGGGGGCTTCGGCGGTCTTGACCTATATATTTCAAAACTTGACAACGAGGGAGAATGGGGCAAACCGGTAAACATGGGACCGGAGATAAACACTCCATTCAATGATGACCGGCCGTTCCTGATAAAGAATGGAACAATTCTCTTCTTTGCCTCACAGGGTCATTATAATATGGGCGGTTATGATATCTTCCGCAGTGACATGCAGTATAACGGTCTCTGGAGCAAACCGGTCAACCTCGGGTACCCGCTCAATAACCCTGACGACAACATTTTCTTCTGCCCTGCCGAAGGCGGCAAGGCAGGTTATATGTCGCTTTCAGGAAGGGATGACGGGGCAGGAAAAGGTGATATCTACAGGATAAGGTTCAAATAATGATTTCCAACTGCTACACATTGTTCCGGAAGGATTAATTTTGTATCAAACAGAGACATGGGAATAAGGGGAATATTTTTGCTGACCGGACTGCTTGCTCTGGTGCCGTTGAGCGCTCAGAAGAAAAGCGAGATCAAGGCTATATGGCTGGAGGCCGAATCTCACTATCTCTACGGCGAATATGAACTGGCCAACCCGCTCTACCTGATTCTCAATGAACTAAGGCCTGACAACGCCAACATCAAATACAAAATCGGCAACTGCTACCTGAACATCTTTGACGAGAAGCCCAAAGCCATTCCTTTCCTCGAGGAGGCCGTGAGGAATACAAGTTACAATTCAAAGACGGGAAAGCTGAAGGAGAAGAAGGCTCCTCTTGATGCCTATTTCTCGCTGGCCAACGCTTACAGGATAACCAACAGGCTTGACAGCGCCCTCAACACCTACCGCTTTTTCAAACAGCTTATCTCTGAATCTTCAGAGATGCAGAACCAGGAGTTCGTCAATCAGCAGGTACAGGCCTGCAATATAGCCTCCGTTCAGATGAAGGCACCCGTCAGTGTGCTTATCCAGCCACTGAAGGAATACATTAACCAGGGCTCTGTCAACGACAGGCCCGTGGTAAGTTATGATGGCAGCACAATGGCCTATACCGAACGCCGGGGTCTTGAGAGTGTGGTCTATGTCACACACCGTGAGGGCGACAGCTGGAGCACTCCTGAAGACATAACCCTGGAGGCCTCGATGGGGACCGACTGCCATACAACCTCGCTGAACAACGACGGGACGGAACTCTACCTGTTTAAGAATGACGACTATGACGGTAATATCTACATGACAAGGTTCGTCAGCGGCAGTTGGTCACCAATAGAAAAACTCAACAGGAACATCAATACCAAATACTACGAGTCTCATGCCGCTATCTCCGCTGACGGCACAAAACTCTGGTTCACATCAAACCGTGAAGGAGGGCTGGGGGAACTCGATCTGTGGGTGTCGGAGAAGGACGCCACCGGCGACTGGGGTATCCCGGCGAACCTGGGGAACGTGGTCAACACACCCTATAACGAGGAGAGCCCGTTCATCTCAGGTGATGGCAATACACTGACTTTCAGTTCTGAAGGACATGGCTCCATGGGCGGGTACGATATCTTCCTGTCAAAACTCGCAGCCGGACAATGGACCAATCCTGTCAACATCGGTTATCCTCTGAGCACCACCGATGACAACATCGGCTTTCAGCCTTTCAAGGGTGGAGCCTATGGTTTTTATTCAATCATGACAGGCTACAAGAAGAAGGAAATTACCCTCGTCACGTTTAACCCTGCCGAGGAGATCAGAGACACGGTCACAATCAGCTTTGATCCTGCAGACCTTCCCTATCTCACCGAGGTTGACACCTCACTGCTCATCACCAATCTGATGCTGAGAGATGTATCTGACAGGGACGAAGAGATTGATCCCGAAGTACTCTATTACACCGTCCAGGTTATGGCTCTCTATAACCCGGTTGACCCTGTATATTTTGAATTTGCAGAGATATCGGTCTTTTACAACCGCGAAGACAGGTTCTACAGGTACACCACAGGAACATTCAGTACCAAGCGTGCAGCCTATGAGGAGCTTAACAGGCTGCTCAGACTGGGCTACCCGAATGACATCTTCGTGAAGAAAGTGTACAGGAATGATTCTGGAAAGTGATGGCGTAAGGCTGAGGGCTGTTGAGCCTGAGGACCTGGAACTCCTTTACAGGTGGGAAAATGAGGAAGCTGACTGGAAGGGGAGTAACACCCTTGTCCCCTATTCCAGGTATATCCTTAAAAGATACATTGCAAACTCTCACCGGAGTCTTTTCGAAACCTGCCAGCTGAGACTCATGATAGATGTGATGCCTGGCAGCAGGACTGTTGGCACCGTCGATCTTTTCGAGTTCGATCATTTTCATATGAGGGCAGGTGTGGGTATCCTGATTGCTGACCCTTCGGAGAGGAAAAAAGGGTACGCTTCGGCAGCGCTGAAATGTATTATCAGATATGCTTTTGACACCATCGGCCTTCACCAGATCTGGTGCAGCATTATCGAGGGAAACAACGAGAGCATGAACCTCTTCAGGCGTCACGGATTTGAACTTTGTGCCACCAGGAGAGAGTGGATAAAGACCTCCGCCGGTTTTGAGACTGAATACACTCTTCAGCTTATCAACAAGTCAAAATAAATTGTCGATTGTCGATTTAATCAAAATTCGCAAATCCTTCAGACTTTACGGACTTTTGGCTTTACAGACTCTGTGGCCAGCATGCCGCATGCAGCGGAGATATCAGCACCCCTTGATTTCCGGACTGAAGCCCCGATTCCGGATGTGACCAGATGATGCTTGAAGCTCATCATTGTCTCAAGGTCAGAGCCTTGCTCTCCATTATTTTCAAGAGGGTGAAATGGCAGGAGGTTGACCCTTATTCCTGTCCCTGTAAGTAACCTTTTCAATTCATCGAGGTGTCTGGCTGAATCATTTCTCCCCCGGATCATCACATAGGCAACGGTAAAGCGCCTCTTCCGGGTTCCTGCATATTCCTGCATCAGCCTCAGTGTTCCGGCAAAAGGCCACCTTGCTTCTGCAGGTATGACCTGCAGGCGTTCATCCGGGAACGGAGAGTGAAGGCTGAGGGTAATGTTACAGTCTGTTTCATCAAGCAGTCTTTTCACTGACGGAGTCACTCCTACCGTCGATACTGTCACCCTGCTGTGACCTGCTGCCAGACCCCATTCCGACGTCAGAATATTACATGCCTTAATGACTTGCCCTATGTTATCACCCGGCTCACCCATTCCCATCAGAACGATATGCGTGAAGCCGTGTGGCAGACTGACAACCTGGTTAGCTATTTCGCCGGCGGTGAGGTTACCGCCCCACCCGTTCTGACCCGTGGCACAGAACCGGCATCCCATCCGGCATCCCGCCTGTACCGAGATGCATACTGTCTGACGCTTTCCTTCCGGCAGCCAGACAGTCTCATGCAGCAGCCCTCCCGGGGTTGTGAACATGTATTTGACCGAGCCGTCTTCAGATAAGGCTGAATCTAACGGAAAAGAAAGCCCGGTCACAAAATTGGCTTCGAGCTCTGCAAGCACTTTCTTCGGGATATCATTGATCTCTCCGAATGACCTGATCGCCTTCCTGTAGATCCAGTAAAGCAGCCTCCGGGCATATCTCCCGTCAATGCCCCTGCTGGCAAGTAGATTCTGAATCTCTTCAGGGTCCGAGCCTGCTATCGGTATACGGTCCATCGGTTCTTTCAACCCGGTAAAGATATTAAATTACTATTCTTAAACTTTTTCCCCATCTTTATATGGCAAAACTAGGCACTCCGACAAACTTTACAAAAAGGCTGATGGGAGCACCAACTGGCAAAAATCGTTTCGGCACGGCACCGGTTTATTTCACTGCCGTCTCCACGATACTGGGGGCAATCCTCTTTCTGCGCTTTGGATTTGCGGTCGGCACGCTGGGGTTCTGGGGAACAATGCTGATCATCATGATGGGGCACGCGGTGACCATCCCCACAGCAATGGCCATCTCCGAGATTGCGACGAACAAGCGTGTGGAAGGGGGCGGGGAGTATTTCATTATCTCCAGGTCATTCGGGCTGAATATCGGGGCCACCATTGGCATCGCGCTGTTCCTCTCGCAGGCAATAAGTGTTGCCTTTTATATTATTGCCTTTACCGAATCATTTGAGTTCCTCTTCAACTTTTTCGCTGACAGGTTTGACGTGACGGTACCGCGACAGGTGATAAGCCTTCCTGTGACATTTGTGCTCGGCATTCTCATACTTAGAAAGGGATCCGGCACCGGAGTCAGGACGCTTTACGTGGTTGTTGCCATCCTCTTCATCGCCCTCCTGCTCTTTTTCCTTGGCAAACCGGCTGCTGACAGCATGGCTCCGGGGCATCTGCCTGCACGGGACATCCGCAACATGGGAGACTTCTTCATGGTCTTCGCCATAGTTTTTCCGGCCTTCACAGGCATAACTGCAGGCGTGGGCCTCTCAGGCGACCTCCGTAAACCCTCCAGGTCGATACCCCTGGGAACTCTTTTTGCCACACTGACCGGTTTTGTGGTATACGTCTTTGTAATATATAAGTTGTCAGTCTCGGCCTCTGTGGAAGAGATGCTTGAGAATCAGCTTATAATGGGCAGGATAGCCATTGGGGGTGCAATAATCATACCGTTGGGACTGGCAGCCTCCACCCTCTCATCGGCATTGGGATCGGTCATGGTAGCGCCACGGACCCTGCAGGCGCTGGCGAAGGATGCCTCATTCCCCTCCATGAGGATCAACAGGTGGGTGGCAGCGGCCAGGAGCAATGACGGGGAACCGGTAAATGCCACTCTTATAACACTATTGATTGCAATCGTTTTTGTTGCCCTTGGAAGCGTAAACGCCGTGGCTGAAGTGATATCCATGTTCTTTCTCGTAACGTATGGTTCTCTCTGTCTTATTTCTTTCCTAAATCACTTTGGCTCCTCACCCTCATACAGACCCTCATTCAGATCGAGATGGTACTTCTCCCTCACGGGATTTGTGGTTGCGGTGATAGTGATGTTCCGGATAAATACGCTCTATGCTATCACTGCATTATTACTGATCGTCATTGTCTACCTGTATATAAATCATTACCACAAGCACAGGCAGGGACTTGAATCCCTTTTTGCAAACGTGCTCTTCCAGATCAACAGGAACCTCCAGGTCTTCCTTCAGAAATCGGAGAGCAGGAAGAAACAGAAGGAATGGAGGCCGGGGGTTATTTGTATTTCAAAGGACTCCTTCAGGAGAGAGAGGGCTTTCAAGCTTCTCAACTGGCTCTCATACCGCTATGGCTTCAGCACCTACCTGCACAGGATAGAGGGTTTTTACTCAAAGGCCACAAGCAGGCAGGCCGGAGAGGAGCTTGCGCGATTGATAGAACTCTACGAGACCTCGCACAATCATGTCTATGTTGACACCATCATCTCTCCCTCATACACCTCGGCAATCGTGCAGGCAATCCAGGTGCCGGGCATTTCTGGGATGGAAAACAATATGGTTGTCTTCGAGTATGACAAGGATAACCCGGAGAACCTTGGCGAGATCATTGATAACATCCGGCTTATCAGGGCCGGCAACTTCGATATCTGCCTCCTGGCCTCAGCAGGTAAGGAGATGATATACAGCAAGGGAATACATGTCTGGATCGACTTCAACGAGCCTGAGAATGCAAGCCTTCTCATTCTCCTCAGCTTTATCATCTCCGGTCATCCCGACTGGCGGAAGTCGTTCATAAAGGTCTTCAGTACATGCAAACCCGGCCAGTATGAGGAGATGCGCCGCGAGCTCTCGGAGCTGATCACCTCAGGCCGGCTTCCCATAACGGAAAAGAATGTTGAGATTCTGGAGGTTGAGAAGGGCAGCACGGTCAGGAGCCTTATAAATGAAAAGTCATCCACAGCAGCCCTCGTCATGACCGGCTTCAGGCCTGAAGGCCTTAAACACAACGGCGAGGCTGTGCTGAACGGCTATGAAAACGTTGGCACTGTCCTGTTCGTTAACTCTCAGCTGAATAAGGAGATCTGATACAAAAGGCTGTCACCGGAGCGGTAACAGCCTTTTCATGGGATCATAATGACCCTTTATATCAGTTAAGTCCTTTGTTTCTGAGCAGTGGTTCAATCTCCGGTTCACGTCCGCGGAAATTAAGATACATCTGTTCTGCATCCATTGTCCCCATCTTCTCAAGAATGTTCTTCCTGAAGGAGGTTGCCGTAGCCTTGTCAAAAATGCCGTTATCATTGAATGCTTCAAAGGCGTCATTGTCAAGTACGGCAGCCCATGTGTAAACATAGTACCCTGCATCATAGCCCTCAATGATATGGAGGAAGTAGGTACTGCGGTATCTGGGTTCTATCTCAGGTATCAGCCCAATCTTTTTCATTGTCTCCTTCTCGAATTGCTGTACATCAATACTGACAGGGGCCTCCAGCGAATAAAAGGCCATATCAAGCAGTGATGCCGCCATTACCTCCACGTTGTCAAAACCCGCGTTGAAGTAACTGCTGTTCTCTATCTTTTCGACAAGTGCCAGAGGGATTACCTCACCGGTCTCATAATGCCGTGCATACATTGCCAGCACCTCGGGTTTGGTAGCCCAGTGCTCCATGATCTGTGAAGGAAGCTCCACAATGTCCCATGCCGTGTTGGTAGTAGCGTAGGTGTTGTCCGAGAAGAGTGCCTGAAGGGCGTGACCGAACTCATGAAAGAGAGTGAGAACGTCATCCATGCTCAGCAGTGCCGGTTTGCCGCCTGCGGGCGGGGTGAAGTTGCCAACGAGTGTTACTACCGGAGTTATCTCCTTGCCGTCAATAACCCTGTGATCACGGTAGCCGCCGCACCAGGCCCCCTGGCGTTTGCTTGCACGCGGATAGTAATCCATGTAAAGAACCCCTAAATGACTGCCGTCAGCATCCTTTACCTCGAAGGCCTGTGCATCAGGATGAGGCAGAGGGATATTTTCAATGCGCGTAAAGGTGATGCCATATAGTTTTTTGGCTACGGCAAATACACCGTCACGGGTGTTGTCGAGACTGAAATAGGGCCTGAGTTCGGTATCGTCAAGATCATATTTGGCCTTGCGCAGCTTCTCGGCATAGTACCACCAGTCGTGCGGCGCGAGTTTAAAACTACCGCCTTCAGCATCAATGATCTTCTGCATCTCATCACGTTCACGGCCGGCAACGGGCAGTGCCCTCTCAAGCAGATCATTGAGCAGGTTGAGAACATTATCAGGGGTCTTTGCCATTCGTGTCTCAAGCACAATGTCAGCGTGAGTGTCATATCCAAGAAGCTTTGCCCTGTCAGCCCTGAGCCTGACAATGTCAGCAAGCACCTTATTGTTGTCATATTCAGTGCCGTTGTTGCAGCGATTGAGATAGGCATCATAGAGTTTCTTGCGCAGGTCGCGGTTCTCAGCATACTGAAGGAAGGGAATCATGCTGGGTTTCTGAGTGGTGAAAACCCACTTGCCTTCCATTCCGTCGGCTTTTGCCTGGTCAGCTGCACTGGCGATGACACCTGAGGGAAGGCCTTTCAGGTCAGCCTCGTTGTCAATGACAAGTTTGAAGCCGTTTGTCTCGGCGAGCACGTTCTGGCTGAACCTGACAGTCAGAACCGACAGCTCCTGGTTCAGCTTCTTCAGCTTCTCCTGGTCCTCTCCCTGGAGCAGTGCACCGTTACGGACAAAGCTCCTGTAGAGATTCTCAAGCAGGAAGATCTCCTCTTCATTTAGCTGTTCAGCTTCCCTGTTTTCATATACGGTCTTTATCTTCTGAAAAAGCCCGGCATTGAGCAGTATCTCATCACTGAAGGCTGACACTTTGGGGGCTATCTCCATCTGGAGATTCTCAAGAGTGTCATTGGTGTTTGCACTGGTCTGTGAATAAAAAACATATGACACCCTGTTAAGAAGCTGACCGCCACGGTCATACGGCACAATGGTGTTGGCAAATGTCGGGGCCTCCTCTGTGGCAGTTATGGCTGCCACTTCAGCTCTGGCAAGGGCTATCCCGGAGTCAATGGCAGGAATATAATGCTCATTCTGTATCTGATCAAACGGAGGAACACCAAAAGGTGTCTTCCACTCCGCAAAGAATGGATTACCCTGCTCCTTCTGCCTGGTGGTGCATGATGCGACTGCCATCAACAGTGCAGCCGAAAGTAGAAAAGTCTTTCTCATGATATTGTCTTTTATTTGATAATTAGTTATTTCAACGAGACGGCAAATATAATTTTTTTATGAAAGATATTCTTTGACAACACTCATAATACCGTCATTCTTTGCTTGCTTTGCAACCGGAAGTGAAATGCCGTTGATCAATCACAAAAAATAATTGTTAATAACTTGTTCATGGTTGAAACAATTAGTGACGATTCAAAGTATAACTATCGTTTCCCGTCACTAACTTTATAAAGAATATTTTTGCTTATGGTAAGACCTCTACCCTTGAAACTTTTACTGCTCACAATTATCTTCCAGGCCATCACGATTCAGGCTGGACTTCCACAGGCAGTATCCCAGGCGCAAAATCGCACAAGGCCTGACAGTCAATTAATTAATATCACGAAGGAGGTGACGGTTGCCGGTACAGCTACTGAAGGTGACACAGTTGTGCTGAAAGCGGAAAAGGTCGCCGCGTCACACACAGGCAAGGACCTTCTCACAGAAAATTGCAGGGTATACCCGGTACCGGCTACCAGTGATCTTTATGTTTCAGGAATTGAGAATGTTTCCCTGCTGGAGATTTTTGATGTAATGGGAAACAGAATCATTTCTGAGCAGTGCGGGGGTGTGGATATCAAAACGTTAAATATCAGCCATCTGGCACGTGGCATCTATTTTATAAGACTCACGACTCCCCTGGGTGCCGTGATGAAGAGATTTGTCAAGGAATAATCCACCTTAAATCTCACCTTACGCAAGAACCGCCCTGCAATCCGGGCGGTTTTTGTATTAATGACTGTACGAAGCCGGGGTTGTTGCTTCCCTGGTCTCCCCGGCGGTCATTTCCCGGCGGTTTCCAGTACAAGTGTCACCACTTCAGGACTGACAGCACCAAAGATTTCTTCAATTTTCCGGGTATATTCCGTATTATGGCTCATTATGGCGTCCTTGACCATAAAGGCCTTGTAATCATGGTTCATGGCGCCTATGTATGTTGCCAAAACGCATCCCACTGCGCTTAACCCGGTAAGAAACAGCACATTGCACCCCTGCTCCTTTATAACATTGTCAAGATCAGTCTTATTGAACCCGTCAGGGTAGGTCTTAATCACCTTCGGATCGTCTGAATTTATCATTACAGAAGTTGGAAATTCAAACAGATCTGTTCCGGGTCTTACACCATACTCCTCACCGTGGTGATACACCAGGATCACAGGGCAGCCATGACTGCGGAACAGTGAGATGTAATAGTTGATGTTCCTCATTGCCGGTTCCCGGTCTGCCTCCGGTATTGACGGCAGAAAGGCATTCTGGATGTCAATCACCAGCAAAGCAGGTTTAAGCGGTGCAGCCGGTGACTGGGAGAAGGAATTAAGCGCAATGCTCCCCAGAAGGAGAGTAAGCAGGGCGGAAATAAATCTTATTTTCATGACTGCGGAATATATGATTACCAAATGAAATTTATTTGCATCAAGTTATTAATTATAAATCACCTGCTGGTTATAACATCCTGATAAAATCATTCAGTGCGCCGGATAATTCTACCAGTTTGTGGCAATCAACAATCTCAGGCCTGTCTTTCGGGGTGTGTGTGATATCCTGAATTTCAATATTATCAATGAACCATTTTGATGAAACAGCTACGGCCGGCACCCCGTTCTGCAGAAAGATGCTATGGTCACCCTGGGGCCACTGCACTCCTTCAGTGATACCGGGATAGTCCGCAATTATCTTATTTGCATATTTGCAGAAAACCTCAGGCAAATCAAAGAGGGAGAATGCAGATAATCCCTCTTTGTACCCTGCTCCGTCGATATTAATGTTCAGCAGCATATCATTGAATTTACCCTGGTTTGCCATCAGGTAGGCCATCTGTCCGGGTACTGCATAGTAATCCTCACCGTTGAAGGCGACCATTTCAAGAAAGCGGCTGCCTGCATAATCCTTCAGTTGTCGGGCGAGAAGAAGAAGCACAATCACTCCGGTTGCGTTGTCAATAGCGCCCGGAGTGCCTTTCTTAGCATCGATATGGGCAGTCACGACCACCCTCTTTGATCCGGACCTGCCTTTTCCTGCAATGACATTGTACGCCTTGCCGGGAATTCTCTCCGATCTGGACTCAAGAGCTACCTCACGGCCGGCATAATGAAGGAGCCTCTCACCCTCCTCCTCCGTCATATATACTGAAGGAATGTTGAAGTCACCATCCTCTATCAGGGGGAAAGGATAGACACCGCCGGCCAGGGCTGCATTCCTGCCAGTTGCGCTAATGATCGCTGCCGGCTTTCCCTGTTCAAGGAGTGCAATTATTTGCTGATGCTCCCCGGGATTAAAAAAGACAAAATTCTTTGGCATGAGCTGTTCCCTTGCTATCTCCCCGTATAAAAGAAGGATCTTACCGTAGCAGTCAATGTTTTCCAGTTCATCCACGCTGCCGGCTGTCACCAGTATCTCTCTTCCATTGAAGGGAAGTGAATAGGGGCCTGTAAACACAGTGAAATCCTCACCCTCGCAGCTCAAACGTGCGCCTCCGTCTTTCCAGTCAATCGCATCAAGTTCAACCGTTTCAGTCTCCCATCCAAGTCGCGTAAGTTCATCTGTTAAGAATCGCGTCGCTTTCCTGTTACCTTCACTGCCAACACACCGCTCATCTATGGTGTTGCAAAGGAGGTCAAGGTACCGGAGGCTTTCGGAGTAGAGATCTTGATTCATTTTATACAAATTGGTCAGAAGTATCTATGAGGCCTGATGGATATACAGGGGTCTTATCATTACGACAAAGTAATTCATATAAGGGTTTAGTAGTCTGCGAAAGCTCCTGTTTCGACATAATTGGTAATGTCCTTAAGCATTCTCACCATGGGAGCTCCATCCACAAGATCATGGTCAACAAGAACGGTCATATTCAGTATATCCCTGATCTTGACCTCGTTGTTAATCACAACAGGCTTTTTAATGACAGACCCAACGCCAAATGATACCGGATGAACAGATCTGTGAATGAACCAGCCGTTAACTTTCCCCATCATCCCAACTGAGGTAACTGCTGCGTTACCCATTTTTTTGTAAGCGAAACCGGGATTTGCGAGCATCACCTTCCAGATTAATCTTCTGAGAAATCCCGGCAGATGGTAATAGTATCGTTCCGACAGTCTGCTCCGTCTGTTGATTACGATATCACTGCCAGATAGCTCCTGTTTCTTTGCATCATCTATCTCAGCGGTTATCTCCTGCGCTGTTTTTTCGTTCGTCTTTTCAATGACCACGGGAATGGGGACCCTCTCACCGTTGATCATCTTTTCCACAATGATCGATATATTAATATCATTAAAGACCATAAGTCTATTTTTCCCGCGCAAATATGCGGCAGCCTCCGGATGTTCTTTCAAAACATTGCCGAACACCTTTACAAGCCAGCCGTTGAAGGAAATATTTATCCCGCCTCTTCTTGACTCCTGAAGCTTCCTCCTGCTTTCCGTCACATCAAACTCAAGCAGGGCAGCTACATGGTGCTTCTTTAAACCTATGGAGAATGTGTCAAAAGTCGCAATCCGTGATTCTGGTACCGTTCTGTAAATGAATCTATTTTTCATTCAGGGTCTCTCTTGTTCTTTATCTTATAATACTGCTTGACAAGCTTCCCGAATTGCTTATCCTTCTTTCGTTTCTCTGCAAGGGTGGTATGGAAGTGTTCCTGCTCCCTTTGCATTTTCACGTAATTCTCATACGAACCTCTGTCCAGCGCCCCTTTTTCCAGAGCTTCCAATACGGCGCATCCGGCCTCGCTGATGTGTCTGCAGTCAGGGAAACGGCAGTCTCCGGCAAGGTCAGCAATTTCCCTGAAGGTAGTCTTGACTCCATCCTCAATATCTGTCATCCCGAGCTCCTTCATACCGGGTGTATCAATAATAATACCTCCGTTTTCGAGGATAAAAAGCTCCCGATGCTCAGTCACATGCCTCCCCTTGTTGGTACTGCGGCTGATCTCTCCGGTTTTAAGTACCTCCCTCTGCAACAGGTTATTGATCAGTGTCGATTTGCCCACTCCTGATGATCCCACCACGCAGCAGGTTTTTCCCTTTGGGATGAAATCAGGTATACGGTCTATCCCGTCACGGGTTATGTTGCTCAGAAGAACATATTTTACCTGCTTTCCCCTGCTTTCAAGTTCATTTAAGGCTGAACCTATTTCCTTCTCTGTCACCAGGTCAGTTTTGCTTAACACCAGTACCGGTTCTATACCTGCCGAATGGCAAATGGCGAGGTACCGTTCCAGCCTGTTGACGCTAAAATTATTACTGATGGCCTGAACGATAAAGGCAGTGTCAATATTCGCGGCAATGATCTGTATTTCACCGGTTTTGCCAACAGCCCTTCTTGCAAGGAATGATTTCCTGGGAAGAACCTTGTTGATGTAGGCCTCTCCTGAATCATAAAGTGTCATTGCCACCCAGTCGCCCACAGCCGGAAAGTCTTCCCTCGATTCAGCAGAGTATCTCAGGTTGCCCGTGATCTCAGCATCATACTCCTTCTCTCCGTCAGTGACAACATACCTTTCACGGTGTTCCTGGGTTACACGTCCGATGACAAATCCCGAGAGGTCAGGATTCTTTATCACATGCGAGAGCTCTTCTGTAAGTCCTATATCTTCTAATTTCATTTACGATAGAAATTTCCTGAAACAAAAATGAAGCGTACTAAGTACAAGTACTTAAACCCCAAGTTTATGTATAATTCGTTCCTGTCTTCTTTACATTTCATTGTTTTCAGAACTATGTCCGCTGCCAGCTTACCCCTCAGATTTTATGGTTGGGGGATATCCTTCACGTGAAGATCAATTTGCGGGAACGGGATTGTTATTTTATTCTCAATGAACTTACGGTTGATGATCTTTCTTATCTCACTCTTCACCTTCTCGATACGGAATACATTGTCACTGAAGAAAAGCAGCTGGAAGTCGAGTGAAGAGTTGCCGAAATCTACAAAACGTGCCTCGATATGTTCCTTATCGCTGATTTCCGGATGCTCCAGGGCGCTTTTCTCAAGAACCTTAATGACCAGGTCCACGTCACTTCCGTAGGCTACCCCGACATTGATCCGGAAGCGTGTCTTCATCGACTGATGGCTCCAGTTGATCACTTTGTTGGTAGTAATGTACGAGTTGGGAATAATTACCACAATGTCGTCACGCGACAGTCCTTTTGATGTGCGTATTCCTATTTCCTGAATTTTTAACACCTGGCCGTCAACCTCCAGCACATCTCCTACTTTTGTTGTTCCTTCAATAAGCAGGATAATGCCGGAGATAAAATCATTGAATGTCTGTTGAAGGCCAAGTCCTATTCCGACAAGCAGCGCCGCAGAACCGGCCAGGAGCACGGTAATGCTGATGCTGAGTGTCTGCATAATAAAGAGTATCGAGATAATCCAGACCAGGTATTTGATGATCTGATAGAGCGAGTAGGCATTGCTCATCTCTATCCTTTCGAGACTCCTTTTTCTGAATATCGCCTTTCTGATAATCCACAACAGGACTTTAGTGGCAACAAATATCAGAAGAACAATCAACAGCGTTGAGGTCATGATCTCGTATTTCCCCACACGAAAGATTACAGTCTCCAGAATATGCTTTATCGTTTCCATACCTCTGTTACAGTCTGTGTTCAGTTGAGAAAGATACAAACTGATATGGCAACTTTTAACAGTATTCCCGTAAAAAAAAACGTGAAGGTCTGCTGAACTCTTTAATGTCGAAAACCCGACTCAAAATACCTGTCTTTGCCCCTGGTGTCGCCTGTCAATTCTTTTTAATCTCTGTGCGGTCATACTTGCAGCAAGCTGGAAGTTTCTCATAAACTTCATCCTTTGCTTTGT
>CAZHTG010000015.1:0-58159 GCA_964535795.1 uncultured Rikenella sp.
TATATTCAGAGTTGTAACGCGGACGTATCCTGTAACAGGGAGATCCCTCATTGAAAGTATTATAAGTTCCCCTGCGGCTTGTCACCTGTGCAGGCAACAGATAGAGTCCCTTATAAACTTTATCGGGATCGGTATCCCATTTCTGGTTAAGGGTGGAGAGATCCCAGCCATTGCCGCTTGCCGGATAATCACCGGTATAGTCAATGTCATAGTGGTACTTTCTCAGATCAACCCATGCTTCACCTGCGCCCCATGGATAGAGGGCAACCCACTTCTGCATCATGATATGTGACAGGGTGAAGTCGGCAATATCAAGTCCGTTGACATAGGGACCTGCAAGATATTCAGCGGCGGCAGAGGTGAATACTGCCTTGGTGATCTTGTCACCGCCAACAGCCTGTCCCTTGGTTCCGGAAAAGATGTACGTGCCAGTGAAATCCATGTCAGCTGCCACTCCATCCTTGAATGCCTGGAGGGCTTCAGCCTTCATACCCATCTTCCAGTATGCTTCTGCAAGACAGAATTTAATTTCAGCATTGGTCATAAGGATATATGGTGCGTCATCCCTGTAGAGCCAGCGGCCTTTGCCGTCGAGCGTGGTTGACGAGACAGCGTTCCTTCCGTAGAATGAAGGCGCTGTACCTATAGGACCGGTGACGCTGGTAAAGCTTCCGCCGTAGTACTTACGTCTCTTGATGCTGTTGATGACATCAATCTGATCATAATTAGGATCATCTATGGTAGCAAGTTTTACTGCCACACGCGGGTCATAATGACCGGCCTGCATGACGTTGGTGTCGCAGATAATCTGATTTGCAGCCAGCTCATAAGGTGTTGCGCTGCCAGTCGGAGCTGTGACCTTGTTACCTGTTGTTTCATCATATACAGGTACCGTTCCGGTGAAAACCTGCACAGCATACTCATGCTGGAAGTAAGATCGTGACAGGCTAACCCTTACCGTACCCCAGAAGTTATTATAGGATGACTGTGCAGCAGCAGCTCCGCCACCGGCGACTTTAACTGTTGCATCATCTGCAGAGGAGGTAAATGACTTGCCTGCTGCCGAGATAAGCTCCTGTGCATAGGCAGTAGTGAAATCCGACTTGTTGGAGAGGGATGCGAGGTTTCGTACGATGACGCCGTATGCAAATTTTACCCACTTCGACTTGTCGCCGCCATAGATATAATCATTGGCGCTGATCTTTGTGCCATAACCGGTTGCATCGGGCATCTCAAGATATTCGACGGCTTTGTAGGCCCAATCCCTTACTGCAGAGTAGATAGTATCCTGGTAGTCATACCTGTGTGAGAGGAGACCGGGGACAAAGGCATCCTTCAGGATAAGCTCACCGTGATACTTGGTCAGCTGATCCCAGGTATAGGCCTTGATGGCATAACCGATACCCGCAAGAGTCCACTGCTCCTCCTCAATCGACTGGTTGATCATATTCTCGAGGTTCATGCCATGGAGCCAGTAGGCTACGCGCCACTGCTCACCTCCTGCATCACTGCCGGTATAGTAATAATGGTTGGCAAAATTGGGATAGCCTGAACTACCCATCATCTGTGCCAGCGAACCTGTCGCCCGTACATCCCAGTACATTCCCTGGTATTGCTGAATGATCCCCGCAAGGTACAGATAGCCTTCAACGTAATCGGGAGCATCCACGTTTTTGTTGACATCGAGATAATCTTCACAACTTGTGGTCATGAACATGAACGACGCCAGCAAAAGAACGGAAATTGATGTCTTTTTTATCATTGTTTCAATGTTTTCTGGTTGTCAATTATTTGAAAGTCAAGCTTAATCCGATCGAGTAGCCTCTCGGACTGGGAAGAGCCCATACGTCGATGCCCTCACCGCCGGTTCCGCCGCCGGCTGCAGACATCGTGTTTCCTACTGCATCAATCCCTGAATAGTTTGTTGCAACAAACAGGTCATTACCGGTTACGAATACGCTTGCCTGCGATAAGATGACTGTTTTTTCAAGCCATTTTGACGGCAGGTTATATCCAAGCCGAAGCTCCTGAAGTCTCAGGTAATGCACATTTTCTTGTATCCAGTCCTCATCATTGCCAGAGTATGTGGTTGAGTAGAGGTTGTAATCAACGGCAATGTTATTTGGTGTCGGATTTGCCGTGTTCTCATTGCCGTCCTGAAGGACTCCCTGAAAGACAACCGGTGGACTCTCTCTAAGTTCAACCGACTCAAGACTGTAGCCTCTGAGCATCATGTCGCGCTTGGTACCGTTGACCACGGTAGCCTTGTACCGGCCGGCAAACATTGCTGAAAAACTCAGTCCCTTGTAGTAGAGGCTGGAAGTTATGCCGAAGCGCAGTTTGGGTTCGCGGTCACCGAGAACACTCCATACTCCGCTGACAACCGGGAGACCGCTGGTCGGGCTGATAAGCACATCTCCGGCATCATTGCGGAGGAATGCCCTTCCTGTAATGGTGGTTACAGGGTAGCCGACCATCACACCGTTACGTATGTTACCAGTGTTCCATGTATAGGCGTTATAATACTCCGTTACGTTTGCCGGAAGGTAAACAACTTCCGATTCGGTATGTGATGCAGTGACGCCCACATTCCAGCGCAGGCCGTTGCCCATTTTGATGACATCAGCCCCCAGGAGTGCTTCCCATCCCCATGTTTCAAAAGTACCAACGTTCATGTTGTTAAGCACAAATCCTGTTCCGTAACTCAGACGGAAGCTCTTTACTATCTGGTCATCGCAGTGTGTCCAGAAATAGGTAAAATCGGCATTGATCCTGTCATCAACAAAACGGGCTTCAAAACCTATCTCCTTTGAGGTGGTGATCTCAGGCCTCAGATTCTTGTTGGGGCCGGTGAACCCGTACTTGTATCCGCCGCCGGTGAGCCCGGTAGCTTCAAGCTGGGGATCGATCTCAAGCGGACCGGCATCCTTGCCAACCTGAGCAATTGAACCGCGGAGCTTGAGATAATTGACAATATTGTTCCCTGAGAGGAAAGGCAGTTCCGTGGCAATGAATGATGCCTCAACAGCAGGATAAAAATAACGGTTGTTCTCCACGGGAAGCGTTGATGACCAGTCATTTCTTGCACGGAAGGTCAGGTAAGCCATCTGGTTATATCCCAGTTCTAGCTGACCGGAGATAGCCTGTATCCTTCTTTTCGTATGACGCTGCGAAGAGCTGATTGACAACGGATCGCAGTTGTTGATTGACTGGAAGTCGACAACGGCAAATTTTGTTCCGTAAGTACCAAGGCGGGTAACACCGTTTTCCAGCTGGTGATAGCCAACCTGGGCCGATACAGAAACCTTGTCATCAAGGAATTCGTTCGCATATCCTGCAAGAACGTTGAGAGTCGGGTCGGAGAAGTTCGACTTTGAAATATTGTAAATGCCGGTTCCGTCCTGATATGTATCATAATAAGGATGCCTTGTGGCAATGTATGTCTGCATACCAACGTCCCAGCCGACCTGTGCCCGTATGAAAGTATTCTCAACCGGGACGAGTGTTGCCGATACGTTTGAAATGAAACGGTCAGAGTCATCCCAGAGCTTGTTCCTGTAAAGTCCGAAAAGCGGATTCAGCATGTCTGCATCAAGGTAATACTCGGGTGTGGCCATGTGTGATCCGTCTTCATCAAGCCATTCTGACATGTCGGAAACCATCGGCCAGAACATTGCATACCTCAAAGGTGAGCTTAGCCCGATGGGCACCTTGTTGTTCTCGGTGGAAGCATACTGCATCGAAGCCTCCACGGTCATCCATTCGGTAACCTCAGCTCTACCGGAGAGTGAGAGGTTGAATCTGGTATAATCAGAGGTCTTTACAACCCCCTGCTGGTTAAGGGTTGATGCGGATGCACGCAGGGTCACCCTGTCAGAACCTCCTTCAACCGAAATATTGTGACGCTGTGTAAAACCGGGCTGCAGTATGGCTGAGATGTTATCATACAATGTCATACCCGGAACATATTCGCCTCCGAACCGGTAGGTATAATAATAGTTGTTCGATCCGTAATAACCGTGGGTGTATTTGTCCTGCAGTTCAGGATAACCATATGCCTGATCCCAGCGGAAAGAGTTGCTGTAGGAGACCTTGCCCCTGCCTGCCTGACCTTTTTTTGTTGTAATGATGATGGCACCGTTGGATGCATCCGAACCGTACAGAGCGGCAGCGGCAGCGCCCTTGAGCACCGTCATCGATTCAATGTCCTGCGGGTTGAAGTCATTACCCCGCGATGAGAAGTCGAGGTCCCGGACAGAGAAGTTTGCTCCGTTGTCAGCCATGCCGAGAGGGTCAAATGTCGAGTTGTTCATCGGGATACCGTCAATGACATAGAGCGGCTGGTTATTCCCCGAGATAGAGGTAATGGCCCTCAGCACAACCTTTGTTGAAGCTCCGGGAGCGCCGCTGGTTGACCCGACGGTCATACCGGCAACACGTCCCTGCAGTGCAGTGATAAAGTTATCACGCCCCGATTCAACAATGTCAGAGGCTTTGACGTTCTGAACTGATGAACCGACTGCTCGTGATATACGCTTCATCCCGAACTCGGATGTGATCACCACATCCTCTATCATCTGGACATCCGGGGTGAGGCCGACGCTTATCCTGTTACCCGCCCCTACGGTTACTTCGTAGTTGGCGTATCCCAGAGAGCTGAATATCAACACCTGCCCCGGGGCAACGCTGATCGAGTAGTTTCCGAACGGGTCGGTACTCGTACCGGTTGTGGTGTTCTTGATTATCACGTTGACACCCGGCAACGTTTCTCCCGTCGTGGCGTCTGTGACAGTCCCTGTCACGGTCTTAGGCTGAGCATAAATGCTTTGTGAAAGCATCAGTCCCAAAACCGCAAACAACATTAATAGTTTTGTTCTCATGTGATTGGATTTAGGGTTAAATAGTATTAATTAGGTTATATATAATAGCTGGAAAACTGGCTCCTATCCTTGAGGCAAGATACAAATTTCCATTAAAGTTGTATTACAAGTTACTAATTTTCTCAACAATTCCATTTTCAGACCTGCCCTGAAGATTGATCCTTTTAATTGTATACTGTACCGGAGAAGGCTTTTCACCGGTTGAAACATCAAATGATTTCAGTTCCTCCAATGATTCATGAAGCGCATAACAGGCATCCTTGTAGCTTATTCCGCATATGTCGGAAATAAGTCTTATTCCTCTGTCTTTCAGTTTCTTATTGGTAACATCAACCCAGCTCATCCAGTTGCCCATAACTCTGCCCATCACAACCATTGTTCCGGTCGAAACCGTATTCAGGACGATCTTGACTGCCAGTCGGTCCATCAGATTTAACACCGAATTCTGTGGTGAACAGGAGATCTTATAATTGGCAGCTTCATCGCATGTTCCTATAATCATTGCAGACCTGCCCTGATACTTCTCAGCAGCTTCGTTGAAGGCAGCCTGGTAATCTTTAAATTCTGGTCTTGATAATTCCACGCGGCTTATAACATTAACAGCAACATTGGGTTTTTTTGAGATCCGTGAATTATCTTCTTCGTTACCTATCTGAAATTTAAGAATTTGTGATACATCCAGAAGAGGCGGGTCTGATATGAGAGCCTGTGGAGCTTTCATTTTCATGTAAAGTTTCCCATCCCACTCAAGGCATCTCGGGGCACGCCCCAGAACGTTCGCCCAGGCTTCAGTAGTAGGCAGAAGAGGGTTCTTGACGAAAGCCCATGACGGCGGTGATACGGTGTCGTCATATTTCCTGAAAGGCGGCAGCATGAATGTCGGAGAACGTTCGGTAGTATCAGTAAAAATATCGAGCATTAAAGAGTTTCCATAATAGGTAACAAGACCGTTTTTCTGGTAGGTGCTTTTCTCCATCAGGATATATTCTCCGATAATCTCAGGATTTTTCCCGGAAAGGAGCTCACTGAGCATTTTATTATATGCCTCAGCATAGTCTGTCTCTCTGATATTCAGCAGTTCCAGTTCTTCGGCGGAAAGCAACCCCCTGAAATAGTGACCCAGAATTGATTCCAGGGCAGCGCCGGCAATAAGCTGTTCTGAAGTTGTAGCCTGCATTCTTGTAGAACCTGCAATTGCCATTTGTCCGCAGTACAGGTCCAGCACAGTCACCCTCGGATCTTCGATAGCTATCCTGGAGCGCTCAATATATTTGCAGAGAATGTCGGCGGGGTTATTGAACATCAGGAATACTTCAGCACCACGGTCAGCAGCTTCAGCCAGGGTACCCAGAACTGACGAGGTCTCTCCTCCTTCGGTGATGGCCACAAGTATGTCTCCTTCAATAACGTTCAGTTCCCTGACCTGCTGTCTGCCAAATTCCTGGTAGTCCTCAAAATACTCCACAGCCCTGATGAGTGCATAATCGCCTCCTGTCATAATGCTGAATACGGAGTTCTCAACATGCTTTACCTTATCATAGATATCCGGATATTTTTGATGAAGATCTCTGAAAAAGCATCTCCAGAAAGACTCCAGCAGGATACTTAACCGGCCTGTGGCTCCGCAACCCGAAAAAACTATCTTTTTCCCCTCAGAAATTGCCTTCACTCCGGCCTTTACGAGCCTGTCATACTCCTTCCCCCTGAAAATCCTTTGAGCCATAGGATATATATCCATGTCTACTGACAGCAGGGTTTTCACTCCCTCGCGGGTACTTTCAGCAAAAATCTTGTCAAGGTTTCGGGTCTTTGGATTTGCCTGCTCCGTTGGCAAAATGCCAAGATGAAACTGTGTCTCATTATTCAGGAAGTGGTCAGCCTCCATGTGTGCTTTATTCCGCATCAATTATTCTCTTAAAGTGAAAAATGAAAAAGTATTGGAATTGATGTTAAAATAGAATTTATCAGGTTTTCTTTTTGATGCTTATTGATCTCCTTCTGCAAAGCAAGATATCAATATATTTTAAAAGTTGTATTACAAATTCTCACTTTTTTTCTCAATAATTCCGATGCCGGGTCTGTCAGGCAGTGTGACCCTGCCGTCAACCACAGTCATCCCGTCATATAGATCATTACTTATCAACAGGTTACCATCCAGATCAGCCCAATCGACCAGCGGAGACAGCTGTGCGGCGGCCGAGACCGCGCATGAAGTTTCGGTCATACAACCTATTAAGACCTTCATATCCATCTGCCTCGCCATGGTTATCATTTTGTATGCGGCATGCATCCCGCCGCACTTCATAAGCTTGATGTTGATGCCGGAATATATCCCTTTCATCGACAGCAGCTGGCTGACAGTCTGAAGTGCTTCATCGGCAACTATGGGCAGCGGACTGCCTGCAGTGAGCCAGGCGATGTCATCAATCTGCTCCTTAGGCATGGGCTGCTCAATGAACAGGCAATTGTTCTCATTCAGATAATGAGCCATCTCCATGGCATAAACCCTGTCTTTCCAGCCCTGATTCACGTCGACGAATATCGGAACATCGGTCACTGACCTCACCGTCTCTATCATCTCCCTGTCATTGTCGCGCCCCAGCTTGATCTTCAGCATTTTGAAGGCGCTGGCTTCGAGGGTCTTCTCCTTAACTACTTCAGCAGTATCGATACCAATGGTAAAGCTTGTCAGAGGCGTCTTTACCGGGTTCAGCCCCCACAGCCTGAACCAGGGCTGCTCAAGAAGCTTGCCGGTAAGGTCATGCAGGGCGATGTCCAGCGACGCCTTCGCAGCATAGTTGCCTGGCATCACACCTTCTATATATGTAAGAATATCCTCCATAAGGAACGGATCACTGAACTGTTCCAGGTTCACCTTTGAAAGGAAATTCAAAACCGATTCATGACTCTCTCCCAGGTAGGGTGGCATTGAGGCCTCACCGTAACCGGTGACCCCGTCATACTCAATCGAAGTAAGCACCACTGGAGTTGTTGTTCTGGAGTTCGTTGCCACAGTGAAAACATGCCTGAGCTGAAGCTCATAGGGCCTGTAGCTAAGCTTTAAAACCCCGCTGCCACTTTTCACCGAGCCTCCATTTCTGCCTTTGCCGTCGGCTGACGGTGATGTGCAGCCAACCATCATTGCCCCTGCCGCGAGGCCTCCGATCTTGATAAAATCTCTTTTCTTCATGTTAAAAATACCAGCTGTGCTGTGAGACACGTACAAATCCTTCTCCGGGAGAAACACCGGCGATCCTTCTTGCGCCCTGCAGGATCTCCAGCAGATATCCGCTGTAGTTTACCCTGGTTGAGTCAAAGCTGTTGATCCTGACCAACCGCGATGAGTGAATGAACTCATTGTCTCCTATATACATTCCTGTATGTGTGATCCTTGGCCTTCCGTCCCTGACCCTTCCGAAAAACAGAAGATCGCCGGGGGCTAGCGATTCATACCCGTTTTCAATGTTAATCTCCTGACCGTACCTGAACTGCCCTGAAGCGTCACGCGTAAGTATCAGTCCTGCTGAGTAATAAATTGTTTTTGTAAATCCGCTGCAATCCACTCCCTTGGTAGATGTACCACCCCATAGGTAAGGAGTGCCGAGAAAGGTGCGGGCAAATTTTATCATTGTGCCAGGGTCAGGTTCAGTTTTCTCAGCCCATACCCTGAAATCCGTCACTTCACTTTTTTTGACGAGACCCTCCCTTCCGTCAGGAAGCCTGACACTGAATTGATCCCTCTGCTCACCGGTTTTTTCGAGAATGACTCCGAAGACGATGTCTGAAACAATCATCCCGTCAGCGTCAGTGATCACGCCGGTGTTTTTGAGGTATATCAGTCTCCCGGTCTGTTTCCAGGTAACCAGTGCGCTATCACTCAACTCAACTACCGGGTCATCGGTCCATCCTATATAGGAATCAGGTGTCTGCACCATCAGCCATCCCCCTCGCTTGTTGAGAATTTTCACAGGCGTACCCATCAGTGCCTGTGTAGCCATCTCGGCAGCATGAGCCGGTTTTGTCCGTATGTTGCATACGCTGACCGACACCAGTCCCCATGGGTTTTCCATAACCGCAGGATCAGGCAACACTGTGATGCTGTCAGTGAAAGCGTAACCCGATTTGCCAAGCATTGCAAGTATCTCTTCCTTCGCCCGGGGAAGGTTGGTCTCACCTTTTACGATGATGCTTCCGCCCTCTCCCATGACAAGGTTTACGTCACAAAGGGCTTCTGCGTGCTGGGGTACCATGACAGCTGCGATCGAATCAAGCTGTTCCTGCAAGTCGGCAGGAACCTCTTTTTCCTGACATCCCGCGAGCTGAATCACACATAATAAGAGGATAAGGTAGTTGAAGTGCTTCATGAAAGTTGTATTACATCTTACAAATCCAAAAATAAATATTAATAACATTCAAGTCAATAGTTAATTGAATTAATTTAATTTGTAATGCAATTTTTTTAAGTTCGGAGTGACAAAATGAACTAGAGTGACTAAAGTGAACCAGAGTGAGCTAGAGTGACTAAAGAGCTTGAGTTAAAAGTTATATAAATAATATAGTGATGAATAAAATTGGCAAAAATGTGGCAAGGATCGGGATGGTAGTCATCCTGACAGCTGCTGTTACCGGAGTGACGAGCGGGCAGACCGTAGAGACAGGCCTGGAGAACCTGGTGAAGAGCAACTTTGAGATTCTCAAGGGCAGGAAAGTTGGCCTGGTCACTAATCCGACAGGTGTTGACAGCCGGCTAAGATCAACTGTAGACATTCTCTTTAATGCGCCTGAGGTAAAACTTGTTGCGCTGTACGGCCCTGAGCACGGCGTAAGAGGTGAGTTCACCGCCGGAGAACACGTCAGCTCGGAGGCAGACCCGTCAACCGGCCTTCCCGTGTACAGTCTCTATGGAAAGACCCGCAAACCAACGAAAGAGATGCTGAAGGATATAGATATCCTGGTATATGATATCCAGGACATCGGATCAAGATCATATACCTATATAAGTACCCTCGGCCTGCTTATGGAATCTGCCGCGGAGAACAGCATTCCCATCGTGGTGCTTGACAGACCCAATCCTCTCGGAGGGGTCCGCATGGAGGGCGTCGTCACCCGGCCCGGCTTCTTCTCGTTTGTGAGTCAGTTTGCCATACCTTATTTACATGGACTGACAGCAGGCGAACTGGCCATGTTCCTCAACGGCGAGGGAATGCTTACAGGCGGTGTTAAATGCGACCTGCAGGTGGTGAAAATGAGTGGCTGGTCAAGGAGCATGTATTTCGAGGAGACAGGACTGCCCTGGGTACCTTCATCACCCCATGTACCCCATAAGGATTCACCGATATTCTACCCCGTTACGGGAATAGCCGGCGAATTGTATGCCGTGAGCATAGGCGTGGGCTATACCATCCCGTTTCAGACCTTTGCCGCTGAGTGGATCAACGCTGACTCCCTGGCCAACAGCCTTAACGGGCTTAATCTTCCGGGAGTGATCTTCAGACCGACCCATTACAAGCCCTACTACAGCACGCTTCAGGGAAAGATGGTCCATGGCGTGCAGATACATTTCACTGATCCTTCCGCAGCACCTCTTTCACTGCTGCAATTCTACATAATGCAGGAGGCCCACACCCTGTGGCCCGATAAAAACCTGTTTGAGATCTGCGATCCGGCACGGCATTCGATGTTCGACAAGGTGTGCGGTACCGATGAAGTGAGAAAAGCATTCACCAAATCGTTCAGGGTGAGCGATATCGAAGGTATGTGGAATGATGATATCCCTGCATTCAGGGAGACGGCATCAAAATATTTCCTCTACGATTAACCGCTGACGCCGCCGGTACTAACAACACTCTCCCCATGTTGTTCAGGCCTGGGGCACCGGCACTTACAGGACTATATCCCTGAAGGTTTCAGTGCAGTATCTCGCCCTCGACGCTCCTTTCAAGCTCACGGGCATGCTGCAGGAACTCATTGATATACATTTGCTTATAATAGACCATGCCGTGCGTGCCCCTGATCTTGGGACTCTCATTCTCATAGAAGAAGTCCTTGCCCAGTATCAGCTGCACCTGCTTGAACTGCTCAACCCATACCTGCTGTGACAGATCGCTGAACGGACCGTCATAGGCAGGACTTGGGAATGAGGCATTCACCTGGCTGACGTAGCAGTCGCGGAACGACTGGTTTAAAACTGCCATGGAGTTGAGTGACACAGGCACAAAGACATTGGCCTCGAAGGGCAGAAACCTGAACCATACATTCCTGTACCCTATTATCCTCAGTTCTGAAAGGTCCTTCTCCTGGCTCCACTGCCTCAAAGCTTCTGCAATGGCCTGCAGCACCTTGTAGTGAGTGTCGGGCCCCGATCCTTCAGGATCGAATGCAAGACTGATCACTGTCGGCTGTATACGCCGGAGACTCTGCAGTATCGGTTCCACATCCCTGTTGCGGTCAGGCTGCTGGGTGAAGATGTCACCCGTATAGAAACCCAGTCTCAGGTGCTCAATGTTCCTCACAGGCACGCCATAGTGAGCCCAGACAAGCTCCTCCTCAAACTCCCTGAGCATCCCTTTAAGCCTCTGTATGTCAGGCGGGTTCTTCTCACCGCTGTAGCTGGCATTAATCAGATCGATATCCTTCCGGATCTGATCCACCAGTTCATCCTTTGAACGCAGTCTGTAGATCTCCACCATAGCCCTGACGATCCTGTGGCATACACCCCTGAGCTTGCCGGAAGTATCCTTGTCAGCCACTTTGTCAAGGTAATGACTCACATCCTTATCCCACTTGAACCTATACCCTGCCTCGAAAAAGTCAGGATAATCCAGCATCTGGATCTTGCCTATAGAGATGAGACGAAGCGTCTCTTCAAGCAGCCCGAGAAGCATGGTGTTGGTCACAGCAGTAAATCCCGATGTCAGAATGGAAAAGTGAAATTTATTGGTGATCTCCCGCAGCTGCGGGATGATTGCAGGGAAAATACCCAGCATGATGTCATCATGGTGAGGGCCTGTATGAAAGAAAGTGGTATTATGTTCCCTCTTAAGTCCGGCTTCAATCTTTTTCTTGGTCGACTCAATCACATCATTGACCCTTTCAAGGCTCAGGTCAGGAATAAGCGAACAGTATTCATCATTTATGAGATCAGCGGGTTCCAGCTTATGAGCGTACTTATCAATCTTCTGACAAAGGTCGAAGATTGCCCTTTCGGTCTTTTCAAAATTCCAGTCGCCCCCCCTGTAGTATCTCTCAATTGTGTCATGAAGCTGCACGGAGGCTCCTTCGGTGAGATAGAAGCGGGCGTTTCTCAAACTCTGCAGCACCGTTGCCGGGTAAAGGTTGTCAGGTTCGTTTTCGAGGGCATGCTTCACCACATGTGCCTTGGCATCACCGGCGGCAAATATTATTGATACGGCATCCGGGTTAAAGGTTATTGTTCCCAGGCCTATTGTTATCACCAGCCTCGTCCGTGACACCTCTATCCCTCCCAGGTCACCTGCTGATGCAGCCTGGGTCTCAAAGTTGGTTGCGGTCAGTCGTGTGGCGGAGTTATGGTCACTGCCCCTGGTGTTGAAGGCTATATGGCCGTCGGGGCCGATGCCTCCAAGGAAGAACCCTATGCCTCCAAGCTCCCGTATCTTCTTTTCATAGTTGGTGCACCAGTTGTCAATTTTGAATATTGAAGCCTGCTGCAGTTTCTCGAAGGGATTGAGTGCCTCCCTGTTCCTCAGTGAGAGGTCGATGAGGTTGTCGGGAAAAACCTCTGAGAAGTGCTTCCCCTCGGCAAGAACAATCTCATCGGTATTAATAAGCAGGGCTTTTGCAGGGTCAAGGTCGAAGCCTCCGATGTAGTATTTGCTTACATAGTCAAAGAAGCTGTTGTGTTGACGTGGGTTGATCGGGTAAAACTCATCGATCTGTACAAAATGCAGTCCTCGCAGCGAGGGTCTCTCTTTCAGGAAAAGACCGTTATCCTCCCTGATCTTCTTCGCCTCAGGTTTTCCCCAGTTATTGAGCAGGTACTGAGTCCACTTGATAAAATATTCCGGTGTCTTCCCTGTGGGGAGACTGATTACTCCGTCCGGATTCCCGGCTACCCATTCCAGGAACCTGAGTGCTGTCAGGAGTCCGAGACCTGGAAAATTCTTAACCACCACATAAGGCATTTTTGTCGTTGTCTTTTCCCGTCCCGAACGGTCAAAGAATGCCTGCTCAACTTTGCTGAATCCTGCAGTATTCATATTTCCTTTTATTTGGACTCCTTCGTTTATTTTTTCAGAGCATCGTACATCACCTCCACGGGGTGAATGGCTTTTTTCCCGGTTCCGTCAGCTATGTGATGCCGGCATGATGTTCCTGGCGCGGTGATGACAGTATCCGCGGCAGCACTGCGCACTGCCGGGAAGAGTACCATCTCACCTATCTTCATGCTCAGGTCATAGTGTTCCTTTTCATATCCGAAAGCCCCTGCCATGCCGCAGCAGCCGTCATTTATCTCCTCAACATGATAGTTGACGGGCATTGAGAGCATCCTGATGGTGGGTGCTATTGAGGCAATAGCCTTCTGCTGGCAGTGACCGTGCAGGAGGACCTTCAGGGGCTGGTCCGTAAACTGTGCCGAAGAGATGTTTCCCTTATCCATCTCCCTGCAGATGAACTCCTCAAAGAGGAGGGCGTTGCGGGCGATGGCCCTGGCATCGCCCGCAAGGGCGCTGCCGGCAATCTCCGGGTACTCATCACGGAAGGTAAGCAGCGCCGACGGCTCGATGCCTATCAGCGGCCTCTCATCCGAGACCAGGTCCCTGAGCATGACAATGTTCTTTACTGCAATCCTGCGTGCCGACCTAAGCAGACCCTTCGACAGGAAGGTCCGGCCGCTCTCCTGGTGGCGGGGGATGACCACCTCGTACCCCAGTCGCTCAAGCAGCATCACCGCCTTGATGCCGATATCACTTTCATTGTAGTTGGTGAACTCATCGGCAAAGAGGCATACACTGCCCTTCCTGCCGTTCACCGCATCCGGCTTCCGCTCATGTCTTCTCTTCCATCCCCTAAGTGTGACCGGTGAGAGAGCCGGTATCGGACGGTTGACGGAAAATCCTATCATCCGCTTGAAGAGGGATGTACCCGTCAGGAAATTGGTTAACGGACGGACCATTATCCCAGGCGCATAGAGTCGTGGCAGCCATGCTATCAGCCAGGCACGGAAGGGCACATGGTGGATGTCATAATAGTGCTGCATGAACTCTGCCTTGAACTTGGCCACGTCAACATTGGAGGGACACTCCGACTTGCAGGCCTTGCATGAGAGGCAGAGATCCATCACCCGGTAGATCTCCTCGTGGTCAAAGCGGTTCTTCCTATCCGACCTTGTCAGAAACTCACGGAGGATGTTGGCCCTGGCACGGGTCGACTTGTCCTCATCACCCGTGGCCATGAAGGTGGGGCACATGGTGCCGCCCATGAGGGCGCTCTTGCGGCAGTCGGCTGACCCGCTGCACTTTTCGGTGGCATAGAGAAGACCCTCCTCCTCCGGGAACTCAAAGACCAGTCCCGGCACACGGGTCCTGACGCCTGCGGGATACCTCAGGTTCTCAGTAATGGGAGGCGTATCAGTTATCTTGCCGGGGTTAAAAAGGTTGTGCGGATCCCATGTTCTCTTCACCTCCTTAAGCAATCCGTAGTTATGCGGACCCAGCATCAGGGGTATGAATTCACCCCTGAGCCTGCCGTCGCCATGTTCACCGCTCAGGGAGCCGCGATACTTCTTGACGAGCCGGGCGATATCCTCCGCCAGGCCGTGGAAGGTGCGGATGTCATCCGGATCCTTGAGGTCGAGCAGCGGACTGAGGTGCAGCTCTCCCGTAGCAATGTGGGCATAGTAGGCACAGCTCAGCCTGTATTTTTTCAGAACCTCTCCCGCCTCTTCAATATAATCGGGGAAGAGCTCCGGCAGAACGGCAGTATCCTCAATCACCTGAACGCTTTTCTTTGCACCCGGGATGTTGAGCAACACGCCGAGCCCCGCCTTGCGAAGCTCCCAGACCCTTGCCATCTCATCGGGTTCAGTCACAAGAGGAAAGTGGAAGCCGTATCCGGCAGAGGCCATATCATTCTCCATCGCGGCAGCTGTCTTCTCAATCTCATCCACGGTCGGCCTGGTTATCTCAATTATGAGAATGACCTTCGGGTCGCCCTTCACGAAGAAACGGTTGCGGCTCTGCTCTATGTTGTCTTTTGTGCAGTTAAGAATATAGTCATCAATCAGTTCAATAGCTGCGGGATTGTGTCTGAGGGCGAGGATATTGGCCCTGACGGCATGCTGGAGGCTGCTGAAGTGGGCGCACAGGAGCCCGGTCTTCTGTTCCGTCACCGGCACCAGGTTCAGCTTCATCGCGGTGGTGAAGGCCAGGGTCCCCTCCGACCCTGCAAGAAGCTTACAAACATTCAGCTTTTCGCCGTTGCCGGTGAACTGGTCTGTCATCAGCAGCGAGTCGAGAGCGTAACCGTTGTTGCGGCGCCGCAGCTCCGGGTGGGGGAACTCCTTCCTTATCTCCTCCGCATTGCGGCTGTCAGAGAGAGTGTCACGGAGGTTCCTGTAGATCTGTGTCTCAAGGAGGGCAGGGTCACCGTCGCACTTTGCCCTGAACTCTTCCGTTGTCAGGGCTCCGAAGTGAGCCTCAGATCCGTCTGAAAGGATGGCATCAACCTCGAGGATATGGTCTCTGACACTGCCGTGGATGAGCGAATGAGCGCCGCAAGAGTTGTTGCCCAGCATGCCGCCCATGCAGCACCGGTTCGCTGTAGAGGTTTCCGGCCCGAACTGCAGCTGATATGGAGCAAGGTAAAAGTTCAGCTCTGACAGTATCACACCAGGCTCAACTTTCACCCATCGCTCCGCAGAATTGAATTCCAGTATGCGGTTCATGTATTTGCTGATGTCCACAACTATGCCCGGACCCACTACCTGTCCTGCCAGTGAGGTGCCGGCGCCGCGGGGGATAATGGAGGTGCCCTCGCTGCGGGCAAAGGCAAGTATCTTCTTTATGTCGTCACTCCCGGCAGGCCTCGTAACTGCAAGCGGGATCTCGCGGTACGCCGAAGCGTCCGTCGCATACAGTATCCGCTGCGTGGTGTCAGTGTATAGATCACCATCCAGCTCTTTCTGCAGGCTGTCAAATCTTACATCCGGTTTCATCAAATGTGACCATTTACAGTACTACTTGGTGCTCTTTTTACCGAATGAAGGATCTATTCTGAGCAGTGACACCGCAATCAGCGGTACAATGCTGCAGATCATTACCCACAGAAAGAAGTGGTTGTAACCCAGTTGCTCCTGCAGCCAGCCCGCAAATAATCCGGGCAGCATCATTCCAAGTGCCATGAATCCGGTACAGATGGCATAATGTGCTGTCTTGTATTTCCCCTCGGAGAAGTATATCAGGTAAAGCATGTATGCGGTAAACCCGAAGCCGTAGCCAAACTGCTCGATAAAAACACATATATTAATAATAAGCAGATTGTCCGTCTGGGTAAAACTCAGGTACAGGAAGGTTGCTGCGGTCAGAAGCATGCTCAGGGTCATCGGCCACAACCATTTTTTCAGGCCGCCGGCGGCTGCCACTACACCTCCGATTATACCTCCCGCCGTAAGACCGATTATCCCAATTGTTCCATAAACAAGCCCCACCTCTCCGGTAGTCAGCCCCAGGCCTCCCTTGTCAATGGGATCGAGAAGGAATGGATTGATCAGCTTCAGCAGCTGCGCTTCCGCAAACCGGAAAGTGAGCATAAAGAAGAGGGCTACCCCAACCTGCGGTTTACGGAAGAAAGTCGCAAATGTGCGCCCGAACTCCACCAGAACATCTGAGGGTTTCAGATCTTCACGGGGTGCATCGGAATCAGGCCTGGGCAGGACAAACCTATGCCAGAAACTCAGCACAAAGAACAACCCTGCAAGGACGAAGAAAGTGACTGCCCAGGACATAGGGATGTTTCCCGACAGCCCCTCATAATTGACTGACGTATTACCGGTAAGCTTGGAGTCAGCCTGGAATACCATGTAGGCCGGATTATCCCAGTTCGATTCATTGAAGACAAGATGGCCTCCCTGGATGAGAGCGATGCTCTTGTCTCCCTTTTTCTGGACGGTATTCAGGACTACCTTCTCCCCGGGTTCGGGTGAGCCGGACAGCCTGACGGGAACAACCGCCACGCTTCCGGTCACTGATGCAACACTGCCTCTCTCCTCTCCAAAGTTTTCCCGGATCCATTCCCCGAAGGGTTCTGAAACTTTTGCGGCCCACCACCCCTTGCTCTTGACTTTTAGCTCCTCTGCCTGCACAAAACCGTAACCCAGGTTGGACGATCTGATTGAATCAAGGAGAATGTTCAGGCTGTCCCTGTCAACGGTTTGGGTGCTTATCTTGAGAGAGTCGTGTTCAATAAAAAAATACAGATCATCCCTGCTCTCAGGTGTTGCAGCAACGTGAGGCATCTCGAGAACAGTTTTGGAGTAACCAGGGGATGCCTCGATGAATAGTTCGACGGGTTCCCTGCCCGAAGAGCTTTCAAGAAATCCTGCCAGAATTACCAGAAGTCCCTGCCCGGTTATTGTGGCAACCCGGTAAAAGGTGCTGCGGATGCCCACATATTTTGCTTGCTGGTTGGTATTCAGGCCGAGCATGTAAAAACCGTCTGCCGCTATATCATGGGTGGCTGACCCGAATGCCAGTAACCAGAAGAAAGCCAGCGTGATCTTGAAAAAGAGTGACGCCGGTATTGTAAGGGCGATGCTCGCAAAACCTATTGCCAGGACAAGCTGCGTTATAACTATCCACCATCTTTTGGTTTTAAGCAAATCTACAAGCGGACTCCATATCGGTTTGATAACCCATGGCAAATACAGCAAACTCGTGTACAGGGCGATGTCGGCATTTGAGATGCCCATGCGCTTGTACATAATCACCGATATGATGTTAACCGCAACATAGGGTAAGCCTTCAGCCAGATAGAGTGATGGTATCCATGCCCAGGGTGAACGGGTTTTATTTTGTGCTGCCATGCTGATTTATAATCTTTTAAATGTGTATCCCTTATTGTTATAATAATCAATTATCTCTCCGAGCCTGATATATAATTTGTCCGTTCTGGCCGGATCAGTTCCCGGATGTATAAGCACCATGGCACCGTTCAGCCCGCCCGCTGCATTCTTTTCAAACGTTGACAGCCGTTCAATCAGAAAGTCAGAGCTTCTGTAATTTTTCATGTCAGGCTTTGTATAGTCGGCACCGGTGCCGGTACCGGGGGTGAGATTGATGAGAGTCATCCCCATCTCTTCCGTCCAGCGGCTGATGGCCCTGTTGTACCACTCATAGGGAGCCAGGAAATACTGCGGCTTCTGCGTTTTCAGACCCGCATTCCTCAAGGCAATCACATTGTTCAGCAGGTCGTTATTAAACTGCTCCTTTGTTACAAGAAGGGTATCCCTGTTCTCCCACGGCACATACAGAAGATGAGCATCAGAATGAGGCCCTGCGTAATGTCCGTCGGCAATGATCCTCCTGGTGACCGGGGCAAACTTCCTGTTCCTGAGAAAATTACCGGTCAGGAAAAATGACCCTTTTATGTTCCTTTCATTCAGCACCTCGAGGATATGGTCAAATCCTTCACCGAACTCATCTGCAGAGAAGAGCAGGTAGATGGCCTTCTCATCCGATCCCTTCCTGATCATGGCACCGTGAGCATCAATAACATCACCCGCTGACTGCTCTTTATGGGCTCTCCCCTCCTTCTCAAGCGTTGAGAAGTAATAGCTGAGGCCGGCTGTTCCATCAAGCGTTGGCTCATTCGTGCTGTAATCGCCAATGTCATCATGGTATACAACATTACCGCCCTGGAAGGCTGCATAGGGATCAGGTTTGAGAAGCATCAACCCCAGGCGGCTTTCATATATACCCCTGTATATCGGTCCGTCTACCAGTCCGCCGGTGGTGGTCTGTCCAAGATAGCGGGTCACGGCTGAATGGGGATAAAGAGGATAGTCGCCCCCCTCAGGCAGGCCGCATATCATTGATGTACCCCATGGATTGCACCCGAAGAGCCAGTCTCTCATGGCAGCTTCCATTTGGTCATACCTCGTATCACCGGTGGCCTCGCGGTAGAGCCTGCACTGTGTAAGCGCAGCAGATACATAGTTATTGGAACACCAGACAAAGGGTATCTTTACCTGGAATACATCATTCTGATCACGCCTGTAGATGAGTTCCAACCCCTTGCGCATGAAGTCAAGGTACTTCTGCGAATACTCCGTACCGGACTCTCCCAGGTTCGCATGTCCGAGGTTCACAAAGGGATAGTACTGGTAATGGCGGGCAGTGTCCTTCTCGATCCACGGAGTGAAAGGCTCCAGTGTACCCCAGTAGTCGGCCTGAGACAGGTAACTGTTCTCTCCGGTCAGGGAGTAAAGCTCCCATGCCGCAAGCTGCATGTCGTCAACATAGTTGTCCTCCTCATAAAAATAGGGCGAGACGTTGCATGCGGTCTGGGTTGCGCCGGGGTCTGTCTGTGCAAACTCAAAGGCATCGACGGCCTTCGCAGCCATCGTCTCCGCAAACACCGGGTCATCCCCGGCAAATATCTTTGCCCCCATGGCAAATACCGAAGCAAATTTGCCTGCTGTTGAGGCTACGCCTTCAGTGCGGTTTTTGAACCTGGCCAGCCCCTGGGGTTTGCCTGTCACGAAGTAAACCGGCCTGTAGGGCCCGAGACCGTATTCAGCCTTATCAAGGTTCGGAAGCCGGAAGCCCTGGTGGTCACGGTCGTCAGCCACCTGGTTGTACATCGCCCCGCTGTCGGGATTCATCTTCATGAGCCACTCAAGTCCCCATCTGACCTCATCAAGGATGTCAGGTATACCGTTGCTGCCGGGAAGCCCCGCAGCATCATGCGTGTCTCCGTATATCTCCGGAGCCCTCTGCCATGCGAACATCATCTGGTAGACCGAAGTGGCGGTGGTGGCAGTGTATCTGAGGTGATCACTGGCATCATGGTAACCTCCCCATACGTCTATTACGGTCCCCGAGAGGGTCGGGTGATCAACGATCATCCCGTCATACGTGTGGCATGAGTCGGCAAGGAAGGGGTTGTAACCGCAGCGTTGCTGCCTGATATAGTTCAGAATAAAGTCAGCGGTACCGTCATAGACGCCTGCACCGATTCGAAATGTCTCCGAACGTGTCCGCCCATATGTAATGTAGTATCCCCCCGGTTCAGTCAGGCCGGAGAAGTCGAGCCTTGCTGCAGCGGCCATCCCCCATACGGCTCCGTCATAAACCGAAGCGCTGCCACTGAAGACCTGCTCACCGGTCATGGCGTTGCAGACAGTGAATGAAGAGGCTGTTCCGGTCTCCTGGGAGATGTACACAGCAACCTTGACCGACTCTGGCAGATAGCCGAGCTGGTTGATCCTGATCCATGAATCTGCCCGCGCGTAAATAACAGCAAGACAGAGAAGCAAGAATGAGAGAGTTGCTCTTTTCATCTCAGTACATTTTTATTATTTCCGCCTCCACAAAATAGTGGCTGAGTATTTCCCTGTAGCCAAATCCGGATGCACCCATCACCGCAGCTCCTATCTGGCACAGACCAACACCGTGACCCCAGCCTGCACCGTGAAGGATAAAGGTCATCTCATCTTCACCGGCAACCGTTTCCACAACGAAGGCAGAGCTGTACAGGTGTGATTTCGAGAGGGCCTTCCTGATCTCGAGCTCCTTGCCGATTACCATAGTCTTCTTTTCACCTGTAATTTTCAGCCTTACAATCCTCCCCGATGTACCTCTTGACAACGGCTCCAGGGCTGTTATGAGTCCGAAGTCAATGGCTGTCCTCTCCCTTACCAGGGTGCTCAGTTCGCCCTGAGAATATGAAACCTTCCAGCGGAAGAAGTCATTGGTTTCCTGGTCATAGTTGTTGAGCACCTGCGAGAGTATATTGCTGTTGGCAGTATTACAGTAGGCATCCGGGTTTCCCATAATCCACCGGGCCGCATTCTCCTCGTTGGTCAGGTCTGTGTCAAAGTCCTCCGGCGGACGTCTGCCGTCAGTGAGCTTCCGGAGGTAGGGGTGGCTGACAGGCTCCCATACATTCTCGAACAGCTCGGTTATTCCCCCGCAACACTTTGAATACCGCGCGTCGCAAATGGCATCTCCGGACATCAGCACCTCGCCGCTGGTCTCCCTGACCGCCTGTTCAACCTCCTTTGTAGAGGCCCTGGTTATGCCCTGATATCGCTGGCAGTGATCATCGGCGCATACGTCGAAATCCTTGTGATCCTCACGGTCATACCACCTGGTGATCTCAGTGCCGCTTACGAAGCTGGTGCGGTACTTCTCAGCCGAGGTGCTGAGATGCAGCGTCTTGTCTATCTGCGCCAGCAGCCAGCTCCTCGATATGACCGCATGTGCCCTGAGAAGGCCGCCGGACGATGTGGCGCTCATCTCCGATGAAATGACGCTGATAAGATAGTCCTCAACAGGCAGAAGATTCACTGCTGTCACCTGCCCTCCCCTGATGATGAACCTGAGGGTGCCCCTGAAGGTCTGATCCTCGTTCCTCTGCCAGTGGAAATCAACGCCAATGGTAACGGCGTGGAGGGTAAAACTGCAATTGCCATAATCCTTTGGTGTGAGATTGACTTCGGCACCTGCCTCAACCGAATCATTTTCACTTTTCAGTATTAGGTTCCCCTCACGTGCCAGGGCCGTGAACCTGCCTGTAAGTATCCTGCCCGCTTCTCCCGCAGTATACTTTCCGTTCAGAGTGAATGTCAGTCCGCTCCCGGACACAATCCCGACGCTGATCTCGGGTGTTTGCTTCTCTGTCATATCAGATTCTCAGTTAATGTTTTAAGTTCTCCCTCGTCAAGGCACACCTCTTTTAATATCCCTGCTATGTCAGTGACGGTTATCTTTTCATAATCCTCTTCACGCGGTGTGATGAACACCCCACCTAAGTCAACTGAAGCAGGGCTGAGCAGGATTTTTTCATCTCCCGCGGCAAAATAGCATGCCGGCCGGTGGATTTTGCGCGGTATGATATGAACAATCCATTTTTCTCCGGTATGATATGCAATAATATTCAGCATGGGTTCCGGCCTTTCAGGCTGCTCAGGCGCAAGCCTCTCATAGAATTTGTTGAATATGTCAGCAAGAGCCTGGCTGTCAGATCCGGCCAGCGTCATCATGCCCCGGCCATAATTATGCCACAGCCATAGCTCCGTATCACCTGCTGCAGCCTCTTTCGTGCACAGGTGCGGATTGCTGAAATCCTGCTCCACCGGAAGAAATCCCCTGTTGCCGGCCTGAAAGTGCAGGTGATCGGGAGCCGATGCCCCGCACTGGGGTCCGTTATAAAATATGACATACCCGGGCAGCGGCTCCGCCATGGCCAGCATGTCAGGAAAGCTTCCGGATATGCGCTGGGGGATATGAGATTCAGACACAATTGTCAGGTGCCTCGGGAAGATGGGGAACGGATTTATCAGGATTATATACCCGCCGTCGAAACCAATACCCCTCTGTTCCGGTGGGCGGTTCCTCCCACAAAGGAAGCAGGGCCGTGCCTCTATAGACTTTGCATCAACCTTTGCGGCAGATGAGGTTATCCTTCCCGGATTGTACTGGACGGCAATATCGTAACCGTTGAAAGAGACCTTACGGACCCTCACCCCGTCAAGTTGCCGGTAATTTTCCCGGGCCATGCTCCACTCCCTGAACTGGCTTTCAAAAAGATCTCTTATTTTACCGGAAAAGTCCTTCATAAGTCGGTTAATTATCGATACTGCTCATCATCCGTTTCCGGGCGAGGAGCTCAATAGTCCTTATCTTGTCTTTGTAGAGATTGTGCATGTTCATTTTACCGACATCCAGTATGGCATCCGAATTCTCATCCCACCTGCGGCAAAGATACAGCGGTTCGTATATGCGTCCGATGCGGTAATAACGGCTTATTGCCAGCCCCACGGCATAATCCTCCCCGTAGCTTACATTGGGAATCCTGATGCTCCTCAGGACAGGCGTGTAGAATGCCCTCGGGGCACCCAGACCGTTTATCCTGAGTGCATTATTGCGTCCGTTGTCAGGTGTCCACTCCCTGTGATCTATCAGTCCCGGTGGAATTTCCCTGAGGTCAAAGTTAACCATCCTGTATGATCCGACCACCATGGCGCATTGCTGATCATGGAAGGCATCTATAACCCTGGTGATCACCGAATCGTCAATATAGAGATCATCACTGTCGAGCTGGATGGCAAACCTGCCGCATTTCTCACTCATGACTGCCTCATTCCAGCATCCTCCGATACCGAGATCTTTTCTGCGGGGAATGATATGCACCACCCTGTCGTCCCCGGCAAATGACCTGATCACCTCCGTTGTGCCGTCAGTAGAGTAATTGTCGACTATGATAAGATTGAACCGGTACTTTGTCTTCTGGCTCAGCACAGAGCCTATTGCATCACCTATGGTTCTTACCCTGTTTCTGACCGGGATAACCACCGAGGCGTCAAACTCAAAGTCCTGATCGTCAAATTCAATTTCGCGGAAATGAGGCTTGAGCCATGCGTTGATGCATTTCAGGTGGTGTGTGCAGGCATTCTCCATCTCAACCTGCACCGCCCTGTTGCGCGGGTCAACATAATCGAACTGCTTCTCGCCCGACTTGCGGATGTCGGTCTCGACTTCCGTGTATAGCATCTCCTGTATGTGCACCAACGGATGGGTCTGCGAAATCTTCAGTCTCAGGTCATACAGGCCGGCATAACCGTAATCTTCATCCATCCGTTTGCATGCATCACTGAATGCCTTTACACCATAAAGTACGACAGAGCCGAAATTGAAATCATCACGAAGGCTCCCCTCCTGGTAATCGATGACAGGATGAGGAGAGAGGGCCCCGTTCTTACTTTCGAAATAATCGGAGTAGACCATTCCTGCCCCGGTATCATTACAGATCTGCATCATCCTGCTGAAGGCGAAGCTTCCCAGGTCAAGAGGAAAACCCTTGCTGTAAGTGACGACAAAGTCAGTGTCAGTCACGGCGGCCATTTTTTTCAGGGCATCGGTGGTGGCAAAGCCGGCAGAACGAAGATAATCGGCCCCGACATCCGGCATTGTCTCCTGATGATCGGGAGCGACCACGACAAAGATCTTGCTGACAACGCCGGAGGCTCTCATTGAACTGACTGTTGCGGCAACCGATGCTGCATCAGACCAGGGTAAAAAGCATGTTATTGAATTATCCATGAATTCTCGCTATTTAATTTGAAGTAAAAAGTTCAGTATCTGTTTCATGAGCTCGTCTCTCTCCTCCTGTGAAATAATTGTTTCAAAGGGAAATCCCATGACGAAGCTCCTCACCTCACCCCTGTGCATGACAGCGGCCGAGGTATTGTTCTCGGCGTACCGGAATGCTGTGGATGATGACTTGTCGGCCGGCTCGATGGCATCAGGAGCCTCAGCTGCATATATGTAGTCAACCGATCCGGTGTTGAAGAGGTAGCTGCCGGTAAAGTCAGACCCGGCAATATCTGTGGCATAGAGCCTGCCGGTGGTGACAGCATGATCTGTGCGGGGCTTGAAATGGAGGATTTTCATAACCTTAGCGGCAGCCGCTGTATCAGCCAGCATGACCAGGTCAGTGCCAGGGTAAGCCCCCGACATGAAGACCGGAAGAGAAGCCTCCTTCATCCTCCCAAGACTCCTCAGGAATTCAGGCGTGTATATCTGAAAATCCTTCTCCCCCGATTCATATGGTGATGCCGTTGTCTTCTCTTCACCAAACAAAAGGTCAACCGCACACCATGGTTTCAGATCAAAATCTTCCCTGTTGAACACCTCATCACTTACTGAAACGAATGATTTTCCGGCAGCCATGACCGAGAGACCGTGGATATATGAAAAGTCAAAACTGTTTCCCTCGATGACCCGCCCCTCGCTGTCAGAATATGATGAGCCCCACCCTGCATTGTCGTCATCAGTCCACGGCGACTTGCGGTCAAAGTCATACTGGTCGCCCACGCTGACGAAGTTGTAATGATCCGCCACTCCGCGGTCATTCCACCAGGCAACGCCTGCCATTCCGCCGCGGTCGAACCACGCAGGACCCGATATGCGATCAAATCCGTTGACTATCAGCACCGTACCGTCAGATCCTGCGACCAGACCCACTGACAATGTCTCTGAAGGGAAGCTCTCTCCCCCGTCATTCACGGCGGTTACCCGGAAACTGTACGCAGTGTTGAAAGAGGGCAGTTCCGTTTCAAACGAGTTGCCTGCAACAGGGGTCCCATTATCAAAGCCTCCGTCTCCGGTGCGCATGTATACCCTGAATGACGAGGGAACCGCCGTTGATTCCAGGGGGTCATTTACCGGCTCCCAGCTGAGCCTGACACTCCTGCCTCCGGTGTGCGCCAGGGCCATGTGAGACACCGGGAGAGGATGAACCACATAACCGGTCCCTGATGCAGTTGCAAGGTACCTCAGGATGCCTTTGTATACTGCCCTGCTGACATGAAACCTGAAACGGGGATCAAACCCGTATCGCTGGTCAGCCATGTTCTGATGCGAGAGCAGCTCAAGGAGCATAGCGGGAACATCAGGTTTGCGGGCTTCGTAGTATGACCTGTCCCACAGCCCGCGACGGGTCCACTCAGGGTTAAAAAGGACCCTGATATCCTCAACGATCTGTGTCTGGATAATATCAGTAAGGTCACGGCTGGCAAGACGACTTGTCCCGTCGGGGAACAGACCCTGGTTTGAGAGGGTCGAATAAATGCCAAGGGTACCAATTACCGAATCATCCGGTGTTACTCCGGCATCGGTATGGAATGCTAAGGAGAGATCCAGCGGTAAACCCATGCCTGTGACCCCCGTACTGTCAGGTTTGCGGAGAAGATAATTGACCCATTCGGAACGCGACATGTAATCGTCGTTGTAATCGTTCTTCCCTTTGTTTGGGGTGTAAACAAGGGTGTCAGGCATGCCTGCATACTGCAGCCAGTAGCGGGCAGCTTCGAGGAACCGGGGTTTGCCGCTCAGCTTCCATCTATAGGTTATACTGTCTGCCGTGGGGCCGGCCTCCTGCGCCTGACTTCCGGCATTGAGCGACCACTGGTTGGATATCACTGTTGCGGCGGGCCGCCGTGCGACATTGCCCATGCCTCCGCCGAACCGGACGGCATCAACAGCTGCCGCCGGACCATCATAGCCCGTTATTGTGACCGAGCCCCTGGCACTGTTAATACCCTCGTCAAACATGAAAGATCCCAGCCAGAGCCAGGTGCCTCCTCCCATTGCCTGGTCAACAATGAAGTCAGTGCTCCCACCGGTGTGCGCGACCTTCACCAGGACCTTGCCGCAATTATCTTGCAGTTGGGGATACGAGACGGTTACTCCGTAATAACCCTTTTCGGGAATCTCAGGGATATATTCTGCCGAACCGTCACTGATCATCAGGGCAGTGCCCATAAGGAAGGGATTGTCACCGGCAAAAAGCGTATCTCTCAGAAGAAAACCCTTGCCGGCCTCAACAGCTGGTTCGGAAATATGTAATACAAATTCTGATTTGCCCTTTGACCGGTCGTTGTCAACAATCACCTCATTTACCTGGATATCTCTCTCCCGCGGCAAAAATACCGTTGCACCGGAGTTTTCAAGCATGGGCGCCAGGTAGGGAATCACATAAGCCATCACCGAAAGATCCTCCACGCTGCCGAAGAGTTTTGCACGCTGCCATTCCCACCTGTCGAGGGGCATGTCAAAATAATAACCGTGGCTGTGCCACATGGCAATATACCTTCCGTCAAGTCCTTCAGATGCCCTGACCCCTCCCGGCCTGTGGACAAGGACAGGCCTCTCACCCTTGGCCGGCGGTATCCTTGAGGTATCACGAGGCGTCATATATCTGAAGTAATTCGGGATCAGCTGGCCGATATTGAACCCGTTGGTATACAAATCTATACTGTATCCACTGAATTTCCTGCCTAGTTCATCCCTGACAGAATTTACAAGCCGGGTGTGGGTATCCTCCCTCACAGCAAAGTGTGAGAGGGTAACGGGGAACCAGATGTTAAGCACCTTTCGCTCCTGGTCAACCCTGATGGAATCAATTTTCAGTTCTCCGGGTAGATACCATTCGGTTACGGGACTGATCCAGTCCTTCAGCCTGGCTTCGGCAGTTCTCTCCGCCTTTGAGGCCTTCTGACCGGAGAGGCTTAATGTTCCTGCATGCATGATAAGCGCAAAAGCAAGGAAATGAATGAGATGGGAAACGCGCATCCTGGAAATGATTTTGCTTAATATAAGAAATAAGTATCAAAAATAGAAAGTTTTTTAAACATGTCATACATCTGACAAAAAACTGATTAATTCAATATATTTATTTACATTTGTTTTAACCTTGAACAGGTCATATTGGATAAATTGATATAGTATCAATATAAGCGACTGAACTGAAGTAATTAACAAAATTTCCTCCGGTAATGATTCTGATTGCTGACTGTGGATCCACAAAGACCGAATGGAGAGAGGTAAATGACGGTATTGCAGGGAAGTCATACATCTCCTCCGGCCTGAACCCGTTTTTTGTCACGGGTGAGGAGATAGTGAGCCTTCTTGGAAGAGAGTTACCCGGACTCCGTAAAGCAGGAGTCAGCCGTATTTTCTTCTACGGGACAGGGGTTAGCAACGCCGGCAAGGCTGAGATCGTAAGGAGAGCCCTGACTGAATTCTTCGACCCGAAGGAGCTTGTTATCGGCAGCGACCTCCTCGGTGCGGCGAGGTCACTCTGCATGAATAATCCGGGAATTGCCTGCATAATAGGCACCGGGTCCAACTCATGCTTTTATGACGGCAAGGAAATTGCATCAAATGTTCCGCCCCTGGGCTATATACTGGGAGATGAGGGTGGTGGAGCAGTTATAGGCAGAAAGCTCGTATCAAGCGTTCTGAAGAAACAACTGCCTGAAAATATCATTGAGGATTTTTTCCGAGCATATCCGTTTACCCCTGCAGAAATCCTGGAAAACGTATACAACATGCCCTATCCGAACCGGTTCCTGGGGCAGTTCTCACGATTCATTGCTGACAACATTCACGTCTCTGAACTGAGATCCATCATTACTTCAAGTTTTGACGAGTTCATAGTGCGAAACGTTCTCTCCTACCCCGAAGCCAGGCAGTACCAGGTTCATTTCACAGGCAGCATAGCATATTATTTCAGGCCATCGCTGGAGGAGCTGCTTCTCAAGTACCGGCTGAAGCCAGGCATCTTTACAATTAGTCCGATTGAGAACCTGGTAAATTTTCATATTCAGAATCCTCACGTTTAACAGTATGCGCAAACAGGCTAATACGAAACAGGAAATCAGTATAACTGAATCGCCCTCCAACTTTGAGGACCTCGACAAGATGTCGGTCAATGAACTCCTTACAAATATTAATCATGAGGATGCCAAGGTGCACCTGGCAGTTCAGAAAGCGATCCCACAGATAGAGACCCTGATCAGCCAGATCCTCGTCCGCATGCAGAAGGGCGGCAGGCTCTTCTATCTTGGAGCAGGAACCAGCGGACGGCTCGGCGTACTCGATGCATCAGAGGTCCCGCCATCATTCGGCGTCCCTGACAATGTTGTGATAGGACTGATAGCCGGAGGCGAGACTGCCTTGCGCAAGGCGGTTGAATCTGCTGAAGATGACCCCGCAAAGGCATGGAGCGAACTTGAAATTTTCAATATCAATACTAAAGATTCGGTAATAGGGATAGCTGCCTCAGGGACAACTCCGTATGTTGAAGGCGGAATCAAAAAAGCAAGGGAAAACGGCATTCTTACAGGTTGTATCACATGTAATCCGGAAGGGCCTATCGTTGAAGCCGCTGAATATCCCGTTGTTGTGGTTGTAGGACCCGAATTCGTTACCGGCAGCACAAGGCTCAAGGCCGGCACAGCACAGAAGATGGTGCTTAATATGATCACAACCACCCTGATGATCAAGCTCGGAAGGGTCAAAGGCAACAAGATGGTAAATATGCTGCTTACCAATAAAAAGCTTATTGAAAGGGGCACAAGGATGATAGTGGAGGAACTCAATATCCAGAGAGAGGCAGCCCGGATACTCCTCATGGAACAGGGATCGGTGAAAAAAGCCCTTGAGTTTTACAGTGAGAACTATAAATGACAGATTTGACCGGAGAAACTGAATACCGGCCTGATAAACTACTCTTACCATGACAAACGATGTCTTCAGCAAAATCGGATCAGGGCTTACTCTCAGCCAGAAAATAGAGAGAAGAATTGAGGAGGCCATTAGACAGAAGAAGCTCCTGCCCGGCTCCAAGCTGCCTACTGAAAAGGAACTATGCGGACAGTTCGCTGTCAGCCGTACGGCCCTCAGGGAGGCTCTGCGTCGCCTGAGTGCACGCGGACTGATAGATATCCGTAAGGGAAGCGGAATGTATATCTCGGAGCTGAAAATCGAGGATGCCATCAACTCCCTTCATCTCTTTTACGACCTGAGGTTCAACTCTGACCTGATACTCCAGATTATTGAGGTGAGGCGGCTCTTCGAGCCTGAAGTGGCAAGGCTTGCGGCGAGAAACCGGACTGATGAGGACATCCGGACTCTTCAGAAGAACCAGCACGAGCTGGAGAAATGCAACCCTGACAACACACAGCTTGAGGTCGATCTCATCAACCGCTTCCACATGAACCTGTCCAAGGCGACTGCCAACCCTATCGTAATCATCAGCCTCGAACCGGTCTATTCCCTTCTTCCTCGTATGAGGAACCTGATATACGGAAACATAGAGGGAGAAAAAGAATATACAATGAAATACCAGCTGGAGCTCCTTGAGGCTCTCCGGGAAAGGGACAGCCAGAGAGCCTACGAGGTCTCCGTCAGCCTCCTAGAGCGTAACATGGAGATTTACAAAAAGTATTTCAAAACGAGCTGAGACAGTCTTCCAGTAAGCATACATGAGCATTAAGACCACCCTGACTGCAATTCTGTTTTCTGCTGTATTTCTTGCGGCGACTGCCCAGGAATATGACACAGCATTTGTCGGCATCCACCAGGCTGAAAGCGAATACTATTCACGCATGGCAGGCACTCTTCATCCCGCCGGTGAACTGTCGCCCGAAACCCCCTCCCTCCTCAAGAGCAGGAGTGCCGGCACGCTGACACATAAGGTTTACGGCTGGCATCCCTACTGGGCAGATCCCCTGGCATATACCTTCTATGATTACAGCGCTCTTTCCCATATAGCATACTTCAGTCTCGAGGTTGACACTGCTACGGGAGGTTATACAACACTGAGAGGATGGGATACCACCCCAATTATCAGCTATGCTCACGCTAAAGGGGTGAAGGTGACGCTGACAGTCACCAACTTCGGCTCGGCACGCAATACCGAACTGCTTACTGATACGGTAAAACAGTGGAACCTGATCAACACCGTGATCAACCAGCTGCAGTCGCGCAACGGCGACGGAGTGAACTTCGATTTTGAGTCTGTTCCGGCAGCGCAGAAGGCCAACATGGTCGCTTTCTGCCGAAGGGCCGTAAGAGGGATAAAGGCCGTACTCCCTGCTGCAGAGATATCCCTTGCCACCCCGGCAGTCAACTGGTCCGACGGATGGGACCTCGGCACCCTTGCCGGCATATGCGACTACATCATAATGATGGGTTACAATTACTACTGGAGCGGCTCTTCCACCGCAGGACCAGTGGCTCCGGTATCAGGAGAGAACTACCACGTTGTCAAAAGCATCAATGAGGACTATCTCGCTGAAGGAGTACCTCCCGGCAAGCTTCTCCTCGGAGTGCCGTGGTACGGGTACGACTGGCCGGTTGTCAGCAGCGTGAGGAAAGCTGCCACCACAGGCACCGGGTCATCGAAGACATACATCAAGGCTCTTGAACTGGCCGCTGGCAAAACCAGGATCTTTGACGATCTTACAGGTGTGCCATATCTAAGCTATCAGACGACACAGTGGAGGCAGATGTGGTACGATGACAGCGCCAGCCTCCGGATAAAAAACAATATCGCCAAAGATATGAACCTGGCCGGCATAGGAATCTGGGCCCTTAGCTACGAAGCCGGAAGACCGGAACTGTGGGAAGGACTGAAGACAGCCTTCATCACAGGATACACTTCATCAGGGGAGGGGCCCGCGGCCGAACCTGACGGCGACATTCAGGTCATCCCGAATCCTGTCACTGATAAATCTTATATCAGCTACACCATTGCAAAAAGATCGCACGTGACGCTTGGAATATATGATACCGGCGGCAGGCTGATTGTCTCCCTGGCAGGGAGAGTGATGGAGCCGGGCTCCTATTCCGAGCCCCTGGATGCCGGGTACCTCTCGCCTGGAGTATACATTTGCATACTGCAAACCCGCCAGGGCAGATCAGCCGTGAAGTTTGCAGTGATTGAAACGAAATAAAGGATCTCTTCATGAAAAAAGTATTTTTGGTATTTGTAATTGCCGGTATGGTTCAGACAATGCGGGGACAGATACAGGAGGCTGTTGAAAAAATAAGAGATGACTTCAATCTCATGGGGCTCTCCGTGGCTACTGTCTGTGACGGGAAGATCACCGGAACTTATCATGCCGGGCTGCGCGATTTTGAACGCAACCTGCCGGTCAATGAGAACACCAAATACCGGATAGCATCCATCTCCAAGTTCGTCATGACCACGGCCATGATGAAGCTCTGTGACCGGAAACTGCTCGACCTCGATGAGGATGTCAGCAATTATCTGGGTTTTGCCCTCAGAAACCCGGCGCATCCCGACAAACCCATCACCGTCAGGATGCTCCTGCTGCACACCGGCTCAATCAATGAGGGAAGCGGCTATGACGGGTTCCTGATGGCGACATACAATAATGTGAGCAATCCGCCGTCATTCTCCGAACTGCTTGTGCCGGGCGGAAAATACTATACTGAGGATATGTGGCGCAAAGAGGCTCCTGGAGGGTACTACACCTACTGCAATGCCAACTTCGGCCTTGCAGGCACGGTGATAGAGAGGATCACCGGGCAGCGGTTCGAGGATTACATGCAGCAGACTCTCTTCGTTCCTCTGGGAATTACCGGTTCATACATTCCTGAAGGGGTGACTGACATCAATAACCTTGCTGCCATTTACCGCAATGAGGATGGAAGCTGGACACCCCAGACCGACGCCTTCGGGGGTGTCATGGCATCGCCTCGTGACTTCTCGGGTTATGTCACCGGCACCAATGCCGCAGTCTTCTCGCCGCAGGGGGGACTGAGGATCTCCGCTGCCGAACTGGCAAGAGTTATGATTCTTCACCTCAATAAGGGAAAATATGAGGGAAAAAGAATCATCTCCGCAAAAAGCATCAGACTGATGCACAAACCTCAATGGATATACAACGCAACCAACGGCGACAGTGAGGGCGGCAGGCCGGGGAGCAGGGGACTGAGCGTTCATATCCTGCCCGAACTGGTGACCGGTGACCCGCTGCCGGCAGGATCGCACATGATGGGCCATACAGGGTCAGCCTACGGACTTAACTCTGCGTTCTTCTTCGATCCGAAAGGCAAGTACGGTTTCGTCTTTATAATGAACGGCACCTTTAACGGTCCTGAAAAAGAGCGCTCAGCACTCTTCTATAAATTTGAAGAGGCACTCATAAAGGCACTGAGGGAGAATTCATCCCTGCCTTGCAAATGATTCCGGGAACAGATATCCCGGGAACGAGAACTAAGAAACAAATGAAATGAGCGCAGAATTGATCACGGCCGTGGCAATAGGGATCGGGCTGGCAGCCAGCGCCGGTTTCAGGGTCTTCGTACCGCTGCTTGTGGCTGCCATCGCTGCAAAAGCCGGCGTCATGCCGCTTAATGAGAGCTTTCAGTGGCTGGCATCATGGACCTCCATTGCCATCCTTGGCACAGCAACGGTGGTTGAGATAATGGCCTACTATATACCCGTGGTTGACAACCTGCTCGACACCATAGCCACACCCCTGGCCGTTGTTGCCGGAACACTGCTGCTTACCTCGGTGTTGCCGATCGACAGCGAACTTATGAGATGGATCACCGGTGCTGCTTTTGGAGGAGGCAGCGCAGCAGTAGTTCAGAGCGGCAGCGCACTGACAAGGCTAACCTCAACGAAACTGACAGCGGGAGTGGGAAACCCCGTGGTAGCCACAGTGGAAAACGTCGCGGCAACCGGGACTTCCATCCTCTCCCTTGTCATTCCCTTCTTCATAGTCGCCATATTCCTGCTGCTCATAATATTCTTCTTTACAAGGGTCCGCCGGAAACTCCGCAAGGACCAGGTACGGAAACAGCAGTGACCTTCGCACGATGAACAACAGAGAACCTTTGGCAGTATTCTGGTTCAGGCGCGACCTGCGTCTGGAAGACAACACCGGACTTTACCATGCCCTTAATTCAGGGTACAGGATCCTGCCCCTCTTCATCTTCGACAGGAATATCCTGGATAGACTGGAAAGCAGCTACGACAGACGGGTATCATTCATTCACGGAGCGCTGGAACACCTCCATAAAAAGATAACAGCGGCGGGGTCTTCACTCCTGGTGTTGCATGACACACCTGAGAACGCTGTGCGTAAAATTTTGTCAGAGTACAATGTGAAGGCCTTTTTTGCCAACCACGACTATGAACCATATGCCGCTGACCGCGACCGCCGGATAGCTGATTTGCTCAAAGAAACAGGCGTACCCTTCCTCACCTTTAAGGACCAGGTAATTTTCGAAAAAGATGAGGTACTGAAATCCGACGGGACTCCCTACACTGTCTATACCCCCTACTCAAGGGTCTGGAAGAAAGCCCTTACGCACGAGCACCTGGCCAGGTACCCTTCCGAAAAGCTCACCGGCAATCTCCTGAAAACCGCGCCGCTTCATTTTCCGGAGATTGGCAAAATCGGGTTCAGTCACACAGATTACAGTTTCAGCCTTCCCGTAATTGACACCGGCATCATCAGTGAGTATCATAAGAAACGCGATATACCGTCATTACAAGGCACAACCAGGCTTGGGGTTCACCTTCGTTTCGGAACCGTAAGCATGCGGGAACTGGTCACAACAGCCCTTGCTCTGAATGAGGTATGGCTCGGAGAACTGATCTGGAGAGAGTTTTTCATGAGCATCCTCTGGCACTTCCCCCATGTGGTTGAAAACTCCTTCAGGAGAAAGTACGACAACATCACCTGGCGCAACAACGAGGAGGAGTTTGACAAATGGTGCACCGGTATGACAGGCTTCCCCATCGTGGATGCCGGCATGCGCGAGCTGAACGCCACCGGTTTCATGCATAACAGGGTAAGGATGATAACAGCAAGCTTCCTGACAAAGCATCTGCTGATCGACTGGCGGTGGGGAGAGGCATATTTTGCCGGAAAACTGCTCGATTACGAGCTCTCGTCAAACAACGGCAACTGGCAGTGGGCTGCAGGTACAGGCTGTGACGCCGCACCTTACTTCAGGGTCTTCAACCCCGCCGAACAGACAAGGAAATTTGACCCTGACCTGGCCTATATTAAAACATGGGTGCCGGAGCATGACTCTCCTGCTTATCCCCGGATGATGGTTGATCATGCCTATGCAAGGGAGAGAGCACTTAAAACATACAGGGAGGGTCTGCTTTAAGGTCCCCGGTAAACATCTTCACCCGGTAATTTGTTTATCTTTCGTTCCGGTGCTTGGCTATAACTGTTTTGGTCATACGAAAAAAGATAAGATCACTGTTCAATCCTCCCCTCTACCAGGGATGGGGAAACAGAAGGCGATACTTTGAAGGCTGGTACTTCAAGGTGGTAAACGCTTCTGAGACGCGTGCCTTTGCCTTCATCCCCGGAATAGCCATGGAGGAATCGGGTGAGAGCCATGCCTTTGTCCAGTTCCTCGACGGCAAGGAAAAGAGATCGGAATATTTTTCCTATGATGCCGCCTCATTTATTCCTTCAGATAAGAAATTCGAACTTTCAATTGAAAATAATTTCTTCTCTGCAGAGCGACTGATCCTTGATCTCCCTCATGTCAGAGGGAGCCTCGATTTTTCAGGTGTCGTTCCATGGCCAAACCGCTGGTACTCTCCCGGAATAATGGGCCCCTATACATTCGTCCCGTTCATGGAGTGCAATCACGGTATCGTGAGCATGGATCACGGTTTATCCGGCTCACTGACCGTCAACGGAGAAGAAATCGACTTCACCGGCGGAAGAGGGTACATTGAAAAGGACTGGGGCCACTCCTTCCCCTCAGCCTATATCTGGATGCAGTCGAACCATTTCAGCACACCCGGAATCTCTTTCAAAGCCTCCGTCGCAAGAATCCCATGGGTTAACGGTAGCTTTACCGGGTTCATTGCCGGATTGTGGCTTGGTGACCGGCTATACCGGTTTACAGAGTACAACAGAACCCGTTTAAGCAGGCTATCTGTAACCAATTCCACGGTTGAACTTGAATTCAGTAACAGATCCGGCATCATCAATATCTCTGCCCCCGTTGACAGAGCCACTTCACTGGCAGCCCCGGTGAAAGGGCTGATGGGTGGCCGCATTGAAGAGAGCATGACCTCTGAGATAAGCCTTCAGTTGGCAGACCGCAAAAACAAAACCATCATCTTCAGCGGCACAGGCAGAAATGCCTGTATCGAGCTGTCAGGTCCTGTAGAAACACTTATACCGCGCTGAGCTAAAATTCAGTATCCCATCTTTTTATAACATCTTTTAACTACCATCCTTTGGAATTGCAATGGCTGCAAGGTTATTTTGCGTCCATGAGTAATCTGACCCTTACCAAATCACCATGGTTGATTCTTTTGGTGATTACCGGAATATTTTCGCCGATACTATCTGCCCAGGAAATGGCAGATACAAACGAGACCTCCAGAAAAAATGCCCCTAATATCTTCATTGACTGCAGGGGATGCGATATGAATTACACCAGGCAGGAAATACCATGGATAAACTATGTACGGGATGTCAGGGAGGCTGATGTTTATGTTCTGGTGACCAGCCAGAATACCGGTAGCGGCGGAACCATGTACACTTATAAGTTCCAGGGCTTTGGCCGTTTCACGGGAATGAATGATACCCTCACATACTCAAGTACCCCTGACGAAACAAGTTCGGTAACCAGAACACACCGTACGAACCTGCTGAAGGCCGGATTGATAAGGTATGCAGCAAAGACACCGATACTGGTTGAACTTGACATCTCGCACAACGGTAACTTTGATGAGGAGGAGGAGGTAACAGACAGATGGAAAAACTGGGTGTTCGAACTGGAGACAAGCCCTCGGTTCAATGCTGAGGAGTCTTATAAGAGACTTCAGTTCAACAACTCGTTTAATATTTCTAAGGTTACTCCGGATATCAAAGTTGAAGTTGAGATCGACTATAGCTACAACCGTCAGAGGTTCATTGACGGAGATGAGGACACTACTTACATCAGAAGCTCAAGAAGCATGGAAAATCTGATAGTAAAGAGCCTTGGCAACCACTGGTCGTACGGACTCAGATGGGATCTAGGATCATCTTCATCAAGGAACTATGACTTCAATAACATGTTCCTTCCTTCGCTTGAATATAACCTGTTCCCCTATTCCGAATCCACGCACCGCCAGCTGAGGTTCCTGTACAGTGTGGGATACCAGTACAGCAATTATATTGATACAACAATATATAATAAGACCTATGAGCACCTGTTTTTGCATCAAATGCGCATCGCATACCAGATTCAGGAAAAATGGGGATCAGTAAATCTCTCAATGCTCTACTCAGGATATCTCCATGACCTGTCAAAAACTTCAGTAGAGCTCTTTGCTTCAGTCAGGATCAGGATCCTTAAGGGTCTCTCTTTGTCAGTTAACGGAGGCGGAGGTTACATAAATGATCAGCTGGCACTCAGGAACGAAGGACTTTCCGAAGCGGAAAGGCTCCTGAGACTTAAAGAACAGGCTACCAGTTACAACCTTCAGGGCGGGATAAGCCTCACATATACCTTCGGATCAATATATAATAACGTTGTTAATCCAAGATTCGGCAACGGAGGAGGCAGTTATAACTACTAAAGCTGCTTCCGGGGATATATTTATGCCCTGAAAGGGATTTCATTGCATCAGCCATAATTACTATATTTGGCCGGTAAGAGACAAGAGACCACCAGTTGTGCTATGCATCTCTTTATCAACTAATTATACTTTTTCGCAATGATTCTCTTCTTCAAACCTCCTTCAGGAACCATAATAGCCCTCAGCACTGGAAATGGGCTCTCACCCGACGAACTGAAAAGACTCTCATGGCTTTTTGGTAATGCTGTGCTGATTGACAGCAGCACAGTTCAGGGAACATTCATTGGCCCCAGGCGTGAGATGATAACGCCGTGGAGCACCAATGCCGTGGAGATCACGCAGAACATGGCCATTACAGGTATCTCAAGGATAGAAGAGTATGCACCGGCGGCCGGTGAGAATCCCGACCATGACCCAATGCTGCAGAGGGTCTATCATGGTCTTGACCAGGAGGTTTTCACCATTCATCATGAGCCGGAACCTGTTAGAGAGATAGACGATATTGCAGCATACAATGCACAGGAAGGCCTCGCCCTGAGCACCGAAGAGATAGCCTACCTCGGGGAACTGAGCCGAAACCTCGGCAGGAGGCTTACCGACGGGGAGGTGTTTGGCTTCTCACAGGTCAACTCGGAACACTGCCGCCATAAGATCTTCAACGGCACATTTGTGATTGACGGCACCGAACATGAATCGTCGCTCTTTAAACTTATAAAGCTTACAACCTCGACGAACCCGAACCATGTGGTTTCGGCATACAAGGACAACTGCGCCTTCCTTGAGGGGCCTGAGGTTGAACAATTCGCTCCCGCCAGGCAGGATAAACCAGATTTCTTTGAGGTAAAAAAGATCAATTCTGTCCTGACACTGAAGGCCGAGACCCATAACTTCCCCACCACCGTTGAACCCTTCAACGGAGCCTCAACAGGCACCGGGGGAGAGATACGTGACCGCATTGCAGGTGGCAAGGGCTCCCTGCCCATAGCAGGAACAGCGGTCTATATGACCTCCTATCCCAGGACTGACGGGCCACGTGAATGGGAGAAGGCAACAGAACCCCGAAAATGGCTTTACCAGACGCCGGAGGAGATTCTCATCAAGGCCTCCAACGGCGCAAGCGACTTCGGGAACAAGTTCGGACAGCCGCTGATATGCGGATCAGTGATGACATTCGAGCACTTTGAGGAGATGCGTCGCTACGGGTTTGACAAGGTGATAATGCTGGCCGGAGGCATTGGCCTGGGAAAGAGGGAAGACAGCACCAAGGATACGCCTGAGAAAGGTGATGTCATCATTCTGATGGGAGGAGACAACTACAGGATTGGAATGGGTGGCGGAGCCGTTTCGTCAGTAGACACCGGGGCATACGACAGCGCTATTGAGCTGAATGCTGTCCAGAGAGCCAATCCCGAAATGCAGAAGAGAGTGTACAACGCCCTCCGGGCAATGGCTGAGAGCGACCGTAATCCGGTTATCTCCCTCCATGACCACGGCGCCGGCGGGCACCTCAACTGTCTCTCTGAACTTGTTGAGGCCACAGGCGGAAAAATAGACATAGGCAAGCTGCCGGTTGGGGACCCTACCCTCTCGGCCAGGGAGATAATAGGCAACGAGTCGCAGGAACGTATGGGGCTGGTGATACGGCGCGATGATGTTGATACACTTTCAGCCGTCGCAGGCCGCGAGCGCGCGCCGATCTACGTCATCGGTGAGGTGACCGGCGATCATCAGTTCACCTTCCTTAACTCCGTTACCGGCGAGAAACCTATTGACCTGCAGCTGAGCGACTTCTTCGGAAAGCCTCCGCAGACGGTAATGACTGACAGTACCGTTAAATCGGATTTCCGCCCTGTCAGCTATGACCCTTACTCCCCTGAAAAGTACATTGAGGCCGTCCTTCAGCTTGAAGAGGTTGCATGCAAGGACTGGCTTACTAACAAGGTCGACCGGTCCGTCACCGGCAGGATAGCAATGCAACAGTGCGCCGGAGAGCTTCAGCTTCCCCTGAACAACCTGGGCGCCATCACCCTCGATTATCGCGGCAGGAAAGGAATGGCCACTGCACTGGGACATGCCCCTGCAGCAGGACTTGTCAGCGCCGCGGCGGGGTCAGTGCTTTCAATAGCTGAGGCACTGACAAACATCATCTGGGCCCCGCTGACTGACGGACTGAAGAGCGTGTCACTCTCCGCCAACTGGATGTGGCCCTGCCGAAACCCCGGAGAGGATGCCAGGCTCTATGAAGCTGTAAAGGCAGCAAGCGACTTCGCCATTAACCTGGGTATAAATATTCCGACAGGCAAGGACAGTCTCTCAATGACACAGAAATATCCCGACGGTGTGGTATACAGCCCGGGGACAGTGATAATCACTTCGGCTGCAGAGGTTGATGACATCCGGGCTATAGTCGGTCCCGTTCTGAGGAATGACCCCTCGATGCCTCTCTTCTATATTGACATGAGCGCCATGAGACATACTCTCGGAGGAAGTGCCCTGGGGCAGACGCTGGGCAGCCTTGGTACTGAAGCTCCCACGGTCAGCGATGCCTCATATTTTGCAGATGTTTTCGGAGCACTGCAGGAGATGATCAGCGGGAAAATGATTGTTGCCGGACATGATATCTCTGCAGGGGGTATGATAAACACCCTCCTTGAGATGTGTTTTGCAAACCGCGAGGGCGGACTGGCGCTGAATTTTTCAGAGATCGGTGAGGATGACACGGTGAGACTGCTCTACAGCCAGAACCCCGGGGTGATAATCCAGGTAGCAGAGGAATCAGCAGCCGAGGAGTTCCTTCTGGAACAGGGCATCAGATTTGTCAGCATCGGACACCCGGTGAAAGAGAGAAAAATATTTGTGAGCAACGGCGCTAGAAGACACACCTTTGACATTGACCACTGTCGCTCTCTCTGGTACCGCAGCTCCTTCCTCCTTGACCGCAGACAGTCGGGCCCGCAGCTGGCAGCAGAGAGATATGAGAATCACGGCTCCAGGAGACTGGAGTTTAACCTGAAGGATTTCAAAGGCAGCTTTTCCTCCCTGGGAATAACACCAGACCGCAAGGCCTGCACCGGAGCAAGAGCCGCCATCATCAGGGAGAAAGGGGTCAACGGCGACAGGGAGATGGCATATGCACTCTGGCTGGCCGGCTTCGACGTGAAGGATGTGCATATGACTGACCTCATCTCTGGTCGCGAGACACTCGAAGAGATAAATATGATAGTCTTTGTGGGGGGATTCTCCAACTCTGATGTGCTTGGCTCCGCCAAAGGGTGGGCCGGAGCATTCAGGTACAACGAAAAAGCCCGTCTGGCACTTGAAAACTTCTACAAAAGGGATGATACCCTCTCACTGGGTGTGTGCAACGGCTGCCAGCTCATGGCTGAACTGGGACTCATTGTGCCGGAACATGATGAGATGCCGCGACTTGAACGTAACGCCTCTCACAAGTTCGAGTCTGCCTTTCTTGGGGTGAAGGTCCTTCCGGGGAACTCAGTCATGCTCTCCGGACTTGAAGGGATGGAGCTTGGCATCTGGGTCGCACACGGTGAGGGACGGTTTGTCTTACCCTACCCGGAGGACAAATATAATGTTACAATGAAATACAGCCACAGTCACTATCCGGCAAACCCCAATGGGTCAATGTACGATGTGGCCGGCATCTGTTCTGCCGACGGCAGACACCTTGCAATTATGCCCCACCTGGAAAGGGCTTACTTCCCATGGCAGTGCGCTTACTATCCCTCGGAAAGACGAAATGATGACGTTACGCCATGGATCGGGGCCTTCGTGAATGCCCGTAAATGGGTGGAAAAGCAGGCAATAGCCATTAGGCAGTAGAGGGGCGAGCGTTAAGAAATGATCCGGTGGATCATTTTAGCGAAGCAGCCAGATTGCAGGGAGGGCCTGAGGAATTTTCGATTTCAGATTTTCGATTGTCGATTTAATCGCAAATCGCAAATCCTTTTGACTTTACGACTTTACAGACTTTCGACTTTACAGACATTAAGGACTTTCGACTTCTGCTAGCGCACCATAGGCTTCAGAATCAGCGAGTTGATGAGCGTTTGCTTTTCAACGCTGAGGTCTGAAAGGTCTGCAGAGAGTTTCTCCACCCTGTCACTGATGACCTGCACCTGGTATACGCCGGGTTCCCTGAAGAAAATTGAACCCATATGTGAGTCTGCCCTGTACCAGGGTTCCTTTACGCTCAGGTCCTCAGTAACAATCTCGTCCCCGACAGGCCTTCCGGTCAACCGGGTGTCGCCCGCTGTAATTATAACACTGTCTCCGAAACTCAGATAGGTGGTATCACATGTCAGGCTGGAAAGCCATACATCATACCTCCCTGCCTTGTGCACCGTAAATTGCCACTCGGCAGTGTTATATTGGGGGTTCGAATCAACCTGAATGAGAGCGGCATCTCTTATAAGGAGGGTAACTCCTTCTGCATGACCGGCTGATTTCTCAGACCTGGCCTTCTTGCTCTCCTTACCTGTGCCTCCTGTATCATTACACGCTGTCATTGGAAAAACAATCACCAATCCCAATAAAACAGCCTTCATCGAAAATCTATTCATAACAAAAGGTTTTATTAACTTATAAAATCCAAAATTAATTTTCATTTTTATATTACAATACTAAATTTGACCAACTAAACAATTCTATCTATATTCAATAGTTATTTGTGCGCTAAAAGGTATTTTGCATGCTTTTAGCATGCACTCTGTACACACATTAAAATTCCATCAAAAATCGTTCCACACTGCCTGCAAAAGACGGTGGCAAAGTAAAGTCATTTTTTTGACTTTAGAAGCATCTTGTAATCAAGAACGTACGTTTTTGGAAAAATAGTTATCAACCGTTGTTCAGGGATTTTGCCGCGACTTTTGCCTGCCTGCTCCTGCTCTTTTTTACCGGTTTCGGGAGTGCGGCAGCAACCAGTTCGGCTATATCGCTTACCCTGGTCTCCGTAGCCTGTCCGAAGCTCTTTTTGCAAAGCGGGCAGGCAGTAATCAGCTCGTCTGGTGATGACCGGGTAAGGCTCCTTGCGGCATCGGCAGCAATCAGGGCTCTTTTCCCGGATGAAAGGGTCAGGTTGCCAAGACTCCCGCCGCAGCATAACGACATATTACCCTCCTGCGGTGCAGGCTGCAGCTCAGCCACATAGCTTATTACCGCCCGCGGCTCCTCATAAATGCCCGAGCCACGTCCAAGCTCGCACGGATCATGGTAAACGACCTTCCGGTGTAGGTAACCCAACCGCAGCGACCCCTCCTCAATCAGAAGGTTTATGAACTCTGAATGATGCATCACGGTGGCCTCAAGGTAATAGCTCTCCCTGAAGACCTTATAGCATATGGGGCAGGAGGTCACCAATATCTTCGCTCCTGACTTCCATATAATATCGGAGTTATGATTGATAAGCTCACGTGCCTCCTTGTCTCTCCCTGCCAGCATGAGTGGCCTGCCGCAGCAGACACCGCCCTGCTCGTCCATGAACCGGTATCGCACCCCTGCACTATCCATTATCTTTTTCATGGAAGAGATGACAGAGGGCGTCAGATGGGTCATGCATCCTGCAAAGAAGAGGACATCGGCGCTCTCAGCTTCCTCTCTGACAAGATAACCGTATGACTGTGTAGGTTCTCTTTCGATCGTGCTCCTTTTACCTGAGATTGAGTAACCCTCAAGAAATCTCTTTTTGGTGTCAGGTCTCTCCCCCTGTCTTCGCTCAATAAGGCGCATAGGGCCCAGCTCTATGCCGACGGGACAGGCCTCCTCGCATCTGCCGCACATGAGGCAGTTGGCGGTGATATCTGATATATCCCTGTCGTTCCGAAGGCCCTTGATGAAGTAGGCCGACTGTATGTCATGTATCCCAGCGGCATAGCTCATCTGGCATACACTGATGCAAACCCCGCATGACGAACAGGCATGTGTCTGCACCTCGGTGTATGATGATGACCTGTCGCCCGTGGTGATGCCTGAGTTGCGCATGAAAATAAGCAACAGTTCGATGGGTATGTGAAAATACCGTGTCACAGGCAGCAGAAAGAAAAATGTTCCAAGAGCCAGCGAGTAGAGCCACCAGAACCATGGGGCAATCTGTGCTGCGGGAAGGAATGATGCCAGTGCTGCGCCCAGGTTGCCGGTGAGGAATCCTCCGCTTCCATAAGCCCCGCATGTAAAGCTCTCGGCAAGCAGCCTCGAGGGGAAGATGAGCCAGAGGCTCAGCAGAGCCATGCGGTCACTCCACGTGTGCTTCGTGGTCTTCTTCATGCCCATCATGGATGGAATGAACCTTTTGATCACTGCCAGCAGAAGACCCGAGAGGATGAACGCAAGGAGAAAATCCATCAGGTGTGTGTACCCTCTTGCAAGTCCGGCAGCACCGTGCTCGGGATTAAACGCCCGGAAGAAGATGGCATGCGAGGGCGGATTGAGATGCTTCTCCCCGAAGAAATCGGCCTCGATGGTGCCAAAGACAATAAGAAGGAACCATCCAAAGGCCAGGCTCATGTGCATGTAGCCCAGAACGGGATTTTTCCTGAATATCTTCCGGTGCAGCAGACTCTCCATGAAAATCTCCTTGATACTCTGCATGAAAGGCCTGCCGAAAAAGCCCCGCTGAAGGCGCAGCTTGTCGGACCGCGACAGGTTGCGGAACCATACTGTACTGCGCACCACACTGTAGATCAGTATGAAATACAGCCCCAGGTTGAATGGCCATACGAATATCTCAGAGCTCATTCCTGTCCAGTTTTCTAATGGCTTCGGCAGTCACGGCAACCACGTTGCGGGTGTTCACCCCCCTGGGACATACCAGCAGGCATTTGCCGCAAAGCATGCACCGGGTAACCTCCTCGCGAAGAAGGTCGATCTCACCTCGACGGACAAGAGTGTTCATCCGACGCAGGTTGAATGAAATGTGCTGACCCGCAGTGCATGTGGCAGAGCACCCGCCGCATGCAAAACAAAGCCTGAAGCTCGGCTCCCTGAGAGTGACGTACTCCCTCACCTTGCGGTCAGTGGTGTCATAATTGATCAGCCTGCTCTGGTTGATACCGAAACCAAACCTGTTTGCCTGTTTCGTGCTCATCTTCCGTTCAGGTATCTTACCGTCTCCGCAACTGCCGCACGGGCATGCGAAATGGTATCGGTGATATTCATCGGTGCGGTGCAGGTACCGGCATAAAAGACCCCCTTCATCCGGCTCAGGTTGTTGCCGTAATGATGATCACCGGTCTCAAGGAACCTGTTAATGCCGGTCTCAAGGCCGGATGCTTCTGCCAGCCTTGTTCCAGTCTTCGACATTTCCATACCGACCATCAGCACCATCAGGTCGAGCTCCATCTTAAGGGGCCTCCCGGCAAGGGTATCCTCCACCTTGATGACCAGCCGGTTATTGATGTTTACAGAGGCCTCCGAGACCTTACCCCTGATGTAATTGACGTTATGGAACTCCTGTGATTCACGGTAGAGCTCCTCATAATAAGGACCGTACATCCTCATATCCATATAAAAACAGAAGACTTCGCACCCGGGAAGCATCTTTCTGACCTCGATGGCCTGCTTGACTGCCGTGACACAGCATACCTTTGAACAGTGGTTGTTATTGACCTTCTCATCACGGGAGCCCACACAGTGTATGAACCCTATACGCGAAGGGACTGTCCCGTCTGCCCTGGCAATCTTTCCTCTGTTGAACATCTCCTCCAGCTCGGGCGCGGTGATGACATTGTCATAAATGCCATAACCGTATTCTTCCTTTCGGTGCGCATCGAAGAGATCGAAGCCGGTGGCGATGATGACCGCATCGGCTCTCTCCTCAGTACCGCCTGACAGGCTGACAATCACATCATGGCCCTGGTGCCTGATCTTTTCAACTGCCGTGCTGGTAATGACATTAATATTCTCGTGGTCAATATTTTTTCTGAGATATCCCCTGACTTCATCTGCCGGCCTGCGGTCGGGGAAAAGTGCATGCCACTGCAACAGATGGCCACCCGGATCCTGCCCCTTCTCAATGAGGGTCACCCTCATTCCCAACTCTGCCAGTGACCCTGCGGCCTCCATGCCTGCCACGCCACCGCCGGCTATGATAACATGCTTCCCCTTTCCTTTCATCCCCTCTATTCGTTCATCAGATTCGCCGGTTCAGGCAGCCTTGAACCATCTTTTGCCAGGAACCTCTTCGCCGGTTCAACCCTGATGCCCATCCTGCCCAGAAGCTTGATCGACTGAACATTATGATACTGAAGGCCCATCTCCCATGGATCGTAACCCATGACCAACCCGGCCACCTCTTCATAAGTAAGCACTGGAATACCCCGATTGTCAGTGCCATAAGTAATGCCGTCAATTTCCTTTATTGTATACTGCCACCGATCCATGAACATGGCGCATCCCGGACAGTTGGCAATGATCATGTCAGGTTGATAAGGCTCCATAGACTCGAACTTCTTCCGCGATGCGGAGAGTGAATAACCCCGGTTGGCCTGTATAAGGTACTGCCTGAAGCCGAATCCGCAACAGTGACGGCGCTCAGGGTAATCAATGATATCGCCTCCCCAGGATTCAACCATGCCAATAAGCACATGCGGGAACTCTGCCCCACCCACACCGTGTTTCGGGAACATCTTCGAGTAGTGGCACCCTATGTGCTCAACCACCTTAAGAGGCTTGCCGGTGGAGATATCAACAAGGTTATACTTAGCCTTGCGTGCTATCTCATCCCTGAATTTGTAAATGATATCACTTGCGTGAGAGATCGTTTCAGGAATCTCAAAGGTGCGCCCGGTAGCCTTGAAGAGATCCTCGCGTGTTCGTTCAAGGGTCTCCGGGAAATGCTTCCATGTTTCGAGTATCTCGGTATAGATGCCGAAAGAGGTGACGCACGATATTGCAATATGCCTGTATCCGGCCTCTGTGGCAAGGGCAAAATGACGGGCAACAACAGTCTGTATCGTTTCAAAAGGAACGACATCACCGTGATATCCTATGCCCGTGCATGTTGTATGCCTGGGATCCTCAAAAACATCCTTGCCAAGATCGTCACGAAGAATCTTCAGAAAGACCTGCTCTGAGCCGGCAAAGAATGTCTGCCTGATGCATGACCTGACATAAAAGAAATGATCGTTGGGTATCTCCTTCTGGTACTCGGCCCAGATCCTCTTTTTACCTTCCAGTTTCATATATATCCTTTCTTACATCCTCAGTTTCACACTGGTGAGTTCCGTTGTCGGCCGAGACCACGTGCCTGAAGTATTCAAAGTCCCTTCCCTCCTTTTTGAACTCAAGGCCCATCTCTGCCGCCTTCTGCTCTGATGCCTCCTCTATGGTATCATAGAGCTCCTGCCCGCCTGTCACCTTAAAGATGCTCTTCAGCTCGTCAAGTACGTCATCGCTTATCTTGCGTGTCGGGCCCTCTTTGCCGTTCAGTTCACCACCAAGGCGGGCCAGGGAATCGTCCATGTAGTTGAAATAGTGTTCCCATGCCGGTCCCTGTTCCGGATGCGATTTTGGGTCAACCTCATATGAGGCTACGCAATAACCGATTCTCAGGATGTTGTCTCCGATTGTTCTCTTTATTGCGAACTGCTGTCTGCCCTTCTCCGAGGCGGTGAAGTATCCCAGCTCCTGCGACAGCTTGCGAAGGGCCATGATTACCAGGCCCGGGGTGTTGCCGCGCGGACAGCGTGTCTTGCAGCTCATGCACTGGCCGCAGTACCAGATGGTCTCGCTCTTCAGAAGCTCCCTGATGATTTCGTTGTTCCTCGTCTGTACAAGGTCAACAACCCTTCTCGGATCATAGCTGTAATATTCGGCCGCAGGACAGATACCCGTGCAGATTCCGCAGTTCATGCATGCGTTCAGTCCCTCCTCAAAACGGACGTCCTGCATTAACCTTGAATAAAGATCTTCCATAAGTTGATTCTTCGCCTTTCAGGGGAAGTTCAAAAGTAGTCATGATGCCCTTCACAGGGAACGCTATTAAAGCCTATTTTCCGGGGGTATTTATACTTAGGGGAAGGCAAAAGGCCACCTTCGCCACATCCTACGTTAAAACTCCGGATGTCGACGAAGGCTACAGTGACTAAAAGCAGTAGGCAATAGGCAATAGTGCGATGGAGGTGTCAGCGGTAAAACCAGGAGGCAGTCGGGACTGAGGACTGAAGACTGATGACTGCCGACTGACTCACCTTCCGAACAATGCCCTCAGCACGCCGTAGTTGACCGTACACTTCTCAATCCGGATATTCTCCGTGAGCTCCATCAGCGCGGCGTGCGCCTCCTCAGGCGAAGGAGCCGGCCCGGCGCCCTTCCAGTAGTCGATTATCTGAAGGTAGCCGTCAGGCACGGTAACATTCATGATGCCACTTTCCGAATCAAGCTTCTTGAGCGTCCACCATGCCCACCCGATGCTGTCTGCCTCAAAAAGCTCAACAGCCGACCGGTACCATTCGTTGTTGTTCTCGCCCGACTCCCCCATCCACAAAGGGACGTTGTGTTCTGCCCTGATATCAAGATACTTCCGGATGGTCTCAACGGTCGCAGGGTTCCAGTACTTGTGAAAACTGTAGACCATGTTATCATCCCACGGTGGTGTAAGTCCTGCAAAGTCCGTGGCAAAATGATTGCCTTCAATGAAGATTATATGGTTGGTGTCAACCTCCCGCACGGCCTCAGTGATTTCGTTAAAAAGCTGAAGCAGCGCCGCATTGCCTTCAATCGGAAAGTTGGTCTCGTTGATCAGGTCATAACCTCCTATCCACGGCTCATCTTTATACATGGTTGCGATCCTGCGCCAGAGCTCCACAGTCTTCTGCCGGTTCAGCTCGCTCTCCCACAGGTTGGGCTTTGTGGTATCTACATCGGCAATGGGTATGTCATTTCCCTGACCGCCCGGTGCGGCATGCAGATCAAGTATCAGGTATATTTCATTCGCACCGCACCAGCTAAGAAGCGAGTCCGTCATAACAAACCCCTTCTCAAGCCAGGTGATCTCCCCTGGCACAGACTCATTCTCAACCGGCGGAGTGAACAGATTGTAGTGCATCGCGAGCCTGACCGAATTGAAACCCCAGGCCTTCAGTGAATCAATATCCCTGCGGGTTACCATGTTTGAAAGCCATGCATCGTAAAACTCCGCGCACCTCTCCTCTCCTGTCAGTGCGGCTATCCGGTTCCTTATATCATACTGCGCGGGAGCCACCCCTGACAGCTTGAGCATGTAGGGCTCCTGGAGCATCCAGCCTCCCAACCCGATGCCCCGCAGGAGAACGTATTCACCCTCTCCGTTGACAATATGCCGGCCATCTGTCTTCAGGAATCCGGGCGATGCAGGGCTGCACGAAACCATTATGGCTGCAACCACAATCAACAGCAGTATATTTCTCATTTTACAAATTTTTAATCCGCTAATCAAGATAGATATTTTATTTGAATGGATAACTTTATTCCCAAAGCCCGACAAATGAAAAAGAACAGGTTCATCATCGCACTCCTGGCTGCACTTTCAGCCGCATTATTGTTTCCATCATGCAGTAATGAAAAAATCATCACTTTCAGGTCTCTTCTGAAGGAGATGACAATGAAAGAGACCCTCTCAAGGTTCCCCGATCCTTCATACAGGCTGGTGCAGTTCAGCTCGTATGACAGGCTCAGCATTCACCCTGACAGTGCCGGGTGGTTTGCAAATAATGATTATACCCGTTTCATCAGGGAGGAGATCAATGAAGGGCGTCGTGAGTATGTCATGCTCGAGGCTGACGGACCCGGAGCCGTCGTCCGGTGGTGGATGACCTTCGGGAACGCCAATGCCCTTAACTCATATATCCGGGTCTATGTCGACGACCAATCAACCCCTGTCATTGAAGGCCTGGCGCCTGAACTTGTTGGCCGGGGACTACTCGCACCTGACCCGCTGAGCACTGCCGTCTCTCCACTGACCGAACCGCAACGCCAGGGGTATAACCTCTACCTTCCTCTTCCGTTTTCAGGAAAATGCAAGATCACACTGGAAAATGACTCGATTGTAATCACCCCTCAGAGAAGCACTCCTTCAATATATTACAACATAAACGCCCGATTGTATGAGCAAGGGACAAGGGTTGTCTCCGTGAAAAGCCAGATGTTCCAGGCAGATACCCTGGCTATCTCGGAATGTGCCTCGTTTCTGCTCTCAGGCGACGGGGAAGGAAGCGTGGTGAACGATGAGATGAGAAGGACCCATGAAGGAAGTTGTTCTCACGGCACTCAATCTTCCTTTATTATAGAAGGGAAGGGACTTGCCATCAACGGTTTCTCCATGTCGCTTTCCGCAAATGACACCGCAGCTATACTGAAGGAAGCACTCATCCGCATGAGCTTTGACGGCCGGGAGACCGTGGAGGTACCGGTCGGATGCTTCTTTGGCACCGGGTACTCGTACAACAGTTACCGTACTCTCTTCACTTCCGCAAACCCCGACGGTACATTAAGCTCCTCCTGGCTCATGCCTTTCCGCGACAGCTGCAGGATAAGCATTTACAACGGAACGGAAGAGAACCTGGGCATCAGGTTGGACGTTGAACTTACCCCCTACACATGGGACCCATCATCGATGCATTTCGGCGCCTCATGGAAGGAATATGCCGCTATTGAAACCGCTGGCTCTGAGAACACAGGCGGAACAGGACTGCACACCGACATTAACATTGCTGATCTGAAAGGCAGGGGTCTCTACGCGGGTGACGCCGTGCTGGTCTTCAACAGCGCTGACGCCTGGTGGGGCGAAGGAGATGAGAAGATCTATGTTGACGGTGAGACCTTCCCCTCCTCTTTAGGGACAGGCACTGAAGACTATTACGGTTATGCATGGTGCAGGCCCGAACCCTTCTCCCACCCTCTCATTGCTCAACCAACAGGCCAGGGCAACTTCCATCCCGGAATGAGTGTGAACATGAGATACCGTATCCTGGATGCCATCCCCTTCAATGAATCCGTCAGGGTTGATATCGAGCTCTGGCACTGGGTGAAGACAACCATAGACTACGGAGTGACCGCTTATTACTACATAACTCCGGAAATCTAAACGGCACCGGTACAACCTGCCACAAACAGTGTCAATATTATACTACTTGAAAAACTAAGAATCATGATAAAAAGAGATATCGGAACAGGTCTTAAAGCATTAATAATCATTTTTTTAATACATTCTCCTTATACTGCGTCAGCACAGGCGAAACGACCGGTTTTGAAAGGCACCGATAGGGTCGGGCTCTTCGCCGCACAGGCGGAAATGAGGGCTGCATCGCCCTATAAGGATATGCACTGGCAATATATTGGTCCGACAAATATCAGCGGCAGGTGCACTGACGTTGAAGCAGTCTCCCCCCGGGGAGGGCAATATGTGATCTGGGTCGGTTCAGCAACGGGAGGTGTCTGGAAATCAATAAATGAGGGAACAACATTCGAGCCGGTCTTTGATGAGATGCCCACCGCTTCTGTCGGAGACATCGCCATTGACCCGGGAAACCCGGATATTGTATGGGTGGGGACAGGTGAAGCCAATATATTCCGCAGCTCCAACGCAGGATGCGGTGTATTCAAGACTACTGACGGAGGAGAGACCTGGAGTCTCATGGGACTCGAAAATACCCATACAATAGGCAGGATCAGGATTGATCCGTCAAACCATGATATAGTCTATGTTGCTGCCACGGGTCATGAGTGGACCCCCAATGAGGAGCGAGGTCTTTACAAAACTGTTGACGGAGGCAGGAGCTGGAGCAAGATCCTTGGAGTAAATTCAAACACCGGTGTTTCTGATGTGGTACTCGATCCGCGCGACCCCAACACTCTCTATGCCACAACATGGGAGCGTATGAGGCTGAAGTGGAATGACCCGCGAACATTCTCTGACACTCGTAACTGCGGAGTCTGGAAATCAACTGACGGTGGCCGCACCTGGGAAGAGATAAACAAGGGACTCCCATCCCCGCAACATCGTGGACGTATAGGCATTGACCTTTCTCTCTCAAACCCTGACGTGCTTTACCTTCTTCTGGATAATTATGAGATAGCCTATGTGGCTCAGCCAGGTGAACTCGACTCCTACGGACGACAGAAGCAGGATGTGATAAAGGGAGCCACGGTATACCGTTCTGATGACGCCGGCAGCTCCTGGAAGCAGGTAAGCGGACTGACTGAGGAAACAAAGGTTTATATGGAGCGTCATTCAGGTACCTACGGGTGGGTCTTCGGCCAGATCCGTGTTGACCCGAAGGATGAAAACACTATCTATACGCTTGGTATTCAGCTTCATCAGTCAACCGATGGTGGTGCCACTTTTAAACCACTGCGGGGCCCTCATGCTGACCATCACGGTCTCTGGATAGATCCGCAGAATCCAGACTACCTGCTCAACGTCCAGGACGGAGGACTGACCATCTCCTACGACAAGGGTGCCACATGGAAGTATCCCATTGCCGAACTGCCACTGGCACAGTTCTATAATATTGCCTATGACTTCAGTGTACCCTTCAGGGTCTTCGGATCTGTACAGGACCACCACAGCTTTTACGGCAGCGTTGATCTTACAAGGGGACGTGACAGGGTCAGACCGGTGGAGTTTACCAATACCCTGGGTGCAGAGGGCAGCTCCCATGCCGTTGATCCGCTCGACAATAATACTGTCTACTCAAGCACCTTCTATGGTGCGTTGGCAAGGGCAGAAGTTGACAATTATCCTGCAAGCCGGAAAAACCTCCTTCCCGTAAGATATGCTGATGAGCCAAGGCTGCGAGGTCAGTGGGTGGCACCAACGCTTCTCTCACCGCATAACCCTGATATCGTTTACCATGGCATGCAGTATGTCATGATGTCGCGAGACAAGGGCAACACCTGGGAGTTCATCAGTCCTGACCTCACTGCAAATGACCCGGAGAAAATGGGCGACATAAGTTACCAGACCATTCAGACACTCGATGAATCGCCTCTCCGTGCCGGCCTTCTCTATGCCGGTACTGACGATGGAAGGATATGGAGGACAAAGGATGGAGGAAAGAGCTGGACAGAGCTGAAACCGAAGAATGTGCCGCAGAGATGGGTCTCCCGGATTGTTGCCTCAGAATATGACCTGGGGACCGTCTACATGACACAGACCGGAAGACGGGATGATGACTTCCAGGTATACATATGGAAATCAGAAAACTTTGGTGACACCTGGACGGATATATCAGGAAACATTCCTGTCGGTCCAGTCAATGTAATCAGGGAGGATCCCGTAAAGACAGACGTCTTATATGCAGGTACTGACGCCTCAGTGTATATAAGCACTGACAGCGGAGCAACATGGAATGTGCTTGGAGATCTGCCTTTTGCTTATGTGCACGACCTTCAGATCCATCCGCGTGACAATATGATAATTATTGCCACCCACGGAAGGGGTATGTTTGTTCTTGACGCCAACCAGCTTAATGAAAAAGACAAGGTCAGACGTCCCGGCTGGTGAATTGTATCAGGTATTATTTCTTCATTGAGGCCAGCTCGCATACGGATGCATACCTCCAGGCCTTCATGAAGAGCCTGATTATGAAAACAGCCTGAGTTGCCAGGAAGAATAGAAAGATCATCCAACCCTTCGACGGGACTGACCAGGCTGTGAACCATAATGAAAGGAATATGAAAAGGATATTCAGTACCAAAATCACCAGTACCAAACCGTATGAAATCCAGAACCTCTCCGCCAACGCCCTGAAGCCTGCGCCCAGAGCCCTGAACACCTTCCCTGAACCTGTGGCTGCCACCCAGCGCCTCGAGGCATCCGCCACGAAAAGCCATACGGGCAATCCAAGCAACCAGAGTGCGTAGAAGAGGTATATAATATTCGAGCCGGGGTTCGAACCCTTAGATGCAGCCATTGCCGCAATTATCGGAATACCAATGACAATGAATGTCCAGGCTCCGGTAATAAGCAACATTAGAATGGCAATCTTCAGGAAAGGCAGGAAATTTCGGGCCGACTCCCTGATGAAGGCGTTAGCCTTAAGCCCTCCCCAGGCAGTGGCATATGATGCGAATAGTCCCCCTGCAAAGAAAGTATAAAGAAAGAATCCTCCCACCAGAAGCAACAGTCCGCCCAGCGATACTGCTGATATCAGGCTGACAAAGGGCTTGCCCAGATCACCTGCCAGGCCCATGTCAAAACCGTCGGCAAACCTCTCAACGGTCATGCTGTTCCCGAAAATATTTACCAGGAAGGTTTTCAGAGGAACTGAAACGAACAAAATCATTACCAGGGTAACAACCCACATCAGCATGATCAGCTTGTATGATGATGCCGCCGCGGCGGCGCCTCTGCTCAGTGTTCTTAAAAGGGCCATCTCAAAACAGTTAAATAGTGAATATTGAAATCATCATCTGCATCAGGAAAACGAACTTGTTTGCCATGCGGCGCGCTGCCACGAACTTATGGACACTGCTCCATGAATTGTTGATCCTGTCAACATCGATGTCAATCTTGTCAGAAGGATCAATCTTTGCCCATATTACTTTCGCAGCGCCAGTGTATTCAAAGTCCTTGTAACTTGATTTGCCGTCCCATAACTCCAGGACCTCTTCGCCGTTTTCGAAGCCTACAAGAACCTCAACCGGCAGTGTGACCCCTCCGAGTCTTTCGAGGCTGACCCTGGAAATGTAGAGGGTGTCGCTGGTCCGGTCACTGCGGGTATATGTCACGGAGTCGCCGTCAACTATTCCTGCGTAGCTCCGGATCTTGTGGGTGGTGACACCCGAAATCCTGTAATCGCATATCTCATTCCCATAAAGAACCTGGTCGAAGTACCAGTCCATGTTCTCCCCGAACCTGTCGCCGTGTTCCTGCGTTACCACATCATTCACCACCGCAATGAAATCGCGACCCGAGGGATGGCGGAACCCCCAGCGGCGGTAGTATTCACGGAAGACGTTATCCATGACCTCTGTCCCGATAAGCCCTTCAAGGGTATGAAGCCATGCCGCCGCCTTGTTATATGACATCATGCCATAGGTGCCGTGCGGATATAGCCATGACGGAAGGTCATTGGTTGATATGGCACGGCTGGGAGATGATATGTAACCCATTCTTCCCTGGTCTGCATCGGACATCTTGATGAATGGAAGCCTTATGAGGCCGTAGCCGCCACCGTAATAATGATCCACTATCCGCTGCTCCCAGTATGAGTTGATGCCTTCGTCGATCCACGGCTCCTCAAACTCGTTGCTGGCAAGGATACCCATGAAATAGGCATGCCCGAACTCGTGGATGGTGACCATCTCCGCCATCTTCAGGAACGAAGGTACTACACCGCCGCCTGCAGAGGTGAACAGTGTTGTGTATTCCATGCCGCCGGCGCCCGAGCCCGATATCGGCGGATCAACGAAAGTAAGATGCGGCCAGGGATAGGGCCCTACCCTTTCATCGAGGTATTCAAGCGCGTAAATCACAGCGGCAAACTGGTTATCAGCCTTTTTCAGTCCTTTTTCAGATGTGAGGAGGGTTATGTCAACACCCCTCCACTTTTGTGTAAGCTCCTTGTATCCCGGCCATGCCGTCCATGCAAAATCGACAATGTCTTCAGCCCTCCACACAACCTTCTTCAGGCTGTCACCGAGATCAATTTCCTCTACCAGCATCCCCCCCGACCCGGCAACATACTCTTTGGGCATGGTAACTGCAACGTTGTAAACCGAATGGTTCGCATAGAACTCAGAGTTGGGATGAAACTGGTGGCAGTTCCAGCCATCGGCCTCACGCTGCCTCATGCCGGCTGTCTCATAGACCCCGAACTTGGGGAACCACTGGGCAACGAAATGAAAATCGCCGGCGTACCCCGTTCTTACAATGGGAGAAGGAAGCCTGGAATCAAACAGTATATTCAACCGCAGCGTATCCCCCGGAAGGACAGGCTCGGGCAGCATCACCTGCACGACTGTCCTGTCGTGGATGTTTCCGTCATCAGGAGACTGGAAGCTCACTGAATCCGACAGGTCGTTGCCCCTGTGGTCACTGATTGAACTTATTTTAACCCATCCCCATCCATCGTCACCGGCAGGGCTCCATCGCCCCTGTGCGTTGAAAGAGCTCTTATTGCTGCAGAAGGCATTAAGGTACATATGCATCATGACATCACCAACAGGCTTTGTTGAGTTGTTTACCCACCATGCCGTCATATTTCCGCTGACCGTATGGGTCACCGTGTTAAGCGCAGCATCGATGTCATACCCGGTCAGCCTCTCACTCAGGGGCTTCTCAACTACCACCTGTCCGGCCAGTAAAATGGGCAACCAGAGGAGAGCCGCAAAGACAAATTTTTTCATTATCGTCCGTTTGTTGAATAACACGATAAAAATAAGCCTTAATTTCCTCCGTTTATTACATTTGCACATATTTCTTCTTTTGTGCAATGGCCCGAAAAAGCACCCGCGATATGATAATTGGCGTTGCAGCAGGAATGTTTGCCACGGTTGGACTGCGCAGGACCACCATGGAGACGATTGCATCGGCAGCCGGACGGGGCAGACGAACCATCTACATGTATTTCAGCAATAAGGCAGAAATATATGATGCAGTGGTTGAAAGGGAGATAAGACAGATCACAGGGCCTCTTCTTGACCTGGTATCGTCGGTAAAGGTATTTGAGGCTGTGTTGCAGCGTTACAGCGAGGTCAGGGTCAGTCAGCTGAATGCCCTGCTCATCAGGAACCCGCTTCTACTCAGGGACTTCTCGCAGGAGCACAGCAGGGTGGAGCGATTGAGGGAACGTCTGAACAGGGATGAGATGCAGATTCTGGTCCCGTTTTTCCGTAATTACATCAGCCATAAGGAGTATCCCGGAAGGCCTTCGCCGGAGGAATATGCAGCGATCTTCCTGAACTTACTGCGGGGTAGTGACAGGCTGCTGACAAAAAAGGATGGCCTCAGTGAAGCCATCCGTATATCATCGGTCTCTGCCGACCTTTTCCTCAGGGGTATTAACGGACTCAGTGAGGTTAAGGCCTGAAGTGCACGGTTTTAATTAATCTTTGGGAGCCGATCAGTTCAGAGTCTTGTATTTTTTCATTATATCGCCCGAATTCATCATTAGATCAATATACTGGGCACGCTGGTACGGCAGTTTATTTTCGGACTTTTTCATTGAGAGTTTCCCGCGGAAGGCATCGATTGTCTTATAACCGTGTACATTCATCCACCTGGTCACCTCCTCAGTCATAGATTTTACAACGTCAATGCCGTTCTTATAGATTGTACTGACCGCCTGTACGGCATCGGCACCTGCAAGGATCATCTTTATCACATCATTGCCCGAATAGACACCTGTGGAGGTACAAACGGAAGCCCTGACATTGCCATGAAGCATTCCTGCGAACCGCAGCGGGAGCCTGTTGTCGTCACTGTTGCTGAGGTTGTAGGGCATGGTGTGTTCCTCTGCAAAAATGTCAATATCCGGCTGCAGCAGCCTGTTGAAGATAACAACCGCGTCAGCACCTGCCTTGTCAAGGTCAGCTATGAATTTCACCGGATTGGTATAGTAAGGGCTCAGTTTCACCGATACCGGTATTTTCACGGCGGACTTAACCTTGCGAAGGGTCTCACTCTGCCTCTCCTCGATTGTTGCCCTGGCTTTGCCCGACTCATCGGGGAGCGAGTAAAAATTCAGTTCAAGGCCACTTACGCCGGTGGAGGCTGCCTTGACGGCATACTCGACCCACACATCGTCATTGATTGCGTTCAGGCTGGCAAACAGCGGAACCGACACCGCCTCCCTGGCTTTCTTCAGGTTCAGCAGGTAATCATCAGGCGATTCAGGAACCGAGTGGGAGTTGGGGAAGAGCGTGATCTGTTCCGCATGCCTCTCTTCGTATTCTGTCATACGCTCTGATAGCTCGAGGTTCTCAAGCTGCACCTGCTCTTCGAACAGAGATTTGTAGACGATGGCTCCGACGCCCGCCTCTTCCAGTTTGCGCAGGTTGTGAATGTCAGTAACCAGGTTGCTGGCACCAGCAATAATAGGGCTCTTAAGTTCAATACCCATGTAATTTGTTCTCAGATCTGCCATGATGTTAATTTTTTTTATGTATAACAATCCCTTAAACAAAATGTTCTGACCCTTCTGCAATAAGATGAATGAGACAATAAAAAACCGGCCGGGGAAGCCGGCCGGTCGTCAAATGACTAATAAAGCTACTTAACCTGTGTGAACTGTCCCTTCGTGACCCACATCACCACCTCGTCAGAGAGAGGTTTTACGGCAGGCTTGAAAAACCCGACCAGGTTGCCATTTTCATCAATCAGATACTTCTGGAAATTCCAGGCAACCTCAGAGTCGAGCACACCGTTGGCTGATTTGCTGGTGAGCCATTTATAGAGAGGATGCATGTCGTCACCCTTGACAGAGATCTTCGACATCATCGGGAAGGTCACTCCGTATTTGCTGTCACAGAACTCCTTGATATCTTCATTGGTGCCGGGTTCCTGGTTCATGAAGTTGTTGGCCGGGAAGCCAATGATGACAAGTTTCTGCTTGTATGCTTTGTTAAGGAGTTCAAGGTCCTTGTATTGCGGAGTATGTCCGCATTTTGATGCCGTGTTTACTATCATCACCTTTTTGCCTCGCAGGTCGGCCATGCTGAACTGCTGTCCGTCAATGGTCTCAACGGTGAAATCGTAAATCGATTTCTGCGAAAGAGCGGGTGCTATGATAAAGGCCACAAGTGCAGTTATTGCTATCAGTCTTTTTTTCATTTTACGAGTTATTTAATTAGCTAATTAACAAAGGTAGTGCCAAATAGTTTCTCTGGCAGGAATAAAAACCTTTCGGTGGTCGAATATACGAAAATCTTTCTATTTTTGCATCGCCAAAACGGGGTATAGCGCAGTCCGGTTAGCGCATCTGGTTTGGGACCAGAGGGCCGTGTGTTCGAATCACACTACCCCGACATAAGAAAAAGCCTCCTCTGCGGAAAGCAGAGGAGGCTTTCTTTTTTCTGGTGCGACCAAAGCTTGCTTTGAGGAGCATCTGAAAAAAGAAAGGCTGAAACGAGCAAAGCGAGTGAGAGGCTTTTTCATATAGTCACCCCAAAAAAGTGATCATGAGCGAGCCCTGCGAGCGAATAAT
>CAZHTG010000015.1:58259-62684 GCA_964535795.1 uncultured Rikenella sp.
TAATTCATAAGTTTGAAGCAGGGTTATTAAAAACTATTGCCCATTGGTGAGTAATCAAAACAAATTATTAAAAATGTAATGATTTATGATAAGAAAAATTAATTCATGAAAATTATGGTTTTTATTAGTGTCCTCTGCTTGTTCGGATGTACAGGCAGCAACGATCCTGCAACCTGGAGCAATAAGAAGGTCAATAAATGGTTCGAAAAAGGCGAATGGCTTAATGGCTGGTCAGTTAAACCCGATGCCTCTGTCAATCGCAAAGAAATTGCTGTCCTTTATTTTAAGCATAAAGATCGTTGGGATAAAGCCTTTGCATTTTTGAAGGAAAACGATCTCACAAAACTTGAAGTGAAGCGGTACGATATTGATGGTGATAACGCGTATGCTCTGATAAGTGAGTATCTTACAAAAAATGAAGAGGATGCTCGCTATGAGGCGCACCGGAATTACATTGATATACAGTATGTAATTACCGGAAAAGAGCAAATCGGGGTAGCTCCCATGTCGATGAAGAAAGAGGTACTTGAGCCTTATGACGCCACAAAAGATATTATGTTTCTGTCCGTTAACCAATTCAATAATATTAAGGCGGATCCAGACAGATTCTTTATTTTCTTCCCCGATGATATACATCGCCCCGGTCTGAAGGATGGTGAAAATTCACAGGTACGCAAAGTCGTGGTAAAGGTGAAAATTGATTAAGTCAGCTTTCAAGCTACAGGTTACATGTATCTTGTTTATAAATGGTACCTTACCTGATATCTTATGATTGCTTTATTTTCCGATTATAAAAAAACAATGTTTTAAATGGACTTACCATTACGATCACTGTTTGAGTGTAATGACTCCGTAACTGGTCAATTATGGTTATCTTTAAAAGCCAGACAAGATAATAATGCAACTTGCTTAAGAAAATAAACATAACAAAGCTAATAACATTCCTTGTCATACAGGCGTTAATGCTGGTATATGGCTGTATATCAAAGACTGCCACAAAGGAAATGGATGAACTGGCACTCTTCACGACCACTGAGGTGTTCGATTCAACGAGCCTTTCCTATAAGCTGATTCCTTCAGTTGAACGATTGATTTCTATACCGAAAAATGAATCCGTCGAAAAGAAGATAAGCATGCTCCTAGACTCCGTCTCAAATAACAACTTCAATAACCTTAAAATTGAAGTCATAAGCATAAATGAAACCTCTGAAGGCAAGAAATCTCTTCTGGTCAATCTGAAAGAAAACCCCGGATTCATAATTCCGGATAGCCTGGGTACTCATCGTAACTGGTATGATTTCTTCCAGGGATCAATGCGTGGTGAGCAAACGACTATTATCCTGGTTGAATCCTTGCTTCAGAGAGAATTTACCGGCGATTGGATAGATGAAGTTGAGTTCTATTATCAGGACGAGAAGATTGGAGATTGGGATCACGTCTTTCTATCAGGTACAATAAACAGAAACTAGCAAGTAGCCTGACAGATCAGCACATTCTTGTCCGTCGCTTCTCTTCACCTTGGCTTTAGCACTTTAATACCGAAAAGCCAACATATAATAAAAACACATCTGATATTCTATTTAAAGATGAACGTGTGAATCATATAACTATTCCCAATAACTGTATAACGCTATACTTGATTAACAGCGATACTTTTATGTCGTTCCTGGTGATCATTTCCGGGAATTAAATAGTAGTACTAATCCGTTGCATAAACTTCCCTTCTGGGGTGGTTGGCGGGGCTTAAAATAAATCACTATGAGTACAGGTAAAGTAGCGTTGGGTGCATTGGCAGGACTTGCCATTGGTGCAATAGCAGGAATTTTGTTCGCACCCGAAAAAGGTTCAACAACCCGCAGGCAAATCATGGATAAAGGGGAAGGCTATGCGGATGAACTAAAATCAAAGTTTGATGATTTTAGTGATTCACTTACAGAGAAATATGAACGTAAAAAGAGAGATCTTGAAGGATTTGCTGAGAAAGGAAAAGCAAAATACGGTGATGCAAAAAAAGATGTGAAAAATGCAACTGATGTTAACTATCAGAGTTAGCAACATATTTTATCAATACAGAGCGGCTAAGTTTGAAGCATAACTCAATATACAATGAACAATATTTTCAGAGGATTATTAGCAGGTCTCGGAGCATGGAAATTAGGGGGCGGTTGTCTGGGGTCTATCGTGGTTTTTATAATTATCTGGCTTGTGCTTGGGCAGTGTAGCTGATTTAATGCTCAGAAATACCAGAATTACTTCAAGGACAGGAAAGCAAATCCGGATCTGAAATTTGAATCATGTAAATCTTTTCAGTAATTGTGTAACTTCTTCTTTTTTGATGAATTTATTTTTATGAAATTAATTCATAATAATAAATTCTAATATGAGAAGAGCAGAAAATAAAGTTGTAATTGTAACCGGCGGCGCACTGGGAATAGGGCTCGAAACATGTATTTTACTGGCAAAAGAGGGTGCAAAAGTCGCTGTAACCGATATTCTTGATGAAGAGGGCAAAAAGCTGGCTGAAGAGATTAACCATTCCGGTGGTGTGGCAAAATTCTGGCATCTTGACGTAGCAAAGGAAAGTGAAGTTGAAAAAGTTTTCGCTGAAGTTGTCCATGAATTCGGAAAACTTGATGCAACTGTCAATAATGCAGGAATTGCGGGTGCCGACAAGCCCACTCATGAGCTAAGTGAAAAAGAATGGGATAATGTAATGAATGTGAATGTGAAAGGAGTTTTCTTCTGCACTAAACATGCCATTGCTTACATGAAGAAATCAGGTAGCGGCAGTATTGTTAACCTTTCCTCAATTTATGGTTTGGTCGGAGCCGGAGATATACCACCATATCACGCGTCTAAAGGCGCAGTAAGACTGATGTCGAAAAATGATGCGTTAATTTATGCGAAAGACAATATAAGAGTGAACTCCGTGCATCCGGGATTTATCTGGACACCTTTAGTTGAAGAACTTGGGAAAAATAGTCCCGGGTTCAGACAAAATCTTGACAGTCTGCATCCAATAGGACATATTGGCGAACCCATAGATATTGCTTTTGGAATACTCTACCTTATATCTGACGAATCTAAATTTGTTACCGGAAGTGAACTGGTGATTGATGGCGGTTATACATGCAAATAAATTGGGTGGAAAGTGAAAATCATTTTGTAAAAAGAAGCGGATGGCTGAGAGCCTCCGTACTTGGGGCCAATGATGGTATTCTTTCTACCACCAGTCTTGCCATCGGTGTTGCAGCCGCAAGTGTGTCAAGAGACCCAATAATACTGGCAACACTGGCAGGCGTGGTTGCGGGAGCACTGTCAATGGCTGCAGGTGAATATGTCTCTGTTAGTTCGCAACTGGACGTTGAAACCGCAGATTTGAAAAGGGAAAAAAATGAGCTTGCCAGTACACCGGATATTGAATTAAATGAACTATCTGCGATATACGAAAACAGAGGGCTTACAAGCGAACTGGCAAAAGAGGTTGCAAAACAGCTAACCGCACATAATGCTTTGGAAGCACATGCAAGAGATGAATTGGGCATTAATGAAATTTCCCGGGCAAAACCCTTGCAAGCTGCCTTTGCATCTGCAGCCTCTTTTATAGTTGGTGGAATATTTCCTCTGCTATTAGCTGTTTTTGCACCTTTAAAACAGATGATATTCTTCCAGTATGGGTTCTCCATCCTCTTTCTTGCTTTATCAGGAACCCTTGCAGCAAAAGTCGGAGGGTCTTCAATCAGTAAATCTGTATTGAGAATATGTATCTGGGGTACGGTTGCGATGGCAATGTCAGCGTTGATCGGGTATTTATTTGGAGTGAGCATGAATTAGGTTTTCAATATTTAGAAGAGAGATGACTTTCATCGATTATTACAAGATTCTGGGAATAGAAAAAAAGGCCACCGCAAGCGACATTAAAAGCGCCTACCGAAAACTGGCCAGAAAATATCACCCCGATCTGAATCCTAACGATGCAGATGCGAAAAGAAACTTTCAGCAAATCAATGAAGCGAATGAAGTACTAAGTGACCCTGAAAAGCGAAAGAAATACGATAAATACGGGAAAGACTGGCAGCATGCTGAACAGTTTGAAAATGCAAAACAATACCAGGAACAACCATCAGATTTTCGTGGCCAAAAGTACTCCCGGGCACAATCCGGCGGGGATTTTTCGGATTTCTTCGAATCCATGTTTGGTGGTTCAGCAAATGCCGGCAGAAGCAGGCAGGTGAAATTCAGAGGCGAGGATTATAACGCACAATTACAGCTCAACCTTTCAGATGCCTATAAAACGCATAAACAAACCCTTACTGTAAATGGAAGGAACATAAGAATAACAATCCCTGCCGGAATTGAAAACGGGCAAACCATAAAAATCGCAGGACATGGGGGTCCGGGAATAAATGGCGGACCGAACGGTGA
>CAZHTG010000016.1:0-61429 GCA_964535795.1 uncultured Rikenella sp.
GGTAGTGTGTACTTGAATTGAGATAGTTTCATAATACGATTATGATTAGTGCAAGAATATTTATACGATTGATTTATCGATTTGTTTCAAATTTTCCAGAATATATTTTAATTCTTCTACCGTCAGGGCATTTTCAACGCGAAACCCTCCGATCGCATTCCTTACCAACCCCCGAAGATGTGCTCCGCTGCCCATGGCAACGCCAAGATCACGGGCGAAGGCCCTGATGTATGTGCCCTTACTGCAGACGATCCGGATCCTTGCCTCGCTCTCCCTGAAATCGAGCAGCTCAAGCTCGCGAAAAATGACCTTCACTTCTTCCAGCCTCTTCTCTATCTTCTTCCTTGCCAGTTCGTAAGCTCTTTGTCCGTCAACAAACTTTGCAGAGAAAAGAGGAGGCTCCTGTAACTGCTCGCCAAGAAAGCTCTTAAGCTTTTCAGCAATGAACCCTGCAGTTATATGACCGGCAGGATACTCTCCGTCGACCTCACTCTCCAGATCAAACGAGGGGGTTGTCTGACCGAACCTGATGACAGCCGTGTACTCCTTGTCAAGGTCGCGGAACTCATCAATCTTCTTTGTGGCCCTGCCGGTGCAGACAATCATCAGCCCCGTAGCCAGAGGGTCAAGTGTACCTGCATGACCCACCTTCAGCTTCTTCAGGCCACAGTGATGCCTGATGGCCAGCTTAACCTTGTTCACCAGGTCAAACGAGGTCCAGTAGAGCGGCTTCTGCAGCAGCAATACCTCACCTTCTTCAAAGTCAGAGCAGTTTTTCAACACCTTCAGGCAAACAGTATTAGAGTAAGTCCTACCAAAACACAGTACAGGGCAAACCATCCCAGCTTACCCTTCCTGACAATACTTATCATCCAGCGGCAGGCTGCATAACCTGACACAAAAGCTGCAACAAATGCTATAATAAGCGGGAACAGCACCACATTCACCTCGGCGGTTTCAGTGGTGATGACCTGTACAAAATTTGCCCCGATTATCGGGACTATCACCATCAGGAAGGAGAAGCGGGCCAGCTCATGCCGGCTGTTGCCAAGCATTAATCCTGTTGCAATGGTGGATCCTGACCTCGACCAGCCGGGAAGAACCGCCAGCGCCTGCGCAATGCCCATTATGAAAGCACCGCCGTAGGTGATAGGTTTTTCCCTCTTCCTTACAAAATGGCCAATGGCGAGGAAGAGTGCAGTGACCAGCAGGAATGACCCTGTGATATCCATATCTGCAATAAAAAGCGACTCTACCTGGCCCCTGAGGGTAAATCCCACAATAGCCACCGGTATCATTGAAACAATCAGCTTCAGCACATATACTGTCTCCTCGTTCATGGTGAATTTGAAGACACCCTTCAACAAATGAATGATATCCTTCCAGAAAACTGCAATTATGCTCAGTACCGTAGCTCCGTGAACAGCCACAGAAAAGAGAAAGCTCTCCTCTATGCCTCCAAAAAGATACTTCACAATTTCAAGGTGCCCGTCGCTGCTGACAGGCAAAAACTCAGTCAGTCCCTGTACCAGTCCGAAGATCAGGGCTTCATACCAATTCATTCTCAGTTATCCGATTTCCAATAGTTAAAAAAAATTACTCCCTGGGTCTCTTCATTATTGCGTAAATCTCAAAAATGAATCCGGCAAGAACAATCAGCGGAGCGACAGTTATCCTGCGAAAACTGAAGATTTCCTCCGAGAATACTTTCGGGTCATCTGATCTTCCTCCGGCCATGAGAATGAATCCGACAATTATTATGGCAAATCCTATGGCCATAAGCTTGTAGTTCTCCCTCCCCAGAGCAAATCCGGGCTTTTTGTCATCTTCCTTTTTTGCGACCATATCTTTTTAATAGTAAAGTTTATCCTCGTGAATGCCCAGATACCTGTTCACGGCAAAAAAAGTTGAAACAGCATTGATCACCACTCCCGCAATTGCCAGTGCAAGGCACAGAAGCAGGAACAGGTTTATGTTCTCATATGTGAACAGGGTAAAAAACTCCTTCTCAATCAGATACATCAGTCCCATCAGAAGTCCTATTGCAATCAGGGCAGCCAGAAAGCCAAAAAAGAGACTCTTCAGGAGGAATGGCTTCCTGATGAATGATCTGTTGGCCCCGATAAGCTGCATCGTATTAATAAGAAACCTCTTCGAGTAGATCGAGAGCCGGATCGTGTTATTGATTATCGTCAGGGCTATCAGGAAAAGCAACGCACTTATCACCAGCAGGAAAGCACTGATCTTCTTTACGTTGTCATTTATCAGGTTCAAAATGGATTCCTGGTAATAAACCTCATCAACCACAGGGTACTCAGATATTACCTTCTCAAGTTTGATAACACTGTCAGGATGAGTATAATCGGCCAGAAGATAAACGTCAATCGTTGGCATGAGAGGGTTATACCCTAAAAAATCCAGGAAATCCTCACCGAGTTCCTCGCTCAGGTTGACGGCAGCCTCTTCCTTTGAAACATATTCAGTCTGCTTCACATAGGGTTTGGCATCTAGCTCCTTCTGAAGCATCCTGATGTCAGCCTCGCGTGCATCCTCCTTCAGCATGATCGTAAATGAGAGGCTCTCGCGAAAATAGTCTGAAAGCTGACGGGCATTGATCAGGACCATACCAAGGATTCCAAGCAGAAAAAGGACCAGGGAAACACTCACAACCAGGGTTATGTAAGAACTGCCTAATCTGTACCTGGATATTCCTCCGACTGTTTTTGCCACTGCTGAGACTTTGCGTCAAAAATAGCACACAAACCGCCAATTCCTTCAACCGGCAGGCAATTTTTTCAAAACATCCGCGGAATAGCAAAAACAGGATAAAACGAAGGTCAGGCCTCCACGACTGTCATCCACCCGAACTCATCCGGTTCATCACCGTACTGAATACCTATCAGCTTGTTGAAAAGCTTCATCGAAACAGGTCCCGGTTTGCCGTCTTTGCAGTATTCATAGATCTTGCCTGTATCGGGATCTACAATTTTCGCTATAGGACTAATTACAGCAGCGGTACCGCATGCACCTGTCTCCTCAAACTCCTCAAGCTCCTCAACAGGAACACGGCGTCTCTCGGTCTTCATTCCCATTTTTTCAGCAATGGCTATGAGGCTTTTATTGGTAATGGAAGGCAGTATCGACGACGAAAGTGGGGTAATATAGGTATTGTTCTTTATGCCAAAGAAGTTAGCCGGACCGCATTCATCAATGTACTTCTTATCAATGGCATCGAGAAAGAGTGCATTGCCATATCCCCCATCGCGTGCTTTCACTATGGCCCTTAGACTGGCAGCATAGTTACCCCCGACTTTTATGTTTCCTGTACCCAGTGGTGCTGCACGGTCAACGTCACGGCAGATCATCATATTTACCGGTTTTACTCCGCCCTTGAAATAAGGCCCCACCGGGGTAACGAAAACCAGGAAGGTGTACTCTGCAGCAGGCTTCACTCCCACCTCGGCTCCACTGCCGAAAAGCAATGGCCTTATATATAGCGATGCCCCCGAACCGTAAGGCGGAACAAACTTCTCATTGAGCCGGACAACCGTGAATACAGCCTCCCTGAACAGCTCCATGGGCACCGGCTCCATGATCACTCCCTTTGCCGAGGAAATCATCCGTTTTGCATTCTCGTCCCAGCGGAATAACCTGACCTTTCCGTCACGCCCCCTGTAAGCCTTGAGCCCTTCAAACGACTCCTGCCCGTAATGAAGACCGGTGGCAGCTATGTGAACATTAATATACTCCGAATCAGTTACTTCAAGCTTGCTCCACTCTCCGTTACGGAAGACAGATCTGACGTTGTGATTGGTCTTGATATAGCCAAAAGGCAGATTGTTCCAGTCTAAATTTACCATGATTGAATGTATTAGGATTTTCAAATGTACTCTTTAATACCAAAGTACCAAATGATTTTAAATATTGTTGAGCTTCTCGCCTGCAAAAGACTGAAGGGCATTGAGTTGGTCACGCAAAGATACCGATCTCAATTTCCGGGCTGTCTCCGTAAGGAACTGGTTTTCTTCGATTGTAACGGCCATATTCCTGAACCATGTTTTGGGGTCATCTATTTTCCCGTAAGCCATCTCCTCCCTGTAGAGCCTGTCAATCATGGTTACAAAGTCAATCCTGCCGGTGAAATCATACACTGCATCATGCAATACCATCCCGGCGATGCCCTCATGTTCAGGCTGAAATACCGAGTCTATCAGACCGGTCACCACCTTAAGCGTCTGTGGTCCGAAACCATAAACCGAGAGTATCTCCCCTGCCCTCTTTCTCGCAGCCGCCTGAGGATCATTATAATCAAAGACATACCCGAAAAAGATAAACAATGATGCCAGCCTGATATGAATATAATCCTGATCTTCAAGTTTCTCAGCCCTGGCAAGGAGGTCAGCCTGAAGACTCACACTCCGTATATACTCAACACTGTGAAAGAAGAGATCCGGTGACGCTATTTCCGAATACTTGGTGAATACATGTTCCTCAACATCGAGGACGCGAATCATCTCAATCTTCGTAAAGAACCTCCTGCTGGGCGAACCATCAGGCTCACGCAACTCAGGCCTGATCCCGGTGACAAAATACATATCGAGGTCGCCCTTGTACTTGACCGGCATCCTCCCGCGGTAATCACAGATGAAATAGTCTTTCACAAACTCATAGGTGGTGCCCGAGATATTTATCTTGCCCGGCTCTCCTGATGATTCCATTCGGCTTGCCGTATTCACTGTGTCGCCCCAGATATCATAGGTTATCTTCTTGTGCCCGACAACACCCGCAATAACAGTTCCCGTATGAATTCCAATCCTAATATCCCAGAACCGTGCTGCAGTTTTAGCCGGGTCATTCTTCATGAACTGCATGTATTTCTGCATCTCCAGGGCGGCAAGCACCACCTCAACCGGATTGGTCCTGTTCCTCTCGGGGATTCCCCCGGCGCACATATAGGCGTCACCTATTGTCTTTATCTTTTCAATCCTGTACTTCTCGGCAAGAGAATCAAAATGAAAGAAGAAGCGGTCAAGTTCATCTATCAGTACCTCCGGATTCATCTCCTCGGCTATCCTGGTAAACCCCTGTATATCCGAAAAGAGAACAGTGACAAAATTATATTTCGTTTTTGCCGCCTTGCCTTTAAGCATAATCTCTTCAGCGGTACCTTTCGGCAGCATGTTTGCCAGGAGGTTATCCGACTTCTCCTTCTCGTGCTGCAGCTCTTCAGTCCGCTCCGCAATCAGCTCCTCCAGCCTCTTCTGCCTCTCCATGAAGAGACGGTGAGTACGGATACGGAGCATCATTCCAGCCAGTATCAGCAAAAGAGGATAGATTACCCAGGCCAGAGGTGAGAAGTACCACGGTGCCTTAACCCTGAAGCTGAATGAACCCTCTCCGGCTAATTCAGCGACTCCGCTTCGATACCTGTACATAAAAATATATCTGCCCCGGCCGAGGTTAGTATATTCCTTGTAGCTCCTGTCACTCCAGGCAGTCCATTGTCTGTCCGGACCTTCCATGTAAAACGAATATTCAGTATCCTTTCCCCTCGCCATCCTGAATATTATTCCCTCACGAAATTTCAGAACAGGCGTGCCACCTGAGGTGTCAACCGACTCTCCGGTACGGTAAGAACAGACACCTGTTATCATGCTTTCATCCGGACCCGTTGCCATATCCACTGCCAGCGCAGGGATAGTGTTCAGGATGGCACCCGCGCAGAAAAGGGCCCCTGACAAGACGAACCGGCGGAAAAAGCTGATACTCATAAGCGATTGAGATTGCCTGATATATACAAAAATAAACTAATATTTTACTCTTTTGGTATGCCGGCATCGCCTTGTCACGATGCAATGACTATTTTTGCCTTTTCATCAGACTTCAGAATGGAACTTGTATTCGCAACCAACAATAAGCACAAAATCAAAGAGATAAGCGATCTCCTCGACAACAACTTCAAAATCCTGGGACTGGCTGATGTGAATATCACGGAGGATATCCCGGAGGATGCTGAGACGCTTGCTGAAAATGCACTCTTCAAGGCAAGGTTCGTACATGACAGGACCGGACTAGATGTCTTTGCAGATGACACCGGGCTGGAGGTTGATGCCCTCGGCGGGGCTCCTGGTGTATATTCGGCCAGGTATGCCGGCGAAGGGAGAAGCTTTGATGACAATATCAACAAACTGCTGGAACAGATGGCAGATGCTGAAGACAGATGTGCCAGGTTCAGGACGGTCATTGCCCTGATACTTGACGGAAGCGAGTACCTGTTTGAAGGATCGGTTGAGGGAGTGATCACCAGGGAGAGGCGGGGAAACGGAGGCTTCGGATATGACCCGGTCTTCCTGGCAGACGGGCATGACCGGACATTTGCCGAGATACCCCTCTCTGAAAAGAATCTGATATCACACAGGGCCAGGGCTATGAGGAAACTGCTTGCGTTCCTGGCTGAGTGGAAGGGATAACAGAACAGGGCTAAATCAAAACCTCCGGGTTCAACAGATGCTGACAACAGAATCATGAAGAGGATCATTTTATTTACGGCTGTCTTTTCCGCTTCTCTTCTCCTGACCGGACAGGGAGAGGTAGGGTCATGGAATGATCATCTCTCGTACAGCTCATCATTTTCGCTGGCAGCAGGCGGAGAGAAGATCTATTCTTCTGCAGGAGCCTCCCTGCTCGTCTATGACATACCTTCCGGATCATCATCGCCTCTCTCACGGGTGTCAGGACTGAATGAGACCGGAATAAGTCACGTTGCATGGTGTGATGAGGAAGAAACACTGATAATCGTCTACAGTAATACCGGTGTTGATCTCGTCAGAAAAGGCATTATTACCAATATCCCCGATATTAAAAACAAATACATTCCCGGCATAAAGGAGATCTACGGTGTAACCGTCTCAGGCAGCCGCGCCCTGCTGTCAGGAAGCTTCGGTATTGTAGTTATTGACGTCAGGGGGAAATATGTGGCTGACACCTGGCGGCCCGGCCCCGACGGTGAAACCAATGAGGTTCATGAAACAGCCATGCTCAGTGACCGGCTCTATGCCGCCACCTCCCGCGGGGTATTTTCGGCTCCGTTAAACCGCCCCGGCCTCTCCTATTTCGGTAACTGGGAACTTCTTCAAGGCCTGCCCTCCCCGGAGTCAAAATATGACAACCTGGCTGTTGCCGGACCGGCACTTTTCCTGAGCAAACCCGGATCGCCTTCTTCCCCGGATTCAATGTTCCGGATAGTACCCGGTCAAAGTGCCAGCATCATCACCACGGCTCCTGCAGGAAGCATCAGATCGCTCGACGACGACGGCAGTGCTGTCTTCATGTCGATGACCTCCTCCATCATCATTTTCTCATCCCAGGGTACCGTCACTAGGGAGATAAACGGATACGGCGGGTCATCTGCAAATCCGTCGGGTGTAACCAGCTACCGTCAGAAACTATGGATTGCCGATGCATCGGCCGGTCTTATTTCCACCGCAGATTACAGTACTTTCACAAGTCACACCATCGCAGGACCCTATACAAACAATGTCTCAGACATCCTTTTCGCGGGAGACAATTTCTATGTAACCGGAGGAACTGTTGACAATGCCTGGGGCAACGTCTATCGTCCGCTGCAGGTATTCACCGGCAGAGGCAACACCTGGTTCAGCCATATTCTTTACGGGGAAGCCGACAGGGATGCAATGAGGGTGATAGCGGACCCCAATGATGAAAGCCATTTTTTTGTATCGTCATGGGGCAATGGCCTTTATGAGTTCAGCGATGGCGCAATGAAAAAAAATTACAACCAGAATAACTCTCCGCTGTCAAGCATCATCCCCGGTGAGAACTATACCCGCATCTGCGGGCTCACTTTTGACAGGTCAGGCAATCTGTGGATGACACAGTCGGGTGTGCCCGGTAATCTCAAGGCACTCACCCCAGAAGGAAACTGGATAACCACCTCACTGAACCTTAATGTTCCTGTTGCCGGAGACATGGTTACAGACCGGAATGAGTACATATGGGTGTTACTGCCCCGGGGATACGGACTGCTTGTCTATGACCCGGCAGGAACACCTGACATAACCTCAGACGACCGGTATCTCAGGCTCCAGGTAGAAGACACCGAAGGCCATGTGATGAACAATCTCTTTTCCATCGCCAGAGACCTTGACGGGAACATATGGGTCGGAACCGATCTGGGACCGGCAGTATTCTATAACCCCGGGAAAGTATTCTCCGGAGGGCTTACAGCATCCAGGATCAAGATCCCCAGAAATGACGGCTCAGGGCTGGCTGATTATCTCCTTGGAACGGAAACGGTGACCACCATTGCCATTGACGGGGCAAACAGAAAATGGTTCGGGACAATGAGCTCCGGCGCATACCTTATGTCAGACGACGCCAGGGAACAACTGATACACTTCAACATCACCAATAGCCCCATCCTTTCTGACAATGTGGTAAAGATAGCCGTAAACGGAGCCAACGGCGAGATCTGGTTCGGTACCTCTGAAGGAATCGTCTCATTCCGGGGCGACGCCACCGCAGGAAAGGAAGACTATTCCGGAATATATGTCTTCCCGAATCCTGTCAGGGAGGATTATGAAGGCGTGGTCACCATCACCGGTCTCGTGGAAAATTCCTCGGTAAAGATCACGGATGTCAGTGGAAACCTCGTGTACGAGACCACCTCGCTGGGCGGACAGGTGACATGGGACCTGCACAACTATCGGTCGACACGTGTGGCAACAGGTGTTTACCTGGTCTTCTGCACCAATGAAGACGGCAGCCTTGCGAAAGTAACCAAGATGCTGGTGATCAGGTAATCAGTCTGCGGTTATCAGGCTTTGAATACGCTCTATCTGCAGCTTTTTGTTCACCTCCCGCAGACTTCGGGCGGTGGCAGTAAAATACTGGTGATCAGAAATAAACTTCACCTGCATCCTGTTCCAGTCATTCAGGTTCATGATCTTATCCTGAGCCTTCAGCTCCTCAAAAAGAGTATTTGATACGGGAATGAAGTCGCTCCTTCCAAGGTAATCAAGATCTGAATCACAGATGATCTGTTCCAGCAGGTCGGTGGGCATGGGCGGCAGCTTGGTAGACATGATGATCCTGCATATTCGGTCAATATGCTTATCGGTATATCCGTATCCGGGCAGCATCTCCCGGGCCAGCAGGGTACCCTGATACTCATGATCATCATATGACACCGTATGACCGGCATCATGAAACAGTGCAGCAGTCTTCAGCAGCAGTACCTCTTCGTCGTTACACCCTTCGGCCCATCCAATGAGCTCCACCTCCGTCACAACATCAACAGTGTGCTTCACATTGTGATAAAAGAGGAAATCAGGCAACTCCTTCTCAAGTTTATCAAGAATGACTTCCTGAATGTCTGTGAACTGTATGAGTCCGAACTTGATCCTGAACGCTTCATTCGGCATCACACCAAGTCCGTCAACGGATAAAGCCGGCAACAGGCCCTTTACCTGGTACATCTGGATGCTGCCGGTGTACTTAACGGGCAGTTTGCCGAAATACTCACAGATGAAGAACTCCTTTACAAGCTCATAGGTCATTACAGAAATAAGGATCGAATCCTTATCCGAGACGGCCTCTATCCGGCTTGCAGTGTTGACGGCGCGCCCCTTTATGTCGTATGACACCTTGTTTTTTCCTGAAATGGAAGCAGTGACAGGGCCTGTGTGAATACCTACCTTCAGATTCCAGATCCTTTCATCAACCCTCTTCACGGCCTCATATTCCTTCATGAAATGTCTCAGCTCAACTGCAGCCATGACAACCTCAACCGGGTTGGTTATGTTCTTCGCGGGAATACCTCCGGCACACATCAGTGTGTCACCGATTGTCCTTATCTTTTCTACATGATATTTCCCTATGATCTTATCGAACTCGAAAAAGATCTCATCAAGCTCATCCATCACACGGGCAGAGTCCATATCCTCCACAAGCCTTGAAAAACCATGAATATCGGCAAAGAGGACCGTGACCATGTTATACCTGAACGACTTCTCCTCCTCAACCGTCTTTGTACCGGGAAGTTCGTTCCTTTCAAGGAGAAGCCTGTATTTTTCATTCATTTCCAGAATCTTCCCCTTCTCCCTTTCAAGTCTCTTAACCTGCTCATCAAGCTCCTTGTTCTGGCGTGCAAGCCGAGCGATGCGCATGAGGAGCTGATCCTTTGATCTTGAATTCATCTTCAGAAATTGACAGGTAAAGATACAAATTAACAAAGCTCAATTTAAGCCGGCTGTCAGTAAACTTTAATACATTTGGGAAAGTACCGCACCCGATGCTTGCAAAGACCAAAGCCATACTGATTCATCATGTCAGGTATTCAGACAACTCGCTGATTGCGCATTTTTATACCCGCGATTACGGTAGGCTTTCAGTAATGGTAAAAGGGATCTCTTCACGAAAGGGAGGTGCCAGATTCAACTATTTCCAGCCGCTTAATATCTTCAACCTCGAATTGTATCATTACGAAAACAGGGAGTTGCACAACCTGAGGGAGATGAACCTGGCCTTCATCCCTCAAAAGATACCCGGCAATATTCACCGGACCACCGTGGCATTGTTTATCAGTGAACTCCTTTACAATGTCATCAGGGAGGAAGACGCAAACAGGATGCTCTTTGACTTTATCGAATCATCTGTAATCAACCTTGACTCGATTACAGCCGGATTAAGCAACTTCCACCTCTGGTTCCTGGTGGCTTTCACGGCTTATGCCGGTATAGGGCCCACACACACCACACTTCAGGAATGCTATTTTGACATGCTTACCGGGCAGTTCAGTTCACAGCAGCCGATGCACCCCGACTTCTTCGAACCCCGCGATGCCTTTTTGCTTAACCGCCTCCTGAAGATGCCAGCTGAAGAGATTGAGACACTGCAACTCTCAGGAGATGAGCGTTCAGATCTGCTTGCCGGAATACTCAAGTATTATAACCTTCACCTTACCGGAATAAGACAGATACGTTCACTACAGGTCCTGAAGGAAATTTTCAGATGAATTGAAAACGGCTTTGATTATCTTTGGAGCAAAGTACGATCGATGCCTTTCATTCCTTCTTTCATAAAGTGGATAAACACAAACAGACTGTCCCAGATCGATCTTTTCAGGAAATACCCTGCAGAGAGTCAGGAGGAGGTGCTGAAGCGTCTTTTAGCCCGCAGCCGGGAGACAGTATGGGGGAAGGAACACGGATATGCTTCCGTTGCAACACATCGGCAATTCTGTAATAACGTACCCATCCGGACATATGAGGAGCTGATTCCCTGGGTTGAGAGGCTGAGAGCCGGAGAAAAAAATCTCCTGTGGCCCGGCGAGGTCAGATGGTTTGCCAAATCATCAGGCACCACAAGCACCAAAAGCAAATTTATCCCCATCACGGGAGAATCGCTTAAAGAGACACATTACCGCGGGGCAAAAGACTGCCTGGTGCTCTACACCTCGCTTAATCCTGAGACGAAAATATTTCTTGGAAAAGGCCTTACACTGGGAGGAAGCCAACAGATCAGCAACTTCGGCAATAAATCAATTTACGGCGACCTTTCCGCCATCCTGATTCAAAATGCACCCGCTTATGCCGACCTTATTCGTACTCCGCCTGCAGATATAGCACTGATCCCCGATTTTGAGGAGAAGATGGAAATGATCACCGAAAAAACGGTGAATATGAACATCACCAGCATCTCCGGTGTTCCCTCCTGGAACCTGGTTCTGATCCGTCATATCCTTAAAACCACGGGGAAGGAGAACCTCCACCAGGTATGGCCGAACCTTGAGGCATTCTTCCATGGTGGCATCAACTTCGCCCCTTACCGTGAGCAGTACAGGAGGCTGCTTCCTGACCCCTCAATGAAGTATATGGAGACATACAATGCTTCCGAAGGCTTCTTCGCAATCCAGGATGATCTCTCAGACAGTTCCATGCTGCTTATGCTCGATTACGGTGTTTACTATGAATTCATTCCGGCAGATGAGGCAGGTTCTGACAATCCGCGCGCACTGACAATAGGAGAGGTTGAAAGAGGCGTGAATTATGCCGTCGTCATTTCAACCGACGGCGGCCTGTGGAGATACGCCATCGGCGATACAGTCGAGTTCACCAGCCTCTTCCCGCACAAGATTAAAATAACCGGGCGTACCAAACACTTCATCAATGCCTTCGGAGAGGAGGTTATCATTGACAATGCCGAAAAGGCCCTGGAGAAGGCATGCCTCGGCACCGGTGCGCACATCAGTGAATATACAGCAGGACCGGTATACATGGGCAATGATACGCGGGGCTCACATGAATGGGTAATTGAATTTGACAGGGCTCCGGATGATCCGGCCCGTTTCATTGACCTGCTTGACACAGCCCTCAAGGAGCTTAACTCTGACTACGAGGCCAAACGTTACAAGGACCTGACCCTTGGAAAGCCGATAGTGAGGACTGTGCCACAGGGTACCTTTTATAGATGGTTCCGTGAGAGAGACAAGCTCGGGGGGCAGAACAAAATACCGAGATTGTCGAACACCAGGACGTATGTTGAAAGTGTTCTGAAAACCGCCGGCCACTGAATCTTTTTATCAACAGACAGAACTTCTCCCTCCCTTTTTCATATATTTAAACTCAGATTTAAACCGTCATTTTTATGCATATAGCAATAGCAGGCAACATCGGATCAGGTAAGACAACTCTGGCCGGGCTGCTCTCCAAACACTACGGATGGCAGGCTCATTATGAGGATGTTGACGAAAATCCCTACCTCAATGATTTTTATGAGGACATGCAGAGATGGTCTTTCAACCTCCAGATCTACTTCCTCAACTCCCGCTTCAGCCAGGTACTTGAAATAAAAAAGGCAAAGAACACCATCGTCCAGGACCGCACCATTTACGAAGACGCATATATATTCGCTCCAAACCTTCATGCAATGGGGTTGATGTCAACACGCGACTTTGAAAACTATTTCACCCTCTTCAAGCTGATGAGCTCGCTCGTTGAACCTCCCGACCTGCTTCTCTATCTGAGGGCCTCCGTGCCTACGCTGGTAAGCCAGATCCAGAAACGCGGACGCGAATATGAAAGCTCAATCAGACTTGACTATCTCAAAAGACTCAACGAACGGTACGAGGCCTGGATAGAATCATATAAACTTGGCCGTCTTCTTATTCTTGAGGCCGACTATTATGACTTCCCCGAAAACAAGGAACACCTCAGCGAGGTGATCGACAAAATCAACGCCGAGCTTCACGGCCTGTTCTGAATAATTTTACGCCAAGTAATCCATGAAAAACCATCTGCCGTGATGGTTTTTTTTAAATTTGATAGCAATAAGTCGTGTCAATGTCTCTGAATACTAAAAACAAAATGTAATCATGAAAAGATTTCTCCTTTTCTCATTGTTGATTGCCGCCACGCTCGTCGCAACGGCACAGACCTCAACTGACAAAACCGTTCCGGCTGACCCTGCCTGGCGCATGGGCAAGCTTGACAACGGCCTTACCTGGTACATCAGGCATAACACCGAGCCTGCCGGAAGGGCCAGTTATTACATCATCCAGAATGTGGGAGCCATTCTTGAAAAAGACGACCAGAACGGACTGGCTCATTTCCTTGAGCATATGGCCTTCAACGGTACGAAACGCTTCCCAGGCAAGGGTGTTTTGAATACCCTCGAACGCCATGGCGTGGCCTTCGGTCAGAATATAAACGCCTATACAAGCTGGGATGAAACCGTCTACAACCTCAGCGATGTACCCGTTGATAAACCCGGATTGACTGACTCCTGTCTGATGATCCTTGCCGACTGGTCTGATTTCCTTACCCTCTCCGAAGAGGAGATCAACAAAGAGAGAGGCGTAATCATAGAAGAGTGGCGAACAAGACGCGATGCCTCATGGAGGATGATGACGCAGATGCTGCCGGTGCTGTTTGAAGGATCAAAATACGCCGTGAGAGATATCATCGGTGATACCGCAGTTATTAAAAACTTCTCTCCTGAAACGTTGCGAGATTTTTACCACGACTGGTACCGGACTGATCTTCAGGCAATAGTTGTGGTGGGTGACGTTGACGTCGATGCAGTCGAAGGAAAGATCAGGGAGATCTTCTCTCCAATACCGGCAATCGAAAACCCAATCTCCAGACCGGTAACCCGGCTCGTACCTAAATCAGGCACCCGGTATCTGCTGCTTACTGATCCTGAAGCATCACAGACATCGGTGAGCCTTATCACGATAGATACTCGCCCTGACACAGTGCCGAGGGATATGGACTATATCCGTGACGGCTATGTCATTGCCCTGATGAACAGCATGATGAGCAACCGTTTCAGCGAGATTGTGCAGAAGGGAACGCCGCCTTTCATAAACGGATCTCTCAGCTACGATTCATTCCTTGCAAGAAACTATAATGCCCTGACCCTCTCGGCCCTGGTCCGTGATGACGAAGAGAGCAAGGCCTTTGAGGCAGCCCTGACAGAACTTGAAAGAGTACAGAGGCACGGTTTCACCAAAGGCGAACTGGAGCGTGCAAAAGCGACTATGCTTGCCAATTTCGAGAACAGGTACAAGCAGAAGGACAAGATCAGCAATGACAGCTGGGCCTCACGGATAAGAGACTATTTCCTTACCGGGGAGCCCATCCCGTCAATGGAACTTCAATATGATTTTTACAAGCAGATCCTTCCTCAGATTACCCTTGACGAAGTGACGGAAAGACTGAAAGGACTTGTCTCTGATGACAACAGCTTCATCGTTGTGCAGGGGCCGGACGACAGGGAGCACCTTTCCGAAAAGGAGGCACTGGCTCTGTTCAGCAAGGTGCAGACTGCTGATATCAAACCGTATGAAGATATAACGGGCGGAGCTGACCTCATCGGTGAAACCCTTCCGGGTTCAAAGGTGATAAAGAGTGTTGCCCTGCCGCAGTTCAGCGCCACGGAGTGGACCCTTGCAAACGGTGCCAGGGTGGTGTTCAGGCATGCCGACTATGAAAAGGACAATGTGACAATAACAGGATTTGCCTTCGGCGGGTCATCAGTTTATCCGGACTCCCTGGTGCCGTCTGTTAATCTCTTCCCGCTGATTATTTCGATGTACGGCGCAGGGGAGTTTGACAACATCGCCCTGACAAAGATGCTGGCAGGGAAGAAAGCCTCCGTATCCCTTGGCTTGCAGGAGACAATGCAGACCATATCAGGCTCATCCACACCGAAGGACTTCGAGACCATGATGGAGCTTCTCTACCTGCGTTTTGCACGGCCCAACTACAACAGGGAAGCCTATGACGCCATCATCGGACGTTATATTGCCGTGGTTACTGCCATGCAGAAAAACCCGAACAAGATAATCTCCGACTCCCTTTCGATGAACTTGACAGGCTACCACCCCCGCACCTTCATCATGACCCCTGAAACAATGAAGCTGGTCAGCTATGAAGATGTAAACCATATTTATGAAACGGCCTTCGATGACGCATCGGCCTTTACCTTCATAATTACAGGAAACGTGGATGAATCGGAGGCACTCAAAATGGCTGAAAAATATATCGGCTCACTTCCTTCAAAGTACCTGCCGGAAACCTGGAAGGATAATGGTGTCAGACAGCCTGCCGGAACTGTAAGGAAAGAGATCCCTGTACCACTCACCGTCCCTAAGGCAAGGGTTCTCATGAACTATTCAGCTGAACTCAGTTTCAACCCGAAGAATAACCTGATGATGGATGTTCTGAGCGCCATCCTTGACCTGGTCTATACTGAGAAAGTGCGCGAAGACGAGGGTGGTACTTACGGAGTGAGCACCGGTGCAACATCCTACAAGAGACCGGCAGAAAAGGCTGATCTCATGGTTACCTTTGAATGCGACCCTGCAAGAGCTTCAGAACTGAAAGGAATAATCTACCGCGAACTGCAGGAAATTGCCTCCAACGGACCCTCGCAGGTGAATCTTGATAAGGCTGTCAGTAACATGCTCAAAACCCGTGAGGAAGAGAAGCAGCATAACAGTTACTGGGCAGGTAAAGTCAGGAGTTACTATATCAATGGAATTGACAACAATGACGAAAGGAATTTTGCCGGCATACTTAACAAGCTTACTGTAAAGGATATGAAAAAGCTGGTTAGGAAATATCTTGCCAAAGCTGACCTGCTTGAGATGGTGTTTTTGCCTGAGGAGAAGAAATAAAATCACTGATTATCCGGCCCATCTCTGCGCTGTGGGTCCTTTTGTTGTCGGCAAGGTCAATGTAATCTGAATCCTTTATTTGCCGTGCTATTTCCATACCCTCATCATGGCTGTGGAACCTGTCCTTTGAGGCTACCACCACCAGTGCCGGTACGGATATTCCCTTCAGGCAACCGTTCATCCGGTATCCGCTCAGGTGCCGTATGGCAGCTCCTAGGCGCACCGGCTCTGCCGAGTCAATTATCCTGCAGTTGATTCGATACATCTCATAATCCTCGGCAAGGTTGATACGGAAATGCCTCAGGTACCATTTGAAAAACGGTTTTAACGGATAATAGATGATCCGGGCAGCCCCGGCAAGAAATACCAGCCATCCCTGAAACGGGAAAGAGATGTTGGGCTCAATGAGAATGATTTTAATGGGTTTGTTCCCCAGCAACGGGAAAGCCTCTGCTATAGCCGTTGCCCCGAGCGAATAACCGGCCATGACATAATCCGAACCGGCAGGAAACCGCATGGCTGCAAATTGGACAAGGTCAGAGGTGATATCCTCAACTGTGAACCTGTGCTTCCCGTTGATCCTTGCACTCTTTTTCTCCCTTGTTTCCACGTAATATACCGTATGATGCCTTGTAAGCTCAATGACCGTCTCCCTGAAATTCTCAATCACGGAGCCCAGCCCCGGAATAAATACAACCGGCGGAGCATCAAGCGGTTCAGGCGGTATGAAAGTGACGGTCAGAAGCTCCACACCTGTCGGAAGGGCAGCGTATTCAACCCTGTAGCTTGCCCCTGCATGACAGAAGTCAGAATAATTGGTCTCCATGAAAAATATTTCTCGGGATGAAAATAACTTCACAATTATACTAATATTCTCAATTTTCAGGACTTTATGGGTCGAATTGCTGACAAATCAGTCAAATCTGCGTAACTTGCTAATTGATAATGGTGCAGAAGGAGGCACATCCAACAGGTATGAAAAGAAAAATATCCATGTCACTGGTCCTTATCATGGCATTCATCTCCTGTGAAGGCCCTGAAACAACAGTCACCAACATAGTCGACAGAAACGGCTCAGTTGTGAGAAAGGCAGAATTGAGATACACACAAAACAAACTGAATCTTGCCGACTTCAAAGTACCAGTAGACAGCTCATGGAGCCTCAGGGATACTGTTGTCATATCTGCGGAGGGCGATACAACATGGTTCCTTTTTGCCGAAAAACTCTTCGGATCGGTTGATGCCATCAATGAAATGTACCTGGCTGATACAGGAATAAACAGCTCTGTAACCAGGTCCGCAACCTTCAGGCGGAAATTCAGGTGGTTCACCACAACCTGGTATTTTGCTGAAAAAGTTGATAAAAGTCTCCTTCACGGATATCCGATCAAAGACTTCCTGACAACGGAAGAGATCTCTTTCAGGAACCTCCCCAAAAAGATAAGCGATGAGTTATCCATGGGACCGGACAGCCTTGAGTACAGGAACCTGAATGATTCGGTACAGCTTCACACCGAGCAATGGATGATGAGGTCACTGATCTCGGAATTCATAGAGGATGCAGGTGCCCTTTGCAAATCTTCCGGCAAGGACTCTCTCACTTCTGCTATCCTGAGATCGCATGAGAATGAATTTTATAAACTTGCAGGCGAAGAGGGTGACCTTGATGTGTTATGTGCCGAAGTCCTGGGTGACAGCATCTATGAAAGATTCAAACCTGAACTTGACAGTGCCGCAGCACTATTCAACAGGAAGTTCGATAACTCATGGTTGTTTGAAAGCTATACCATGCAGATAGTCATGCCTGCTGATTTAAAAACAACAAACGGCTATATGATGAATGACGGGACTTTGGCCTGGCCCGTCACCGGCAACCATTTCCTGACTGATGATTATGTCATGTACGCCAAATCGCATGCTATCAATTACTGGGCGGTAATTATTACTCTTCTTCTCCTGGCTCTGGTAGTTTACTCCATGTGGAATATTAAAAGGAGTTAAAAAAAGTCTGGCAAATGCCCCCTGTTACACCCTGTTTATGAAGATCGGAGTAATCACTGACATCCACGAAAATGTGACAATGCTGGAGGCTGTCCTGAAGATGGCAGATTCTCAGCGGTGTGATGAGCTCGCCTGCCTTGGTGATATCGCAGGGTATGACCGGAGATTCTATAACTATCACTTTCAGAGAAGCGCCAGACAGTGTATTTCTCTCATAAGGTCATCATGCCGCTGGGTGGTGGCCGGTAACCATGACCTTTTTGCGGCAATGCGTATTCCCTCCTGGTCAAACGGTTACATATACCCTGAAGACTGGTTTAAAATGTCTCCTTCAGAAAGGAGAAATACCTCAAGGGGACTTGTCTGGTCATTTGACGGCGAAGACCCGAATGACCTGGGAGATGAGGATATTGATTACCTGAATGAACTCCCTGAATATGACATTATTTCAGAGAACGGGCTAAGCCTTCTTCTTTCGCATTACATATGCCCCGATTTCACGGGCTCCACTACCCGGTATGTCGAGAAGCAGCATCACGTAACTGAGTTGTGGAAATTCATGAGCCATCACGACATACACTTCTCACTGTCAGGTCATTCACACAAGCCCTTTGCATACTTTTCGCACCGCAGGCCTTTCTCCTTCCTGCGCGCCATCCATCCTGTCCCGAACGACAGGATCTATCTGGGACATGAGATGACAATGATATTGCTGCCCCCGGTGACAGGAGGCAACGGAAGGACCTCTTTTTCGGTAATCGACACTGAAACAAGGATGTTAAACCTGATGCATGAAAAAGTCACTTAGGGCAAGATGATGAAAAACACCTCTGCAAAAGGAAAGAGAAAGCTGTTCCTGCTTAAGATAGACCTGCCGGCACTGTCGGCTGTCATACTCTTTGCCGGAATGATCTTCCTCTACCTGATCCCTGGCTTTGAAAAGGTCATGATGGATCGCAAAAGAATCCTTATCCATGAAATGACCGCTTCAGCTTACAGTCTTCTGGAGCACTACCACTCGCTGGAAAAGGGAGGTTCACTTGAGGGGCCGGAAGCACAGGAACAGGCCATGGCGGCAATCAACTCGATAAGATATGGTGATGACCTGAAGGACTATTTCTGGATTACGGACAGGCATCCGGTAATGATTGCCCATCCATACCGACCGGACCTTAACGGACAGGATCTGACAGATTTTCATGACTCAGGAGGCAAGGCCATCTTTGTTGAATTTGTTAAGGCCGTCGCTGACAACGGTGAGAGCTATGTTGAGTATATGTGGCAGTGGAATGACGACTCAACCCGTATTGTTCCCAAACTGTCCTATGTCAGGCTGTTCGAGCCATGGGGATGGGTCATCGGCACAGGCATATATATTGAAGATGTCAAAACAGAGATACGGAGTCTGGAGATCAGGGCTCTTGCCATATCCGGGGTCTTTGGCCTGGTAATCTTCGCCCTTTTGTTTGCAATCTCGAGGCAGAGCCATAAAATAGAACAGAAGAGAAGCCTGGCGGAAGAGGAGCTCCGCAAGTCAAGGGAACTCTACAGAACCCTTGCCGAGGCCGCTTCCGAAGGAGTGATAATATGGTCCGATCAGGGCCTGCAGGCCAATAAAACCTTACTTTCATGGATCGGGTTCACCGGGGAGGAGATCCTTAACCGGCCCATCTCAGAAATCCTTAGCTCACAAGCGATCATTGATCCTGACAGTCCCGGGAAATTGTATGACGAACTGGCCACAAGGCAATATGTCGAGTGCACGCTTAAAACCAGCACCGGAAGGCAGGTCTCCTGTCATGCCGATCTGTCGAGGATCACTTTTGGCGACCGGCAGGGAGTGCTTATCGTTGTAAGGCCTGCTCACAGCCTCTCCTCATCTTCCGGCCTGCAGCTGCCCGCATCACTCCTTGAGAGTACGGCAACAGGGTTTTTCCGGATCACCTACGGGAAAAAACCGAAATTCATCCACGCAACCGCCCCGGCACTGAATATTATCGGGTACTCTGACCTGAAGGAACTTCATCAGCAAAACCCTGAAGCTTTGTTTGCTGATCCCCACCAGTTCGAGCATATCAGGCAGGCGCTCGGGAACGGCCGGAACATTTCTGACATGGAGGTGCTTCTCAGGAGGAAGAATGGCACCGGGGTCTGGACTCTTGTGACCATCGTCTTTACCGATAACGGCACTGATGAGAAATGGTATGACGGAAGTATTGAATACCTGTCTGCCTCCTCTTCAGGTTCGGGACTCCCGCTCTCAGGCAATGATGCCTTTGGTTCCTCATACATCACCGGAGCACCCGTTTCAGCCATAATGAAGCCCCCTCTCACCTGCCCCGAAAACAGTCCCCTCACAAGAGCTGTATCACTTATGAAGGAGGCGAAAACCGGCATCATAATAGTCCTGAACAGTTCGGGTGATGCCATGGGCGTGGCTGATGCCGGCAGTATAGGCTCCGCGATAGCTGAGGGCGCTCCGCCTCTCACCGAGATTTTCAGGTTCATGCAGGCCCCACCCCTGTTTATCAGGGAAGATGCAAAAGTAGCCACAGCCATGGAGAAAATCAGGAACAGCACATCCGGATGTCTCCTTGCAGTAAGCGCGGACGGCAAGCTTACAGGTATGATAACAAATGCGGAGCTTGCATATGCCTCTTCCATAGCCCCGGGGTTGATCATGAATGATATTGCCGGCGCAGGCTCGGCTATCAGCCTCAAAAAGATATATCACGACAGCCATAAGGCAACCCTGGCCATGGTGCCCGGCCATGCAGACCCTCACACGCTGATGGTGCACATCTCTACCATAGCCGACGCCATATGTGCCAGAGTGGTTGATCTTTGCATAGAGGCTGCCGGCAAACCCCCGTGCCGTTTTGCCTTTATCCAGACAGGCAGCGCCGGACGCAGGGAACAAAGCTTTCTTACAGATCAGGACAATGCCATAATCTTTGAAAACCTCGAAGGAGAGAAGCTAAAAAAAGCGGATGAATACTTTCTCTCACTGGGGCAAAGAATAAATGACATGCTTGATACTGTGGGATTCCATCTCTGCAAGGGAAACAACATGGCAGGTAACCCGAAATGGTGTAAGCCAATCGACAGATGGAAGGGCTACTTCTCAGACTGGATCAGGATGCCAGGTCCTTCAGAGATACTTGACGTCAGTATATTCTTCGACTTCAGGTTCTGTTACGGTGATGCTCAGCTCAGCAATGAACTCAGGGAATATGTAAAATCAAGCCTTCAGACCAGCGACATTTTCTTCTACCATATGTCGATGGCACTGAAACAGTTCAACCCATCACATTCAGTCCTTTCCGAAGAGACCACCGATATCAAGAGACTGCTTATGCCGCTCACAGGGGTAATTCGCCTTTATGCCCTGAAACATGGGCTTGAGGGTCTCTCAACTGTTGACAGGATACTTGAACTGCATGCAGGAAAACATATCAGCCCGGAGCTTCTGCGTGATGTGCTGAGAGCATGGAAAGACCTTGCATATATTCGTCTTTCGCAACAGGCATCATGCATTAACAACGGCCGGGAACCCGATAACAGGGTTGATTTCAGGGTCAGGTATGCCGATATGCAATTCCTGGCTGCCCGGGCTATAGACGATATAAATAACCTCGTTCTGAAGGCAGGGAATGATTTTCATTCCGTCACCATTTAGAAGCGATATATCAGGCTTAAAAGCAGGCGCAGATTATTGACATTGTGAGTGTCTGACACCCTGCCGTTATCTTCCATTGTCCCGTAAGCTGCAAGTGTGCTCTCAAGTTCCGCTGCAATGCTCAGCTTCCCCTCAGTGAGCACTAACCTCGGCGATATCCTGAAGAGGTGATCAATATTGCTTCCCCTGCCGTATACTGACCCAACTATATCTTCGCGTGATCCTATGTTTTTACTGAAGCCGGAGAATATACCCGCAGCAACCCTTTTTCCGTTTGTGCTCAGATCAATCCAGAACCCCGCATTGTTAATTGTAGTATACTTCTTCAGCTGATCAGCCGGGTTGGTTATTTCAGATACAGCATAACCGCCAATCATCATCATATCACTTGCGTTTTCACCGTATACCCCCATTATTGAAAGGTTTACCGGTTTGGTTTTGAGCTTCAAAGAAGCAAAAGCTGAAATTCCGCCAACCACGGCATATGTTTCAATATTGGCTGAGGTTCTGATCTCAGGCCTGATCGTTTTATAATCTACACCTGCCCAGGCGGTCAGGTATTCTCCGGCAGGCATCTTTACCTGGAAATTAATACCTGGTATACCGCTGTTCCTCAGATACTTGCTGCTGTTGCCGTCAGGCCCCGATGAGGTGAAGTCGCGCTGGGAGTAGGCCACCATGGTTAAGTTAATCTTGCCCGGAAGCCATACCAGCCTGACCTGCGGATTCCTGCTGAACGGAAGAAAAGGAGCACCGGTATTAAAACTGATGGTCCCGGGAAAATTCTCCGCAGGGAACATCGGATGCCAGTATTGTCCGGCAAGCAGGCTCACCTTCTGCCAATCCAACTTCACATAAGCATGACGGAGCCTGAACCCGTTCAGATCACCTTCACTCGTTCCAAAGAACTCTGCTTCAATCGCACCCGATGTCCTTGCCCCGAAAGCATCAGGCCCGGTTATGTCACCGCGTATCCTTGTCTGTATGTTGAGAATATGAAAAGACGGATTGGCATTCAGATCATTCATGTTTTCATCATACAGCACATCATCGGGATAGAGATAGAAGTGTCCTTCCCTCAGTCCGTTGGAGGCGGATGACTGCCTGGAGTCATAAAAAATATCTGTCTTTACAAACCCCGAGAACTTAATGCCAAAGTCTTTTTCGGCATCCTGTGCCCCTGCCTTAACCACGGATAAAATAAATGCAACAATCAGAACAACTGCCCTTTTCATATTAGCTTGTTTTAGTTACTGTTTAAAACCAGATTAACGGATAAAGTTATGCACATAGCTCTTATCTTTTCTTTCTGTCAGGCGGAAAAAGAGTCTTTATGAGACCCGGTTTCACCGGCTCTCCTCCGAGGAGCACACTAAGGTTACTCTCTGCCGTCCGGTTTTCCTTCCAAAGTGCAAGAGCCCTTTCATAATATACAAGAGCTGAGTCCTGCATCATCAGGTGGCGGTATGCCGTGGCCTTGTTTGTGTAGCTCACGGAGAGCCTTCTGGGGGTTTCTATCCGGGCAAGCATAATATCGCTGGCCCTCTTCCCTGATACTCTTTTGAAGTTAAGCCCGGCAAATGCAGTGTCGTTTTCATCCATTTCATCGTGCACGCGCCTGGCAACCTCCTCTTCAGGAAGCTCTCCCCATTCATCAAGCCACCGGTTATACACTGCAATGCTGCTGTCACAGTATGTGACCGACAGTTCCAGGAGGGTTTCCTTCTCAGGTTTTGTTATTGTGCTGTCATACAACGCCATCAGCAAAAGTCCGCTGCACTTGTTGTTATAAATTACCCCGTTCTCCCAGGAGGTCCTGTAACCGCGAACACTCTTATAAACCATTCCGGCAGAATCGAGGAGATGAAACCAGGTATAGCTGTCAGTTCCTCCGGCCACCCTGTCGTATTCGGACATATATCTCCGGGCTTCCGCAACCCGGGGGTCAGCTGACCTGTTTACCGCCCGGTAATAGAAGAATGCAAAAACTACTGCCAGCGCTGCGACCGAAATGGTGATCGCCAGAATTTTCCTTGTGCCCGTAGATATAGCTGTCAGAACTTGTAAACTCATCAATTATGCACCTGCTCTGCGAGAAACTTCTTGATCTCAAGAGGAGTGGGTTTGGTAAATTTTGAAACAACAATGTTGACCACTATTGCAAGTGGCGCACCGATCCATGCGAAATACCACACATTCAGCCAGTATGAGATGAAGGCCTGCCCCGGAAGGCTGCCTCCCCTGAGGCCAACGATGAAATATGTCAGGGCAATTACCGTGACAAGACTTCCGGCAAACAACCCTGCCTTTGCACCTGCCCTGTTTGACCCGCTCCACCAGATGCCAAGGAGGAACAGTGGAAATATCGTACAGGCGGCCATTGAAAATGCGACGGAAACAAGCTGTGCTATCAGCCCCAGCTTCATGAGAGCAACAACTGTCACAAGCACGGCCATGAGTATGGTACCTATCCTGGCAATCTTCAGCTGCAGTTTCGGGGTGGAAGAGGGATTGATAACCTTTACATAGAGGTCATGCGAAAAGGCTGAGGCTCCGGCCACAAGAAGTCCTGAAACGGTTGAAAATGCCGCAGAGACCGCGCCCGCCGCCAGGAGACCAACGATCAGTGAGTTGACCCCCCCAAGCTGAGCAGTATAAACCACAATCGCATCCTTGGCCAGTACCCCGACCTCAGGATTTGATGACAGGAGCTTGCCGAATGTTGCATATGCAGGAGCAGTCCAGTAAACCAGGCAAATGAAGAAGAGCCCCCATACAACTGACCACCGCGCATCAGTTATTTTCGGAACCACATAAAAGCGCTGTATCACGTGCGGGAGTCCTGCAGTACCAACCATCAGCGAAAAACATATTGCCATCCACTGGAAGAAGGTTGTGCCTGTTGACGGATCCCATGGCATTGCAAATTCAGGACTGGGCACAATCGAAAAATCATGTCCGTAGGCATTCAGCAAAGCCACACCCTCAGATATATTGGGGGCAGGGATGCCCTGCACTATGTCCGTAACGGCCGCACCGTAGCCAATCTGCGGCAGGAGCCAGAAATAATCAAACTTGAATGCCAGGATAAATACGGGGAGGAGAAACGAAGTCACAATGATTACATACTGTATCTGCATGTTTTTGGTTGCTCCTATCATACCTGAGATAAGCGTGTAGAGCAAGACCACCGATGACCCTATGATCACCGCCCATGTGTAGTTTAATCCAAGTATCCATTTGAACATCAATCCTATGCCACCGAACTGGCCGACGCAGTAGGCAAATGATATCAGGATGGTGAAGATGGCGCTCACAATCCTCAGGTCACGTGAGTAATAACGGTCACCAATAAAATCCGGCGCAGTGTATTTACCGTATTTTCTTATCTGGGCGGCCATAAGAATAAGCAGGAGAACATAACCCCCTGTCCAGCCCACCACATAAGCCAGCCCGTTGTACCCGAAGCCGTACATCATCCCGGCCATGCCCAGCACCGAGGCTGCGCTCATCCAGTTTGATGCGATCGCCATACCTGACCCCACCTTGGAAATACTCCTGCCGGCAGCATAATAGTCAGAAGGATCCTTTGCGCGAAAGAATATCCCTACCAGGACAAATGTTACCAGGATTGCTATCAGGATGATAGCCGGACCTGTCTTGAAGCTACCCTCCAGCTGGGTCAGATTCTGTGCACTCAATGAAACAATCCCCGAAAAGAGAAGAATGAATGTGAAGTATAACTTTTTCATATTTATCTGCTAATTATCTTATTCAACAATGCCTTCCTTGTTTAAGCGCCATTCTATCAGTCTGTTGTAAACTATGCACAACACCACGAAAAGCACCAGCAGAAAGACAGCGGTATAGAAGTAGTGGAACGGGAAGCCCAGAAACGTGGTATCAGTGAGTGCCGACTGGTTATGAGTCATATATAATTTCATCAACCCGGGCAAACGGTCAAATGAGGAATCTGTCAGCGAAGCAGGATAATCCTTCTGAAGACTTGCAGCCAGAATGGAAGCCTCCAGACTGGTTGTTCCAAATCCAGTATATGGCTCCAGCATCGTTATTACACCTTTGCTGGCGTCCTGTATGCGGAACTTGAGATCCATATACGGCTGGCCCTTTAAGGTCGAAATGTCAGTGTGCATAACCTCGAGCTCAGAAACCTTCTCACTGAGCAAAGGCCTTACAGAATCAGGCACCAGGCTGAATGTAACGTTGCTGATTGCTGCAGAGAGAAGCTGCTGATCAGTGGCAGCAACGGTAATCTTCCCCCTTGCCATCAGGAGAGAGCCGAGAAGAGTCTGATAATCTGCCTGATCACTGTTTCCGCCAGTAACATCGGACCACTCCGCTTCAAACAGTGTAAGAGCTTTTTCCGGTACAGGCTTCTCAATCACCCGCAGGAGGATCTGGAAGCCGAAAACTGCCACTGCCCAGATGGCAAGCATGGTGAAGATGACATTCCTGTTCTTTCTGCCATGCAGGTTACGGGGAGTGAAAATACTGAAATTGTACTGATCACTTGATTCCATAGGTTGTAGGGGTTTTTTTTCAATCAAATTAAGGTTAGCTAAAATAGAAAATTTCTCTGGGAAAGGCACCAACAGGCGCGAAATAAAAAATTCAGAGAGGTCCCGGGACCTCTTGCTAGAGTTTTACACCGGTGGAATTATTATGGAATACCGGATCCTTACTGCCTCCCGGTTCCGACACCTTCAGGTTTCTGAAGGTTGCCCCGTGAACGTCGTCAAGCACCACTGCTGTCCGGTAATCCTTCTTTTCACACACCAGTTTTACATTCTCAAAAACAATACCCTTTGCGTGCCTTATGTAAAAGCCCCATGCCGGCAGCTCCTTAAACATTGAGAACTCAGGATAACTGGCACCCATCTCAGGCACTTTGTCGAGCTCGTCAAGTCCCACCCTGGCATAATTCGGGTTCCCGCCTCCGGGATAATGTATCTCTATGTTTTTCAAGGTGATGTTTTCAATCATGGCGTCAGGCATTCCCACAATCGATGAAGGCGAAATGTTACGCGGCAGGTCCTCAACCGGACCCTCGTAATTGTACCCGGCATCGGGTTTGGTCGCCGGCACCTCGGCATAGAGATTTGATATGGTCACGCCGTTCATCCGCCCCTTCTTTCCAGCGCTCCTTTCGCCTATCCTCAGAAAAATTACATTCCCCGTGTTTAAAGATCTCAGGCTGTCGACCACAATGTTTTCCACGAAGCCTCCGTCAACGGCAGCAAAGGTTATTGCCGACCTGTAGGTATCAAACACAAGGTTGTTAACGATGCGTATATTCCTGAATCCGCCATGTCCCACTGTGCCGAACTTGATGCCGTTAGCACTCGTCCTGACGGTATTGTTGTAAATGTAAACGTTCTGACAGACAAAGCTGGCACTGTGCGACTTAAGGCAGATGCCGTCATCGGCGGCATCAAAGTAGGAATTTGACACCACAACGCTGTCGCAGTCGACAATATCCACTCCGTCATTGTTCCAGTATGACTTGCTGTCGACGGTGATGTTGTCGATAACCAGGTTTCGGCACTGATCGTACTGCTGGTTCCAGCTGCCGGGATCCTTCAGCATGATATCCTTTATAACGATGTTCCTGCAGCCCCTGAAGTAAATATTCTGAGGACGGATGGTCTCGCGCGGCCGGTCATATTTGAGCGGGTCCTTAACTACACCCTTGTGTATCATGTCAACAAGGTTGTAAGCAACCTGGAATCCCTGCCCGTCAATGACTCCCTTGCCGGTTATGCCTATATTCTCCTGGTCAAGGGCAAAAATGAGAGCGGTCCAGTTAAAGTTCATCTCATAGTCAAACGGGTTGACCGAACCTACCAGGATGGCCCCCTCCTCAAGCTGAATAGTGACATTTGACTTGAGGTAGATGGTTCCCGTCAGGTACCTGCCCACATAAAAGACCAGCCGGCCTCCGCCGTTTTCGCTGATATAATTAATGCCCTTTTGTATTGAGCTGGTATTCAGGGTAGTGCCGTTAGACTTTGCCCCGAACATTGATGCATTGTAATCCTTTGCCTGAAGCTGGAGCAGGGCTGCAAGAAGAAACACTGATAAACAGATTGTCCTTGTCTTCATATCATATTATATAATAACTGACCGGTCCGGTCATACCCATAGACTGCAGGGGCTGGATCTTCCTGCCCTCATTCGTCCAGTACTGAGCCGTACGATTGTCAGTTAGTGATTTCATATAGTTGCCCATAGAGGTGGTGACCTCCACTTCTATCAGGTTTTCGCCCGGCCTGATAAACTCCGTGATGTCCCATATCCTTCGGCCGTACCACTTCACACCACAGCTTTTGCCGTTTACCCTCAGTTCGCTGGTACCAAATACCTTACCCAGGTTAAGAGCGAAACCACCCGGATCGTCATTCTTAAATGCATTGCGGTAGACAACTGTTCCGGAAAAATGAACAAAGTCCTCCATCTCCTTCAGGTCAGTCAGGCTGTCCATCACAACCTCCCTCACCGAGCCGTCACGGCAATGTCTGAATTCAGCCTTCCAGCCTTCAGTGATCAAACGGTTATCCGCACCGGACACCGGCAGAGGGTGCCATTCCTCAGTCACTTTTTCATGGTCAAAAACGAAAAGGATTGATTCAGCCGGACCGAGGTCAAGGCTGATGCCTCCATCCGGATCAGGATTCGCCCTCAGGCGTCTGCCACTCTCCGGATCCCAGACTGAACAATGCTTTCTGCGTGAAACATCAGCTGAAAAGACTACCCTTGTCTTATGGGAATCATGCAGGTGAGAGTTGACGATGAAGATGTATTCCGATCCGTCATCAGCGCTGTACCTGGTCTGCATTACAAAGGGATCCGGATTTTCAATAGTGAGATAATGCAATATCCCGTACCGTTCCTGTACCGATCTGTACCACCCTATGAAGTCATTTTCAGGCTTTTTTAGCAATATGAACCGGTGCGGATATGCTTTCATCTTTTGTATTATGACCGCTGTCTCCCTGTCGCGGTCCTGGTGGTTAAGCCAGCCTGCAGATTTTGACGGAAAGGTTTCGATGCAGAAGATCCGGCCTCCTGACCGCACGAACATAAGCAGCTTTCCGGCAGTTTCAGGGTCCAGGCTCTCGACCCGGACCAGGAATAGTGTGTGGTATTTTCTCGTACCGTAATGAATATAGCCTCTTTCAATCTTCGCCTCTCCCAGTATCCGTTCTGAGACGTAGTCGCAACCTCCTCCGCTTTTAACAATAGCTTCCCAGACCAGTGAAAGGTAGTCGGCGTGCAATACCGATGGAAAAGGTTCATTCTGCATGCCGATGAGGCTCCACATATCAGCTGTAGGAGGCAGTATTGCTATGTCTGCATACATGTCACAGTTCTGCAGCAAGGCTGATAACCTCCCCTTGTATTCATTGAAAAGATGCAGATGGGGCCACCAGTTATTTTTCTCATTGTACCATGCACCATACCTTATCCAGCCGGGGTAGGGAGCTTCCGGCGGTGAATAGTTGAATCCGTGTAAAACGGAGTGGGTGATACCTGATATAATACTCTGGTCGCTTCCGATCTTCAGGTTCTCAAGTGATGTGTTGAAGACCGTGTATGTGTCAGTCATCTCCTCGCAGCTTACCACCCTTTTGCCGCTCAGATGGGCCGCGGAAGAGACATACTTGTTGATCATGGTATATGCCCTTCCCCTTCGGTAATCTGTTTCAGGCATCTCCTCTCCTATGCGGTGCTTAAGCCAGTTCATGGTCCATGACTCTCCCTCAGGGATGTCAACGGCCATGCTGCTCTCCAGCGGGAAGAAACCGCGCCCGTATGCCTGCATGCGAGATCTGACACCCAGTCCACTGCACCATCCGGCAAAGGTCCGGAGAAACCTCTCTTCCAGCAACTCTGCCTTTGTGGTCTCGAAATCATACCTCATCCGTCTGACCGTATCCTCAAAGTCCTTACCGAAGGATACACCGTAACCCGGGTCCGTAACATTGCCCATGGCCCCGCTCCGGAACAGCACGAAAGGAAGAACCGGGAAGATATCATAACCCCTTCTGCTGATAAACTCGCTTCTCATGTCAGCGGTCCAGTTGGCTCCCTCAAGCTCCATGCTGTCAGTGAAGAGTGCGCGGAGGTGCTGCGAAAGCGGACCCGTATCTGCTTCAATAGTGTCAGACATCCTCTCAAGGTACCTCTGTACTGCCACTTCACTGAAATGATCGAGCACGGGACCGCTGGCACCGGGAGAGCCGTTGATGACCTCCATGAAGCCGGTGATCCCGACAAGTGCATACAAAGCATGGTTCCCCTCCGGAATGAAGAGATGGATATATTCACTGTCAGTCCTGTCGGAGAGATCGGTAATCTGACCGGCGCCGGTCAAAGGGTCGGGTACCAGTGACAGTGAGAGCAGCCTGCTGGTGCGCCCTGGCCATGGAGAACTTACAGCAGGGTAAGCCTCGGCAAGGATCTCATCCCTGGAGATTGAATAGTCAAGAGGACCTGAGAGCTTTTTAACGGCCACAACTACGATACGTGACCGCTCCTCCTCCATGAGATCCTCTGACCCGAATGGCCACCCTGACCCTACGATAAGGTCACAGGTCATCCCGAGCGACTTCGCCTCGTCAAATACAACACGGAGCATCCCCGTCCACTCATCGCTCAGCCATGTTAGTGACTGAATTCCCGGCTCATCACCATCAAATCGTGACGGGAACTGTACCGGGTTGATCTCCACACCGCCTATCCCTGCTGCCTTGAGCAGCCGGAGCTCCCTTACCAGTTCGCCGGGCTCCACCTTATTGCCGTTCCACCACCATCTTACAAAAGGCCGGTAGTTGGATGCGGGGGCCCTGAACAGTTCATAAAGTCCGCTCTTGCCGGCAATGGTGTTGCCACCTGCCGGAGAACCGGCGAAAAGGTTCAGACGGCCCGCCGTAAACCATCCGGCAGCCGCCAGAGCACCACCTGATATGAATTCCCTGCGTCTCAATGTATCTCGAACGGGAATTCTTCAAGGAGATCCCAGCTGCGGCCGTTATGCCTGAGCAGAAAAATACTCCGGACTTCAAATGACGATACGAACTCTTCATCCTGCATCTCCTGCCAGGCATTACTGAAGGCATCTCTGGCAAGGTCTCTTGTTGCAACGGTGATGTGAGGCTGCACATCATTCATGATCTCATCGTGCCCAAATCCCAGTTCTGTAAGCAACACATCCCTGAGACGCCTGTGCAACGACCTCACCGGGCCAGGTTCCACGATCTTTATAAAAATCACTCTCGGAACAAAGGCGCCGTAACCGTTCAGTTCCACGGTGAAGGGCTTCTCTTTCAAAGCAAATCCTGCGAGGGCATCGCACATTCTCCCTTCCACCGAAGGTATCCTTTTAAAAGGCATCTGAAGGGTGATGTGAGCAGGTGATCTCAGGGCATGGGCAGCTCCGTACTGATCCCTCATATGTTCCTTGACCTCCCTGATCTCATCACTTAAAGACCCTTGAGGAACAATGGCTATGAAATAGAGTCCGCTTTTATTCTCCGTAATATATTTCACCTGTTGAATATATGACCGTTCTCCTGAGGGCAATATCTTAGCATAAGGTATCCGGCCGTACCTGACACAAGAGATCCGGCAAGGATCCCAATCCTGGCCGAATCCATCAATATGCTGGCATCGGCAAACGCAAGGTTGGCTATAAACATTGACATCGTAAAGCCCACTCCGGCTACCATGGCGGTGCCGATGATCTGTCCGAATGATACACTGTCAGGCAGTCCGGCAAATTTTAACCTGATACCCACGTACGAAAACAACGTAATACCCACTGTCTTGCCAAGGAAGAGACTGATGGCCAGACTGGTTATAAGTGGTACATCCGGCTGCAATCCCGCAGTGAAGGCAACTCCTGCATTGAAAAAGGCAAAGAGAGGCATTATAAGATATGCTACCCAGCTCTGAAGCTCATGCTCAATATGCTGCAACGGCGACTGTACTTTTTCAACCCACTCCTCAATATCGTCAATCTGATCAATCTGATCGGAGGTCAAAAGAGGTTTATTTACAGTGTCGGTTTCCTTAAACTCATCGGCAATCTCACATAGCTTACGGGTAAATGTCTTCACGTCAGTCTTCTGCCTGAGAGGCACGGTGAAGGCCAGCAACACGCCGGCAATGGTGGGGTGAATGCCTGACTTCAGAAAAAAATACCAGACAGCAATGCCGCAGAAGAGATGAAGATACTTCGGGAACATGCCCCTCAGGTTAAGGACCACCAGGATAGCCATGGGAATGGCGGCCCAGGCCAGCATAATCCAGTCGATTGAAGAACTGTAGAAAAGTGCTATCACAAGCACCGCGCCGATATCATCAATGATAGCAAAGGCAGCAAGAAAGATTTTAAGCCCCACAGGCACCCTGTTCCCGAGAAGCTTAAGAACTGCAAGGGAAAAGGCAATGTCCGTGGCCATGGGAATACCCCATCCGTGAGATGCAAGGGGATTTTTGTTCAGAACAAGATAAAAAACAATCGGTACCACCATTCCTCCAAGGGCTGCAATCAATGGCAGTGCCGCCTTCGAACGGGTGTTAAGTTCACCAATCATCAGCTCTCTCTTGATCTCAAGCCCGATCATAAAGAAAAATATTGCCATAAGGCCATCGTTAACCCACAGGATCAAAGGCTTATTCAGTGAGAAGTTGCCGGCATCTATGCCAATAACAGTAGTTTTCAGGGTTTCGTACAGGTCGCCAAGCCGTGAGTTGGCAAATATCAGCGCAACAATTGTAGCACCGAAAAGCAGTATTCCACCAAGACTCTGGGCCCGGTCGAACTTTTGAAATGTTGTGACTATAATGCTTTTCATATTAAGATGCCGCCCGGAAGGGGCCATCACTCCGGGTATCAGGTTTGGTGACCTAAATATACCATTTTTTAAAATCGTGATCCGGCAAAATAAAAGTGTTTTTGAACCGGGTTACTCAAACCAGGTCTTAATGAAGACCTCGCGGTCATGCTGCAGGTCCGTTGCCCTGTATGAGACGGAAGCGTCATTCTCTATCGTGTAAACCCAGTATCCTGATACTATACCGGGACTGTAGAAAGTCCTTCTCAGGTACAACCTGTCTCCTTCGGCAAACTCGCACTTTCTGCCGTAGGCGGATATCTTACCGTATATTCCCTCCATTGAAGTCTTGATCCAGATAATATTGGGACCGTCATAGTTTTCCGGACCGGTCTGGCGGTGTTCGATGAATTCACCTACATATTTGCGGGTTATGATAAGCTCATCCTCCACGGGCGTAACAGAAGTTTTCCTGAGTGAACTGCATGAGACGGTCAGAACCATTAATATCAGAAACATTATTTTTTTCATGCGATCTACAGATATTCCGACTTTTACCGTCGCGTTCCTTAAAAACGGAGAAACGCATTATAAAATTACTTTATTTCCCGGACCCGGGTAAGCCTGATCAGATTTTTATACATATTTGTGTAAGCTTTGTCAGAATTATCAATCGGCACCCGGGGGAAAAGGGTTCATAATGAATAATTATCTGGTGAAAAAGGATGAATTTCTAACTATTCCGAACCTCATTACTTCATACCGGCTACTGGCAGTCCCGCTTATCCTTTATTTTATCTTCACAGGGAATGAGAAACTGTTTGCCATTTTCCTCATCATCAGCCTTGTCTCCGATATCCTTGACGGTGTTATTGCCCGTCTTTTCCACATGGAGACCGAGCTTGGGGCAAAACTCGACTCCTTTGCTGACAATTTCAATTACCTGCTTGCCTTCACGGGAATGATTGTTTTCAAAATGGATGACCTGAGGCCTCATCTGCCAAGTTTTTATGTCTTTATTGGCATGATGGTGCTCACTGTGATAGTGTCATTGATTAAATTCAGGAAGTTTCCCAGTTTCCATCTCTATATAACCAAGATCGGGGGCTATATCCAGGGAGCATTCATCATTGTCCTCTTTACCCTGGGTTTTTATGCCCCGTTCTATTACTTTGTGATCATCTTGGCAATTATTGGTGCTATAGAGCATATTGCCATCCAGATGGTAATACCTGAAATGCGGTCAAATGTAAAAGGGCTCTTTTGGGTGCTCAGGGACAGAAAGGCAGAAAAGGAAAAAGTATCATGATCTTTCACTCGGCATTTGAGAACAGTTATCTCTGGTATCCAATTATCGGATTTATTGTCGGACTGGTCGGCACCCTGATCGGAGGCGGCGGAGGCTTTTTCTTTATACCCATTCTTACACTTCTTTTCGGGGTGCCGGCAAACATTGCTGTTGCAACATCCATAGCCGCCACTCTTCCGATATGCCTCATCGGATCTGTTGCACATTATCGCAACGGGAACTTCCAGTTTCGGATAGGGCTGGTCTTTGCTGCGGCAGGTGTTCTCGGTGCCCTTTCCGGAGCAAGCTTCACCAGCCTGATAACAGCCCAGCAGCTTAAAGTCAGCTGGGGAATATACATCATCCTCCTGGCAATCCAGATGATAATCAGCGCATGGAGGAAGAGGAGAGATGAGGCAAACGGGATAATCAAGCCGGAAGGTTCCCGGCTGGAAAAGGCGGCCACCGGAACTTTTTTCGGCTTTCTTGCAGGAGTTATCACTGCAACCTTCGGAACCACCGGATCCACGCCCGTACAGGCTGGAATGTTCGCAATGCGCATACCGGTAAAGACGGTTATAGGAACCTCGCTGATGGTGGTGATGGTGAACCAGGCATCCGCCCTCGGAGCTCACTTCCTGGTAGGGGAAATTGACCTTACACAGGTGTATTTCCTCACGGCCGGAACAATAGCAGGCGCCCTGCTCGGTCCCAGACTTCTCAAAGGTATAAAGCTGGAACGCGCTGAAGGACCCATAAGAACCTGGTATGCAATAGGAATGATAGTCTTTGGTACACTGATGATATTAACCTGAAAAACAGAATGTCAACCGGATGACAACATAAAATGTACTGGAAAATCTACATTATCATAATAAGCTATTTCGTCCTGGGTACGGTGGGTATATGGATCATCAACAGGAGAAAAGAACCGGAGGTGGCCAGGCGCAGCTGGATAAAACACTTCACTTACTTCATTATCACCAACATTGTCTATTTCAGTATCGCACTGGAGGTAACGATGTTCCGTTACATTGCAGTTGTGATCATAATTGCCGGATTCCTCGAGCTGGGGAAACTATTCCTCGAGTCCGGATACCTTCACAGGATCTTTTTCCTGGCATCACTCCTGCTTCTTGCGCTCCTTTCCACCGGCTTCCTCTTTTTCAGTGCGATGGACCAGGGGCTTATCCTCTTTGCATTCCTCATACTTTGTATTTTTGACGGCTTCAGCCAGGTGACGGGTCAGCTCATCGGCAAGAGAAAATTATTCCCGAAAATAAGTCCCAACAAGACGGTAGAAGGACTAATAGGAGGAGCCACCTTTGCTATACTCAGCGGACTGATCTTCAGACAGCTCATCCCTGAGATCCCGCTTCCTGAGGTTCTTCTTCTGGGAGCCGTAGTCGTTCTGTTTGCTTTTGCCGGTGATACGGCCAAATCTGTCTATAAGAGAAAATACAATGTGAAGGACTTCTCAATGTTGATTCCCGGACATGGAGGCTTCCTTGACAGGTTCGACAGTCTTATTGCAGGAGGAGCAGGTGTGGCACTACTGGGTTGGCTGATCGGTTTTTAGCCCAGGAGAACATCCGTCGCGTCAGCCGAAACGCTGGCCACCTGCCCGGTTTTAAAATAGTGTTTCCCCTCCGGATTATAAATAATATTCAGGGCGCCAGGCAACACTCCGACTTCAAAACGCTGTGCAAAATAGAGCTCCCCGTCAATATGAAACGGCATTCTGTCCCGGAACTCCAGTGCCAGCCTGTCAGTCTGGTAATAGTTCACATGTGGATTGTTAATATGAGTCCCTGACGGTACCATTAGGAGAATCCTGAGCCTCTGGAAAAGGTTCAGCCTTGTTATTGCGCAGACATCCAGCAAGCGGTCATTCGCCAGAGCATTCGGTGTGAGATAAAATGATCCCGCAAATCTCCTTCCGTTTGCTACTGTATTAATGAAACAGTCAGTTTCATAAGTGGAGCCGTTGCAGGTCACTTTCATCGTTTTCTCACGGTAAAAGAAGAGGGTTTTTAATATGTGCCATATATATTTGCCCTTGCCTCCGGGCTTCACCTCGCCTGTTTCAGTATAATTCTCCGACGCCACCTGCGCGTCAAACCCCAGGCCCAATCCGTTCAAAATGATCTTCCCGTTGCAGATGCCAACATCCATTGGCATCACGTTCACCCTGAAAAACATCGCCCAGTCTTCCTCCTGGAAGCGGTCGGGAAAGCCGGTTACCTGTATGAAATCATTGCCTGTGCCTCCGGCAATCAGGCCTGTGACAATGTCCTTACGGTGAATGAGCGGAGCAGCGATTTCATTCATCGTACCGTCACCGCCCACCCCGATGATGCAGTTATATCCGCTGGCCGCATACTTCTCAGCCAGTTCGGTAGCATGGCCCTTCCTTTCGGTAAAGACTATATCTGCCTCCAGGTGGTGGAGGGCGGTCATCTGCCTGATCTTATCGACCAGTGTCATTGCAAAGCCGCTTCCGGCTACCGGGTTAACTATAAATACCCATCTCCTTTGATTTTCCATAGCTGTTATTATTGTATGACCATCGTGCAGATCGAATGTGGAAGACTGACGGTAACAGCAGCCTTGCTCCCGATATAAAGCCTGTAGCTTATCTCCTCTGCGGTAGGATTCATTACCACAACGGCTACAGTGCCATCGCTGTTCATAAACGCCGTGGTCAGCAGCTGTGCCCTGCTCGACGAACTGATGACTCTTACAGCACCCGGCCTGATGAACTTTGAAAAATGACCAATGTAATAGTACGAGTTCATGTAATGCAGGCTGCCTTCACTGACCCTGGCATGAACAGGTGCAAAACAGAAATTGCCTACATGGTTGGGGCCTCCTGTTTCATCAAGAAGTATATTCCAGTCAGTCCATGCCACAGCTCCGTTGTTGAAATCATGGATCATGTTCTCACCGTAATTCTCCCCCCATTGCCATTGATCTATTGTCTGCCAGTTGAACGGGTAATTGCAAGCCTCAGTCAGAAGAAGATTAGTCTCCGGAAATGTCTCTGCCACACGCTTTATATTTTCATACTGCCTGCCACCGGTCCACACCTCATACCAGTGAAAACCGATACCCCATACGTACCTGGCCGCTTCAGGGTCACTCATGATGGTTGATGCCCTGTGATATACCAGGTCGCGGTTATGATCCCAGGCGATCAGCTTTTTGTCTCCCAGATCGTTGTTTTGAAGTGTCGGACCGAGGTAATTCTTAATGAAATCCCTCTCCTCTTCTGCCGTATAAATGCAGCTTTCCCAGGTCTGTTTTGCCATAGGCTCATTCTGCACCGTAAGACCCCAGACCGGCACTCCGCTCTGCTCCAGCGCCTGTATGTACTTTACATAATAATTTGCCCATGACTGGTAATAATCAGGCAGCAGCCGGCCTCCCTGCAGCATGTCGTTATTGTCTTTCATCCAAGCCGGCGGGCTCCATGGACTGATAAAGAGCGGAAGGTTTCCCCCGGCCTTTTCCATTGCCTTTTTGATCAGTGGAATCTTGTACTTCTCGTCGTGGGCTATGCTGAAGGTCTTAAGCTCCCTGTCGCCATCCTCAACATAGGTGTACATGTCACTTGAAAAATCGCAGCTGTTCATGTTGGTCCTGCCAAATGAGTACCCAATACCCTCTGTGGTATCAAAATAAGCTTTAATGACTTCGTCCTGTCCCGCCGGCGGCAGCTTTGCCCATGTCTCGGCTGCGGCATCAGTGAAGGCTCCGCCTATCCCCACGAAGGTCTGAAACCTTCTGGAAGGATCGACAAAAAGAGAAGGCTGGGTCTCCAGCGGCTGGCCAAAGTCGGTGAAAGCCAGGGTATCAGTTGCCGAAAGCCTGAACGGAGTCGATTCGGCCGTCGTATAGACGATCACCTGTTTGGAAGCCGCGCTGAATTCCACCTTAGGTGATGCTGCAGATGCTTGCTTATCAGTGACATGATTGCCGGTGCATGAAGCCAGCAACAATACAGCAGGAAGCAATAGTCCGTTTCTCATTTTGACGGTTTTTTTAGGAATTATGCAATCTCCTTGTTTCATTAACAGTAGGGCCTTGTGCCATGTTTTGGGACAGGACTTCTATTCCTGCTGTCCCCACTCCACCTTGTTTGACCGGAAGAAGCTGATGTCCATGTTTTCCATACGCAGTCCGTGAGAAGCAAGACGTACCCTGTACTCATCCCAGCTGCGCTGTTCGGTGGGGGTCCACCCGATCTCGGCATAACCCAGCAACCTCGGGAAGAGGAGGTATTCAGCTTCCACGCGGTTTGAAACGGTCTCAGACCATAGCGGGGCTTCTATTCCGATGATGCTTTCCCTTTTTATTTCCGGAACCAGTGTGGCGGGGTCCCAGTTGTAACCGTGGTCAACCTCTATGTACCCTGCCCAGTTCAAACCGTAGATACTGGTCGAATCATACTTCATGTCAAGGTATGCATATTTGGCCGGCGACATCAGTACTTTTGCGCCCTGAGCCACACCCTTGATGGCATTATCGGCCCTGGCCCAATATTGGACAACAGAGCCGGGCTTCAGCGTGGCCAGCGCAATCTCGTCCCATCCGATGACCTGCTTACCGTGGCCGGCGACGATATCCTGAACCCTGTTGATGAAAGGAATATAATCTTCAAGCCTTGTGACATGAGACTCGTCGCCTCCGATGTGAAGGTATGGTCCGGGCGTCAGGGCGGTGAGTTCGCGGAAAACATCATCCACAAATTTATAGGTTGTTTCAGATTTCGTGTCCAAAGTACTGAACCCGACCTTGATGCCTGTATACAACGCTGGGGATACCCGGCTTATGTTCAGCTCGGGATAGGATGCAAGGGCGGCATTTGTATGTCCCGGCATGTCAATTTCGGGAATGATTGTGACATACCTCTCTGCAGCATATTTAACAATATCGGCATACTGTTCGCGGGTATAGTATCCGCCATCACCGCCTCCAACCTGGGTGCTTCCGCCATGGATGGCAAGGTTGGGCCATGAGCTGATATCTATCCTCCAGCCCTGGTCGTCTGAGAGGTGCAGGTGCAGGACATTCATCTTGTAGGCTGCCATCTGGTCAATAAAGATCTTTATATCCTCCGCTCCGAAGAAATGACGGGCTACATCACGCATGGCACCCCGGTATGAATAGACAGGATAATCACGGATGGTTCCGGTGGGTATCTCCCACGGACCCTCCTGCAGCGTGGTCATCTCCACTCGCGCCGGCAGAAGCTGCCTCAGGGTCTGTACCCCGTAAAACAATCCTGCCGGTTTATTTGCGGTTATTTTCAATAATTTCCCGGTGACTGCCAGTTCGTACCCTTCATCTCCCAGCTCTGCATCTCCCTCTGCAAGAGCAAGAAGGATATCACCCTTGCCAGGCTTCCTGCCGTCAGAAATTACTTTCAGGTCAAGACCGGTTGACGGATTTAGCTTTTCAGCCAGGAACCGGCCTGTCCGGAGAAGCTCCTCCGACTCCTCTGCAACAAAAATATCGCTCTTACTGGTCAGGGTGAATGTTTCACCCGTGGCTGTTATTGACACCGGTTTCGGGATAATGTTCGCCTTTGTCATATCTGTCGGGGTTGTGGAGCAGGCTGTCATACCCATTATCAGCAAGGATGACAAGACGGCCGTAATGATGTTTGATTTTCTCATGAGTGGATATTTTGTTTTCATTATTCGATTCCTGTTATCAGGGTATAAATATATCCATTTTTGGACAACGGCCGGCAAGAGCATTTATATAAGCACTGTTTCATGCTCCGGATGAGGTAATTAAGCCCTTCCAATGACAACCGCCCCAAATGACTCCTTATACCGCATGCTCTAATTCCATCACCTACCTGCAGTAGTTCCGGATAATTATTAAATTTGTTGACATTGCTATGAAAGTTGTTGAGCCAAAGGATTTCGAAGGTCTCTCTTTCCTTTTCAGGGGCGAAAGAGGCCACCGCCTTGCCTCATTCATAATGCGGCTGCTGGCAATTGACAAGGTCAACTGGGTATATAATCATTCCGGGGCTTATACCGGAGCTGATTTCACCTCGAGGCTGCTTGATGACCTCGGGGTAGACTATGTTGTCGGAAACGCCGAACGTCTGGAAGGCCTGCCCGAGGGGCCCTTCATCACCGTTTCAAACCATCCGTACGGCGGACTTGACGGAATAATGTCCATAGACCTGTTTGCACGACTGCGCCCCGATTATAAATTTATGGTCAACAGGATCCTTTCCATGATAAAGACCCTTAACCACAATTTTATTTCCGTGGCGCCGACAGGCAATAAAATGACAGGCATAAAAGCAGCCAGTATAAGGGGGGTACGCGAAACAGTTGAGCATATCCGCAATGGTCACCCTGCAGGCTTTTTCCCCTCAGGAGCCGTCTCCGACTTCAGACTGAAGGATCTCCGTGTCAGGGACCGGAAGTGGCAGGCAGGCATACTGCATATTATACACTCGGTGAAAGTCCCTGTTTTGCCTGTCAGGTTCTTCGACATAAACTCCCACTTCTTTTATTTCCTGGGATTGCTCAACTGGAGGATACGCCTCCTCAGACTTCCGTCGGAAGTGTTCAATAAAAAAGACCAGCAGCCGCGAATTGGCATCGGCAAACTGATAACTGTCGAGGAACAACTGCAATTTACTGATGCTGAGTCTCTTGGATCCTTCCTGAGAAGAATGGTATACGAAATGCCTCTCCCGGGAAATTTCGTCCCCCGAAAAATGATTAATCAGCAGATACAAAAATCCACCTGATATGCCTGAGGATAAAAAGGAAGCTAAAACCAGGAGGGCGCTGAAAACCAGCGATGTACTGAATTCTGTTTTCGGTGACAGGACCCGGACAAACCTGCTGAAAAAATACGAGCAGCAGGCAATTGCATGGCTCGTTCAGCGCATTCCCCGGAGGATTACCTCAAACTTCCTTACCGGTGTGGGTTTTTTTGGTTACATAGTTGTTTTTGCAAGTTTTGTGCTTGCCAGCTATTATGACAGACTCTGGCTGCTCCTCGGACTGCCGGGGTTCATTATAAACTGGTTTGGAGATTCCCTTGACGGAAGACTGGCCTATTACCGGAAAAAACCAAGGAAACAATATGGTTTTACCCTTGACATAACAATCGACTGGCTAAGTATCATACTCATCGGCCTGGGCTATATCATTTATGCCGAGGGTGTCTGGGAGGTGTTTGGCTATGGCTTCGTTACAATGTATGCATGGGAAATTATACTTGCCCTTATAAGATACAAAATTACAGGGAAATATGCGATTGACATCGGGAAACTTGGTCCCACCGAAGTAAGGATAGTGGTCGGTGCAATCATGGTGGCAGAGGTTCTGCTGCCCGGATCAATCATATTTTCATCAATCCTTCTTGTTTCAGCCATATTTATTGTCAATATCATTGATACCAGGAAATTGCTGCGCGTTGCTGATGATATTGACAAAAGGGAAACGCAATCAAAATCATAGCTATATTTGCTTACAGCCAAACTGACCGTCATGGGGGAAATTACCGTAAAAGAAGTTGTCACACGGAAGGATCTGCGTGATTTCATCTATCTGCCTGAAAAGGTTCACCGCAATGAGCCTGAATGGCTGCCGCCAATCTACATGGATGAGTGGGAGCTGTATGACAGGAAGAAAAACAAATCATTCGGCTATGCCGATGCCCTGATCCTGCTTGCTTACAGGGACGGCAAACCGGCCGGAAGGATCATGGGGCTCATAAACAGGAGATACAATGATATTCACAATGAGCAGCATGGCCGCTTTTGTTTTATGGAATGCTACGAAGACAGGGAGGTGTTCCATGCACTCATCAACAGGGTTGAAGAATGGGCCAGGCAAAACGGAATGACCAAAATGATTGGTCCGCTCGGATTTTCCGACAAGGATCCTCAGGGGTTTCAGATCGAAGGGTTTGAATACCCGCAGTTCATTACCAGCCCAAACAACTCTCCATATATGGTCAGCCTGATAGAAAATGAGGGTTATGCCAAGAAGGTTGACCTGGTTAATTATCTCGGGAAAATGCCGAAGGAGTTTCCGGAAGTATATGAAAGGGTGCTGGACAGGATCACCAGAACCAGGGAATTTACAATCACCGAATTTCCCACCAAAAAGCAACTCAAACCATATATTCTGAGGGTCCTTGAACTGATGAATGACACATTTTCTGAGATATATGGCTTCGTACCCCTCAATGACAAGGAAAAGTCGGATTTTGCGGCACGCTACATGCCGATTCTCGATCCGAAATTCATCAAGGTGGTTGAGAAGGACGGCCAGCTGATCGGGTTTGCCATAGGATTGCCTGACCTGAGCGCCGGCATAAAGGCTTGCCGGGGCCGACTGCTGCCCTTCGGGATATTTAAGGTACTCAGAGAATCAAAAAGGTCAAAGAAACTGATAATGATGCTCGGCGGTGTTAAGAAGGAGTTCAGGGGCAAGGGCATCGACGTACTTATGGGTGTCAAGATACTTCAGGATGGCATTAACAGCCGGATGGAAAGCCTCGACAGCCACCTCGTGCTTGAGGATAACCTGAGAATGAGAGGAGAATACGAAAGAATCGGCTGTAATGTCGTCAAGAAATTCAGAATCTACCAGAAGGACCTGTAACCGGAAGAGCTCAGGCAGTAGGCAGTAGAGGGCCGAGCATAAAGGAATGACTCAGTGAGTCATTCCAGCGAAGGAGCCAGCTTGCAGGGCAGGGAGAGGAATTGTCGATTTGCGAATTTTGATTAAATCAACAATCGAAAATCTGAAATCGAAAATCCTTCAGTCTTTACGGACTTTCGACTTTACAGACTTCTACTCCCAGGTAATAACTGAAATACGCTTCTTCCCGTCCATCTTTACCGTCAGGTTCTTCTCAAACTGAACATGCGTGACATACCGGCCCTGCCTGACGACCTTCTGTTCCCTCAGGATATCCCAGTTCAGTACGGAACCCTTCTGATTATGCTGAACTGAAAAATAGCCCACATTCATAGATGTGACATTGTGGAAGAAGTGAGAACCTGAGGAAGCGTCAAGGGGAAAATCCTCCAGACTGGTCTCGATTATTATTTTCGCATTGCAAATCTGCGGCCACGTTACAGGAATGCCGATCCACCTGTCACGTGTTCCCCATCGGCCGGGTCCGAGTAAAATATACTGCCTGCCGTTTCTGATCATCTCATCATTGAACCCATCTATCTCGGCTGCAATCTCCAGGGTTTTGGTTTTGTCAAAAAGATTCCTGTCAACATAAATCACATCCTGAATATTGCCTATCATGCCATTCCCCATACTCTTATCAGTAAAAAGCAGGATGCGGGATCTGTCAACCTCATCCATGTTTACGTCATAGTCCAGCGTGGCTCCTATTATAGGCTTGATCTGCAGCAGGTAGAACGAGGCCTTGTAATCGCTGTCCCTTGTCAGGTCAACGGCAAACTCGATCTCAACCGGAGTACCGAGGGCTTCCTTGACAATATCAAGGATCTCCGTCAGTGATTTTGCCAGGGGTATGTAATCATACTTCAGAATATCGGCAAAATTGATGATGCGCGGACCGGGCCTGTCTATCCCGGGATGAATAGTCTTGCTTTCAGCTGAATAAACGGATGCGCAGTGCCTTATCACTCCGTGACGTTCCGCGTCCTCAATGCTTAAACGAACCAGTCCTGCAGTGTCGCCTTCAAGCAGGTTGAACTCCTTCTTCCCGAGGTCAACAGCATAAAGTTCAACCTGGGAATTAAGATATTGATCCTTGGGGGAATTATTTTCCAGGTTGGGGTATTTTGGCGAAAACCTGAATGCCTTTTCCCCTTCAACAACGTAGGTCCCCAAACCAACGGCAACAACGGCAAACCCGTCTTCAGGCTGCATATGCCCGTAAGGATAATAATTATATGACTGGCTGACTCCGCTGATGTGCGGATAATAGGTGCTTTCATATTGCTCACCAACTACCTCCTGAATAATGACAGCCATTTTCTCCTCTTCAATCTTGTAGTTGATGGCGCTGATATAGCCTCGTGCCGTCTCAGAGTAAATAGATGCATAAACAAGCTTGATGGCATCCATGAGCTGGGTGAGCCTGACTTCGGCGTCCTCGTTTATATTTGGCAGAAGATAAGTTTCAAAAATCCCCGCAAAAGGCTGCATCAACGAATCCTCAAAGAGACCTGAAGAACGTACTGCCAGAGGCTTTGTTATTTTTCCGAGGATAACGCGGAGTTTGTCAATCAGCTGTTGAGAAAGGTCACCTTTGATAAACAGCTCTTTAATTGTATCGTAATTGGTTTCAGAATAAATCCTGCTCCTAAGCTTATTGTTGTCCAGGAAATCCTCAAACTCATTGGTGCCGATTATAAAAGTCCGGGGTGCCTTGATATTGATGCCGGGAACATAATTTGAAATATCAAAATTATAGATCAGGGTATGAATAAATGCCAATCCCCGCCCCTTTCCACCGAGCGCTCCCGGAGACAATTGTATGATATTGCTCTCCTCGAGGATCAGTGTCTCGTCAAACTCAACAATTTTACCTTTGTTTTTCTCATATTTGAGCCTTTTGACCACATCAACCAGGTAGTCTCTGAGTGATTCCGCGTTCTTAAAATCGCTTATTCTCTTGGGAGCAATCTCCCTGGCAAGCTGAATTTCACCGCGGGCAGTGAGCCACAGGGAGAAGTGATTTTTGCGGGCGTGGTATAAGAGGGTCTCGGTGGGGATCGACTGAAGCTGGATCTCGAACTCATTCATGTTCTTGGCAGTACCGATGGTCTTCCCGGTTGCATCCTTGTAGATGAAATCGCCAAAGCCAAGATGGAAACTGATGAAGTACCTTATATCCTGGGCAAGGGTATCAGAGTTCTTGTAAATAAATACGCAGTTAAGCTCCTTTGCCTGCTTTTCATTTTCCCTGTCAGAAGACTGAATAATTGTCGGGAGATCCGGAATCTCTGATTTGATGGCCCTGACCAGCTCAAATCCCGCATTCTCATCAAATGCCCCGTCCTTCTGAAACTTCACATCTGTTATCAGGCAGAGAAAAAATTCGTTGTATTTTTTAAATATACTGATGGCCTCCTCATAGTTGGACGCCATCAGGATTTTGGGACGCACCCTCAGGCGCAGAACCTTATACAATTCATCCATGGTGCTGACATCCTCAATGATGCGCCTGGTCTGCTCCATCACGCAGTGATAGAGCAGCGGGATATAACGCGAGTAATATTTTGCCGAGTCTTCGACCAGCAATATTATGCGACTGTAGCCTACCTTCGTGTCGTTTTCAACATTAACATAGTCCTCAAGCTGCTTCACCATGGCAAAAAAGATCCGCGAATCTCCGTTCCATACAAAAACATTATCAATAAGACTGGTGCGCTTCTGTTCGCCCTGGAAAAAGCTTATGTACTGATTATTGTTGAGCAGGAGATATATTGGAATGTACTGGTAAAGAGACTTAAGCTTCCTGGCTATCTCCATGGGGGACTTTTTGTCAACCCCTACCATAATGATTATCAGGTCAAAGTGCTTCAGGTAGAGCTTCTCCAGGGCCTCTTCAAATGATGAAACACCGGTGATACGGGGTATGGTTGTCAGATTCAGCTGGTAGTATACGCCCAGTATATAATCCGAGAATTTGCCTTCACGTTCAAGGCTGTATGCATCATAAAGATTGGAAATGATGAGAATCTCCTTGACCTTGAATTTCATGAGATCATGAAATATGTCACGGTCATAATTGTTCTTCTCGAGGAAATTCTGAAGCAGTTTGCGCTTATTCAGCAGAAAATCCTTCGCTGCCTCGAACTTCTGCTTGAGCTCTTCGTCAGACCTGTACTTTTTGATGGCCACCTCCCCCTGCCTGGAGTTCAGGTAGTTACAGATCAGTGACGAGATATTGTTGATCAGATCCCTCTCCTCCTTCATGAAGGGGCCTTCATGCATATCCGGAAAGTCTTTGGTATAATATACCTCGATCTCCCCTATTTTATCATCGATCGTCAGGAACGGCTGCCGCTGCCTCCACTTTGTCACAACGAAGCCCGGCGAGGTATATTCCTGACCATCGTAGCTGATCCTGGCCACAGTGTGTTCGGGATACTGCCAGGCATCAGGCATGATGTAAGCTATCTGCCTCAGTGCATTTTCAAGCGATTTTTCGGCCTGGAGAATTGAAGTTGTCTGGTTGATGCACGATAATTCCTTCAGGCGCTCCGTCTTTTCGTACATGATCTTCTTCATGCCCATTTCCGTTGCAATGACGGTATCAAGCCCGTAGATCAGGTTGATGAACCCCGAGATCAGGAGCGCCACGGTCTCAACATATTGCTTTTCCTCCTCCAGAAATGGCTCTTCATCACCGGTGGTGCTTTCACCGGAATAATATACCTCTACTGATCCGATCTTTGCCGAAATGGTCTTGAAACTTGAAGTCAGAAGTACCGGAGTCTTCACAAGACCTTCAGAGGAATACTCCTTCTCATCATATTTGATGCGGCATGTAATTTCCGTCGGAGAGCGGAACGCGCCGGGAATTATATCTACAATCTCACTCAGTGTGGTGCCAATCGAGAACCCGTTCCTCAGTCGCTTTGAGATCTCATTGATTGATGCAAATATCCTTGCGTTTCCATTGGGTCCTTCCGACGTTACCTCTTCCCTTTCGGCAGGATTTCTGATTTCATTGCCCTTGATAATGTTCAAAAACCCGGTAATGAGGTTTGCCATATTGCTCAGAAGCACGCTCTCCGATTTCAGGTAGACCTCTTCATCGGTAACCGGAAACCCCTTCAGATAGTAGAATTCTATCTTGCCGGACTTGTTGTCAATGGTGGTAAATTCCTCCTTAAGGCACCATTTATGATCTTCAAAGCTCTTGTCGGAACTAAGGTATTCCTTGCCGCCGTACACTATCCTTGCAACAGCGTATTCCGGATAGTTCCATGACCTGGGCATGTTCCTGCATATCTGAGTCAGGGTCTCATTTATATTCTTTTCTTCACTCAGTTTCCGCGTTTGTTCCAGCCTGAGACTGGTTTCCTCCTCTATTTCTTCTGACCGGCCGACCACCAGCTGAGAATTCAGGAAGTTCGACACAATGGTTGCAATGTTCTCAAGCAACTGCCTCTCCTCAAGCAGGAAGGGGCCTTCATCAGCTTTGGGGAACTGCTTCGTGTAGAAGACATCAATGGCTCCCCATTTCTTATCATAGGTTTCAAAAATCTGCTTCTGAATCCAGCGTGACTCCCTGAAATCATCAGGGCGGTATTCCCTGCCGTCATACTTTATACGGGCATAGGCATACTCCGAAAACTGCCAGGCCTTCGGGATTTCCTTTACAATTTCAAGCAGTGTGTTTTCAACACTGCCCTTCTTGCTGATTATCTTGTTTATTGTGTATATAATGGATAAACCCTTCTGACTCTGGATTTTCTCTGCCAGAAGCTTCTGCATCTCCTTCTGCCATTTGGATACATTTTCCATTCTATTGTCTGTTCAGCAAGGATCGGGATTCATAACCCGATGCAATTTGTTTTGAAAGTTAATAATAACCCGATTATTTTTTTATGCCATGCGGAAAATATGGAATTTTAATTATATAAATTTGTTTCTTAACATCCAATAATCCTTAAAACCAATTACTATGTCGAACCCTGTAGAAGAATTCATGGCGAAAATCATCGCCAAAAATCCCGGTGAGGTTGAATTTCACCAGGCAGTCAGAGAGGTAACGGATTCCCTGATGCCTTTTATCCTCGAAAATCCGAAGTATCGTTCTGCAAAAATCCTGGAGAGGATGGCAGAGCCTGAAAGAATTATAATCTTCAGAGTCCCGTGGATGGACGATAAGGGAGAAATCCAGATCAACAGGGGTTACAGGATAGAGATGAACAGCGCAATTGGCCCCTATAAAGGCGGTTTGCGCTTCCACCCCACAGTGAACCTGGGTATCCTGAAATTCCTGGCCTTTGAACAGGTCCTTAAAAACAGCCTTACAACCCTGCCTATGGGTGGCGGTAAGGGTGGTTCCGACTTTGACCCGAAGGAAAAGTCTGACAACGAAGTAATGCGCTTCTGCCAGTCGTTCATGAGTGAACTCTTCAGGCATGTCGGGGCAGATACTGACGTCCCGGCCGGCGATATTGGCGTCGGAGGCAGGGAGATCGGCTTCCTGTTCGGACAGTATAAGAGACTGCGGAATGAGTTTACCGGCGTGCTGACAGGCAAGGGACTCGACTGGGGCGGCAGCCTGATAAGACTCGAAGCAACCGGCTACGGACAGGTATATTTTGCCGAGGAGATGCTTAATACAAGGGGCGACAGCCTTAAAGGCAAAATATGCACCGTTTCGGGCTCAGGCAATGTGGCACAGTTCGCAACTGAAAAGGCAATACAGATGGGTGCCAAAGTGGTCACAATGTCGGACTCCAATGGCTATATTCATGATCCTGACGGGATTGATGAAGAAAAACTCACCTTTATCAAGAACCTGAAGAATGTCAAGAGAGGCAGGATCAAGGAGTATGCTGACAAATACAAATGCCTGTACGTTGAGGGTAAATCAACACCGTGGGAGGTGCCATGCCAGGTAGCACTGCCTTCTGCCACGCAGAATGAGATCACCGGTGCTGATGCCGAAATGCTCGTTAAAAACGGATGCTTCGTCGTCTCTGAAGGCGCTAACATGCCATCCACCCCCGATGCCGTAAATGTGTTTCTCCATCACAAGATCCTGTTCGGCCCGGGGAAAGCCGCAAATGCAGGAGGCGTAGCCACCTCAGGACTGGAAATGACGCAGAATTCAATGCGCCTGTCATGGTCAAGAGAAGAGGTTGATACCAGGCTGCACCGCATCATGAAGGATATTCATGCAACCTGCGTGAAATACGGTACCGGGAAAGACGGTTACATCAACTATGTCAACGGCGCCAATATCGGTGGCTTTGTCAAGGTTGCCGAAGCCATGCTCGCACAGGGCCTTGTTTAAGCCCTGACACATGCCTGTACCTGACCCTTGCATGAAAGGACCAGGTACAGGCATTTTCATCTTATTAAAATCAGAAAATGTACAAGCTCAGGAAAAACATTTTCAGGGAAACCTCTTTTGAGCTTCTGATGCAGAAACGGGTTCAGTATGTCCTGCTGATCTGCAGCAGATATGATGCATTCATAATGGAGGAGGACGGGAAAATCGATGAAAAGGTCTTCAATGATTATGTATCATTCAATCTGCGTTACCCACCGCGCTTTGTCCATGTGACATCCGCCCGTGAAGCAAAGGAGGCGCTGGGTACAAAGCAGATTGACCTGGTCATAAACATGCTGAGTATCAACGATCAGGATCCGTTCGAGCTCTCCTTGGATATAAAAAGAACCTATCCTGAAAAACCTGTCGTAATACTCGCTCCCGATTCGCGTGAGATTAACCTCAGGCTGAACAGCGAGGATCTCTCAGCTATCGATTATGTTTTTACCTGGCCGGGCAACACGGACATCCTGCTGCCGATTATCAGCCTTGCTGAGGATAAATTAAACGTTGACGAAGACAGCAAGTATGAAGGAGTCCAGTCTATTCTGCTGGTTGAAAACTCTTTTAAAATGGCCTCCCTCTCCCTGCGCCACCTGTACTCAATAATCCTGGAACAGTCGCGCGAATATATGACCGAAGGCCTCAACGAACATCAGAAAATGATGCAGATGAGGGGAAGGCCCAAGATACTTCTTGCTTCAAGCTTTGAAAAAGCAGAGCAGCTGTTCCGAAAGCATAACACACAGCTCCTGGGTGTTATCGCGGATATTGAGCCCAGGACCGGAACTCCCGAAATCAAAGAGATTGCAGCGGACTTCTGCCGGGAGATAAAAAAGTTTGATCCAAACCTTCCGATATTAATACAATCATCTGATAGTGAAGATGAAAAGTTTGCCGTAGAATACGGAGACGCATTCCTGTACAGCTACTCCAGATCCCTTCCCCTTGATCTGAAATCGCTTCTGAAAAAACACTGCTCCTTCGGAGATTTTATTTTCACAGACCCCGATACAGGCCTGGAAATTGCCAGTATTTCAGATCTGCAGAATTTTCAGCGCAGGCTGTTTGATATACCTGATAACTCCTTTCGTTACCACCTGTCAAGAAACCATCTTTCAAAATGGCTTTACGCCCGCGCACTCTTTTCCCTGGCTGAATTCATTAAAGAGGTAAACATTGACGATTTTGCCAGCATCGATCAGGCCCGCCGTTTTATCTTTGATACCATTGCCAATTTCAGGCTTAACAAGGGACATGGCATTATTGCAGATTTTTACCGCGAGCACTTTGACGAATACCTGACATTCACACGAATCGGCGAGGGTTCCATGGGAGGGAAAGCGCGCGGACTGGCTTTCCTTGATTACCTGATAAAACAAAACCAGTATTTTGAAAGCCTTGAAGATACTGTGGTTTCGATACCACGGACGGTAGTCCTGAGCACAGATGTGTTTGATGAGTTCATCTCGCAGAACAACCTATACGAGATCGGCCTCTCTGAAAAAAGCGACAGGGCAATACTTGACGCTTTCCTCAAGGCAACCCTCCCCTTCAGAATTCATAAGGACCTGTTCGTTTTCATCTCAATAATCAACGGCCCGGTGGCCATACGCTCATCGAGCCTGCTTGAAGATTCCCATTTCCAGCCATTCGCCGGAGTCTATTCGACCTATATGATCCCGAAAACCGCCGATGACACAGTCATGCTTGAACTGCTTGGCACAGCGATTAAAAGCGTATATGCCTCGGTCTTTTACAAGGGGAGCAAAGATTATATGAAGGCAACGGCAAACCTCATCGAGGAAGAAAAAATGGGGATCGTCCTTCAGGAGGTCTGCGGTCAGCAGTATCAAAACCGTTTCTACCCGACTGTTTCCGGTGTGGCCAGGTCGATCAACTTTTACCCTATCGAACCTGAAAAATCTGAGGACGGCTTTGTCAGCCTGGCATTCGGCCTGGGAAAATACATCGTCGACGGTGGTATTTCTCTCAGGTTTTCTCCCGGACACCCCAGGAAAATCATTCAGCTGTCTGATACAAAGATGGCCCTTCGGGAGACCCAGCAGGAGTTTTACGCTCTTGATCTCGACCCGGAAAGCTTTGTACCCAGTACTGATGACACTGTGAACCTCCTCAGGCTGAAAATCAGCGATGCTGAAAGTGACGGCTCACTGAAATTCGTGGCATCAACTTACGATTACCAGGATGATATCCTCAGAGATGAAATCGTTGAGGGAGGAAAAAAGGTTATCACCTTCTCAAACATCCTGAAATACGACCTCTTACCTCTTCCTGAGATCCTTAAGACCATTCTTCAGCTCGGCCAGCAGCAACTGAATAACCCGGTTGAAATAGAATTTGCCGTAAATATTGACCCTGAACGAAAGAAGCCCAGCATTTTCAATCTTTTGCAGATAAGGCCGATAGTTGAAAATTATGAAACTGTTAAATTCAAACTCGAGAAGATCGGCCAGGATGAAACAATAATCTCGTCAAAATCGGCCCTCGGGAACGGGACCATTGAAGGAATCCGTGATCTGGTCTATGTGCGTACCGAGAACTTCGATGCCTCAAAAAACCTGGAGGTTGCAACAAAACTCAATGAACTGAATGACAGGTTTCTGAAGGAGGATAATCATTATATCCTTATCGGGCCGGGCAGATGGGGGTCAAGCGATCCCTGGCTCGGAATACCCATTAAATGGCCGCAAATCTCCGCCTCCAGGCTTATAATCGAATCAGGTCTCGAGAACTACCGTATTGATCCGAGCCAGGGGACACACTTTTTTCAGAACCTGACAGCTTTCAGGGTGGGTTACTTCACTGTTAACCCCTTCATGGACGACGGATTTGTTGATTATGATTTTCTCTCCGGGGTTGATGCCGTGTATGAAGACGCCTACCTCCGGCATGTCAGATTCCCGGAGCCATTGACCATCAGGATTGACGGCCGGAAGAAACTCGGAGTAGTGATGAAGCCGTCGTACCCAGCGACTTCCTAATGTAAAAAGGTCACATCGCCCACCGTGTCAAAATACCCGCCGTCGGCATACCGGCCGTGTACCTTCCATACGTAGACTCCCTGGGGCGCCAGGCTGCCGTTGCCAAAATATCCGTCCCACCCCTTGTTAAGATCATGGCTCTCATAGATGAGCGCACCCCACCTGTTGTAGATCTGCAGCTTGTATTCAATTACATTCTCAAAGAAAGGCCTGAAGACATAATCCATCCCGGGATAAACACCCTCATCCCATTGCCCGCCGGTTGGCCCGGTTTCGTTCCACTTGAACACATTGGGGAACTTTATTTCTCCTGTTTTCCATTCAACCACCACCGGTGTTTCCATGACGGCGGAATCAACACATCCATCACTGGTGGTTACCTTCAGTGAAACCCTGTAGGAGCCCTCCTTTTCATATTTATGATAGGGATTCTCCTCGGTTGAGGTCTCTCCGTCACCAAACATCCACAAATAGTTGTCGGCAAAATATGAGTAGCTGTAAAAAATTACAATCTGTTCATTGTTTACAACATTGACAGGATATGCATCGAAGATGGCTGAAGGGTTCTGGTACACTCTGACAATACCGTTTCTGACCGATTCTCCGGCAAGGTTCCTGACCGTCAGTTTTATCACATATTCACCCGGCACAAAATAAGTATGAACCGGCTCCTTTTCATCTGAGTACTGCCTGTCGCCAAAGTCCCAGGTATAACTCTCTCCGTGTTGGCTTTTATTTTTAAACCTTACCGTCAGTGGTGCGCATCCGTCAGCAACGCCTTCAAAATCAGCCACAGGCGGCGGCGGCAGGATCACTGTTATCATGACTGACTCACTGGCAGCACAGCCCCAGCTGTGAGGCGGCAGTGAATAGGTAAGAAGATGCGTTCCCAATCCCGCCTCCGCAGGGTCGAAGATGTTGTCTGTCATTCCTGTGCCCGTCCAGGTTCCACCTGTGGGATAAGAAGTGATGGGCACCGAAGGCCCGTTGAGGAAGAGGGTTCCGGGGTCCACAATGATAATGCTCGGAAGGGGCATGACAGTGATGAGCGTGCTGTCATTGTCACTGCAGTCTGTGTTGATGATGTTATAACGTATCAGATGGCTTCCCACGCCTGCAAGTGCCGGGATGAACTGGTTGCCCACCACACCGGGACCCGACCAGATACCTCCGAGGTCATGTGCCGTGAGAGTTACTGCCGGACTGTCTTCGCAAAGGGTGTCAACCGGTGTTATTGTGGCATCAGGAGTGGCAACGGTTATGATTGTCTCGTCAGAATCCGTGCATCCGTTGGCGTCTGTAATTGAATATGTTATAATATGATTGCCGGTATTTGCCACGGCGGGGTAAAAAATATTTCCTGTAACCCCCGTTCCAGACCATATGCCGCCCGGATCGCGGGCCTGCAGAACCACAACAGGGTCAGTGGAGCAGACAATTCCTCCGGTAAGTATGGTGGCATCCGGAATCGGAGCAACGGTTATTACTGTCTCATCAGCATCGCGGCAGCCGTCAGCATTGACAATTTCATACCTGATGGTATGGTTGCCGGGCCCGGCAATTACAGGGTCGAAGATATTTCCCGATACCCCTGCACCTGTCCACGTCCCTCCCGGGTCATGGGCGGAAAGTGTCACGGGAGGCGCATTTGCACACATGGGGTCAACCGGTGTTATGGTCGCATCCGGATATGGAACTATCAGAATGATTGCAGTTGTCACCACAGGCGGATAATCTCCGTTCAGACGGTCGCGCGGACCGCCCGGGATAGTCGGGTCATCATACGGATTGCAGTAGTTCCAGTTCCGCAGGGTCACTTCAAAATATTGCCCAATCAGCTTGTCAGAAGCTACGAAAATTACATCAGACCACACGCCTGATCCTGTAACCGGACCGGTAAGCGTGATGACATCATCAGTAAACGGGAAGGTCCTTAATCTGTCATTAATGGTGACAGGTACACCTGTCATCGTGTTATCCGTTCCATATATCCACTGTATCCACCTGGTGCTGACGTTGGGATTATCCCTTTCCTGGGGAGGGACACAGTTGAATTGGGTCAGGTCCTGGAAACGGACATTGGCACTGTTCCCGAAACAGATGGGATAGATCTCGGGACTGATGTGCATATGTCCCCCGTTATGATCATCATCATCCCAGACCGTTACGATCTGTTCCTGGGAAGATGAGGTGCAGAGCACCCCGTTTACGATCAGCGTGGCCTGCGGATGATAGTTGCAAATGCTGCCGGCAGATGTATAGGTCACAATCGCCGTAGCTTCAAAGACTCCGGGTCCTGTCCGGATGGCAGGCACCGTTTCAACCACCCCGTTATTCCAGTCAAACCGGATGTGTACCGGCGAACCGGCATTGTTGACGCCGGTGTAACTGACAGTCCAGGTTGCCGTAACAGGTGAACACAGCTTGTCAGGTGTAATATTGTTTGCCTTTGAAAAAATAGTACAATCCTGCCCTGACAGGCTGTTTGAAAAAAATACAGCAATAATATAAAGGATCCATTTGTTCATGAACCATAGACTACATCCCCCTCGCCGGGTAGTATTGCAATCTGTTAAACGTGGGTACTGCCCGATTAGTTACATTACCTGTACCTTATTTCAGCCGATGGGAACCCTCCTGCGGTGCGGAAAAACCTGGAAAACCATCATACAATGCATACAGTAAATAGCATATTTATCATATTTTATCCTCCTGTATCTAAAAATAATGAAATTGGCACCCGCAATTCCGGCCTGTACAGGCACAATCCTGACAGAGGTTCTTTCCCTTTATGAATTTTTAACAGTTCTCTTTTTTTTTTTACATAAGTATTATAATCTGTGAATTTTTGTATCTTAGTGTCCTAATTACACTATGAACCTAATTCTTTCCTTTTTAACTAATTCTAAAACCTGATTCTATGAAAAAAACTGTAATGCTATTTGTCCTTGCAGTATTCGCCCAGGTCCTGGTTGCACAAGATGTTACGGTGCAAGGACGCGTAACCTACCAGGCTGACGGGAGCCCGCTACCCGGGGTGACAATCATGGTGGCCGGCACCACCACCGGGGTCCTCTCCGGTGCTGACGGCACCTTCTCCATTCCCGCAAGTATGGGAGCAACATTAAGGTTTTCCTTTATCGGTATGACCCCGGTGGAGGTGACCGTAACATCTGCAACCGTCAACGTAACAATGGCTGATGAGCCAACCGACCTTGATGAGGTAGTGGTGATCGGCTACGGAACGCAGAAGAAGGCCCTGGTGACGGGTGCCAATTTAAATGTGAAAGGTGAGCAGATTGCAGAGCTCAATACCTCCACTGCCATGGAAGCTCTGCAAGGTATCGCAACCGGTATCAGTGTGACCAGGAACAGCGGTGCTCCGGGTGCAGGAACCAAGGCTACCATCAGGGGTCTTGGAACCATAGGCGACTCAGAGCCTCTTTTCATTGTTGACGGAGTGGCTGTCGGAAACATAGACTACCTCAACGCATCTGACATCGAATCGATCGATGTTCTTAAGGATGCAGCCTCTTCGGCCATTTACGGATCGAGAGCAGCAAACGGGGTTATCCTGGTAACAACCAAGAAGGGTACCAAGGGCGCAGCTCCCGTTATCACCTATGATTTTTATTACGGGGTGCAGAATATATATAAAACACTCCCCGCACTCAATGCCCAGGAGTACATGTTCATCATGGATGAAGGCCGTGTAAATGACGGGCTTGCTCCAAACGACTGGGAAGCAATACTTAAGAATAACTCATTTCTCAATTCAAACTTCCCGGGTAATCTCGGAACACAGCTTGGCGAAGAGGTCTGGGCATTGCTTGAGAACGGATGGGAAGGCACTGACTGGGTAGATGAAATGACTACCAAGAATGCTCCGGTTCAGAATCATTCACTCAATATAACGGGTTCTTCAAAGGACGTTGTCTATGCCATGGGGTTTTCCTACTTTGATCAGACCGGGATCCTTGGCGGTGACCTGATGGGTGCAGGATACAAGAGGCTGACAGCCCGCCTGAACTCTGAGATGGTAATCGTTAAGGGGAGCAGCCATGACATTGTTACTGTCGGGGAGAATTTTACCCTGACAAACACCGAGAACAAGTGGATAGGCACAGGTAACATATACTGGAACGATCTCCACAATGCTCTCGTGACCAATCCTCTCCTTCCGGCATACTGGGATAAATCACCCGATCAGTATGGCTTTACTCCGACGCTTGAGGGCATCTCCCTCGGTCAGACCAACCCGCTTGCAATGCTCTATTATAACCGCTCAAATTTCCAGTGGGGAAAAGGGAATACCATTACAGGCAATGCATACATTAACCTGGAGCCAATAAAGAATCTGAGGATCAGGTCATCATTCGGTATCAATTCATGGTTTGGCAACGGAAGATCATGGAGTCCCACTTACGCACTTTCGTCCCAGTATAATAATGCGAATGATGCTGTTCAGCAAACAATGTATCAGGGAATTAACTATACCTGGACCAACACGATTTCCTACGATTTCACAAAAGGGGATAGCAAGTTTACGGTACTCGCCGGGAATGAGATTCTGGATAATATTCTTAATGCCAACGTAGGCGGATGGAAAGCAAATTCAATCTTTGGCAGTCCCGATTATGCATACCTCGACAATGTGGTTGCAGGTCAGATCAGCGATATCAACACATGGGGTGCTGACTGGGCTGCCCAGGGTGGCGGACTGCTCTCATACTACGGACGTCTCTCATACAACTTCAGGGAGAAATATATTGTTGATGCGGTGTTCCGTGCTGACGGCTCCTCGAACTTCTCCGAAGGAAACCGCTGGGGTTACTTCCCCTCTGTTTCAGCGGGCTGGATCTTCTCTGAAGAAGATTTCATGAAGGGCAACTCCCTGGTCAGTTTCGGTAAACTGCGTGCGAGCTGGGGTCAGAACGGCAACCAGAGCATCAGTAATTTCATCTACAGCTCAAACATCTCCTATCTGGACCAGGGATACTATTTCGGACCTGATAAGCTTGTCACATCACCAACTGCAATACCTGCAAACGTGCCCAACCCTGATGTGACATGGGAAACTTCGGAACAGCTCAATATTGGTATTGATGCCCGTTTCTTCAGTTCAAAACTCGGGTTATCATTCGACTGGTACAACAAAATGACCAAAGACTGGCTGGTTTTGGCACCGATACTCGGTACCGCCGGAGCAGGAGCTCCCTATATTAACGGCGGTGACATCAAAAACAGCGGTATAGAGTTCACCATCAACTGGAAAGACGAGGTTGGGGACTTTATTTACGGTGCTTCATTCAGTGGTACAGCGAACAGAAACGAGGTTACTCGCCTTGCCAATGCTGAAGGCATTATCAATGGTCAGCCTCACGTACTTTCACAGGGAACGGCCCCGATATCACGTGTTCAGGTGGGTTATCCCATCGGCTTCTTTATCGGCTGGGAGTCTGACGGTATTCTGCAGAACCAGGCTGATGTTGATGCTTATGTAACTCCGGAAGGCAAGCCCTATTTCGAGGATCTGCGCCCGGGTGATGTCAAATTCGTTGACCAGAACCTTGACGGAATTATCGATGATAAGGACAGGGTAATGCTAGGAAGCCCGCTTCCGGATTTTGAAATGGGTATTCAGCTGAACGCAGAGTACAAGGGTATCTATGCCAATGCCACCCTGACCGGTAAATTCGGGATGCAGGTGATGCAGTCATACAGGTCGTTTGCTGACAACTTCACCCAGAACTACACCACACAAATATTCGGTCGCTGGCACGGTGAGGGCACCTCAGACAGGCTCCCGAGACTGGGTTATGCGTCCACCCGCAACACAAACCTGATATCGGATATCTTTATGCATGACGCTGATTATGTCAGAATCAGCAACCTGGTACTGGGTTACAGGTTCGGCAATCTCCTCAAAAATCTCAACTGGTTCAAGGGTGCATCAGTATATGCCTCGGTGAATAACCTCTATACCTTCACGAAGTATGACGGAATGGATCCGGATGTAGGTTATGCTCCTGACAGCTGGGCTTCAGGCGTTGACCTGGGACTCTATCCGTTACCCAGAACGGTTATGTTTGGTGCTAGTGTAACATTTTAAATAAAGCCAAATGATGAAAAAGTTAATCTTAATTATAGTTGCCGTAACAGCCCTGCTGGTAAGCGGCTGTGAAGATTTCCTCGATACCCGGAATCTGTATCAGAAGGATCTCACGAACTTCTACAAAACACCGACTGACATTACCGAAGCCATGGGAGGCGTTTACAATGCCCTCTATGTGGGAGGAGTGTTCAGCGAGGAGCACCTATCTGCAAACCTGATGGCCGACTACATGCTCGGCGGCGGCGGCCCGGATGATATAACTGCGAAGAACTGCGACAAGTTCCTTGACCCTACGGAGGATACCTACAGTGATCTCTGGAAGCAAACCTACAACGGGGTATACCGGACAAACGCCATTATTGAGGCCGTTACCGATGCCGATTACTCAAGTTATTTCAATACTGCCGCTGAAGCTGAAACCTTCAAAAACACAGCTCTCGGCGAGGCCTACTTCATGAGGGGCTTCTTCATGTACAGGGCTGCGAGGTTCTTCGGAGGCATGCCCCTCATCCCCATGACGGATTCACCGCGTGACGTACCCCGCTCAACCTTTACTGAAACCTGGGGTCAGATTGCTGCCGACTTCATCAAGGCTGCGGAAACCCTGCCGGTTATCAATCCGCTGGCTGTTCCGCTGTCAGAGTATGGTCACGCAAACCGCTGGGTGGCAAAAGCTTATATAGCCAGAACATACCTCTTCTACACGGGTTATATGACAAACATCGAGAAACAGGCTACCACAGATGTTCCTCTGCCGGAAGGTGGCAGCCTGACTAAGGCTGATGCAATAGCAGCTATCAATGATGTCATTACAAACAGCAAGTACGAACTTACTCCCGACTTCAGGAATCTGTGGCCCTATTCCTATGCAAACACCAGCGCCGGCAGCATTGTGCTGCCATGGGCTGAGGATGAAGGTCTTGAGTGGGTCGGACAGGATGGCCCGAACTCGACAATCGGCTCCGGAAACAAGGAGGTGATGTTTGCCATGAGGTTTGCTTTCGGTAACTGGGGATGGCCTGAAGGACAGAAATTCAACAACCGTGTTCCTCTCTTCTTCGGGATAAGGGGTAATTCAATGATCCCGTTTGCAGAAGGCTGGGGATGGGGACCTATCCATTCCGTATTCTTCAGCTCATGGTCGGATGATGACCCGAGAAAACTTGCCTCAGTACTCGAGATGGGCAAGGCAGAACAGGGTACCGGCGGTTACCAGGCCAACAAGGGCGATCATGAAACCGGACTCTTCAACAAGAAGTATACTCACCTTCAGCATGAAGGCGCTGACGGTAAGAAGGGGATGTTCTATTATATCTATAACTGGAACAACGGCGATCCGATGCAGCTTGAGTCTGCCCAGGATTTCTTCTACCTCAGGTATGCCGAGGTGCTTCTTATGCATTCTGAACTTACTGAGACAGCTGACGGGATAAATGCAGTCAGAGCCAGAGTTGATCTTGATCCGGTAGCATGGTCGCTTGACAACCTCAAGAATGAAAGGCTTTATGAGCTGGCATTCGAGGGTCACAGGTGGTTCGACCTCGTCAGATGGGGTGATGTTGAAAACCCAGGCAAGAACTACTTCGGTACTCCCTGTAATGTAATGAACTCAGGGGTTGCCGCTGTGTACACCAACAGTTACCGCGCTGAAACAAAGGGACTCGTTCCGATTCCGGAATCCGAGGTTCGCCTCTCCAACGGTGTCTATGAACAAAACCCAGGATGGTAATTGTTATAGTAATAACCTAAAATCTTACAGATATGAAAATGAATAAGACAATAAGCCTGATCATCGGAGCGCTGACGCTGTTCTTTGCAGCATGCGAACCGATTGAGAACAGGGATGTTCTCTCAAACAGCTTTGATCCGAATGATCTCGAGCTCAAAGTTGTGCAATCGACCCCGGGCGGAAATGGCCTGTCGATTCAGATGCTCACCCCGGGAGTTACCGGCTACTGGGATTATGTAATTGACAAGAAGTATACAGACAGGGTTGATGTGGCTTTCCCAATCCCCGGGACTAGTACTTTCACATTTTATGTAACCACTCCCTACATCAATAACGACGACCTCAGTAACAGAAGTTATGTATCAAAGAGCATTGATGTCACAATCACCCAGCTTGATCAGGAACTTCCTGAAGCCTATTATAAGCTTGTAGGCGCAAACCTGGAAGGGAAGACATGGGTGTTTGACGGCGGTCCGGCCCCTGACGGCAGAAAATGGTGGTACATGGTTGCCCCGTATAACTGGCAGGAGCTCTGGTGGAACGCAGCAGGCGACTGCTGTCCGCCTGCCGATGCTTCCGGGAAAATGGTCTTTGACCTCGACGGAGGGGCCAACTTCACCTATTATGCATCACCTGACGCTACTGCCGTGACCGGAAGCACATGGGCCTTCAATGCCGATTTTACCAAGCTTACTATCAAGGGTGACGCAAACATTCTCGGTTCAATGGATGGCGGCGGTAACAACAAGGTGTTCCAGATCAAGGAATTCACCTCTGACAAGCTGACCCTCTATGTACCTGATGCAGCATGGGGTACCGGCTGGTTGTGGGTGTTCAAACCTGCCGTATAGGTTAAGTTAATTCTGCAGAAGCAGAAATCTCAAAGTACCCGGTCAGCAGCCGGGTACTTTTTTATTATCCATTCGGGAGAAGGTAAAAATGACTTATTTTGCAACTTCACTGGGGAACAGCTTAATACATGAAAAATTCATATTACATCATCTTCGACTTTGACGGAACGATTGCCGACACTTTTAATCTTGCACTTGAGATCTACAACACCATTGCACCCGAGTATAACTGCAGACCTGCAAGCCCCGAAGACCACGAGCTGCTCCGCACAAAAAAGCCCCAGGAACTTCTTAAAACATATGGCGTCTCCAGACTCAAACTGCTTACACTGCTTCTTCGCATAAGAAAGGAATTAAGCCGGCACATCCCTGATATAAAACTGGCAGATGGCATGGAAGCCTCTCTCCGGGAAATCCGTAATTCAGGATACAAGATGGGGATTCTGACATCAAATTCAGTTAGTAATGTAAGTAAGTTTCTGGATGTTAATAACTTATCCGGCCTTTTTGACTTTATATACAGCGGCAGGAGTCTCTTTGGAAAAGAGAAAGTCATCAGGCGCCTGCTCATCCATGAAAACCTCAACGCGGAACGGGTCATCTATGTTGGTGACGAAACACGGGATATCGAAGCTTCA
>CAZHTG010000017.1:0-32218 GCA_964535795.1 uncultured Rikenella sp.
CAGGGCCTTTAAAATGTCTTCTTTTTTATACATGGTTATGATTTATGATTGTTGACTTCACTACTGCCTATTGCCAATTGCCTTCTTTGTTTGATTAACACATCAAGCTAATCAGAGTTCAACAGCCGGATCCCAGAACCTCTCCCGGAACTCAAGTACCACATCTTCCTTTACTGTGAAGCCCTCGTTTTCAAGCAGTTGCTGCATGGTCGACGAGTTGCCGAAGTGATTTTTGCCGGTGAGCATCCCGTTGCGGTTAACAACGCGGTGGGCAGGGATGAATCCGGGCAGCGAATGCGAGGAGTTTAGTGCCCAGCCTACCATCCTGGCCGATTGTGCGGTGCCCAGGTACCTGGCAATGGCTCCGTATGAGGTTATCCGTCCGCGGGGTATCTGCCTGGTGACATCGTAAACGCGGCTGAAGAAGCCTTCGTTGTCAGCCGAGGGGAGAGATGATCTCTTTTTCATTCGGAAGTCTGAATGACAGGTATGTGATCGGGACTCCCTGCTTCAGGAAGATCTCCTCGTAGTATGTTCTTATGGAAAGCATCGGGTCATCCGGCATCTGCACATAGAGATCCGTCACTGACGCTATGATCTCCAGACGGTTGGCATGCACCACTGAGAGAGTATAATCATACAGCTCCCTGCTGTCTGTCTTCAGGTGAATGATGCCGTTATTCTTCAGAAACTGCCTGTAGAGGTTCAGGAAAAAGGGTGCCGGCAGCCGTTTCTTTTCTCTCTTCCTTTTGGGCTGGGGGTCAGGGAATGTAAGCCATATTTCATCTACCTCGCCCGGAGCAAAAAAGGAGCCTGCAAACTCTATCCGGGTGCGCAGGAAAGCGGCATTCGGCATCTGCTTCTGATGTGATTCCTTTGCTCCCCTCCACATCCTTGCTCCCTTGATATCTATGCCGATGAAATTCCTGTCAGGGTATTTACCGGCCAGTCCGACGGTGTATTCGCCTTTGCCGCAGCCCAGTTCGAGGATAATGGGATTGTCATTGCCAAACCATTCACTCCGCCATTTTCCCTTCAGCAGGTGATCATTCCTGAAAGCCTCTTCAAATGAAGGTTCGATCACATGGTCGAAACCTTTCATCTCAGTCCACCGTGCCAGTTTGTTCTTACCCAAAGCTTCTCCTATCTGCCCTTGTCCTCTTTCAGGGATATCGTCATTGCCATGTCATAAACCCCCTTCAGCAGGGTGTCTCTCATGCCGTGTATGACGCTGAAGTGGTATTCGCCCTCTTCGGGAAAGAAGACATTTGTTTTGTACGGGATGGTCAGCTCACGGAGGTCGCCTGCACCTCTTCCGAGCCACCTCCCTCTTTCATCGGTGATCATGGCTTGCAGGGTGTCAGTGACGGTGGTGCCTGAGGGGAAGGTGGTAACGATGAACAGATACATGTTACGGTAGGGGTAGTCGGTCGATGTCCGTACCGAGAGGTCAATATTATATGTGCTGGCGGTATCTCCAATTGAGCAGGTATATCTTGCAGGGTCGTACATGCTCCACTGCCTGTCATCGATCCTGTAGTTTTCAGAGAAGAGGGTGTTCCTGTCACATGAGAGGGTGATGACTGCCAGCATGATGCCGGCAACAAGTATGCTACTTCTGCCTTTTCTCATTTCTCCTGTGATATGGTTTGTTTCTGCCCTTGCCTTCGCGCTGGTTGCTTTTTGTTTCGAACCTTGTCAGACCGCTGTTCTGCAGCAGCAGGTCGTTCCCTTTTCCGATCGTGTTGTTTGCCGGGCTTGCCAGCAGGTTCTCCGGCTTGATCCCTTTCCTGTTGAGCTGTATGATTTCGCGGACCCGGGCCACCGGTACCGCGGTCAGGTTGACAGCCATGCGGGGGTCTGTCGAGTACCAGTAGATGCCTGTGTGGACCTCCATCTTCATGAAGTGGGCTGTTCCTCCTGCCAGTTCGAGGGGTATCTCCTTTGACGGGTAGTCTTTCTGTGCGTCTATGTAACAGTCGAGCTCATAGTTGAGACAGCACTTCAGCTTACCGCACTGTCCGGCCAGCTTCTGGGGGTTGAGTGACAGATCCTGGTAGCGGGCATGTGATGTGGTTACAGACATGAAGTTAGTCACATGGGTTGAGCAGCAGAGCTCGCGTCCGCAGGTGCCTATGCCTCCTATCCGTCCTGCCTCCTGGCGGGCTCCTATCTGCCTCATCTCTATCCTGATGTGAAACTCCTCGGCAAGTACCTTGATCAGCTGACGGAAGTCAACCCTCTCATCGGCAAGGTAGTAGAAGATCGCCTTTGTCTTGTCTCCCTGGTACTCGACGTCGCCTATCTTCATTGCCAGCCCCAGGTTCTCGGCTATTTTCCGTGACCTGAGCATGGTGTGATCCTCAAGCTTCCTGGCCTCTTCCCACTTCTGCAGGTCGACCGGCCTGGCCTTCCTGTAGACCTTCTTCATCTCATCAATGACAGGTCTGACCTTCATCTTCTTAAGCTGTTCCATGACCAGGAATCCGGTCATTGAGACATATCCGATGTCATGGCCGGGAGATGCCTCCACGGCGACTATGTCATCAACCTCAAGCTTCAGCTCGTTCACATTACGGTAAAAACCCTTGCGCGTGTTCTTGAACCGTACTTCGATGACCTCATTGTAACGGGGGTCGAAAGGCAGCCCGGCAAGCCAGTTGTATTCATTCAGCTTTTTTGCCCCGGTGCGGTATTTTATTTCAGGCGGTGAAGGCTCTTCGCCTCCCTGGGCCTGTATATCTTCGTTTATCATTACGTCAGGTTATGTCTGCGGGATGCAGGGCCCGGAGACCCTTTTCCCGGAAGGTGAATGCAAAATTAGGAATAAATGCGCTATTTTCAAGTGATTCCTCTCAGTTACCTGATAAGTCTCAATGTCTTCAGCGCCAGATCGAGGAATATCATTTTGGTGTTGCCGTTGCTCTCGACGTGAGCAAAGGCAAGGTTGAACTCCCTGTCAAGGGCATTTATGTTACTCTCATTGATGAACGGATGAAACTTCTGAGAGAAGTCGTCTTCGCTCTGTGTGAGGTGGACAAGTCTGTTTTCGCGACCCCCGAAATTCAGTATAAAGTTTTCACGTATCATTCTCAGGGCGTAGGAGAGGAAGCTCTTTTGTCTCTCCCTTCCCAGTGCCGCCGTCTCCTCGGACCATGTCACCAGCGACTGTATGTCACGGGTATAGGCTGTGCGCATCAGTCTGGTAAAGCGGTCGAGGTGCACGGTAGTATTGTCATCCTCACGGGCCAGCTCCATAGCTCTGACCATATTCCCGTTGGCAATGGCGGCTATCTCTGACGCTCTCACAGGCTCTATGCCGGCCACCCTCTCAAGGTGAGTGCTCAGATCGGCGGAGGAGATGGAGGGGATCCGGATATGCTGACAGCGTGAGGTTATGGTTGGCAGCAGCTTGTCATCCTCCTCGGAGACAAGTATGAAGAGGGTTCTTGCCGGAGGCTCCTCTATCATTTTCAGAAGCTTGTTTGCCGTCTCGGGGTTCATCTTCTCCGGGAGCCAGATGATCATGATCTTGAAGTCGGATTCGAACGACTTGAGACTGAGCTTTCGTATTATCTCCGCCGCCTCGGCAACGGGAATCAGCGCCTGTTCATTGGCTACCTCCATCGCTTCTGTCCAGGTGCTCAGCGAGAACCAGGGCGATCTGAGAACCATGGCACGCCACTGTGAAATGTATGTGTCGCTGACCGGCTCCGATCCCGCCTTTTTCTTTATGACGGGAAAGACAAAGTGCAGGTCGGGGTGGATCAGCTTGTCATATTTGACGCATGATGCACAGACGCCGCAGGCATCTTCCGGGGTCCGTTTTTCGCAGCTTATGTAACGCGCAAAGGAAAGGGCGATGGCAAACTTGCCACTGCCCTCAGGCCCATAGAACAGCAGTGCATGGCTGACACGGTTCTCCGCAACGGAGTTTCTCAGCCTGTCAATTACTGCCTGTTGCCCTGGTATCTGTGAAAAATTCATTTTGCCCTGCCGTTGACGGAGAGCAAAAATAGTAAAAATAAAGTGAAAGACCCTGATCAGAGAGCTGCAAGAACACTGTCATAATCAGGTTCCTGTGCGATCTCGGGTACCAGCTGGGTATATTTTACCACTCCCTGCTCGTCGATAATCACAATGCTCCGGGCATAGAGCCCGGCAAACCCGCCGTCAAGAATCCCAATTCCATAGTCCTTGCCAAAAGCGCTGTCGCGGAAGCCTGAGAGTGTTGTTGCATTTGTTATACCTTCAGTGGTACAGAAGCGGCCATGAGCAAAGGGGAGATCCTTTGTAATGGCCAGGACAACGGTATTGTCCATTCCTGCTGCCATCTGGTTGAACTTCCGAAGTGCGGTGGCGCATATGCCGGTGTCAAGGCTGGGTGAAATATTCAGGATGACCTTCCTGCCTTTCAGCTCTTCCAGAGTGAGTTCCCCGAGATCTGATTTTACAAGTCTGAAACCAGGAGCCTTGCTGCCTTTTGCAGGCAGTTCGCCATATGTATTGACGGGATTGCCTTTCAATGTGATTTTTGCCATATTAGTTTCTATTTCCGTAAGAATTTTTCTTTTCTGAGTTTCTCGAACAGCTCCTCCTCGTCCTTCCCCTCCCTGATTCCTTCAAGAATAAACTCAAGAAGCCGGGGGATGACATCTTCAGTGAACAGTGCTGCAATTGCCAGTTTGCCGAAGAGCTTTTTCTCCTCCCCGGAGATATGCGAATCAATGTTCATTACCTGAACTGCATCATAGAGCTGAGCGAACCTCTTTTCCAGTTCATATGGCGGGCTGTAGATATGCGACTGTTCAGAGGCGATAAGTTTGTCGATCTCAGGATCAGACAGGCTGAACCGACTGCCGTACCTGTGCAGCAATTTGAGTTCCCTGCTATCAATCCTCCCGTCAGCCTGTGCTACCTGGATGAGATGTAGGAAGTTCTCCCTGTTTATCTTCCGCCCGTTGTCGGCGATGAAATCTGTAAAGCTCATATATATCTTTTGTTTCTCAAAATTAACAAATCATTGGAGCAATTGTTGAATAAGGAAGAATAACTCAATTTATTGGGTCATTCAATATTGCTGAAGCCTGCAACTTCTTATTTTTGCATGATGGATAAGCATCGTAATTAATTAATATGAAATTTATGAAACTCATTGATGATTTTAATTTTAAGGGCCATAAAGCCATAGTCAGGGTAGATTTCAACGTTCCGCTCGACAAACAGACGCGCGAGGTAACAGATGATACACGTATACGCGGCGCACTCAGGACCATCAGGAAGATTACCGGTGACGGTGGCTCAGCCATTCTCATGTCACATCTCGGCCGCCCCGAGGGAGTTATGGAGAAGTATTCCCTCAGGCCCGTGCTTCCGGTACTTGAGAAGCACCTTGGGATGAAGGTCGCCTTTGCCCCTGATGCGCTTGGTGACGAGGCAGTTGCCATGGCTGCAGCCCTGCAGCCCGGAGAGGTGATGATGCTTGAGAACGTGAGGTTCTATCCCGAGGAGGAGGGCAAGCCGGTGCTGCCTGAGACAGCCACCGATGAGGAGAAGAAAGCCGCCAAGGCGGCGCTGAAGGTGAAGCAGAAGGAGATGGCGAAGAAACTGTCAACCTATGCCGACATATATGTCAATGATGCTTTTGGGACAGCCCACAGGGCTCACGCCACAACGGCTGTCATAGCTGACTTCTTTCCTGAAGACAGGAGAATGTTCGGGTTCCTCATCAACAGTGAACTGGCGGCAATGGATAAAGTCCTCAGGAGCTCTCAGAAGCCTTTTACTGCTGTCATGGGCGGCGCAAAGGTATCGGATAAGATACTGATCATAGATAACCTTCTCGACAGGGTTGACAACCTTATCATCGGAGGAGGCATGACCTATACCTTCATAAAGGCCAACGGAGGCAGGATAGGAAATTCGCTCTGTGAGGAAGATAAGCTGGATATAGCAAAGGCAGTGATGGAAAAGGCAAAGGCGAAGGGAGTGAACCTGCTGTTCCCCGTTGACGGCATCAACGCCGATAAGTTTGATGCCAATGCCAATACTTATCTGTCAGCCATTGATGATGTGAAGGATGGCTGGATGGGCCTCGACATTGGTCCGAAGAGCATTGAGCTGTTCGAAAAGGTCATTATGGCCTCGGAAACCATCCTCTGGAACGGCCCTATGGGTGTCTTTGAGATGGAAAAATTCGCGGCAGGAACTACTGCAATAGCAAAAGCAGTTGCAAAAGCAACTGAGAAGGGCGCCTTCTCACTGATAGGGGGAGGTGATTCCGTTGCGGCCATAAACAAGAACGGACTGGCAGACAAGGTCAGTTATGTGTCTACCGGCGGCGGCGCCATGCTTGAATACATGGAAGGCAAGAAGCTGCCCGGCATCACGGCCATAAGGGGAGAATAATGAAAGGGTGGTTCATACCGGCAATGGCCGTCATGATGCTTCTGGCAGGATGTGGCAAGGATGAGCAGAAGACCTCAGGTACGATCACGCTGACGAATGAGTTGTTCGGTACGACTGTATATTACTCAATGGGATTGTCATTCGGGCAGGCAGGAGTAATCTCTTCGCTGACCGTGCCGGGGCCTGATATCTTTCTGGAGGCCGGCTCGCTTGCTGAAGGCAGCCCCGTTGAACCGTTTCTTTCTGCCAATACACTGGAACCCTCTTATGCCTTCATGGGTGAATATACGACCGAAAGCGAGGCCGTGAATGCATTTGATGCACTCACCGATGCCAGTTCACTTTCATCGGTATTTTCATTTATTGACCTGGCCACGCCGCTGAGGAAAAACCAGGTATGGGTTGTCAGAACACGCGACAGTAAGTTTGCCAAGATCAGGATCATTGAGGTAACCCTTGACACTGGTGCAAACCCTGATTTTGCCTCCTGCAGGCTTGAATGGGTCTGGCAGCCGGACGGAACGGCGACATTCCCGTAGCAATTATGAAATCACATATGACTGAAAAGATCTTCAAAGTCACCGATGCTCAGTCATTTGAGACGATGGCTCTGGAGATCTTTCGTTTTCAGGCTGTGCAATGCCCTGTTTACAGGGAGTATATAAACCTTCTGGGAACTGACATTGAAGGTATTGGTGATATTTTCTCCATACCCTTCATGCCTGTTTCCTTCTTCAGGGATCATGCCGTTATGACAGGTGGAGGGGAGCCTGAAAGGGTATTCCTCAGCAGCGGCACATCCGCGATGAGGCAGAGCAGACATATGGTCAGGGATATGGCATTGTATGATGAGAGTCTTGAGAGGGCCTTCCGGATATTCTACGGAGATCCGTCGGGCTATGCCATAATGGGATTGCTGCCATCCTATTTTGAGAGGGAGGGATCGTCACTCATCTATATGGTGAAGAGGCTGATGACACTTTCGGGCAACAGCTGCGGGGGATTCTTTCTCGACGACCGTGATGCTCTGATCAGGGCCATAGACCGCGCCCGGCTGTCAGGATTGAAGGTGCTGCTCATCGGTGTCACCTTTGCGCTGCTTGACATGGCAGAGAGCTATCGTGCGGATCTCTCAGACACGATCATCATGGAGACGGGAGGCATGAAGGGAAGGAGGAGGGAGATGATACGGGAGGAGGTGCACGGGATAATCATGGAGGCTTTGGGAGTGACATCGGTGCACTCGGAGTACGGCATGACGGAGTTGCTCAGCCAGGCTTACTCGGGCGGCGGAGGACTCTTCAGGACCCCTCCCTGGATGCAGGTGCTGATACGCGACAGCCACGACCCCGGGTCACACAGCGTTGCGGCAGGAGCAGTGGGCGGGATCAGCGTAATTGACCTTGCCAACATCTGGTCATGCTCATTCATTGCAACAGCTGACCTTGGTCGTATGCATGGTGACGGGCTCTTTGAGGTACAGGGACGTTTTGACGAGGCCGATCTGCGGGGGTGCAACCTGCTGGTATCATAGAGACGAATGCAGGCATCAGAGTCCGAGTATGCCGTCAAGCCAGCTGAAAAGCAGGTCGCGGTCCTCCTGCCTGCACATTTCAAGGCCCTGGATGCACATATACCTGATTGAAGAATCGCTCTCACACCGGGAGGTCTTTTTCTGAACATAACCGGGAGCACGGCCCTGAGGCTTCAGATATACCAGGGCAGGCCCGGCAATATTCCTGTTGCCGCCAATGAGCTGGAGATGATTCGAAAGAGAGATGAAAGTGAACTGGGATGTATCGCGGAAGCGGAATGAGATATTCTTTTCCAGAAGGAGTCTGTTTTTAATGAAATAATCCTCAACCGGTCTTCGGGTTACCGGATGAGGTGTATGGCTGTTCGTAAAGTATCTGAACCTGAATCCCAGCAGAAAGGCTGCATTCCACTGACCCATATGGAAGGATGCCCTTGGTTCATAACCTTTCCTGCCAAATATACGCCTGTTGAAGAAGATCCTGGTGCGGTTCCATATTGCTCTCGGTACCGGCGCGGGCACCCACCTGCCGCGAAGCACCGGTCTGCCGTTAAGGAACCAGTGTTCGGGTTTTATCTCTCTCACAAGGAAAGTATCATCATTGAAATAGACAAAATTTTCGGAAAGGCCCTTGATTCTCCAGATCATATTTGCAATTGAGATACTGTTGAAGGTTGGCAGGTAATTCTCATAGCCCATGAAGATCTCCCTGTGGTCAACGATCCTTATTGAACCTGACCTGTCAGGGAAGTATTTCCGTACATCAGCGCTGATACCCGGATCCTGCTCATCAGTGACAATGAAGATGTTTCTGACAAATGGAGCAAACTTCAGGATTGACAGTACGCAGTAGCGGATCTCATTTGATGATGCAAAGCGCGTCGGGTGGGCCCCTGATCCGATCGTTATCCTTCCCCCCTGAAAATATTTGTTCCTTTTATCTGCCAGCACGGGGTCATCTCCGTCAACCCAGGCTATAACCACGTCAACGGGCTCATCTGCAACCATCGGCAGTTTCTTAGTTTTCATGGGTCACACCTAATATTCCTTCGAGCCAGCTGAATATCCTTTTCTGCTGCCCGCTGCCCAGCATCTCCATGCTCTGGATGCAGACCGATTTAATCCGCGGGTCTTTCATGCAACGACTGATCCGTCTGTTGAGACGGGCTTCAGAATACCACGGATGCAGGTACCCGAGATTAAGCCTGGCGAAATTCCTGTTGCCGCCGAGTATCTCAAGGTGGTACGCCACGGAGGTGGCGAGCAGCTGATCAGCATCCCTGAAGCGGTATGATATGGTCTTTTTCAACAACTCCCCGTTGGCACTGAAGTACTCCTCCAGGGTTTTTACCCTCATGGGATGTGCCGTATGACAGTGGAAGAAATAGCGCCATCTCATACCAACCAGTGTGGCACTATTCCACTGGCGGATATAAAATGAGATCCTTGGCCGGTAATCGATGTTACGGCGTATATGCCTGTTCAGAAGCATCTTCCATGCGCTCCCGGCAATCTTCCTGAAAGGTGGAAGGAGCCATTTGCCCCTCAGAACAGGCTTGCCGTTGATGAACCACTCCTCTTCACGCGTATCCCGTATCAGTATCGTATCATCATTGAAGTAGATGAAATTTTCCGACAGACCTTTGATCCTCCATACCATTGCCAGGATGGAGGAGCTGTTGAAGGTGGGCAGGTACTCCTCGTAACCGCGGAATATCTCATTGTGGTCAACAATTTTCAGGCAGCCTGCCTTGGCGGGAAATCTCTCTCTGACCTCATCATCGAGGCCGGGGTCCTGCCCGTCGGTAACAATGAAGATGGTTCTTACAAAGGGTGCAAACGTTAAAATCGAGAGAACGCAGTATCTTATTTCGTTTGATGATGCGAAGCGTGTCGGCAGGGCTCCGGGGTGCGCAACGCTCTTTTTTTCCTGCGCCAGGTAACGCTCCCTCTTCTCCGCAAGCCTCCCGTCACTTCCGTCGACCCACAGTATCACCGCGTCAATAGGTCCGCTTCCGGCAGGATTTCTGTTATCTGACATTGTTTTGTTGTAAATTTACGGCTTTATATATTTTTTTACAATTTTAGCCAGAAATTTACAGACGGATGTCCGGAGGCAGTCGAAAAAATATCGCAGTAGTGTCTATGGTCAGGAATGACCAGTTCTTTATTCAAAAATGGATTGACTATTACGGAAGGGAACTTGGTCATGAGAATCTATATCTTTTCCTTGACGGGCACGACCAGTCCCTTCCCGAAGGCCATGAAGCCATCAACGTGATAATGATACCAGGCCAGAGGCTGAGCAGGTCAAGGGGCGACAAGAACCGCATTGACCTGATCTCCAACTTTTCGAAGGCTCTGTTCCTGAGATATGACCTGGTCATTGCACATGACATAGATGAGGTCCTGGTTGTTGATCCCGATCAGCAGCTTTCGCTGGCCGAATATCTGCAGCGGCCGGTGAGATACGCCTCCCTCTCTGCACTCGGGCTTGATGTAGGGCAGAACCTCGATCTTGAAAAGCCTATCGACTCTTCCCGGCCGTTTCTCGAGCAGAGGAGCTTCGCCCACGTGTCGGCACGCTATACCAAGGCCGTGGTGGCTACCAGGCCGCTCAGATGGGGCTCGGGGTTTCACAGGGTGAGGTACAGGAACTTTCACATCGACCCCAATCTCTTCCTGTTTCATTTCGGGATGGTCGATTACGGGATCTCACAAAAGAAGATGGAGGATCAGTCGTTGCTCAACGCCGGATGGCGCGGGCACCTGGACAGGAGGTATGAGTTGTTCGACCTGGTCACGAAAAAGACCCCTGTTGACGGCGACACCTTCTTCAAGCAGGCAAGAAGGAGAGAGAGTCTCTTCCGCCCGCTCTTTGCACTCAATAAGCCGGGAATGCTTCCTGAAAAACCGGTGATCAGGATTCCTGAGCGGTTCAGGAGCATAGTTTAAAACACCGCACGCAATCAGATATATCTTAACCAGCAGGAATCATGAGGTTCAAATACAGACTCAGAAAGGCATACAGGAAGTTTATTTTCAACCTCAGTGCTTCCGAGAATCCGCTCTGGCTTGCCTGGTGCAGGCATATTTACAGGCCCCGGCCCGGCACCATAGAGGTATTCCTCGATAAATACTCAAGGGAACACAGGCCTGTTACCTTCCTTCAGGTGGGGGCAAACGACGGCTTTATCAATGATCCGCTTCACATTTTCATTAAGAGGGACAACTGGCGGGGAGTGCTCCTGGAGCCCCTGCCCGACGTTTTTGATGAATATCTTGCCAGGCTGCACAGGAAGAGGCCGGAGATCACCGCCATCAATGCCGCCCTTGACCGTACTGACGGAACGAGACCGTTCTACAAGCTCTCGATAAGCAGGGAGCGGTGGGCTCACGGACTGTCAAGCTTCAACAGGGAGGTGCTGGTTAAAAAGCTCACAGACGGCAGTATGGAGAGAAATATGCGCCGGCAGGGAGTGACTCTCCCTGCCAGTGAGGATGAATGTATCACCAGTGATAATGTCGTCACTGTCAGCCCGGAGACGTTACTGAAGAATTTTGACGGCCGGGATCCGGATCTGCTGGTAATAGATACCGAGGGCTATGACTATGAGATATTGAAAATGCTGGACCTCGACAGAATCTCTCCGGAGGTGATCATCTATGAGGAGATGCTCTTCGATGAAAAAACCGCCGGGGAGTGCCGTGAATACCTTAAAAATCATGGGTACTCATGCCGCCCGATCAAAAGAGACGTGCTGGCAGTGAAAGAGCATCTGTCACCGAAGGGCGGCACAGGAGATGGATGCTGACGCTGACATAACCCGGAGGAATATCCACCGTGGGGTATATCTTACCTCCTTATGTCTTATAGCGATCTTCCTTCCGTTATCACGGTACATGCTGTCGGTGAGCGAGATCATCCTGGCTGTCAACTGGGTGGCAGAGGGCGGTTTCAGTACCAAATTCAGCAGGCTGCGTGCCGACAGGGCGGCCATAGCCTTTATTCTGATCTACGTTCTGAGTGTTATCGGAGTAATATGGTCCGAAGATCCGGGCTATGCATTAACCCATGACCTGCTTCACAAGTTGCCAACTCTGTTCATGCCTCTCATTGTGGCAACAAGCGCTCTTCCCGGCAGGAAGATGACCAGGGTGATCCTGCTGCTCTTCATCTCATCGGTAGTCGTGGTTTCATTCATCGGTTTCTTCAGCAGGCTTCTGCAGCCGGAACTGTCATTCCGCGAAGCCTCACCCTTTATTCCAGGAATCTACTTCGGACTGATGGTTATTATGGCAGCGTTTCAGCTGCCACTGCTGGTGCGGGAGATTACCGGTAGCAAAAAATTCTTCCTGGCAAGTTTTGCCATCTCCGCCTGGCTCATCTTCTTTCTGTTCCACCTGCGTGCCCTGTCAGCTGTTGCCTCGTTTGCCGCTGCCCTGCTCTGCCTGACAGCAATTCTTGCAGCCAGGTCAGACAAGGCACTGGTTAAGATTTTGTTGCCGGCAATGTTCATTATCGTGACTGCGCTTGCAGTCAGGCCGATGGTCGGCATCTGGAGGCAGACACATGCAGAGCCGCATATCGACTTCAGCAGCCTCGACAGTTTTACAGGCCGGGGCAATCGCTACCTGCATGATACCTTAAATATTATAAGGGAGAACGGTAACCTGGTCTACCTCTACATTGCCGACGAAGAGCTGAGAGAAGCCTGGAATGAGAAGAGCAGCCTTGACTATGACAGGGAAAACCTGGCGGGACAGGAACTCAGGGCTACACTCTTCAGATACATGTCATCACTGGGCCTCCGGAAGGATTCAGAGGGCTTCATTAAGCTCACTGACAATGATATAACGGCAGTAGAGAGAGGTGTCACAAACCATCTGAACGTTGACCGTCCCGGCTTTTATGTACGGGCCTACGAGGAGATGATGAGCCTTTATATCTATTATAATAGCTCACGGCAGATGACGGAGTGGGGCTCCCTGACAAAAAGGATAGATCTCTGGAGGGCATCATGGGAGGCATTCAGGGAGCGTCCTCTCCTCGGATGGGGCACCGGCAGCATCCTGCAGGCGGTGGAACACGGACTTCAGAAGAACGGCTCCAGGCTGTCAGGACTGAACATGAAGCCGCACAACCAGTTTCTTTGTACTATGCTTACGCTGGGGGTGACAGGACTGATTATCACGGTGCTGCTCTATGCCTTCTTCGTCGTTGAAAGGAAAGCACACAGATCGCTGATGTTCATACTGTTCCTTGCCATTTTCCTTGTCAATTTCCTTGGCAACAACTCCCTGGAGTCACAGCCGGGTCAGGATCTGTTCGTATTTTTTTCGCTTTTTTACGGTTATTTTTATCCGACACTAAAAAAAAGAACCAGGGTTTATTGACTGACCCTGGTCTCTGTTTATGCAAGTACAATCAGACGAGATGCCTAAAGACCGAGTTTTGTTTTGACATCACCCGGGATCGCATCCTTGTGGACCATGATGTATATGGTCTTGGCCCTGACGAAGCTCTCTGACATATTCAGATAGCCGCCGTGAGGGTTCCTGTCGGTGCCCCATGAATTCTTGGTGATATAGTATTTCGTGCCGTTCTGGTCCTTCACGATGCCTGTTACGTGCATCAGGTGATCATCGGTGGTGACAAAGGTCTCATAACCCTTCTGGCGGACTTCCTGTGTGACATCCATTTCGGGACCGGGTTTATCAAACATCCCGGGTACAGGGGTCCGGCTTGACTGCATCAGCTCGAAGCGGGCCCTGTCGGTGAGGCCGGAGATGTCTATCTTTTCCATGTCAGGATTGATGGCCACCCCGTTGGCATGAGAGAATCCCCTCTCACTGACATCGCCGTCCCAGTTAACTGTGTATCCGTTGTTAAGGGCATAGTCCATGACCTGGATGAGTTCATCAAGAGGAACATTGTAGAAACGGTTCATCTCCCAGTTGTCGGGCACCTCCAGGAGACCTTCAGTATAGAAGGGGAAATGGGAGAATGAGGTGATGTGCACATAATCATCCATATTGAGTCCGAGGCTGGCGGCAAATGATTCCGGGGTGTAGCTCTGGCCTTTCCAGGTGAATGTCGCGGGGTTCTCGCCAAGGTAGATGTCAAGGATTGCATCTGTGACCTCGTCTGACTCCTTGCTCAGAAGTTTGTTCTTTATCGGAACGGTCGTTACCGCCTCAACATACGCCTGGAGTTCACGGTGGTTGTGCACCGGGGAATCATAACTTATGCCGGAATATACTTCCTGGGGTACTATACCATCCTCGCTGAAGACCCTCAGCCAGGACGGTGAGAGGCTTCCTTCGCCAAGATTGCCCTTCCCCAGGCGCAGGTAATTATCCTTGATTCTGTTTTCATAAGTCTTTCTGACCACGAACATTTCTGACAGGTCATACTCACCTTTTCCCAGGCGGAGAAGCTCTGACTCCATGAATGAGGTTGTTGCAAAGCACCAGCAGGTACCTGTGGCGGATTGATTTTTGACCGGTGTGGCAGGCAGTGAGACAACGGTTGTGAATTTGAAACCTTCAGGTTTGGCCTCCTCCTGTTTTTTGGCCTTCTGTGCCTGCATTGGTGTAAGCACGAGCGCCATTGCCACTAAAGCATAGATAATCTTTTTCATATCTGATTTTTTAAAACTGTTTTGCGGAAAGATCAAAAATATTCAAATAATCTGAACCCGGAAATGTTTTTGAACAGGCATGATGACAAGCCGTATCATCAGATTGTGGGATAGAATGCATTCTCAATGTGGTCAACCTCCCTGCCGGCTCTGCTGATGATAACGGTAATGATGTCAAACCTGGCCTCTTTCACCAGGCCGTTTCGGTTTATATAGTTTGAAGCGGCATTGATTATTGTTCTCTGCTTTGGTACATTGACCGCCTCTGCCGGATGAACCTGGAAGTCAGCCGAACGGGTCTTGACCTCCACAAAAACAATGAAGCCATTGTTTTCGGCGATGATGTCAATCTCGGTCTTTCCCGATCTCCAGTTCCTGTCGCGGATCGTATAGCCATTCTGCATGAGGTACGCTGCAGCCAGCTCCTCGCCATGGGGTCCCAGTCGGGTTCGGTCGCTCATCTCATACTTCAATGAGCCGGTTTTTTATCGCATAGAGGATAAGGCTCGCAGTGTTTTTCGACCCTGTTTTGGCCAGCAGGTTGGCCCTGTGCTTGTCAACCGTACGTTTGCTTATGAACAATGCGTTAGCGATCTCATGGTTCGACAGTCCCTCGCATATCTTGAGAAGTATCTCCTTCTCGCGTTTTGAGAGGCTTGAGCTCTTTTCCTCCTGTTCCCTGTTCTTGATCCTTTTGATGACATGATACAGCAGCTCCTGCGAGAAGTAGTTTCCTCCCCTGTGCACCGCAATGATCGCGTCATGCACGTCGGAGATATCTGAATCCTTGAGGATGAATCCCTTAGCCCCTGCATCAACCATGCGGTAGTAATACTCCTCCTCCCCGTACATTGAGAGTGCGATAACTTTTGTCTCCGGTGCCAGGCGCGTTAGCTGCGCCGTTGCCTCAGATCCGTCCATCTCCGGCATGCTTATGTCCATGAGGACGATGTCAGCGGGACAGGCCTCGAGGATCTTCAGCAGCTCGGCGCCGTTGGATGCTTCGGCAACCACATCGAACAGGTCATAGGCTCCGAGAAGTATCTTCAATCCGTTTCGAAAGAGCTGATGGTCATCAGCCAGTGCGATCCTTATTTTTTCCATGTCATGTTACTAAGTAGTATGAAGGTCTGAAGGTCCTGCGGTCCTGCGGTTATTCTTAATTCTTAATTCATAATTCTTAATTTCCTACTACTGGTCCACCCTGATCAGGGCGCTGGTTCCCTTCCCCTTTGAGCTTTCCAGGACAAAGACCCCGTCAACCGATCTCACCCTGGTCTCTATATTCGGTATGCCCATTCCTGTCATCTCCTCCGACGAGAGTGTCTCCATGTCAAAACCGCGGCCGTTGTCAAGATACTGCAAGGTAATGATTTTTTGATGTCGCCGCAGGTCCATCTCTATCTTTGAGGCGCCCGAGTGTTTCATTCCGTTGTTTATCAGCTCACAGGCAGCCCGGTAAAGAACCACCTCCTTGTCAGTATCAAATCTTTCGCCCTCCATGTTTGTCCTGAACTCGATGTTTACGCTCCGCGTGGAGTTTACCTTGGCGGCGAAGGTACTGATCGCGCTGGCCACTCCCAGGTTTGCAAGCACATGAGGACTCATGTTGTTGGATATCTCCCTTATGGTGCTGAGGGCTTCGTTCACCACATGGTTGGTGTTGTGAAGGATCTCCAGTCCCACCGGATCGGTGACTCTTGTGTTCAGCGCAGAGAGGGACATCTTCACCGTCGACAGTAGAGGACCGAGTCCGTCGTGAAGGTCTTTGGCGAACCTCTTTTTCTCCGTCTCTTCAGTGTTGATGATCGCATTCAGAAGGCGTCGCTCTGACCTGGTTCTGTCGATCTCGGCCCGCTTAAGGGAGTAAAAGAGTTCCCTGATGAGGACCACCCCGGTTATTATCATTACCGAGATCAGCACATTCATCCATTCGTCTGCCATCATCAGCTCGAACGAAGGCTTGCCCTGGAAGTATTCAATGAGCTGTATCAGTGTGCGCACAGCCATCAGCACAAAGGAGGTTGAAAGAAGGATCCATGAGAGTCTGTACCGGGTAATCTTCATGAATCTCAGCGCTATTCCTGCAGCAACTATCTGCAGGACAATTGATATGAACAGGGCGATCAGGCGTACCATTGTAACAAAAATTTAATTCATACAAAATTAGGAGTTTATTACCTTTGGGGCGCCAGATCGGAAGAATGAATACCGTTAATACAACCAATATTATTCTTTTCAGCTTTGAGGCGGGAGCCGGTATCCATTTCAGCGGCACTTCCCATGAGGCTGATGTGTTTCATTGCAGGAACGGCAGTATGCACGGGAAAGCTGGCCCCTTAGCCGGGACAGAAACCATCATCCGTCATGGTTTTGTGAGTTTGCCCGGGAGTTGTTAATAATTATCTCCCTGGCATTACGGCACTTAGGGCGGAACGAGAGGTAATGCCCTCGTATATCACTGAAGATTAAATAAATACAAAAAAATACGTAGCGAATTATGTATGAAGCGACTGACTTACAACTTATTAAAAACACGTTAAAAAGTTGTTAATAATTACAAAATCTCAATTCCCTCTAATTCTACCCGTAAATGTAATTTAACCCTCTCCCTCGGTGAAACCGGGCCCTGATCGCAATTAATTAACAATTAACATATTACAAAGAACAACAACCATAAACATTCTAACTCAACTCAAATTATGCGAAAACTAAAGTTCACATTCATTCTGTTATCTCTGTTTATCGGGTCAACCGTCCTGATGGCACAGATGACGACCTCCTCACTGAGCGGTAATGCAACCGACAGCAGAGGTGAAGCCCTCGCCGGTGCCACTGTTGTTGCGGTACATGTTCCGTCAGGCACCCAGTATGCTACCTTCTGTGACAATTCAGGAAACTACAGGATCGAGAACATGCGTGTCGGCGGTCCGTACAGTGTTGAATTCTCCTTCGTGGGCTATTCAAAAGGCACCTACACTGACATCTTCCTTAAGCTGGGAGAGACCTATGTTCAGAACGGGCAGCTTACGGAGACGACCACCTCTCTCCAGGAGGTAGTTGTGACATCCGGTCTGCGTAACTCCATCCTCAGTTCAGAGCGTTCCGGCACCCAGACGAACATCAGCGGACGCGACCTGGTAAACATGCCGACCATCAACAGGAGTATTGCCGACTTCACAAAGTTCACCCCGCAGTCGCAGGGCAACTCATTTGGCGGACGTGATGCACGCTTCAACACTGTAACCATTGACGGTGCCGCATTCAACAACAACTTCGGTCTCAGCAGCAACCCGCTCCCGGGTGGTAATGCCCAGCCGATCGCTCTCGATGCCATCGAGGAGATATCAGTCAACGTTGCACCCTATGATGTGCGCATGTCGCAGTTCACCGGCGCCAGTATCAACGCCGTGACCCGCAGCGGTGACAACACCTTCAAGGGATCAGTATATTCATATATCCGTCCGGAATCATTTACCGGAAGCACGGTTGACGGCAATGAGGTGAGCGGCGCCAGGGAAAGAAGCTCCTTCAACATCGGAGGACGCGTTGGCGGCCCGATCATCAAGGACAAACTATTCTTCTTCGTCAGCGGTGAATATGAGACCGAATCTGTCCCCGGTGTATCATGGAGACCCAGCACCGACGGTGTAGCCAATCCTGATCTCATGATCTCAAGAACCCTCGAATCAGATATGGTCCGCGTCAGGGATCACCTGCTGAATACCTATGATTATGACCCGGGCAAATACAAGGACTTTGATCCGTTCACCAATACGAACACAAAGATCCTTGCACGTCTCGACTGGAACATTAACAAAAATCACAAGCTTACTCTCAGGTACAATGATGTTGTAGGTATATCTGACCAGCAAACCAATGCCAACAGCGGACCTCTCAGCCTTCGTGGCTCGTCACGTATTGGTATTCAGTCACTTGCATTCTCAAACGCTTTCTACGGATTCAAGAACACCGTCCGTTCGATGACAGGTGAGCTCAACAGCAGCTTTACTCCCAAGATCTCAAACAAGTTCCTGGCCAGTTACACTTTCATACAGGATACCCGTACCAGCGACTCTGACATTTTCCCGTTCGTAGATATATGGAAGGATGATGATCAGTACATGTCATTCGGTTATGAACTCTTCACCTTTAATAATGACGTTACGAACAAGACGCTTACCATCACCAACAATACAACATTCAAACTGAACAGCCATACGGTTACTGCAGGTATCTCGTTTGACAGGCTCTTCTTCCGCAACTCATATATACGTGAGGGTACTACGTACTATCGTTATGCTTCGGTTGACGACTTTATTAATTCTGCTGACCCAATCGGATTTGGGGTCACTTATGGTTACAACGGTGTAGATGCACCTGGTGCAACTGCAACATTTGGCTTTGCAGCCGTTTACGGTCAGGATGAGTGGCAGGTAAGCCCACAGTTCAAACTGACCTACGGTGTCCGTCTTGAATTGCCTCTCTACCTTGATAAACTCACTGACAACCCTGCTATTGCAGCCCTGACATTTATCGATGGTAAAAAGATTGATGTAAGCACATGGCCCGAAAGTAAGCTGGTGGTCTCACCGAGACTCGGCTTCAACTGGGACATCAACGGTGACCGCTCACTGCAGGTCCGCGGAGGAACCGGTCTTTTCACGGGTATGCTTCCCTTTGTATGGTTCACCAACCAGCCTACAAACTCTGGTACTTTGCAGTCGCCTGAAATTGGATGGGCAGCAGGTAATGCCAACCTGGTTGATTTAAATTTCAATCCTGACTATAAGGCGTTTCTTGAGAGCAATCCATCCCTCTTCCCGACCACACCGGGGTCATTACCTAACAACTCTACACTTGCACAGGTCGGCAAAGACTTCAGATTCCCCCAGATATGGCGTTCGAACCTTGCATTTGACGTCGAGTTGCCATGGAGCATGGTTTTCACCGGCGAGGCAATCTTTTCAAAGGATATCAATGCAGTGCAGCAGATTGATATAAACCTTGCAGACCCAACTGGCACCCTTGCCGGTCCTGATAACCGCATATTCTGGAGTAGTTCAACAGCAGCCAAAGTTGTTTCAAGTATCAGAGCAGCCACAGAACTTGTTAACACTAAAAAGGGTTACCAGTACTCACTTACAGCCATGCTGACCAAGAACTTCACCAAAGGTCTGTCAGGCATGTTTGCCTATACCTACACCCAGGCCAGGGATATCAGTAACAACCCGGGATCATCAGCCTACTCGGCATACTCTTCCAATTCCTCAGTAGGTAGCCTGAGTGATCCGGAGCTGAGCTATTCAAACTTTGCAACGCCTCACAAGTTCATTGGTGATATTTCTTATCGCCTGGAATACGGGAAAAACTTTGCAACAACAATCTCCCTGGTTTACCAGGGCTTCCAGCAGGGAAGGTGGACTTACACCTATTACAATGACCTGAATGGTGACGGGATTTCATCAGATATTATGTATGTACCGGAGACCGCTGGTGAAATTGCCTTTGTTGATTACAACGGAATGACCGCAGCTGATCAGCAGGCAGCATTCTGGGAGTATGTCAACAACAACAAGTACCTGAGCAGCCGCAAGGGTGACTATGCCGAGAGGTTTGGCGAGCTCAGGCCCTGGATGCATCGTTTTGATGCCAAGATACTGCAGGATATCTTCACCAATTTCGGAACCGACCGCAAGTACACCCTGCAAATCAGCCTTGACATGCTTAACGTAGGCAATATGATCAATGACGCCTGGGGCACCTGGGTTTACAATCCGCTGGCAAGCTATGACAACGTGAGACCGCTCAGAGTGGTCAGCAGAGGCAACGCTACCAATGCTCCTACCTTCAGGCTCAACGCCACTTCTCTCGAGAACTGGGAAGAGGTCACAACACTCAGCAAGAGCATAAGCACCTCAAGCACATGGGGTTGCCTGCTTGGAGTTCGGCTTATTTTCTAATACACACATTGTCAGATAATTAAAGAGGCCGGGAAACCGGCCTCTTTTTTTTGAACTGCACGGTTTAAAAAGTTAATATGTCTGTTGATAAAAGAGAACTTTTATTCTTGTCTGCTCTGACATGCTTGTCTATTTTAGCAAAACAGGTTTGTCACAGCAGAAGGTAGACTAAGTAACTTATTTTCAAACTTTAATATTTTTTAACGATCAATGGGAGATTCACTTGTCCATACGGTACCCGTCGCCTCTAACGAAAAGGAGTTGGGAATGAAAGAGGAGAAAAAATCCAGGAAAGAAGCGGAGGCGATGGATAAAAAGGTCAGGCTGCCAGGTAACAACGGCAAAAAGACTTATGCGTATGACGAAGCCATAAAGGCGACCCGCGAATATTTCGGCGGCGATGACCTTGCGGCAAAAGTATGGGCAAGCAAGTACGCACTCAAGGATTCCTTCGGCAATCTCTATGAGAAGACACCGGATGACATGCACCGCCGTCTTGCTGCAGAGATACACCGCATTGAGCAGAAGTATCCCAACCCGCTGCCGGCTGAGGCCATCTACGAGGCATTCAGGGACTTTAAATACATCATCCCCCAGGGCGGCCCGATGACCGGCATAGGCAATGACTACCAGATAGCTTCGCTCTCAAACTGCTTTGTGATCGGGAACAAGGGCGACTCCGACTCATACGGGGGCATCATGAAGATAGACCAGGAACAGGTGCAGCTTATGAAACGCCGTGGTGGTGTCGGCCATGACCTCTCCCATATCCGTCCCAAAGGCTCGCCTGTGCTCAACAGCGCCCTCACCTCCACGGGTGTGGTGCCCTTCATGGAGCGTTATTCAAACTCCACCCGCGAGGTGGCACAGGACGGACGCAGGGGAGCCCTGATGCTCTCCATCTCCATCAAGCACCCTGATGCAGAAAGCTTCATCGATGCCAAACTTGAGGCAGGCAAGGTCACCGGCGCCAATGTCTCGGTGAAGATCACCAATGAGTTCATGGAGGCAGTGGTTGAGGGGAAGAGCTTCCGCCAGCAATACCCCATCAATGCTGAAAAACCCAAGTACTCGAAAGAGATTGACGCCCGCAAACTCTGGAACAAGATTGTGCATAACGCCTGGAAATCAGCTGAGCCCGGCGTCCTCTTCTGGGATACTATCAGGAACGAAAGTGTTCCCGACTGTTACGCTGATCTCGGATATGAGACGGTATCAACAAACCCGTGCGGCGAGATCCCCCTCTGCCCGTATGACAGCTGCAGGCTGATAGCAATCAACCTTTTCGCATATGTGAATGATCCCTTTACCCCGCAGGCCTCATTCGATTTTGATCTTTTCACGAAACATGTGCACCTCTCTCAGCGTATCATGGATGATATCATAGACCTTGAGCAGGAGAAGATTGATGCCATTATCGCCAAGATAGATGCTGACCCCGAGGATCCGGAACTGAAGCGTGTGGAACGCAACCTCTGGGAGAATATCAGGCATAAGACCGGTGAGGGAAGGCGTACAGGCATCGGCATCACTGCCGAGGGTGACATGCTGGCCGCACTAGGGCTTCGCTATGGCACCGACGAGGCAACGGACTTTGCGGTGAACGTACACCGTACCCTTGCTGTAGAAGCATACAGGGCATCAACGGAGATGGCTGCCGAGAGGGGCCAGTTCCCTATTTACAGCAGCGAGAGGGAGAAAAACAATCCCTTCATCACCCGCCTGAGAGAGGCTGATCCTGAGATGGTTGCCGGGATGGAGAAGAACGGCAGGCGCAACATTGCCCTGCTGACAATAGCCCCGACAGGCTCCACCAGCCTTATGAGCCAGACCACCTCCGGCATCGAGCCGGTCTTCATGCCCTTCTACAAGCGCCGCCGCAAGGTCAATCCCAATGACCAGGACGTGAAGGTAACCTTCACCGACGAGGTGGGAGACCACTGGGAGGAGTTCGTGGTGTTCCATCACAAGTTCATCGACTGGATGAGGGTGAACGGGTACAAGTACGAGGAGGTCAGGGAAATGTCGGAGGAGATGATAAACTCAATCGTCGAGAAATCACCCTATTACAAGGCCACCGCCAATGATGTCGACTGGGTGGCCAAGGTGAGGATGCAGGGCGCAATCCAGAAATGGGTTGATCACTCCATCAGCGTGACCATCAACCTGCCTGCCGAAGCGAAGGAGGAACTTGTTTCGGAGTTGTACCTCACTGCCTGGAAGGAGGGATGCAAGGGTGCAACGGTCTACCGCGACGGGTCGCGGGCCGGTGTACTGGTCTCCAACAACAAGGAGGAGAAGAAGAACGACTGGTCGCCCTTGCGTCCGAAAGTGCTCGAAGCTGACGTGATACGTTTCCAGAACAATGAGGAAAAATGGATCGCCTTCGTAGGACTGAAGGACGGTGTGCCTTATGAGATCTTCACCGGCCTGCAGGATGATGAGATGTTCCCCATACCCAAGAGCATCATCAAGGGCCGGATCATCAAGAACAAGGATGATGCAGGCAACACCCGCTATGACTTCCAGTACACTGACAAGTACGGATACAAGAACACCCTCGGCGGGCTGTCACATATGTTCAAGCCTGAGTTCTGGAACTATGCCCGCCTCATCTCAGGTGTCCTGCGATACGGTATGCCGGCGAAGGATGTGGTTGAACTGGTCTCATCTATGAAGCTTGACACCGAATCAATCAACACCTGGAAGAACGGGGTGGAACGTTCACTTAAGCGTTATATTCCCAACGGCACCAAAGCCAAGGGCAAGTGCGAGAACTGCGGATCGACTGCAGTGGTATACCAGGAGGGCTGTCTCCGCTGTACCGACTGCGGGGCATCAAAGTGCAGCTGATTCAGTCTGCAGTCTTCAGTCCGCAGTCGGCAGTCCTACTTTAGAAGGCAGGAACAGCTGAGTTGGCCAGCGACAGGTCAATCTCCTCAACCGTAGCTTCATGGTCAGGAAGATTGCCCTCGAAATACTTCTCATATGCCGTTATGTCAAAATGGCCATGACCGCTGAGGTTGAAGAGGATGGTTTTCGATACCCCCTCCAGGTCAGCCCTTCTTGCCTCATCAAGGGCGCCGGCGATGGCGTATGACGACTCAGGCGCAGGAAGTATACCTTCGGTGCGGGCAAAAAGTATGGCTCCCTCAAAACATTCGCGCTGGAACTTTGATTTTGCTTCCACAAAACCGTCCTTGCGCAGCTGGCTAACGAGCACGCCCGCCCCGTGATACCGGAGTCCGCCCGCGTGGATCTTGTCAGGAATGAAATTATGCCCAAGGGTATACATGGGCAGCAGTGGCGTCATGCCCGACTGATCACCGAAGTCGTAGGTGAACTTCCCTTTGGTCAGCTTGGGGCAGGAGGCAGGCTCAACAGCTACGAACCTTGTCTTTTTGCCGTTAACCATGTTTTCGCGAAGGAAGGGGAATGATATCCCGGAGAAATTTGAACCTCCTCCGAAACAGCCGATAACAACATCGGGATAATCATTTGCCTTTTCCATCTGTATCAGCGCTTCCTGGCCAATAATGGTCTGGTGGAGAGAGACATGGTTCAGCACACTACCCAGTGAGTATTTGGTATAGGGATCCTGCAATGCGATCTCGATGGCTTCAGAGATGGCTATGCCCAGGCTGCCCGGTGAGTCAGGGTCAGTCTCAAGCACTTTTCTGCCTGCTGCGGTCATGGTGCTGGGTGAAGGGACTACCTTGGCGTTATAGGCATTCATCATCATCTTGCGGCCCGGCTTCTGGTGAAAGCTGACCTTGACCATGAAGACAAGGAGCTCTAGCCCGAAGTGGTTGCATGCAAAGCTCATCGCGCTGCCCCACTGGCCGGCACCTGTCTCCGTGGTCATGCGGCGCACGCCCTCCAGCTTGTTGTAGTATGCCTGCGGGATGGCGGTGTTAGCCTTGTGCGAACCGGAATAGTTGCCTCCCTCATACTTGTAATAAATTTTGCTTTTGGTGCCCAGTGCCTTTTCAAGATTGCGGGCCCTGAAAAGAGGAGAGGGACGATAGGTTCTGTACAGGTCGAAGACCTCTTCAGGGATGTCTATGTACCTCTCGGCAGTGACCTCCTGTTTTATCAGTTCCATCGGGAAGATGGCTGCCAGGTCTTCCGGCCCCGCCGGCTTTCCTGTGACAGGATTCAGCGGCGGCAACGGCTTGTTGGGCATGTCAGCCACTATGTTATACCATTGGCGGGGCATCTCGTTCTCAGACAGTAAAAACTTTGTAATCTTTTCCATGTGTTCCTTAAGTTTAGGGTTATACAATACAAAAGGCGCGCTGTGATCAGCGCGCCTCTTTAAATAATTATCCTTGATAAGTTATATAATGACGTGATTCACAGCTTCATCTTATGAGCTGCGCCAGCGCCAGATATATAACGAGAATTTCTTCATCGGTGCAAACATAATGAAAATTCCAAACCGCAAACACCGTCAGATAAATTTTTTTTATCCGGAATGCAGATTTAACTTTTATTTGGATTTATGCCTTCCTGCCAAAACTGCTTCAATCTCAGAAAAATCTGTTGACTTAGCCCTGAGGAGCACCAGCAGGTGATAGAGAAGGTCGGCAGCCTCATTCCTGAACAGGTTAATGTCATCATCTTTTGCTTCAATAATCAGCTCAACAGCTTCCTCACCCACCTTCTGTGCGATTTTGTTAATACCCTTCCGGTACAGTTTGTTTGTATATGAATCAGATGCATCTTCATCTATCCTTTCACTGATGATCTTCTCCAGCTTGTATATAAATCCTTTAGCCTGCATGTCGCCGAAGCATGAATATGTTCCCAGGTGGCATACCGGTCCGGACGGTACAACCCTTATCAGCAGGGCATCATTGTCACAGTCAGGAAGAATCTCCTTTACGGTGAGGAAGTTACCGGAGGTCTCTCCCTTGGTCCACAGTCTCTGCCTGCTGCGGCTGAAGAAAGTAACCCTGCCTTCGCTGACAGTTTTCAGCCAGGCCTCCTCATTCATGTAGCCGACCATCAGCACCTGCATCGTGGTGTCGTCCTGTATCACGGCAGGAACCAGGCCGTTCTCCTTGTCAAAATTGATATTCATCATATGATAATTTATTTTTAATGGCATGATAGCCTGTCCCGATTTATCGGGAGAACCTACATGTAGTTGATTATTATATTATTGTGTTTTTGTATGCAAATCCATGGAGGTTTAATAATCTTACGTTTATATTGTTTTTTTGGAGGAACCTTTTGAGATCAGGTATAAGTATCTCCCCGAAGTGAAACACTGAAGCCGCCAGGGCTGCGCTGCACGATGTCTCTTCAAAGACCTGTTTGAAGTGTTCCATGGTACCTGCTCCGCCGGAGGCAATGACGGGGATATTCACCCTGTCACTTATGGCCGAGGTTATATCTGTTGAGAATCCCTCTTTTGTGCCGTCGCTGTTGACAGAGGTGAGGAGTATCTCCCCGGCGCCCAGTTGCTCAACCTCTTCAGCCCATTGCAGTGCCCTGACCGTGGTGACGGTCCTGCCGCCGTTGATGCACACCCGCCATTCACCGTCAATGAATTGGGCATCAATTGCAACAACTATGCACTGGCTGCCAAAGCTCTCCGCCAGCCTTGTTATCAGCCGGGGTTCAAGAACGGCTGCAGTGTTGACACTCACCTTGTCAGCCCCTGAGCTGATGAGAACCGATACATCCTCCCCGGTGCTGATGCCTCCCCCGACTGTAAAGGGGATGTTTATGGCATTGGCAATCTTCTCAACCAGTGGTGCCAGTGTCTTTCTCTTCTCATGTGTTGCGGTTATGTCAAGGAAGACAATCTCGTCAGCAGCCTGGTCAGCATATGCGCCTGCCAGCTCCACCGGGTCGCCGGCATCCCTGAGGTTGACGAAGCTTACCCCTTTGACGGTACGGCCATCCCTTATGTCAAGGCATGGAATGATTCTTTTTTTCAGCATAGCTCAGCCAGTTCCTTAAGTGAAATCCTGCCTTCATAAATAGCCTTGCCTATTATGGCGCCTTCACATCCCGCCTCCCTGAGGGTCATGATGTCTGTTACCGAGGTTATGCCTCCGCTTGCAATGAGTGAGAGACCATCAATTGCGACTATCTCCCTGTAGATGTCAACGGAGGGCCCGCCCAGCATGCCGTCCCTTTCAATGTCAGTACACATGGCGTAGACAACACCTTCTGACCTGTACTTTTGAAGGAAACTTATTATATCATTATCAGATTCGGAGAGCCATCCGGCGGTTGCCACCTTTCTCTGCCTGAAGTCGGCGCCGAGGATGATCCTTTCAGGACCGTATTCAGCCAGCCACTGAAGAAAAAGTCCGGGTTGGGTCACCGCTATGCTCCCGCAGGTGACCTGTGAGGCTCCGCACCTGAATGCAGTGCGCAGATCGCCGTCGGACCTGATTCCACCGCTGAAGTCCACCTTCAGTGAGGTATTGCCCGCAATGGCCTCAAGCACCCCTTTATTCCTTATTTTCCCTTCCCTGGCTCCGTCAAGATCAACAAGGTGGAGGTATTTTATGCCGTGCGCCTCCAGCTTTCTTGCCACATCAAGAGGGTCATCGCCGTAGACGGTTTTCCTTGAATAGTCGCCCCGGGTCAGCCTGACGCAGGCGCCGTCAATTATATCGATGGCTGCAATTATTCTCATAACGCGATGAAGTTTTCAAGTATGCGGGCTCCTGACGCGGCTGATTTTTCAGGATGGAACTGTGTGGCAAAAAAATTGTCTTTGCGCATTGCCGCTGAGAAGGGAAGTACGTAATCGCAAACGGCAGTGGTATATTCGTTGACCCCGGTATAATAACTATGGACAAAATATACATCATCCGCAGGATTTATTCCTTTCAGAAGCGGATCGTCATTCAGGCTTACAAAATCATTCCATCCCATGTGTGGTACCTTTGCTCCGGCAGGGAATTTTCTGACCACGGCATCAAATATTCCAAGGCATTGGGTATTGTTCTCCTCCGAGAAGCTGCACATGAGTTGCAGCCCGAGGCATATGCCCAGAACAGGCTGTTTGAGTGAGATGATCACCCTGTCAAGATCTCTCTCCCTGAGATGCTTCATTGCTGACCCTGCCTCGCCGACCCCCGGTATAATTACCTTCTCCGCTCTGCTGATCACATCAGGGTCGTCAGTAATGACCGCATCATGTCCGAGTCTCTTAAGGGCCACCCGGACTGACATAATATTTCCGGAATTATATTTCAGTATTGCTATCATAACTGTCCCTTTGTTGATGGAAGGATTCCGTTATCCGTTGCTGTAACAGCCATCCTCACAGCCCTGGCAAAAGCCTTGAAGATGGCCTCGGTCTTATGGTGCTCATTCTCGCCGGCCGCATGAACATGGATGTTGCATTTGGCACTGTCGCTGAATGATCTGAAAAAGTGTGAGAACATTTCGGAGGGGATGTTACCTACCCTTTCCGACCTGTAGATGACATCCCATGTCAGCCATGATCTCCCCCCGAAGTCGAGTGTCACCTGTGCCAGCGAGTCATCCATGGGGAGGGTGAACCCATACCGTCCGATACCTTTCTTGCTGCCAAGGGCAATGTAAAAGGCCTCCCCCAGGACTATCGCCACGTCTTCAACAAGATGGTGCTCATCGACCCTCAGGTCACCCGTTGCCTTCAGGCTGATATCGATGCTGCCATGACGGGCCAGCTGGTCAAGCATATGATCAAGGAAGCCCAATCCCGTTGTAATACTGCTCTTTCCTGTGCCGTCGAGGGTTATCTCTGTCTCGATCACCGTCTCGCTGGTCTTTCTGTTTACTGCCGCTCTCCTGGGTATCTTTTTCAGGAACCTGCATATTTCGTCCCAGTCGCGGGTACACAGAGCCGCATCGTCTGTTTTTTCACTGCTGAAGTAGATCGATCGACACCCCAGGTTTCGCGCCAGTTCTATATCAGTCAGGCGGTCGCCGATGACATATGATGATGCGAGGTCAACCCCCTGTGCAAGGTATCGGGTCAGCATGGCCGTCCCCGGTTTGCGGTAAGGCGATTTATCCTCCTCAAAGGTGCGGTCAATGAACTGCGCCGCGAATTTTATTCCTTCACCTTCAAGAATGGAGAGCATTTTATTGTGAGGGGGAAGGAACTCATTTTCAGGAAATGCCGGCGTGCCAAGCCCGTCCTGGTTGGTCACCATTACAAGCTCGAAATCTGTTTCGCGGGCAATAGCTGACAGCGCGCCGATGACGCCCGGCATGAATGCCAGTTTTTCCAGACTGTCAACCTGCTCATCTGCCGGTTCTTTCAGTATGGTCCCATCCCTGTCAATAAACAACACTTTCTTCATCGCTTTATATTCTTATTTTGTTCAGTTCATCAAGGAGCCTGTCGTTCTCGCTCCTGGTGCCTGCGGTTATGCGCAGGCAGCCGCTTATCTCGCGGCTTCTGTTTCTGACGATAATATTATTTTCTTTCAGTTTATCATAAATACTGTCAGCATCCTTAACCCTCACGAGCAGGAAGTTTGCATCAGAAGGCCATACCTTTTCAACTACCGGAATCGTCACCAGTTTTTCAGCCAGCCTCCTTCGTTCGGCTACAAGGGTCTCTGCCTGTACGGTTATGGGTTTTATGTCCTTAAGCCTTTCCAGGGCTGCCTCCTGATTCAGGGTACTTATATTGTAAGGTGGCTTCATCCGGAAGAGATACTTCAGAATATCAGGTGCCGCAAAAGCCATCCCGATCCTTGCCGCCGCCATGCCCATGGCCTTGCTGAAGGTCTGCATTACAATCAGATTGTCATAAAGACCGATCTTTTCAATGAATGAAGGTCTTCCGCTGAAGTCGGCATAAGCCTCGTCAAGCACCACTATGCCACGAAAATTCCGGAGAATGAACTCAATCCTGCCGGTATCCATGCAGTTGCCGGTCGGGTTGTTAGGAGAGCAGATGAAGATCAGTTTTATGCGGTCATCTTCAAGAAGAGGTGTTACTGCCGGGATATCAATATCGAAGTTTTCATCCAGTGGCACTCTGATCACCTCAACGTCATTGACTGCCGCTGATACCTGGTACATCCCGTATGTGGGCGGAAATATCAGCGCCCTGTCGGTTCCCGGGTTACAGAATATCCTGTAGCAGAGATCAATCACCTCATCGCTTCCGTTTCCGAGGAAAATGTTTTCTTCAGCTATTCCCTTCATATTGCTGATTGCAGCCCTGAGCTCTCTCTGCCGGGGATCGGGATACCTGTTGAGAGGACCGAAGGGGCTCTCATTGGCATCAAGGAAGATGCCTCCTGTCCCCTCGTATTCATCCCTGGCGCAGGAATATGGCACCAGTGCCCTCACATTAGGCCTTACGAGTTGATCTGTCCTGTTCATCGTTAAGAAATTTTAGTCTGACGGTAACTGCGTTCCTGTGTCCCCCGAGCATCTCGGCCCCGGCCAGCAATTCAGTTGCAGGTCCTATATTCATTATGCCTTGTTCTGTTACCTCCTGGAAGAAGATTTTCTTCATAAAACTGCCGGTTGACACACCGCTGTAGCTCCTTGCATATCCTCCGGTGGGAAGGGTATGATTGGGTCCGGTCATATAGTCGCCTGTACTTTCGCTGCTATAATTTCCAAGGAAGACTGATCCGGCGTTAACCACTGCGGCAGCATGGAGGTATGGATCGGCGGTGGCAAGGATCAGATGTTCGGGTGCATACCGGTTACTTACTTCCAGGCACCTATCAATGGTTTCAAGAAGTATCAGCGAGCTGTTTTCAAGCGACTGCACAGCCAGGCTGTTTCTCTCCAGCAACGCTGCCTGTTTCTCAAGCTCCGTTTTAACCTGTTCCATAATTATTCTGCTGTCGGTGAGCATGATAACCTGGCTGTCGGCGCCATGTTCCGCCTGTGAGAGCAGGTCAGCAGCCACGAAGACGGGGTTGGCGCTTTCATCTGCAATGACCAGCACTTCACTGGGTCCGGCAGGCATATCTATTGCCGTGCCTTCGAGTTGTACAAGCTCCTTGGCCCTTGTGACGTACCTGTTTCCCGGCCCGAATATCTTATAAACTGCAGGGATCGACTCAGTACCGTATGCCATAGCCGCAATGGCCTGTGCGCCGCCTATTGCATAGATTTCAGTCACACCTGCCAGCGAGGCTGCATACAGTATCAGCGGGTTGACTCTTCCCTCTTTTCCGGGAGGAGTGCACATTATAATATCACGGCATCCGGCCAGGTGTGCGGGCAGAGCAAGCATCAGAACGGTGGAGAAGAGCGGTGCGGTGCCTCCGGGGATATAAAGTCCCACCTTCTCTATCGCCACATCACGGCTCCAGCACTTTACACCATCAGATGTAATCACCGGTTCGGTCCTGTGCAACTGCGCTGAGTGAAACGCCGTGATGTTTGAAACAGCTTCCCGTATTGCTTCCCGAAGCTCCACCGGCACACTCTTCTCTGCCTCTTGCAGTGAATCTTCATCGACCCTGAATGATGCAGGAGCATAACCGTCAAACTTCTTTGAGAATTCACGCAGGGCGGCATCACCTTCTGTCCTGACCCTGGCCAGCACCTCCTTAACACTGCTGTCAATCTCCGCATTGCCTTGTGACGGTCTCAGCAGGGCAGTGCTGATCTCAGCCTGCCCGGGATAGAATAGTGTGTTCATCACCGTATCATTTTTTCTATGGGTATTACCAGGATCCCTTCAGCTCCCGCGGCCCTGAGCTGGTCGATCCTGTCCCAGAACTCATCCTCCTTCACAACGGAGTGGAGGCTGCACCATCCCTTTTCAACCAGCGGCAGTATTGTCGGACTCTTCATGCCCGGAAGTATCCTGCAGATTTCCGTCACCGCCTCTTCGGGGGCGTTAAGCAGTATGTACTTGTTCTCCCTGGCGTTCTTTACTGCCCTGATGCGGAAAAGCAGCTTCTCAAGTATCTGTTGCTTTTCGCCGCTGATGTCCCTGTTTGCTATTATGACCGCCTGGCTCTTCATGATGGTCTCCACCTCGCGCAGGCCGTTGGTCAGCAGGGTGCTGCCTGAGCTGACGATATCACATATTGCATCGGCAAGGCCTATTCCCGGGGCTATTTCAACGCTGCCGCTCAGCTCCTCTATCTCAGCTTTGATGCTCCTTTTGGCAAAGTATTCACTGAGAAGCACCGGATAACTCGTGGCAACCTTCTTGTGCATGAAGAATTCCGGACCCGTATACGCCTCGTCCTTCGGGATAGCCAGGCTGAGGCGGCAGCCGGCAAACCCCAGCTGCTCAAGAACATCCACATCCTTCTTCTTTTCGAAGACCGTGTTTTCACCCACAATCCCTATGTCAGCAACCTGCTGTTCAACGTACTGGGGGATGTCATCGTCACGCAGCAGGAGTATCTCAACGGGGAAATTGCCTGCGATGACCTTAAGACTGCCTGCGCCGTTGGTGATCTTGATTCCGCACTCTTCAAACAATTTGCGGGAGCTCTCACTCAGTCTTCCGCTTTTCTGAATTGCAATTTTCAGTATGCTCATTTCACTTTTCTATTTTTTCCTGAGCAGACCGTGCAGCAACAAAAAACCCGCCTGATCTGCTCAGACGGGTTTATGATATTGGTTGTTACTATACACCATTTTCATCTCGCCTGAGAGCAAGTATGAGAATGATGATGATGTAGTTTCGTTGTAAACATTGTTAATTATGC
>CAZHTG010000017.1:32318-60084 GCA_964535795.1 uncultured Rikenella sp.
CCGATTGACGCAGAAGGCATCATCCCCATAGAGCCGGCGATGACGCTGGCCTCATCGGAGAGGATGTCGCCGAACATGTTTTCAGTCACAATAACATCGAAAGAGGAGGGATGCTGGATCAGCTGCATGGCAGCGTTGTCAACGTACATGAAATCCATCGTTATATCCCTGTATTCCTGCGCTATATTTACGGCCGTCTCACGCCACAGCCTCGAGGTAGCCAGTATGTTTGCCTTATCTATTACCGTCACCTTTTTCTTTCGTTTCATGGCATAGTCGCAGGCAAGCCTCACAACGCGCTCTATCTCGTAACGGCTGTAAACGCATGTGTCATAGGCTGTGTTTCCGTCCTCCGTTCTTCCCTGCGGTCGGCCGAAATAGATACCCCCGGTGAGTTCGCGGACCATGATTATATCCGTGTTCAGGGCTATTTCCCTTTTCAGCGGTGACATGTCAATCAGGGCAGGGAATGTCTTAACCGGCCTTACGTTGGCATAGAGGCCCAGCCCGCGACGCATGGCCAGCAGTCCCTGCTCAGGCCTGACCCTGGCCGCAGGGTCATTGTCATATTTCGGGTCACCAATGGCGCCGAATAATACCGCATCTGACTTCCTGCACAGTTCCAGCGTCTCATCAGGCAGGGGAGTGCCAGTATGGTCAATTGCGGAGGCACCGATCAGTCCGCCGGTAAAGTGAAATTGATGACCGAACCTCTCTGCTGTGGCCAGCAGCACTTTACAGGCCTCTTCAGTCACCTCGGGTCCGATGCCGTCTCCGGCAAGAAGAGCTATTTTAAATTCCATCTGAAACTGTTATCAGGTTTTTATATGCAGGTTTAATCTCATTGTTTTCGATTATGTTGAGCATCTTTTCCGTTGCCTTTATGGCAGACTCCGTCTGGTCGGCATCCAGGCCCTTTGTTCTGAATTCCCTCCCCTGGTAACTCCATCTGATAACCGTCTCAACAAGAGCATCGGTCTTTCCTCCCGGAGGTATGGATACCTCATAGTCAGTAAGCACCGGCAGCTCCCTTCCCATCCGGTCATATATCTTCCTGACCGCTTTCATAAAGGCGTCATACTGACCGTCGCCCGACGATGTCTCCTGGAAGAGGAGGCCGTCAATCTCAAGCTGTACGCTGGCAGAGGGTTTAAGTCCGTAAGAGAGGGAGAGGGAATAGTTTTTAATGAATATCTTATATGCTGAGCGGTCGTTGCCCAGGACATCGGCGATGATGAACGGCAGGTCTTCCGTGGTGACCGTCTCCTTCTTGTCGCCAAGTTCAATAACCCTTTGGGTTACCCTTGTCAGTGACTCCTGGCTCAGTTCCAGCCCGAACTCCTCAAGGTTTTTTCTTATTGTGGCTTTGCCTGACTGTTTGCCGAGGGCGTAGGTTCTTTTTCTGCCGAACCGTTCCGGCCTCAGGTTGCTGCAGTAGAGGTTATCCTTGTTGTCACCGTCGGCGTGGATGCCTGATGTCTGCGTAAATACATTTGCCCCTATGATCGGTTTGTTGACAGGTATCCTTATACCGCTGAATGTCTCCACTATCCGGCTGACCCTGGTGATTTCCAACTCATTCACGCCAGTCACGGCCCCAAGATGGTCATTGAGCAGGCCGATTACACTTGAGAGCGGGGCGTTGCCGGCTCTCTCCCCAAGTCCGTTGACCGTGGTGTGCACCCCGCTGATGCCCGCGGTGACAGCCGAGTAAACGTTTGCCACCGCCAGGTCATAGTCATTATGGGCATGAAAATCAAAGCGGAGTGATTTATACCTCTCAGTCATCCGTGTGCAGAAACGGTACGTCTGGTCAGGGCTAAGAATACCAAGGGTATCAGGAAGCATGAACCGTTTGATGTTTTCATTGCTGAGTGAGTCAACCATGAAAAGGACATATTCCTCAGAATTGATCATGCCGTTTGACCAGTCTTCAAGGTAGATATTGACCTGCATGCCGTACTCGTTTGCCAGTCTGACGATCTTCCTGACATCTTCAAGATGTTCCGCGGGGGTCTTCCTCAGTTGTTTTTCAAGGTGCCGCAATGACCCCTTGCAGAGCAGGTTGACAACCATTCCTCCGGCATCTCTGATCCAGTTGAGAGAGGTGTCTCCGTCAACAAATCCGAGTACCTCAATTTTGTCGAGCATACCGTACTGTGCGGCCCATCGCGTTATCAGCCGCAGAGCCTCCTGTTCACCGGCAGAGACACGTGCCGAGGCCACTTCGATCCGATCGACCTTCAGGTCCCGGAGGAGCATGGTGGCAATATGCAGCTTCTCGAGCGGCGAATAGGAGACGCCCTGAGTCTGTTCGCCGTCTCTGAGTGTGGTATCAAGTATCTCAATTCTCACGTCAACCTCCTCTCTTCAAATTCTGTTATCTCATCCCTGATGCCGAGCAGGTATTCTATGTTGTCAAGACCCTTTAACAGGCACTCCTTCTTAAATGCGTTTATGACGAAACTGACCGATATGTCTGCCTCTTCCGATGAAAGGATCTGCTTTTCAAGGTCAATCTTCACACTTGTTCCCGGTTTACTGATTATAAGCTCGGTAAGTCTGCCCAGCGTTTCTGCGGGTATCACTACCGGCAGAAGGCCGTTATTCAGGGCATTGTTTGCGAATATATCCGCGAAGGAGTCTGACACTACAGCCCTGAAGCCATAGTCAGCTATTGCCCATACGGCATGCTCCCTGCTCGATCCACATCCAAAATTACTGCCTGTAACAAGAATGCTCCCCTTATATACCGGATTGTTGAGAATGAACTCTTTAATGACATCTCCCTCCTTGTCATATCTCCAGTCGCGAAAGAGATTTTTGCCGAACCCCTCCTTTGTGGTAGCGCTCAGGAACCTTGCCGGGATTATCTGGTCGGTGTCAATATTGGCCAGTGGGAGGGGGACACATGTTGACTCCAGTATGGTAAATTTTCTTCTGTTCATTTCCTTCAGGATTTATCAATCACAATCACGTATCAGTTCCCTGGGATCGGTTATCCTTCCCGTCAACGCTGCCGCAGCAGCTGTGAGCGGCCCTGCGAGGATGGTTCTTGCTCCCGGTCCCTGTCTTCCTTCGAAGTTGCGGTTCGAGGTGGAGACCGCATATTTGCCGGCGGGTATCTTGTCATCATTCATTGCGAGGCAGGATGAGCAACCTGGTTGTCTCATGTCAAACCCTGCCTTTGTTAATATTTCTGTAAGGCCTTCCTTTTCTGCCTGCCGTGCAACCTGCTGTGAACCGGGCACTATCAGTACCGTGACTCCCGGGGCTTTCTTCCTTCCTTCCACCATACAGGTAAAAGCCCTCAGATCTTCTATGCGGCCGTTGGTGCAGCTACCCAGGAAGACATAGTCTACCGGGTGGCCCAGGAGCTTCATTCCCGGTTTAAAGCCCATGTAGTCAAGGGCCTTCAGGTAGGAATCGTTGCCACCTGATCTGAGCTGGTCTTCAGCAGGGATTACTCCATCGACGGCCATTCCCATCCCGGGGTTTGTGCCCCAGGTGATCATTGGCGGTATTGATGATGCATCAAACTCAAGCTCTTTGTCAAATGTCGCTCCGGGGTCGCTGCGCAGTGAGAACCATTTTTCAAGCAGGCGCATGGCATCCGGATCACTGTTGAATGAGGGGATTTCCGACAGGTAACCAAAGGTGACCTCATCAGGTGCTATCAGGCCGCCGCGGGCACCCATCTCGATGCTCATATTGCACACTGTCATCCTGGCTTCCATGCTCAGCCGGGAGATGGCCTCACCGGCATATTCCACGAAGTATCCCGTTGCCCCGCCGGTGGATATGGCAGAGATGATATAGAGTATCAGATCCTTGGAGGTCACTCCTTGCCGGAGAGTCCCGTTGACGGTGATCCTCATCCGTGCCGGCCTGGTCTGAAGAATGCACTGTGACGCCAGCACCATCTCCACCTCGCTGGTACCGATGCCGAATGCTATGGTGCCGAAGGCTCCGTGGGTTGATGTGTGACTGTCGCCGCATACTATTGTCATCCCCGGAAGTGTTTTCCCCAGCTCCGGGCCTGTGACATGGACTATACCGTTATTGTGGTGACCTATGCCGAAGTACTCGATGCCGGCGGTCCTGCAGTTTTCAGCCAGGGCCTCCACCTGCGCCCGTGAGACGGCGTCCCTTATCGGAAGATGCTGATCTGTGGTAGGTATGTTGTGGTCTGCCACGGCTGTCGTCCTCTCCGGCCTGAAGACCCCGATGCCCCGTTGCCGAAGTCCCAGAAACGCCTGGGGACTGGTGACTTCATGGATATAGTGCCGGTCAATATAGAGCACATCAGGACCGTCCTCGACAGACTTCACTACATGTGCATCCCAGATTTTGTCAAACAGTGTCCGTGGTTCCATTGTCTATCCTTGAAACAGCATCAATGAATGCCTCAACCGAGGCGGTAATTATATCCGTGTTTGCCGAGAAACCGTAAAAGATCTTTCCCTCATGCTCAACCTGGATATGCACCTTGCCGATGTCATCGCTTCCCCGCGTGATTGCCTGTATCAGGAACTCCTCAAGGTGTACATTCTCATGGATCAGGTGTTTGACAGCGGTAAGAGCCGCATCAATGGGGCCGTTCCCCGGGGCGGTGGAGGAATGTACCTCACCGTTGATCCTCACGCCTACGGTAGCCACCGGGGTGACCGAGTTGCCGCAGAGAACCTGCAACGATTCCAGCTTGAGTCTCTTTTCCCCCCTGAAGACCTCTCCTGACAGGATCTTGATATCTTCGTCATTGATCTCCTTTTTCTTGTCGGCAAGAAGAAGGAAGCGGTGGTAGATCTCATCAAGCTCCTCCTTTCCCAGCTTAATGCCCAGCAGGTCGAGCCTGTGATTGAGAGCCGCCCTGCCGCTGCGGGCCGTAAGAATGATTGATGATTCCCTTATGCCTACCTCCTTAGGGTCAATGATCTCATAGTTTTCACGGTTTTTGAGAACGCCGTCCTGATGTATCCCTGACGAGTGGGCAAAGGCATTTCTGCCAACGATGGCCTTGTTGGCCTGTACGGGCATGCTCATCAGTGTGGAGACCAGCCTGCTGGTGCTGAATATCAGCTTCGGGTTGATGCCGGTTGACAGGTTCAGGTCATGATGGCTCTTTATGATCATTGCGATCTCTTCAAGTGAGGTATTGCCTGCCCTTTCGCCGATGCCGTTGATTGTCACCTCCGCCTGCCGTGCTCCGTTGATGATGCCCATCATGGTGTTGGCGGTGGCCATTCCGAGGTCATTGTGGCAATGGGTTGAGACGACTGCCCTGTCAATATTCGGGACATTTTCCATGAGGTACCTGATCTTGGCACCGTATTCTTCAGGAAGGCAATAACCCGTTGTGTCAGGAATATTCACCACGGTCGCACCTGCTTTTATGACAGCCTCAATCACAGTGGCGAGGTAGGCGTTGTCGCTCCTGCCTGCATCTTCAGCGTAGAATTCCACGTCATCAACGAATTTCCTCGCGTACTTTACGGCATCGACAGCCCTTCTGATTATCTCTTCGGGCGTTGTCCTTATCTTGTACTGGATATGGTAGGGAGATGTGCCTATCCCGGTATGAATCCGTTTTCTCTCTGCATACTTCAGTGCCTCGGCGGCTACCTCTATGTCTTTTTTCACTGCTCTTGTCAGAGCGCAGATGACCGGGTTACGGACTGCCTTTGATATCTCTACCACCGACCTGAAGTCGCCCGGACTCGATACGGGAAACCCTGCCTCGATCACGTCTACTCCAAGTGCCTCGAGGGCCCTGGCAACTTCAATTTTCTCAACCGTGTTGAGCTGACATCCTGGTACCTGCTCACCGTCACGGAGGGTTGTATCAAAAATTATTACCCTGTTGTTTTCCATAATTTCTGTTTCGTGGTTGTTACTTCTGAGGTCTCAGTTTTCTCACTGCCGCACCTGTTCTCCAGAGCTCTGATCCGCCCATCTCCCTAAGCTCCGCATCAAGTTTTTCGCGGTAGTCGGCTGATCCCGTTGAGGAGAGCACCCTGACACACTCTTCCCCCGAGCTGACTTTGTCATAAAGCTCCCTGAAGACAGGCAGTGTGGCCTCCCTGAACTTCGGCTTCCAGTCGAGCGCGCCTCGCTGCGCCGTGGCGCTGCAGTTGGCGTACATCCAGTCCATCCCCTTTTCGTCTACCAGTCTTATGAGGCTCTGCGTCAGTTCCTCCACGGTTTCGTTAAAGGCTTCCGACGGTGAATGGCCGTTATCACGCAGAACCTGGTACTGCGCCTCCATGATACCCTCGAGGGCGCCCATGAGCACCCCCCTCTCACCGGTCAGATCACTGAACACCTCCTTCTCGAAAGTGGTGGGGAAGAGGTATCCTGAGCCAATGGCTATGCCGAGGGCAATAGCACGCTCTTCAGCCCTGCCGGTATGATCATGAAAGACAGAGTAGCTTGAGTTGATCCCGGCGCCGGCGAGGAAGTTACGCCTGACACTGGTTCCGGATCCTTTCGGAGCACAGAGGATGACATCAATATCCGGGGGAGGAATCACTCCGGTGTGCTCCTTGTATGTAACAGAGAAGCCATGAGAGAAGTAGAGGGCCTTGCCTGTCGTAAGATGAGGCTTTATGCGGGGCCAGAGTGTCCTTTGTGCTGCATCGGAGACAAGATACTGGATGACAGTACCTCTTTCAACTGCCTCCTCAATGCCAAAGAGGGTGGTGCCGGGAACGAATCCGTCAGCCACAGCCCTCTCCCAGTCATTTTTAAATTCGGGCGCCTGCCCGATAATCACATTGATGCCGTTGTCTCTCATGTTCATAGCCTGTGCCGGCCCCTGAACCCCGTACCCTATGACGGCCACAACTTCATTTTTCAATACTTCACGTGCCTTTGAGAGCGGAAACTCTTCCCTTGTCACAACTGCCTCTGTTACTCCTCCAAAATCGATCTGTGCCATAATTGTCTATAGTTAGATTAGTGTAATTCAGTTAATTATATATTTCAAGTGTTTCAGGTTTGCCTCGTCCGGCTTCCTCTATCTCTTTCAGATAAGCATTCAGCTCCTTGACCTGTCGTGTCACAGCTATCCTGCCCGACCTGACGAACTGAAGTACACCGCAGGGTTCAAGAACAGCGAGGAGAGCAGTTATCTCCTCCTTGTTGCCGCTCTTCTCGACAACGATGTATTCGGGTGTCACTTCAAGTATGCGGGCATGATGTTTCCGCACGAGATCGCCAATCATACTGCCTGCCATCATCCCCCTGGTGGTGACTTTGTACAGTGCTATCTCCTGGCAGATTATCTCAGGTGATGTGTGCACGAATACCTTGATGACATCGACAAGTTTTTCAATCTGTCTTGCCACCTTATTCACCATGTCAGGGGTAGTGGTGACCACCATTGTAAGCATCTGAACACCTTTGACCGCAGATTCCGAGGCAGTAATGCTTTCAATGTTTATCTGTCTCCGGGTAAGGATAAGGGTTATCCGGCTGAGAATTCCTATATGATCCTCAGTAAAAAGCGATATTGTATATTCCTGTTGCATAATGATTATCTGTATGTAAGTGTTACTTCTGAGACTGATGCCCCGGGTTCGACCATTGGAAGGATATTTGCTTCCTTGCTAATGGCCACCTCCATCAGGTATGGGCCTTCGGCAGCGAGCATTGCCCCGACTGCCGTCCGGAGCTCCTCACGGCGCGTTACTCTGTGGGCTTCGATGCCGTAGGCGCCGGCGAGAGCCATGAAATCGGGGTTTGCCATTTCAGTGGAGGCGTACCTTCCGTTGAAGAACATCTGTTGCCACTGGCGTACCATGCCCAGGAAGCTGTTGTTGAGGAGTATTATTTTGACGGGGATCTGATACTGCATAATGGTGCCCAGCTCCTGTACCGTCATCTGGAAGCCGCCGTCGCCGATAAAGGCAATAACCGGTTTGCCGGGATTTCCTGAAGCTGCTCCCAGCGATGCCGGGAGGCCGAATCCCATGGTGCCCATCCCGCCTGATGTCACGAGTGTGCTCTTCTCATTGAAATGGTAGTAGCGTGCCACTGCCATCTGATGCTGTCCCACGTCAGTGACAATAACTGCATCGCCGTCTGTCAGGTCCGAGACTGCCTTCACCACCTCGCCCATTCTGATCTCACCTTCGCCGGGATCTGTCTCCGGCCTTATCACCTTTTCATATTCTATCCGGTCAAGGATCCTGAACTCCCTTATCCATTTCTCCCGGCTGCTCTCACGCACAAGAGGCATGAGAGCTGTAAGTACCTCACGTGCATCATTGTTGATCTCGAGGTCGACCCTCACATTCTTGTTGATTTCCGCCTTATCTATCTCAATATGAATTATCCTGGCATCAGGCGCATATTTTTTAAGGTTACCGGTAACCCTGTCATCGAAGCGCATCCCGACTGCCACGATAAGGTCAGCCTGGTTGGTGAGGACATTGGGGGCATAGTTGCCATGCATACCCAACATACCGGCAAAGAGCCTGTGTTTATGGGGAAAAGCCGGCAGTCCAAGCAGCGTTGCGGCAACGGGAATACCTCCCTTTTCAGCAAGTGCTTTCAGTTCATCAGCGGCACCGGAGAGGATAACCCCGTGGCCTGCCAGGATAAGAGGTTTTTCCGCATGATTGATCATGACGGCCGCCGATTCGATATCTCTCATGTGAAGAGGAATGACCGGGTTATAGCTCCTGATATATGTGCATTTACGGTAGCTATAGCTGAGATTTTCAAACTGTGCATCCTTTGAGATATCAACCAGCACGGGGCCTGGCCGGCCCGACCTGGCAATGTAAAAGGCGCGTGCGATGGCGTCAGGAATATCCTGTGCCTTCTTGACCTGGGCATTCCACTTTGTAACAGGCATTGATATGCCCAGGATGTCAGTCTCCTGAAAAGCGTCAGTACCGATGAGTCCCGATGTCACCTGTGCCGTGATGAATACCACCGGCACGGAGTCGAGGAAGGCATTGGCTATTCCTGTCACGAGATTCGTTGCTCCCGGTCCTGATGTCGCAAAGCAAACCCCTGCTCTTCCCGTTACCATGGCATATGCCTGTGCTGCGTGAGCAGCTCCCTGTTCATGACGGGTGAGGACGTGCCGGAGCCTGTCGCTGTAATCAAGGAGCTTGTCGTAGACAGGCATGATCGCTCCCCCGGGATAACCGAAGATTGTATCAACGCCCTCCTCAATCAGGCATTGCAGCAGCGCTTCAGCTCCCGTGACCTGTGATTCATGGTTGTTTGTATCCTGCTCACCGGCAGTTTTCATTTTCTCCTTCATAATTCCTGTTTTATTGTCAGATAAGTCTCACTGCCCCCTGGTCTGCCGAGCTCACGTGGGCAGCATACACCTTCAGCGACGACGGAATGAGTCGGTTTCTGCTGGCAGGGCTGAACGCCAGGTCTCCCTTTTGCACCTCTTTGCGACGCCTCTCCTTGAGAGTCTTTTCATTGACCGCCAGATCAATATGTCTCCCCGGTATATTGATCTCAATAATATCGCCGTCATTGACCAGGGCAATTGTACCACCGGCTGCGGCCTCGGGTGAGACATGTCCCGCTGAAAGTCCTGCCGTGCCTCCGGAGAAGCGACCGTCGGTTATGAGAGCACATTTCTTGTCAAGCCCCCTGGATTTCAGGTAGGAGGTGGGGTAGAGCATCTCCTGCATGCCCGGTCCGCCGCGCGGACCCTCATAGCGTATCACAACTACGTCACCCTCTTTCACCTTCCCGGTCAGTATTCCTGTGACAGCTTCCTCCTGGGAGTTAAAGGTCACCGCCCTGCCGCTGAAGCTGAACATTGTACTGTCGATGCCGGCAGTCTTCACTATGCATCCATCCGGTGCCAGGTTGCCGTAAAGCACCGCCAGTCCTCCGTCAGCGCTATAGGGATGACTGACATCTCTTATCGCACCCTTGACCCTGTCGTTGTCAAGTGAAGGGTAGAGGCCAGTGGCAGTGCCGCCCATCGTGCTCCTCACCCCTCCGGGGGCGCTCAGGAAGAGCTGATGAGCCTGTGGCAGGGCGGTCGGCCTGATAATATCCCATTCGTCAATTGCCTGCCCCAGAGCGGGATAGTCAACTCTTTTCACCGTGCGATCCAGAAGCCCGGCACGTTCCAGTTCTCCGAGTATGGCAAAGACCCCTCCCGCGCGGTTTATGTCCTCAATGTGAAACGATGAGGAGGGGGAGACCCTGCAAATGTTGGGCACTTTGCGCGAGAGTTCATCAATGTCTTTCATGGTAAAATCCACCCTGGCCTCACGGGCAATGGCAAGGAGGTGGAGAACGGTGTTGGTGGAGCCCCCCATAGCAATGTCAAGTGTCATGGCATTGATAAAGGCAGCTCGTGTGGCAACTGAGCGGGGCAGGACGGATTCATCACCTTGTTCGTAGTATCTCTGTGCCAGTTCGGTTATCAGCCGGGCGGCACGGGTGAAGAGCTGCGTCCTGTTGCTGTGGGTGGCCACCACGGTACCGTTGCCCGGCAGTGCGAGACCCAGTGCCTCAGTCAGGCAGTTCATTGAGTTGGCAGTGAACATGCCCGAGCAGGAGCCGCAGGTGGGGCAGGCTGACCGTTCTATCTCAAGCAGGTTTTCGTCAGTGACGCTCTCGTCTGCCGCAGCTACCATGGCGTTGATAAGGTCGACGGCTTTTTCTCCGACCCTGCCTGCCTCCATCGGACCTCCGGAGACAAACAGTGCAGGTATGTTGAGACGCATGGCTGCCATCAGCATGCCGGGGGTGATCTTGTCGCAGTTGCTGATGCATATCATCGCGTCAGCGCAGTGGGCATTGCAGACATACTCTACACTGTCGGCAATAAGCTCGCGTGAGGGGAGCGAATAAAGCATCCCTTCGTGGCCCATGGCTATGCCGTCATCGATGGCTATTGTATTGAACTCAGCAGCAAACATGCCGAGACCTTCTATCTCCTTTTTTATTGCTTGCCCAACCTGGTGCAGGTGCACATGGCCTGGCACGAACTGCGAGAATGAATTGACAATTGCTATCACCGGTTTCCCGAACTGTTCCTCCTTCATGCCGTTAGCCCTCCAGAGGCTTCTTGCCCCGGCCATGGTCCGTCCGGTCATTGTTCTCAGGCTTCTTAGTTCTCTTTTCATTGAAGACTTATAAAAAAAAGCTTCCCGGTTTTTCCGGGAAGCTTTCGTATACTATTATTCTTAACTATATATTACTCCCCGATTATGCGCTCGTAGCGATAATAAGAATGAGGGCAATAATATTTAGCGACAGATAATTCATTTCGTAAATATGAGGTGCAAAAATATGGATTTATTTAATTTATCAAGAAAAAGATCAGAAAAAATTAAAGAAAATCAATTGCACACTTGACCCGAAAGTGTGAATATATTGAAAATCAGCAGGATGTGACGCTGGAAATTTTTCTCTGTTTCAGCTGTCTGTTTATGTTGGCAAAGCTCAGTTAAGGCCGGCGTAATATCTAAGAAAGTGATCTTTGGTAAATCTGGTAAACATTCCGGGTTGAAGCATTCCTTTAAGTAACTCCATATCGGGTTTGCCCCTTGCATCGCGAATCGCTTCATAGTTCCCTTTGGAGTGAAGGAAGACCGATCTTTCCGTTCCGGAAGTAATGGGCGGTACCCTGAAACTCAGACGTGCCTCATTATTGATGTGTGGTTGTACGAGGTACTTATCGTCATCATACAGAAGAAGTGATGATACCTCTTTCCCTGTCTCATCGGCAGCATAATCAAGGGAGACAACGGTCGCAGTCATTTCCGCATCTTCAGTGAAGTCCATCCCTGCGAAATCAAAGTCCCAGAACATGACTCCCGACACCAGCTTGACATTCACCCTGTCACTGCTGATGCCTGTGAGATCAATCTGAATCACATCCTTCTTGTCGGCTGCCGGTCCCGGCACATTATAATAATCAACGAATTCAAGACCGGAGTCTGTCTCAAGGTAAACGGCAAGCGGGATCCCCTGGTCGAGTGACCATTGAAGCAAATCCTCCCGTGACCGTTTGTTTCTTCTCTTAACCCATTCATCGTGCCTGTTGCCGAACATGTCAGACAGCCGGCCAAACATATAATCAAGCCACATCGTGTTTTTTGCGGAAATCACCAGCTTGGCATGAGTACTATGCTTCGGTCTTTCAAAAGAAAGGTTTATGGTGTCGAGGAGAAGACTGTCGTTCCGGATTTCACTGAAGTACCTTTCGTTGTCACATTGAGACAGTTCGGTGAGGAGTGACCTGCCGTAGGCATTGAAGGCGCGGACGGGCTTTTTGATGTCTGAGACTGAGTGGGCAACGCCATATTTGTCAACGAGGATTTCAGCATTGGAAGGATGGTCAAAAACCAGCAGTTCAGCCAGGTTGGTGTTCTGTATCTCCTTCACCTCATTTGTAATCCTGATCCTGTACTGATCATCAACCGGTCTGAGTGATTTAAGCTTGAGATAATCATCCCTCTCGATTGGTATTGCAGTAGCCCCGCTGTATATCTCGCCTTCCATGTTGACATCGGTTCCGGCCTCACTGTATACGAACGGACATGACATCTCCTTGGTAAGCCAGTAAATTAAAGCAACTACCACCAGCGCTCCGTAAGCTGCTCCTGCACTGACGAGCAATGATCTGCCTACATCAACCTTCTGGACCTCCAGTTTCGCGATATTGGCCGAAGCTATGCTGATTACGTTCCCGTTCACAATGAGAGCGGAATCAGGTGCCACATAGAGGTGTATCACCTGTCCTTTCTTCGGGGTCTCAGACAGGCTGGCCAATGTACCTGACAGGATACCGTCAGTAAGAGTTGTACCTGTTATCTGATAAGCTGAGTTCTGGCCATGGATGAAATAGTAGGTCCTCTCACTGTATCCAAGCTCGCTCCGTGGCATGTTTCTGACAGTGTAACATCCGGTGAACTGGAGAATTACGAGAGCAGACAGGGCCCAGGCCAGTGTCTTCTGAAACTCGTTGAATCTTCTCATTTCTCTCTTTTTGATAATATGGTCTCCGATGACATTTTGTTGTAACCTGACGGATCAGGTATGCAGTACCTTCAATATGCAAACAAGGGAACTATTAACATGTACAGGATCCATCCCACACCGGCGGACAACCCGAGGGTCTCCCACCAGTTGACAGCCTGATAGTCGGTCTTGCCGATATTGACGACCGGCACGGTCAGGCTAGTGCCCTCAACCGTGACTGAAGAGACAGGGGCTACATAAATGTGCACAGTCTTTGCCTTGCTGGCCTTCACAGCATCTGAAACGAGCTGTGCGGTCAGAATCCCGTCGGAGACAGAATAATTCCCAACAGTCCAGTAATTTTCATCGGCATGTATGAGCATGACCTGCTTATCTGCCGGGATACTGGTTACAGATACGGTTTTCAGGGTGTAGCAACCCGTCATGAGCAGACAGGTCAGGAGAAACATTACGGTTCTTAACGCCTTCCGCAGGCTCAACTTATGTAACATTTCAATGATATTTCAGTAAATATAGGAAAATTACACAGAATTCAAAGAAAAAGGGAGAAAACTTTAGGTTCTTCCCCCCCTTTCTAAAATGATTTTATGTAATAGGGTCTTTAGCGGTTATTTCAACACTCCCAGTTTCCTGCCGACTTTGGTGAAGGCTGCGATGGCCTTGTCAAGATGTTCTGTCTCGTGTGCTGCTGAGAGCTGTACCCTGATGCGAGCCTGGCCCTTGGGTACCACAGGGTAGTAGAAGCCGGTGACGTAGATGCCTTCATCGAGCAGCTTCGCCGCCATCTCCTGTGACAGTTTGGCGTCATAGAGCATGACAGCGCAGATGGCTGACCGGGTGGGCTTGATGTCGAAGCCTGCCTTAAGCATCTTCTCCATGAAATACTTCGTGTTGAAATGAAGCTTGTCCTGCAGCTCGTTGGTCTCTGTCATCATCTCCAGCATCCTGATGCCTGCAGCGGCAACCAGGGGAGGGATGGCGTTGGAGAAGAGGTACGGCCTCGAGCGCTGGCGCAGCATCTCAATTATCTCCTTCCTGCCGGTGGTGAACCCGCCGATGGCACCTCCAAAGGCCTTGCCCAGAGTGCCGGTGATGATCTCGATCTTTCCCCTGAGGTTATATAGCTCTGTAACGCCCCGGCCGGTCTCACCGACAACACCTGCTGAGTGGCACTCATCTACCATGACCATGGCATCGTACTTGTTAGCCAGCTCATAGATTTTATCAAGCGGCGCCACGTTGCCGTCCATTGAGAAGACGCCGTCAGTCACAATCAGCCTGAAGCGCTGTTCCTGGGCCTGCTGCAGCTGTGTTTCAAGGTCTTCCATGTCTGCATTCTCATAACGGTAGCGCTGTGCCTTGCAGAGACGTACGCCGTCAATTATTGAAGCATGATTCAAAGAGTCTGAGATAATTGCGTCTTCGCTGGTCAGCAGGGGCTCGAAGACTCCCCCGTTGGCATCAAAACAGGCTGCATAGAGAATCGTGTCTTCCGTTCCGAAAAAATCAGCCAGCTTCTGTTCCAGTTCCTTATGAAGGTTTCCGGTACCGCATATGAAACGTACCGACGACATTCCGTAGCCATGAGTCTCAAGCGCATTCCTGGCCGCTTCAACCAGCTTTGCATTCGCTGACAGTCCCAGGTAGTTGTTGGCACAGAAGTTAAGAACCGTCTGCCCGGTGTCAAGTGTTATCTCCGCACCCTGCGGTGAGACAATGACACGTTCATGCTTGTATAGACCCGCTTCCTTTATCTCACTGATCTGCGATATGAGATAATCGTGGTATTGATTGTACATCGGTGTGAATATTCACTTAAAACGGATGCAAAGATGGTGTTTTGCAGTGATTATTCAATGATGATAATCATCTCCGGTCGAGGAAATTTATGAAGAGATGAGATTATTCAACCGGGGTTTTTACATGCCGAATTTTTCAATTATCTCATCTTTCTTAAGGCCCAGGATACCCAGTTTCCTCCCCACTTTAATGAATTTTTCGAGAGCCGCTTCGAGGTGATGCATATCATGTCCGGCGGATATCTGGGTCCGGATCCTTGCCTGTCCGTTTGGAACAACCGGGAAGAAGAAGCCTATGGCATAGATACCCTCGCTGAACAGTTCCCGGGAGAAGTCCTGTGACAGTTTTGCATTGAAGAGCATAACTGGAACAATGGGTGTATTCCCATCCTTAAGGATGAACCCCGCTTCTGTCAGTCCTGCCCTCCAGAAGGCAGCGTTCTTCTCGAGCTTGTCGCGTCTTTCAGTGCTGGCCGAAAGAATATCAAAAACCTTCAGGACCCCCGATACTATTACAGGAGCAATGGTGTTTGAGAAGAGATAGGGGCGTGCCTTCTGCCGGCACATCTCCACGATCTCCTTCCTTCCCGAGACACATCCTCCCGATGCTCCGCCCATGGCTTTGCCGAAGGTGGTGGTGATGATGTCAATCTTACCCATGACATTGCAGAATTCATGGGTTCCGCGACCTGTTTTGCCTATGAAGCCTGTAGCATGAGAGTCATCGACCAGTAACAGGGCGTCGTATTTTTCGCACAGACGGACCATCTCGTCGAGTTTTGCAGTGTCGCCGTCCATTGAAAAGACCCCGTCAGTGATCACCAGCTTGAGCCGTTTGTCAGAGTGAAGCAGGAGTTTCTCTTCAAGGTGTTCCATGCTGGAGTGCTTGAAGGTGTCATGCTGTGCACTGCATAGCCTCATGCCGTCAATGATTGATGCATGCACCAGCCTGTCTGATATCATTATGTCTTCGCTGGTGAGTATCGCCTCAAAAACACCAGCATTGGCATCCATGCATGAAGGGAACAGGATTGTATCCTCAGTGCCCAGGAATTCAGTCACCCTGTTCTCCAGTTCCCTGTGTATGTCCTGCGTTCCGCAGATAAAGCGGACAGAAGACATTCCGTAACCTCTTGTTTCAAGACCGTCATGGGCAGCTTTGATAACCTCGGGATGGCTTGACAGGCCAAGGTAGTTGTTGGAGCACATGTTGATGACCTTCTTCAGGTCTGATCCTGAAGGAAATTCAACCTCTATATCAGCCGCCTGTGAACTGTGTATGAACCGCTCCTCCTTGAATATGCCGGCGTTTCTGATATCTGCCAGCTGTGACAGATAGAGGTCCCTTGTTTTTTCAGAGTAACTCATGATCTTCCAGGTTTATTTGTTAAGATACTGGTTAACCAGTGCTACAATATTGTTTACGCTGTCAAAAGCTTCAGGCGTAGCCTTGCTGGGCGGGATCTTGATCTTGAATTTGTTCTCGAGGAAAACGAGAAGTGACACCATCGAAAACGAATCAACATAACCGCTCGATATAAGAGGTGAATCATAAGTTATCGTGACATCATCATCATCAATGTACTCCCTGATAACATAGTTCCGGATCAGCTCCTTCATCTCATTCAGATCATTCTCTTCCATAACAGATTTATTTTGAAGTTTATAGCAAAATTAACAGTCAATTATTCTAATCATTTTCCAGGGTTGAAATGTCTCCTATCTCCTCGCCCCACTCCCTGGCATGAAGTACTCTTCTCATGATCTTCCCGCTGCGTGTTTTTGGCAGGCTCTCCATGAACTCAACTGCCTGGGGCATTGCCAGGGGAGAGAGCTTCTTGCGGATGAAGTTCATTATCTCGAGTTCGAGATCAGGACCGGCAGTAAAGCCGGGTTTGAGGGTGATGAAGGCTTTAACCACCTCCATGTTTATTTCATCAGGTTTTGATGTGACGCCTGATTCACCGACGGCAGGGTGTTCGAGCAGTGCGGATTCAACCTCAAACGGGCTCACCAGGTGCCCGCCGGTATTTATTACGTCGTCATCACGGCCCATGAACCAGTAGTAACCTTCACTGTCGATGCTTGAACGGTCGCCGGAGAGATACCATCCGTTAACGAATTTTTCCCTGTATTTTTCCTCGTTCCTCCAGTATGTCCTCATCATGGCGGGCCATCCCGGCCTGAAGGCTATCAGCCCTGCCCGGCCGGGCTCCTCAATGGGTGTGTATGTGACAGGATCAAGTACTGCTCCGGTTATTCCCGGGAAGGTTCTGCCCATTGAACCGGGCTTGATTTTCATGCCCGGGAAGTTTGTGATCATTATCGATCCTGTTTCCGTCTGCCAGAACGTGTCATGGAACTGTTTCCCGAATACTCTTCCTGACCATATCACTGCCTCTGAATTGAGAGGTTCACCGACGCTTGCAAGGTGACGCAGGGAGGAGAGATCAAACTCCTTAACAAGGTCATCGCCGGCCTTCATAAGTGACCTGATGGCCGTCGGAGCGGAGTACCAGACCGTTATCCGGTATTTCTCTATGAACCTGTACCAGGACTGTGCGGAAAAGCCTGTATCAAGGACACATTGTGTCACCCCCAGGCTCCACGGCCCTATGATTCCGTACGAGGTGCCTGTCACCCAGCCGGGGTCGGCGGTGCACCAGTAGATATCATCATCACGCAGGTCAAGAACCCACTTTGTGGTAAGGTACTGTGACATTATGGAATAATGGACATGCTTTACTCCCTTGGGCTGACCTGTGGTTCCTGATGTGTAATGAAGCAGAGAATGTGTTTCAGCGCGTGTGGGGGATATTTCAAATTTCTCTACAGGCTCAGCATTTTCAAGGCTGAAGAGGATTTCCCCGGGTTCGAGCTCAGCGGGTCTGACATTGTCAACAATGATTACAAATTCCAGGTTCGGAAGAGTTGAACGGATCTTCCTGACCTTGGAGAGGTGTTTCTTCTGCGTGATGACAGCCCTTGTCCCTGCATTGTCAAGCCTCACAAAAAGCGATTCGTCCCCGAATGCTGAGAAGAGAGGCTGGGCGATGGCACCCATTTTCAGAATCCCCAGGAATGAAAGATAAAGTTCCGGAATCCTGTCCATGAAGAGGCAGACTCTGTCTCCCTCGGTGATTCCCAGGTTGCGGAGAAAAGTGCCGATAGTGTTACCGGCAAGCCTGATGTCATTGAATGTATATTGCTTGCGGATTCCCCCGAATCCCTCATAGTAAAGGGCAATTTTGCCGGCCTTGCCCTTCTGGCATATCCTGTCGGAGCAATGCCACCCTATGTTTATTATGTCTCCGGGACTGTATTCAAGTTCTTTTTCGGCAATTGACCAGCTGAAGCCTGTGGTCAGTTCTTCATACGACGGATGTTCAGACATATATGTCAGGTATAGTTCTACACAATGACATCAAGATAAAAATAATTTACAGAATAGCAGTAAGGCAAGATAAAAATTGCAGGCCAAGGCCTTCAGTCTTCAGTCGCCAGACGACAGTCTTCAGTCCCAACTAATGGCTGGCTATTGCCGACTGAGGCTTGAAGGTCTGGAGCAGGAATGCTTCTTACTCCCAGCTCAGGATGACCTTCCCGCAGTTACCCTCTTCCATAATGTCAAAGCCTTTCTGGAAGTCATCAATATGGAAACGGTGGGTTATGATCGGGTCAAGATTGATGCCGCCGATGATCATCATCTGCATCTTGTACCAGGTCTCCCACATTTCACGGCCATATATACCCTTAAGAGTCAGCGCCTTGAATATTATGTCACTCCATGGAACCTCGAAATTCGAGGGCAGGATACCCAGCAGTGCAATGTTTGATCCGTTATACATGTTTGCGATCATCTCACGGAAAGCAGCCGGTGATCCTGACATCTCAAGACCGACATCGAAGCCCTTCATATGGAGGGGTTCGAGTACATCATGTACTTTTTCTCCCTTTTTGGGATTGACAACCATTGTTGCACCCATCTTTCTTGCGAGCTCAAGGCGGTACTCGCTCAGGTCAGTGGCTACTACATTACGGGCTCCGGCGAACCTGGCGATGGCGACAGCCATGCTTCCTATCAGTCCTGACCCGGTGATCAGCACATCCTCACCCAGAAGCGGGAACGCCAGCGCGGTATGGGTGGCATTGCCGAACGGGTCCATGATGGCTGCCCAATCATCGGGGATGCGATGGTCAAGCAGCACCACGTTGCGCGCCGGTACCTTTACATACTCTGCAAAAGAGCCGTCGATGTGCACACCTATCCCTACGGTGTTCTCGCATACATGCTCCCTGCCCCTCCGGCAGTTGCGGCAGGTGCCGCAGAAGAGATGCCCTTCGCCTGTGACCCTGTCGCCAACCTTTACATTTGTAACGCCGGGACCGGCCTTTTCAACGTAACCCATGTATTCATGCCCGATGGTCATCCCCACCCTGATGGTTTTCTGTGCCCATTCATTCCATTCGTAGATATGCAGATCGGTACCGCATATCGCTGACTTTTTTACCTTAATGATTACATCGTTGTATCCGGGCTCCGGAACAGGCACATCCTGCATCCATAACCCTTTGGCAGCCTTGGCCTTTACGAGAGCTTTCATCTTGTTCATTATGGCTGATGATTAAATCGTTATGTTGTAAATGTAATACAAAATAGATTTATAAAATATGATTTATTTGGTGAGAACTGAAGGCAAATTGCCCGTCACCACATAATCTTTATCTTTGCCGTGCATTGTATCTGCGGGCATTTTGCACGTAGCTGCAAATGAATTAATTCCATAATATGTAAAGGCCACAGAAATGACAGAAAAAAAACCAAGAGTCCGCTTTGCCCCCAGTCCTACCGGACCACTTCATATCGGGGGTGTGCGCACTGCCCTGTATAATTACCTTTTTGCGAAGCACCACGGCGGAACGTTCATTCTGCGCATCGAAGACACAGACCAGGCACGGCTGGTTGAGGGCGCGGAGGAGTATATTATGGACTCGCTGGCATGGGCAGGAATAAAGGTTGACGAGGGAGTGAGAGAGGGTGGCCCCTTTGCGCCCTACCGGCAGAGTGACCGCAAAGAGATCTACCATCGCTATGCAGATGAGCTGATCAGCAGGGGTGACGCCTATTATGCCTTCGACTCACCCGAAGAACTGGATAAGCTGAGACACGAATATGAGTCGCGAGGCGAGACCTTCAACTACGGCTGCACCACGCGGATGAACATGTGCAATGCCCTGACCCTGGACTCAGAGGAGGTAAATAAAAGACTGGCTGCCGGAGATCAATTCGTTGTCAGATACCGTATGCCGGACAATGAGGATATCCATTTCACGGATCTGATCAGGGGAGAGATTGTGGTGAACACATCGACCCTTGACGACAAGGTTCTGTACAAATCCGACGGCATGCCAACCTATCACCTGGCCAACATAGTTGATGATCACCTGATGGAGATCACTCACGTCATCAGGGGAGAAGAGTGGCTGCCTTCACTGCCGCTGCACGTGATGCTTTACAGGAGTTTCGGCTGGGATGCACCGTTGTTTGCCCACCTGCCCCTTCTGCTCAAGCCAACAGGCAAAGGCAAGCTCAGCAAGAGAGACGGCGACAAGATGGGGTTCCCGGTGTTTCCGCTATACTGGCCCTACGGTGAGACGGCCACAGGATACCGCGAGGAGGGCTATTTCCCCGAAGCATTCGTTAACATGCTTGCACTCCTGGGCTGGAACCCCGGTACCGAACAGGAGATATTCTCAATGGAAGAACTGATTGCCGCATTCTCAATTGACAGGGTGGGCAAGTCGGGATCACGGTTCGATCCTGATAAGGCGAAGTGGTTCAATACCAGGTATCTCCAGATGAAGAGCGATGATGAACTGGTTGCTCTCTTTATGCCCGTGGTCAATAACAAAGGGTTCAATCCTGAACCTGAGACACTTAAGAAAATCATTTCCCTGGTTAAGGAGAGGGCAGGGTTTGTAAAGGATCTCTGGAATGAGGCTGACTTCTTCTTTGTCGCCCCGGAGAGCTACGACCCGGAGGTTGTACGAAAGAGATGGAATGCCGACTCTCCCCTCCAGATGAAAGAATTGCTCGATGTTGTTGCCGGTGCAGAGTCATTTGCATCTGAGAGCCTTGAAAAAAAGGTCAAGGAGTGGATTGCCGGAAGTCCTTACAATACCGGAACCATCCTCAACCTCTTCAGGCTCCTGATGGTGGGGGCATCCAGGGGGCCTCACCTGTTTGATATCGTTGAACTGACCGGAAGGGATGAGACTCTCCGCCGCCTTGAAAACGGCATCAGCAGATTGAGGCCGGCACTGTCATGAATCCCGGGAGGGAAATAAGATACATTGACTTTCATTCTCACCAGCCCGGAGGAGGAAGAGATACCATTACCATCATGAACCTCATGGCAGGGGAGGATGTACCGGATGACTTTCCGCAGAACACTCTCTTCTCTGCAGGCATTCATCCCTGGCAGCTAACGGAAGAAAATGCAGAGCCGCTGCGGACAGAGCTGTTGCTAACGGCTGCACACCCTCATGTTGTCTTGATTGGCGAAGCCGGTTTCGACCGCCTGAAAGGACCTGGCAGGGAGCTGCAGTACAGCCTCTTTATGTTTCAGGCCGCTATAGCCCATGAGATGAACAAACCCATGGTAATTCACTGTGTCAGGGGATGGGAGGAGCTGCGCCGTGCACACAGTGAGGTGAACCCGGAGAGGCCATGGGTCATCCACGGATTCAGGGGAAATGACAAGCTGGCGGCCTCACTCTCAGCTGACGGATTCTGGTTTTCACTGGGGGCTAAGGGTATCACCACGGAGATCCTTAAGGTTATCAGCCATGACAGGATCATTCTTGAGACAGATGATACAGGGGGATCAATTTCTGATGTCTACAGGCTTTTTGCCGTGACCGCCGGATATGATGAAGATGCGGCGGCCAACCTAATAAGGAGTAATTTCAATTCTCTTTTCAGTTTCGGAGTATGATGGAACAATGGCTGTCACGCACGGAGATGCTGCTTGGAGCTGAGGCCTTGCAGAGGCTGAAGGAATCGCATGTGCTTGTCGCAGGGCTGGGCGGTGTTGGTTCATGGGCTGCAGAGATGATATGCCGCGCCGGTATCGGGACAATGACCATTATAGACGGTGATACCGTGACTGCGGCGAACAAAAACAGGCAGCTGCCTGCACTGACCTCCACAACGGGTCGAAAGAAAGCCGAGGTGATGGGAGAGCGGCTGCTCGACATAAACCCTTCCCTGAAGCTAAATGTCATTGCGGAATTCATCCGTGATCAGCGGATGATTGACATTCTGGAGGAGTACAAATATGATTATGTGGTGGATGCCATTGACACGCTTTCTCCCAAGGTATTCCTGGTATACCACTCTTTAAGGCTCAACCTTAAAATTGTCAGTTCAATGGGTGCGGGCGGCAAGTTTGACCCTACGGCAATCAGGGTAGCCGACATCTCTGAGACAAACTTCTGCAACCTTGCGCGCATGCTCAGGAAAAAGCTCCATAAACTTGGGGTCCATGAAGGCTTCACCGCCGTTTACAGTCCCGAAGTGGTTGACAAGGAGCTGATAGTAAGGGGCTCTGAGGAGAGCAACAAAGCATCAAGTGTTGGGACCATGTCGTACATGCCGGCCGCTTTTGGCATAGTCTGTGCCTCGGTGGTGATCAGGGACCTGGCGGGAATCCCGCCCGAACAGTAACCGGAGATCAGTTACTTTTCCAGAATCCTTTTATGGGTTTCAGATCATACCCGGGAGGGTTGCTGAGACGTGACTGCACTACAATCGTGTCTCCTTCAAAACTGCAGGTTATCTTTATATGATGGGGACTCTCGATGTATCTCAGGAAGAGCTCGAGGGTGCCTTCAACCCTCCAGCCGTATGACCCGGCAACCCTGTTTACAGATACCGCCCCCGGTCGTCTTATGAGTGTAGGACCGGCAAGGTCCGTTTCAGAAGTGACCCATTCTCCCCTGCCGAAGGGTATTTTGTATGAATGATCGGCTGCAACCAGTGACAGACGGCAGGTATCACCCTGGAAAAGAAGTGCAATCGATTCCAACTTCTGGTTGTTTTCTTCAAGCCTGAAGATCTTGCCCGAAAGAACCGACTCAATTGCCGGTCCAGGCTTCTTTTCAGGTTTCGGGAGGGCCAGTGATGCGAGCCTCTCCTTAAGCCTTCCAGCGGCTTCACCGTTAACGGGCAGTGCCTCGTTCTGCATGGCCGGGAGTATGTACTTCCAGACCATGTTGATCTCATCCTGCATGTCAGGCGACTCAGCAGTGATGGCTACCACGGCATCCTTTTCCGGCATCACTATGATATACTGCCCGTAGGCCCCGTCAGCCCTGAAGGCATTATTGCGTGAGCGCCAGAACTGGTAGCAGTAACCCTGCCTCCAGTCGCTATTCACTTTTTCCTCCGGCGGTGCACCGGGCGCCTGGTCAATCTTGAAGGTTGTGGCCTCTTCAACCCATGCGGCGGGAAGGATCTGCTTCCCGTTCCACATCCCTTTCTGAAGGTATAGCTGCCCGAACTTCGCCATATCCTCCGTACTTATCCTCAGACCCCAACCTCCGGAGTTGATTCCCTCAGGGCTCTCATCCCAGTCATACCCCTCGATACCCAGCGGTTCGAAGAGTCTTGGCCGGAGGTAATCTGCAATCTTTTCACCTGTAACCTTCTGTACTATGGCCGAGAGCATGAATGTGGCCATGGAGTTGTAGAGAAACTCTGTTCCCGGCTCCTTCAGTACCGGCAGGGCCAGAAAATCCTTTACCCACTCACGGGATGAGGAGGTGATGCTCCCGGTGGGATCAGGCGACTGTCCGGCCGACATGGTAAGCAGGTCTTTCACCGTCATTTCTGCCAGGAAGGTAGACACAGTATCCGGCAGCTGGTCAGGGAAGAAAGAGATCACCCTGTCATTTACAGTCAGGAGCTTTTCAGTGACGGCAAAACCAACAGCCGTGGAGGTGAAGCTCTTGCTGGTGGAGTAGAGGGTGTGCCTCAGTTCAGGCTTGTATGGATTCCACCACCCTTCGGCTATCACGTTCCCGTGACGGACAATCATGATGCTGTGAAACTCATGCCTGCCTGTGGCAGCTGAGTCGAGAAAGGCTATCAGTCCTGCGGACGAGACCCCTTCGGCCTCGGGAGTACTGCGTGGCAATTGGGTAGTTGCGGGAGCCTCATTTATGCAGCCGGTCAGGATGGCGAGAAAAAGGAGTGAGGCAAGGAACGGAAAAAGTCTGAGGATTTTCATAATGAATTGCTATCGATATAAAGATATCGATTTATTTTCCTTCCGGAGTCCCCTCCTCCTTTTCCTTAATCTCCTTAGCCATAAATCCCAGCTTTTCAATTGACCTCTTCAACTGCTCGGGTTTGTTTTTATCCTTCTGATACTGAATGGTAACCTCTTTGGTACTGAGATCGCATTTCACATCCTTAACTCCCTTTTCAAAGGGGATGTTCTTCATTATTGTATTGACGCAGTTCTCGCAGTCAATGCTTGTTTCGAACCTGACTGTTGCGAGTTCCTTTTTGTTCTTTTCCTGACCAATCAGTGATACTGATGAGAAGAGGAAAAGCAATGCTGCGGTAATGATGATTTTTCTTTTCATTGTGGTTATTATTTATCGAATGTTAGTTTTCCGGACGGTCAAGGGCAAATCTGAATCCCGCATACAGCTTCCGGCCGTGAACAGGCCCCCAGATCATTGTTGCATCGAAATATTCGCCGAAAGGATCTTCTGCACTGATAATGGCATCATGCTGTCTTGACCCGGTAATATTTTCCGCACCGACGTAAATGCTCCACGTCCTGAAGTATTTTGTTAACTGCGCATTCATCACCGGGTAAGCGGTGAAGTAGTCGTGTCTCCTGTAGGGTTCCGGATTTGACATTGTTGAAGGGATTCTTCCCGGTCCGTTGTACTGAAGCGTATAGTCGACCTGCCACTTTCTCAGGCGTGTGGTATAGGAGGCAGTCAGCAGACCCTTGTAGCGTGATGCAAGGGGTTTCTCCCGGAGCTCGCCGCCGATGGTCTGGCGGACATCATTCCAGCGCCAGGCGGCAGTAATATCAAGCCCTGTCACCGGTTGGATCTGTGCCTCAAGTTGAAGGACGTTTGACCATGACGGACCGTCGAGGTTGTAAAAGTGCACCTGGTCGGCTCTGGAATCGAGATCGGTCACTATCTGCTTAAGGAAGCTTGTTCTGTAAGCTTCACCGGTCAGCCTCAGCTCACGTCCTCCCAGCGGGATGTATCCCGTAAGGTTTATTCCTGCATTCCAGGCCTCCTCAATGTCGAGGTCATCTGCAATAAGGATGGATCTGCTGCTGGCAAGGTAGTACAGGTTCTCAGCCATGACGTGGACGGTCCGGTAACCCTTGCCGGCAGATGCCCTCAGGGTCATCCTGGGAGTAATCTCGTAACGCAGATGTATCCGCGGGGTGAACTTTGCGCCATGGTTACGGTAGAAGTCATATCTCACTCCGGCAAGGAGGGTCACCTTTGCCGAATCAGTATAGGTGTACTGCAGAAAGGCTCCCGGTACCGACTCAACAGTCTCAAGCCATGGATTGAAACTAATAGGATTGAGCAGTTCATCATACACCAGGCTCATCTCGTCGTAATGGTCATAACGGTAGCTTGCACCCGCATCAATGGTATGTTTGTCTGCCGGGAAGTACTGATACAGGAGATTGGTGTAATAGCTCTTTTGTGTGGCGTTGTATTGTTTATATCCCATCCAGGAGCTCATCTCATGGAAAGTCATGCTCTGTATCCAGCCCAGCGACATATTGTCACCGGGGCCGAACATGCCTCCCAGCTTGGTGAACGCCTCGCCGCGTTCGGTACCTATGTTGATACCGTATCCGCTGTCCCAGGTATTTTTACTGGTGCGGTCATAGTCATACTGTCCGCCGATCCTCTCCTCCTGCATGTATTTGATCCCGGCCCGGAAGGTGAGGTTAGTGTTCAGATAGTCCCAGCGGTTCATGAAGCTGTACTGCCTGACATCGGGCTCATCACGGAGACCGTCTTCGTTATGGTCGCTGGCGCCCGACTGTGTCTCGCCATGGCCAAGTATCATGGTGCTCCAATAATCATTGAGCTTCACCGACGCGTTGGCGTTGGTCTCGATCTTACCGGCATCGCTGACAAAACCATTGACAAACACGATTTCGCTGGCAGCGGGTTTCTTGTATTCAACATTGATCTGCCCGGTGATCGACTCATTTCCGTTTCGTACGGAGGAGGTCCCCTTGGAGACCTGTATTGACTCCATCCACGGACCGGGGATATAACTCAGTCCGTAAGCCGCTCCCAGACCGTATATGGAAGGGATGTTCTCAGTTAGAATCTGAACGTACGATCCGGCCAGGCCCAGTAGCTGTATCTGCTTTGCCCCGGTAGCGGCATCGGCGTAATTGACGTCTACCGACGGGTTGGTGACAAAGCTTTCAGAGAGGTTGCAGCAGGCTGCTTTGCATAACTCTGCCGCAGTGATGTTTACCGTCGCTATGGTCGCATCCCTGTCTATATGTGCGCCGGTGGCGCGACCGATAACGGTGATCTCACCGATCATGCTGTTTTCCTGGAGAAAAATTTCCACATACACATCGCCGGGTGCGATCCTGACTGTATCCGGAGTGTAACCGACAAAGCTTGCTACCAACAGGTCTTTGCCTCTTGTTTTCCGGAGAGTGAAGTATCCGGCGGGATTTGTGGAGGTGCCGGTGGCAGTACCTGCCCATACGACGCTTGCTCCGGGAAGGGCTATGCTGTCAGGTGATCCGCCGCCCCCCGAGATCATTACCTTGCCTTCTATCCTGCCCTGAGCAAGGAGGGAGGCAGGGATGATTATCAATAGTATTAAAATTAATATCTGCTTCATAGGGAAAAATGTAATGTAAATAGTTTTGTTTACCACCCGCAGAGTCGATGTATGCAACTTCTGCCCGGGTACTTGCACAACATTATGCAGAGAGCCAGGGTTTACCCTGACTCCGCGGTTTGTTGTCCCTATGAATGATTTAGGTAAGGATCTGACAATGCATTGTTGTCAGATCGCGCCCGCAGTGAAACGGCTTGTCATTGACAAAAGTACGGACGTTATTGCCGGGATGATCATGTATGACGGCTATCACGGTTGCTGCAAGGAAGTAGGGTAAAATCTCATTCTGTACTTCCGAACGCATAAGTTCGTCCGTAACAACCCTTTCGGCCTCATGCGAGCAGCAATCATCCGAGATGATCATCTCATCCGTACTGTGATACTGATGCATTGCACCGGCCTCATGAAGGCAGCAGCAACTGCTTTCGTCAGGGCTGCCGGCAATGGAGGCAATTACTTCGTCTGCTCCGCAGTGCTGGCAGGTATGATATATAAGCATATATCCAAAGCTTCCTGAAAGGAGCAGCATCATCAGCAGAACCGATACAAGGGGTGATATGGCCCGGATATTTTTCAAGGCTACAAATATAACAAAAGAAATACCGGTTTGTTGTGCTGCAAAAAATAAAGGGTGCCTGTACGGGGCACCTGAGTTGTACGCTTGAATTAAACTACTTCAAAAGAGACCTTTACAACAACACGGTATTCAGTGATCTTGTTCTTGACCACTACCGCGCTCTGGTCCTTTACGTATACGGAACGTATTTCCTTTACTGTCTTGGCTGCCGTCTTAACGGCGGAGGCTGTTGCATCTTCCCAGCTTACAGGTGATGATGCAAGGAGTTCAATAACTTTTAGTACTGCCATGATCTTAATACTTTTGGTTAATATTCAAATTTCTAAAATATTATTTTCGTAGAACGAACCTGTAAGATAGTCAAAATTTTCAACATAGGCTATGAATACAACGGTCGTCTTATAATTAAACCACCCAATAGTGTTATGGTTCATTTTTGTATATTTGAGTCATGTTAACCTGATTGTATTATCT
>CAZHTG010000018.1:0-25033 GCA_964535795.1 uncultured Rikenella sp.
ATGAACTTTGTATGGTACCACTCCTTGCTCTTCACCCTGATCAGTACAAACCTGGTCAGGAATCCGGCGATGAAAGGAATTCCAAGGTAAATAAAGACACTTTCTGCAATCTGACCTATTGTTATCTGCTCAACTGCATCATTGACCGGCAAACCGAACCACCCGGGCAGTACAGCGATGAAGACATATGCATAAACTGAGAAAAAGAGAACCTGGAATATCGAGTTGAAAGCAACCAGTCCTGCTGCATACTGCGTATCACCCTTTGCCAGGTCATTCCACACGATCACCATGGCAATACACCGGGCAAGACCGATCAGGATTAGTCCGTACATGTAATCAATGTTAAACCTCAAAAAAAGTATTGCCAGGAAGAACATCAGAATGGGGCCTATCACCCAGTTCTGAACCAGGGAGAGGCCCAGTATCCTTGTGTTCCTGAATACATCAGGCAGCTCTTCGTATTTCACCTTGGCGAGAGGCGGGTACATCATCACTATCAACCCGATGGCGATGGGGATGTTGGTTGTTCCGCTCGAGAGGCTATTCCAGAATCCGGAAATCTCCGGACTCAGCCATCCGATCAGTACGCCGGCCGCCATTGCCAGCATGATCCACAGGGTAAGATACCTGTCCAGCAACCTGAGACGTTTTTTCGAGGGCATAAACAGAATTTTGGGATTTGCGATTTCCGATTTTCAATTTAATTGGGGGGCTGTCAGCATGTGATGTGTGGTTTGCTGGCTGAAACAGTGATACTGTATATACCGGATTCAGTTTCCCCTGCTATTCCGGAGATAATTTCCATCTGGAATTCAATTCTTTTTTCCTTGTGTATCATGATGTCAGTAAAACCGTTACTATGAATGAATCCTAAATACTCATCCAGGGTCGATGCTCCGGAGACACAGCCGGCATAGAGCTCAGCATCATTGCGCGCCTTGTCTGAAAGGGTGCCCCTGATAACCACATCTGAGACGCAGAAATGTCCACCGGGCTTCAGCACCCTGAAGATCTCGCTGAACGCTTTTCCCTTGTCAGGCACAAGGTTCAGCACACAGTTTGAAAGAACAACATCATATATTGCGTCCTGAAGCGGCATCTCTTCTATGTCTCCTCTTACAAATCCGACATTGGCGTATCCCAGTCTCTTCCTGTTCTCCTCAGCCTTTGCAATCATGGCTTCGGTGAAGTCAATGCCCGTAACATACCCCTCTTCACCGGTCAGCGCCCTTGCAACAAAACAGTCGTTACCCGCTCCACTTCCAAGGTCGAGAATACGGTCACCGGGCTTTATCCGGGCAAACTCGACCGGTATGCCGCAGCCCAGGCTAAGATCAGCATCGGGATTGTAACCCTCGAGATGGCTGTAGTCTTCACTGAATACCGTATAGTTGCCGGGAGAACAGCATCCTCCGGTGCAGCACGACTGGCTCTTGTCATTTTCCGGGGCTGTGGCAATTTCCGAGTACTTCTTTTGTACAATAAGCTTAAGTTCTGATGGGTTCATTTTTTATTTTCAAGATTGGTTTTATAAAACTTCAAGAATGCTTCACGGATCTCATCACGCACCCTGATATACTCGCTGTGAATAAATTCGGGTGTTCCTGTGGCTTGCGAAGGATCTTCAAATCCGAGGTGAAGGCGGTGCTTTACCTTGCCGAAGAATGCAGGGCATGTTTCGTTTGCATGATCGCAGACGGTGATCACATAATCCCACTCCTCATGGAGGTATTCATCAACCAGATGAGGAGTATGGTGGCTGATGTCAATCCCGAGGTCAGCCATTACCTCAACCGCTTTCGGGTTAATTTGTGCGGCCGGTTCGGTGCCGCCTGACCTGACGTACAGCCTTTCATCAAAAGACTGAAGGAAGCCGTGAGCCATCTGGCTCCGGCAGCTGTTCCCCGTGCAAAGGATCAATATCTTCATTTGTTTTCAATCTTCATTTTATGTCTGAGGTTTAGATATTCAGTCCTCAGTTGGCAGTCTAATAGATTGATTATCAATTCTTAATTCTTAATTCTTAATTACTCAATACTGCCTAATGCCTTGGCCTCAACTGGCATACGCATGACCCGCTTAGCTGCTCAGTAATATCAATCTTGAGTGGCATGCCGTCCTGCTCCCACTCCACAATCCCTCCTGCAAGATTCGCTATGTTCTCAAATCCCCTGCCTATAAGGAACTCCATCACCTCGTGACTTCTCAGGCCTACAGAGTCGGCAATGATCAGTGGCAGGTCATGCGAAAGTTTTACATTTTCCTGCTCTATCCTGCTTTTAGGCATATGAATCAATCTGGGAACATCAAAATTCTTGTAGCCAGTAAGCCTCTCCTCCCTCACGTCCACAATTATAGCCTCACCTGCAGTTGCTTCTGCATAAGCCTCGCGCGGCGATAAATTTCTGAAGCCTGCGCTCATAAAGCCTTTATTATGAAATATATCACCCATTTCCCATCCCTGTCTGGCAGATAACCGAATCACAGATCCGTGGTTGGTTTCATGCATCAAAGATAATCATTTCGTATATTTACGAAATACTTTCATTAATAAAATCCCGGGTCTGTTTAACCGCGATTAATTTTTGTCTCCATCAGCAATAGACAATTCTTAAAGGCCTGTTTACCTGCAAACTTTGAGTGATTGTCAGGTTTAGGTTCAAAGCGCGTCAGCTGGTTGAACTTCTCAATTCTCTTGCTGCGGCATCCGCTCCCTGTCTTCAGGTGACCAGCGTTTACAGCAAGAGTCGGGTCAGCAATGAAACTGTCTGCCGGTTATTTCTCCTCGAGAAGATAGCCAACGGTTGGAATTGTCACAATCTGGAGGGAAGGATCATTTTTAAGGTAACTGCGAAGCTTTGATATGAAAACGTCGAGGCTTCTGCCGGTGTAATAATCCGATTCGCCCCAGACATTTACCATTATCTCATCACGAGTTACGACCTTATTTTTTTTCTCTGCCATGATCTGGAGTATCCGGCTCTCTTTCACTGTTATGCGTTGATCAATTCCATCAAACGTAAGGACCATATTCATCGGGTCGAATTTGTACTTGCCGATCGTAACAGGTTTAGAATCATGTGTCTTACTGTTTTTGCTGTTCTGAAGCCTGTTTAGCACAGCCCTGATCCTGAATAATAACTCCTCCTCGTCAAATGGCTTGGTTATGTAATCGTCGATCCCCAGACGAAAGCCGGTAAGCTTGTCCTCTTTCATGGAACGGGCTGAAAGAATAATAACAGGGATATCACTTTTTATCTCCTTCAGCTTCCCGGTAAGGGTAAAACCATCAATACCCGGAAGCATAACATCAATAATGCAGAAGTCAAAATGAGAAAGTGTGAACCCCTTTAAAGCAGATGTGCCATCGCGGTACAGTTTGACTTCAAATCCGTGGGATTCCAGGAATTCCACCAGGAGAAATCCCAGATTTACATCATCCTCAACGAGAATTATCTTTGTATTATGTTGATTATCTGTCATTTTACACAACAATGGGTAGTTCAATGACTACTTTTAGTCCGCCTTCCTTCCTGTTTAAGACCTTTATATTGCCCCTCATTTTTGCTATTATGCCCTTAACCTGGTAAAGGCCCAGTCCGAAGCCGTCAATGTTATGAATATTCCCGGAAGGGACCCGGAAATATTTGACAAAGACTTTATCCCTGTACTCCTTGGGAATACCCGGTCCGTTGTCAATAATCTCAATTGATAGCCGGGAATCTGATGAGCTCAGGTTTACTAGTATTACTGGCTGCTTATCTGAATACTTAATGGCATTGTCAATAAGGTTGCCAAGCGCTATATGGAACAGGTCCATGTTACCAATTACCTTAAAGTGGTCGCCTGATTTTTTCACTTCGATGGTCCCGCCCTTTTGTTCCACCTGTACCCTGAAGGCCTCAGCGACATCTTTGGCAACCGAAGCCGCATCAATTTCTTCCGGAGGTTGAGACTTACCGATATCAGCAAAGCTTGTCTTAAGAAGTTTCTCTACTTTCTCGTTAAGTTTTACCTGTTCAGTCCTTATGATTTTTGAATAAAACGATAGTTTTTCGTCATTTTCCACCTTTTGGCTTTTTGCCATCATACTGTTAGCCAGGGAAATATTGGTAAGCGGAGTTTTAAATTCGTGGGTGACATTATTAACAAAATCAATTATGCCCTGCGAAACAAGCTTTTCTTTCCTGTAGAGATTATAGATCATGAAAAATGAAAGGGTAACCAAGAGCAAAAGAAGCAGTGAAAATATAAATATGTCTCCAATCTGAGCGATGATGAAATCGCGCTTTTCAGGAAATCTCAGACTGAGTTTATAGCCTGACTTTTCAAGCATCTCCTCCAGGCCTGTGCTCAGGTAGGTATTCCTTGCCTGAGTCGTGACATTCTCGCTGTTTGCGTCAATAATATCAAATTCGAAATCAAGTTCAATTCCGTAGTAATTAAGGTCATTCTTTATTACCGATTTGATATCAGCCCATTCTTCCCTTGTTTTCATTACTATAAGGCACGACTCATGTCGTCCGTGCCTCAGGCAGTTATTTACCTCGGTGCAGATAGCCTCGTTCTGTGACAGGTTCTCAACAATTCTGTTCATTGCCATTTCGACGCTGTGGTTGAACTGCGCCTCCTGCATCCTGGCCGACTTCACTATCCATGAAAACTGTATCGCTGTAAGAGCAATCAGGGCACAAAGAGCCAGTATCAGGACAGTCAGCTGAATTCTTGAATTCTTCATCTCTCCAAAAATAAACAGAAATCCTTTCCCGAGTTCATATTTAACATCGGCATAACACGAATTAACTCCGGCATAACATGATTGAGAAATTGTTCGGGTAATTTTGAATCGAACAAAAAATTTGAAGTCATGAAGAAAGTCATTTTAGGTATTTCTGCACTGGTAATACTTGCATTTGTTGTGATCACAACAGTTAATGCGCAGAGCGATGAAAAGAAGGAAAAGAAAGCCAAAACCGAAGCTGTAAAGGACTGCTCAAAGTGTCCTTCCGCAGCTACCTGCGAAACAGCAGCCGGTGAGGCTCCCGTTCCGGGTTCTCACGCCAAACATGCAGCCATGAACTGTGACCCTGCCAAATGCAAGGAGGGCAAATGTGACCCCGCATGCAAGGCTGATTGTGACAAAGCCGGCCCCGATGCAACATGTGATCCGGCAAAATGCAGTATTCATACAAAGAAGAAATAATTTCCGCATTCCTTCCCTGCTGAACTGCACGCGGATTGAGATACGGCTGAGTCCTTCACAGGACGCGGTATCTCAATCCGTTTTTTATTCCAGCATCAGCTTTTAGAATATTGATCCATATATCAGCCCTGAAATTGTTGCCATTACAACAACAAGGCTGACGTATACCGCGGTTTTTTGATTTCCGATAATGCCTCTTATTACCAGCATATTGGGCAGCGAGAGTGAAGGGCCGGCAAGCAGGAGTGCCAGGGCTGGACCCTTACCCATACCGGAGGCAATCAGTCCCTGAAGAATAGGAACCTCTGTCAGGGTGGCGAAATACATGAATGCGCCAACTATTGATGCAAAGAAGTTTGAGAACACTGAATTCCCTCCCACCAGTTTTGCGATCCATTCATTTGGTATAACCCCGGGGATAGTCTGTCCGTCATGGGTCGACCCCAGGAGAAAACCGGCAATCACAACCCCTATAGCAAGCAGGGGCATTATCTGCTTGGCGAACCCCCAGGTGGAGAGTGTCCACTCCCGGTTCTCATCATCCTGCCTGTCAAGAAGTGTAATTACGCTTAAGGCAGCTATACCCACTACCATTGGCACCAGTGGTCTAAGCTTCACACTTTCAATGAAGGCGTTTGACAGGAGCACTGAAATGACAGTAGCTACTGCAGCAGCAAGAACCCACTGCCATTTGATCTTAAGTATTTTTATCAGTGACCAGCCAAGCACCATGCTGAAAAATCCGGTTATGTACCACTTATAAGACCAGATATAATACCATGCACTTGAAGTATCATCGGCGGCCGGACTGCCCCAGTTGGCAAAGACCAATATCAGCACCAGGGTAAAAAAGTGAGTCATCGTCTGCCACATGGGTCTCTTTTCAGGTACTGTTTCCAGATTCATCTGATCTTCTCTCTTCTGCTTCTCTTCCTTACGGTAGATAAGTGACATTATCAGTCCTATCAAAACGCTGAAAAGCACAGCACCTATTACGCGGGCGACTCCCATCTCAAATCCCAGGATCCGCGCTGTCAGAATGATTGCCAGAATATTGATTGCCGGACCGGAATAGAGGAATGCAATTGCCGGCCCAAGGCCTGCACCGCGCTTGTGAATGCTTGAAAAAAGCGGAAGGATTGTGCATGAGCAGACCGCCAGGATCGTTCCGGAAACAGCAGCTACCGAATACGCAAGCCATTTCTTCGCATTTGCTCCGAAATATTTGATGACCGATCCCTGACTGACAAATACCGAGATGACGCCTGCAATAAAGAATGCCGGCAGAAGGCATAAGATCACATGTTCCCGGGCATACCACTTAACCAGATCGAAAGTCGCTGCAATGGCTGTGTTGAAACGTGCACTTTCAATTGGCATGAAAAAAGCAAAAACAAATACTAGAATGATCCACAAAAGGATCTTCAATTCTCTCTTCAGTTCCATATCAGGCAAATGATTTTCATTTCGTAAAACCCCGAAACATCGATTTAAAAAATTTTAAATAAATAATATAATTATATACCAGATTCCGACTCCGATAAAGAGGACGGCGACCACTCTTCTGAACCAGAGCTCGAAGGTTTTAATGCGGTTGTACATCTTACCCACGTTACTGACGGCATAGGCCAGCACCCATGCGAAGATGATCACCGGTATTCCGGTGGCGATGGCAAATATCAGCGGCAGATATAACCCATCAGCGCTGGCTACAGTCATGGGTATCAGCATAACGAAGTACAGGACTCCGCTGTACGGACAGAAGGCCATGGCGAACAAAATGCCAAGCAGCAGTGTGTTCAGATAACTCTTTCTGCCCCTCTCCCCTATCTTCTCTGTGAACGATCCCATGCCGCCCGGAATCTTAAGTCTTATGAAGTCGAGCATAAAGAGTCCGATTAAGATTAGAATCGGTCCGAGAAACTTCTCTCCCCATCTTTGGAACCAGCCGGAGATATCAATCTGGCTGGCGCCAAAGAATATTATCAGGGCAATTCCGACATAGGTAATGGCTCTGCCAAGAGTATAAACCAATCCGTTCATGAATACCCTCCTGCGGTCAGTCAGGTCACGGCTGATAAATCCAATTGCCGAAATGTTGGTGGCCAGCGGGCAGGGGCTGATGGCTGTCATCAGCCCCAGTATAGCCGCCGTTATAAAAGAGTACTGAGAATTCTCAAGAATCCTCTGAAGCAGTTCCATCAGTTCTGTTTCGTTGCCTTTAACAGCGGATCAATGGCTTTCTTTATCTCCTCCCTCAGTTTCTCCGGCTTGTTCCTGGCATACATGAAGCCTTCACTTGTAAGGTCTATGCGGGTGTCACCGCTGATGATAAGCAGGCACTGCCCTGTGGCCTTAGCCCGCCCGGCGTCTCCTTCGGTGGCTTTGTCCTCGATATTCAGGGACCTGAAGACCACTTTACCCTCTTTTATCTCATCTGCATACAGCTCATGAACGGCATCGGAAGAAACTTTCTCAACTGCCTGGCATGTGACACAGCGCCGGGTAAGGTGAAAGTACAATACCTCTACCTTTTCACCTGATGCAAATACAACCTTCTCCTCAGCATCCGGACTTCCGCTCCGGAATGCAAAAAGTGCTGTAGCTGTCGCTGCGATAACAACAGCAATAATGATCAATGGCAGAAACTTCTTCATAGTCTGGTTTTATGTGGTTAATAGCTTCTTCAGTTCATCCGCTGACGGAACACGACCTTTGAGAATAACTCTTTCGTTGATTACAAGTGCCGGTGTTGTCATAACGCCGTAATTCATAATGGCAACAATATCTTCAACTTTGGTTACGGTGGCTTCGATACCGTTCTGCTCCACAACTTCAAGGGTCATTTTTTCAAGGGTTTTGCATTTGGGGCACCCTGGACCCAGGATTTTAATTTCCATCTTTTTGTTCTCCTATATTTCGTAAAACGTCGAAATACTTCATTAAATTTTTTATCGCTTGAAAAATTTATTCAGTAAAATCTTTGCCTCATCCCAGTTTTCCCTGTGTATACAGTATTTTATATATGGAGGATTTATCTCTCCCTGAATAAGCCCTGCCTTCTTCAATTCCTTCAAATGCTCGGACAACGTTGAACGTGCAATAGGTAACTCTTCGGCCATGTCACCGCTGTAACAGCATCTGTCAAGGTTATTGGCCAGAAAATCCATCACAAATACCCTTACCGGATGCGACAAAGCCTTGGCATACCTGGCCAGCTTTTCCTGATCCTCCGTGTAGTATTTCCTTTTTACCTTGCGTGTTTCCATTTCATTTCGGGAAATGACGAAACAAAAATAATGGTTTTTTGATATATCCTGCGCAGATTGGATTTTAATTTTTGACCGGTAATTGTTCCTCAGCATAAATGATTGATAATATCGGGGTAAGATGCTAAATTCAAACTCTCAAACTTTTTTTTTAATCCGTTGGTTATGAAACGCGCCTCCGCCCGGAAATTAACAGTCATCACAGCTCTCCTAACCCTCATTGCCATATCCTGCAGCAAGCATGCCGGCATCCAGGATGTGATCCGGAATGACCGGAAGAGTTTTTATTATGTCGACTTTGAGGAATACCCGGCAGGAAACAGTTCGCTGCCCATCGGTCTGTTCGATTCCGGAACCGGTGGTCTTTCCGTTCTGGCAGATATCATTGAGCATGATGGACTGGCGAGGGAATCTTACATTTTCCTCGGAGATCTGGCCAATATGCCTTACGGGAGCTACGCCCTGGAAAACAATACGTCTCTCCTCATCGAACATGTGCTCAAGGATGTGCAGTTCCTGCTCGGGAACAGGTACTACCGGAGTGCCGGCTCAGGGAGTTACGAGACTGACAAGAGCCCGGTCAAGGCGATAGTGGTTGCATGCAACACGGCAACAGCGTATGCTCTTGACACAATTAAACACTTCTTTGAAGAGGCAGGATGCGATATCGGAGTTATCGGCGTCATCGATGCCGGGGCAAAGGGAGCCTTTGGCAATTTCTCCCCGGGTGAGAACGGCAGCATTGCTGTATTGGCTACTGACGGTACCGTGAAATCAGGTGCCTACCCGGAGACAATACATGAAGTCAACAGGGAGGACGGCCGTGAAGAGACAATCACTGTCTTCCAGCAGGCAGGAATAGGTATTGCGGAAGCAGTCGACGAGAGCGCGGAGGCAATCGACAGAAAAGCCACTGCTCCGCGCCCCGGATACAAGGGGCCTTCAGATACCGGTACCGGTGATATGAAGATCGACCCGGCACTGTGGGACCGTTATGATTTTGACCTTGAGAACGGCGCACTGCTTTTTGAGGGAGATGCCTCATCACCCGGAAATATTCAGATCAATTCAGTAGAAAACTACATTGCATTTCACGTTGTCAGCCTCATGGAGAAAATCAGGAACACCCCCGGCGCCCTGCCGCTGAACTCGGTTGTGCTGGCGTGCACCCATTATCCATTTTTCACAGAGACATTCCGCAATGAATTCAACCGCCTGAGAGATTACACTGAGAACGGAGAATACATCTACCGGTCATTCATAGCTGACGATATGATCATCGTCAACCCGGCTTCGGTTGTTGCCGATCAGCTCTACAGCCACCTCTCCACCAGGGGACTCCTGAATAGTAAACCGGGCGTGGGAAGTGAGTTCTACATCAGCGTGCCCAACGTTCTCAATAAGAATGTTGAACTGCGAGACGACGGCTCGTTTACATACGATTATAAGTACGGGCGTACTCCGGGAGATATCCAGGAATATGTAAAGGTTGTTCCGTTCAGCCGCAGCACCATTCCCGGCGATATTCTCGACCGGTTGTCGCAACAGATTCCCACCCTCTATGAAATGATGGTCTCCTTCAACCGCGATAACCCTAAAACGAAATATCTCACCGACGGTGAGCGCATTGTTATGGATTAAGATTTACATTTACCCTATAAATCAGCAACACCATGAAAAAACTGCTTTTAACACTGGCATTCCTCACTTTGGTTCTTTCACTGTACCCTCAGGACTTTTTCAGGGAGGAGTTCAGCCACGATAAGGAATATCTCATTATGGTCAATCCTACGGTCGGCAATATCGGGGTAGTAGAGTTCCTGTTAAAGAACAGACTCCTGAACATCGATTTGGGAAAAATCAGCCTGGTGGGCGTTTACCATTCGAGCCAGGAGTATGATTTCACAAAATCGGCTGAACATATAACAGCGAACGGACTGACCTACTGGTATCTGCATGAAGTGAAGGGTAATCTTAAGGAGGATATGGTTTATAAAACGAATCCCTGCAGCGACGATTTCCGGAAGATTTTTGAAAACTCGGTCGGAGCAATATTCTTCGGCGGACAGGATATTCCTCCCGCCGTTTACGGTGAGGAGAACTGGTATTCCGAAACAACCGATCCCGGCCGCCACTATTTTGAGGTCAGCTTCCTGTTTCATCTTCTGGGGGGAACCCGCAATATATCCTTCACACCCCTGCTGAAGGAAAACCCCGGGTATGTGGTCACGGGGTTCTGCCTCGGCATGCAGTCGATGAATGTTGCGGCAGGCGGTACGCTGTATCAGGACATTCCGGCTCAGATCTATCAGAGCTACAAGGCGGAGAGCACTGTTATGATTGACCGCCCTAACCTTCACCGCAATTACTGGCAGACTATCAGGGAGGATCCGGACTTCATGGGTACAAATATCCATCCGGTGACGTTCACTGACAACAGTTTCTTCGGAGGCACCGTTAAGGTTTCAAAGAAACTCCGGCCGCTGGTTTACAGCAGCCACCACCAGTCACTGAAGGATGTGGCTGTCTGCTTTGAAGTGACGGCACTGTCAGATGACGGCAAGGTGATTGAAGGTATTCGCCATCTGAAGTATCCGAATGTCTTTTCCGTGCAGTTTCACCCCGAGGTGTCAGCACTCTATGAAGATCGCGCAAAGGTTAAATTTGCCCCTGAGGATATTCCTCAGACGCTTCACTCAATGCTTGACAAAAACAGCCTGAAGTTCCACAAAAAGTATTGGGGGCACATTTCGGCGGTGATAATGGACAATCTAAATGGGCAATAGGGAGTAGGCAATAGGCAGTAGTGAAGGTACTGCCATAAATGCAGGCACTACATGGTATATGTCAACACTATTGCCTAATGCCTACTGCCTACTGCCTCACCTACAGGGCCTTCACCTCATTGACAAGTGCCTGCAGAGTTGACTTGGCATCGCCGAAGAGCATCCGGGTCTTGTCATTGAAGAAGAGCATGTTCTCAATGGCAGCATAGCCCTTGCCCATCCCCCGTTTCATAACAATGATATTCTTCGCGTCACGGGCCTTGATAATCGGCATTCCGTATATCGGGCTTGAGGGATCATCCTCAGCAGCAGGGTTGACAACGTCATTGGCCCCGATGACAACAAGAACATCAGTATTTGGCAGATCAGGATTGATCTCATCACTTTCGATAAGCTGTTCATAAGGAACATCGGCTTCAGCAAGCAACACATTCATGTGTCCCGGCATGCGTCCTGCAACCGGGTGGATTGCATACTTCACCTCCACCCCTTTCTCATCGAGAAGCTTATCGAGCTCATGGCATATATGCTGTGCCTGGGCTACGGCAAGTCCGTATCCGGGAACAATAACCACCTTCTTGGAATAGCTCAGCAGCACTGCGGCATCCGACACCGAGACCTCCTTGATGGCACCGCCGGCACTTACCACTGCCTCCCCGCCGCCGCCAAACACCCCGACAATGACGTTGAGGAGCGACCTGTTCATGGCTTTGCACATCAATACCGTCAGGATCGTTCCTGCTGACCCGACGAGGATACCACCTGTAAGCATGGCCTGGTTGCTGTACAGGAAACCGCCCATCGCCGCCGCCACACCTGTGAACGAGTTGAGCAGTGAGATCACCACCGGCATGTCTGCACCGCCGATAGGCATCACAAAGAGGACTCCGTATGCCACAGAAACCACAAACAGTATTATGATCATCGGCACCAGTTCGGCTGAGGCCTGTACGTCACGTGTCATGATATATGCCACAAAACCTATGATGAATGCAAGTATTGTCAGGTTGACATATTTCATGGCCTTGACCCTCAGGTCGCCGATCCAGCCATCGAGCTTTCCGAATGCGATCATGCTTCCTGCCCAGGAAACCGTTCCGATCACCAGGCCCAGCAAGATGGCCAGCACATGCCCGTTGGCCATGCCGCTTTTTGCGATCAGCTCAGCGCTGACATGAGGGAACTCCATCATCGAAATAAGAGCGGCAGCCGCTCCTCCCATACCGTTGAAGAATGAGACCAGCTGGGGCATGGCTGTCATCTTTACTCTCTTTGCTATAACCCATCCGATGGCGGTTCCTATTACAATGGCACCGATGATCCACCCTATGTTGCCGATCTGCGTCCCTTCCTTTTTGTGGAAAAGAATGGTTGCCAGAATGGCCATTATCATACCAACGGCAGCAAGTATGTTTCCCCTCCTTGCGGTCAGAGGGTGACTTAACATTTTCAATCCAAGAATGAAAAGTACTGAAGCGAGAATATAGGTTATCTCAAGAACCGAGATTCCTGCTGAAAACTGAGAGACATCATTCATTTTACAAATATTTGAATCTAACTGGTAACTGTTCTACAATAAATACACTCAAGTTATTAATGTTACTTTTTCTTTTTAAACATCTCCAGCATCCTGTCGGTGACGACGAAACCGCCGACAACATTCAGGGTGCCAAGAACAACTGCCAGAAATCCAAGTATCATTGCACCGGTAGTTTCGGCATGCCCCATAACGATTATCGCTCCGATGATCACCACCCCGTGGATGGCATTGGCTCCCGACATCAGGGGGGTATGAAGAATGGCCGGCACATGGCTTATCACCTCAATGCCCAGGAATACTGAGAGTATCACCATGTAGATGATGCCTCTGTTTGCCATAAAAAATTCAAGAAATCCTTCCATTATACAGTCTGTTTTATTTCAAGTATTTGTATTATTCTGGGGCTGATGTATTCACCGGCATGAACCGCGGTTGTCCCCTTTATTATTTCATCGTTCATATCGGGTACAACACGACCCTCCTTGTCGACCATTATCTTGAGCAGGTTGATGATGTTGCTTCCGAACATCTTACTTGCGTCTGCCGGCATATCAGAAGGGTAGTCTGACTTTCCTACGATCCTTACGCCATTGTTCACCACCGTGGTTCCATTGACGGTGAGCTCGCAATTGCCACCTGAGGAGGCTGCCAGGTCTATTATTACCGATCCGGGTTTCATTTTGCCCACCGTCTCCTTGACAATCAGCAGAGGAGCTCTTCTTCCCGGTATCTGGGCTGTGGCGATAACCACATCAGCTGCTGCCGCCCGCTGTTGTATCAGTTCCTGCTGCCTCCTCTTGAAATCCTCTGTCTGCTCAACGGCATAACCACCGGCAGCAGCGTCCTCCACTGCACCTTCTACCTCAATAAACTTTCCGCCGAGACTTTTGACCTCTTCCTTCACGGCTGACCTCACATCAAACACCTCCACCACTGCGCCCAGCTTCCGTGCAACGGCTATTGCCTGCAATCCTGCCACACCTGCACCCAGGATAAGCACCCGTGCCGGTTTGATCGTACCTGCGGCCGACATGAACATGGGGAAGAACCTGGGAAGCATCGAGGCTGCGGCAAGGACTGCCTTGTAACCTGATACCGTGGCCATTGACGAGAGGATATCCATCGACTGCGCCCTGGTGATCCTCGGCACCAGGTCAAGGGCAAGCACCGTCACGCCCCTTAGTCTGACCCTTTCAATCCACTCCCTGTTCTCTACGGGATCAAGCACAGTGAAGATAATCTGGCCCTCCCTGAAGGAACCTACATCATCATTCAGCGGTGGATTGACGGTGAAGAGCAGATCAGCCTTCGTGATGATCTCTTTTCTTCCGGCTGTCGTTGCACCCGCTGAGCGGTACTCATCGTCAGAGGCAAAGGCCCTGGCGCCCGCGCCCTCCTCCACCATCAGTTCAAGCTTAAGTTTTAACAGGGCTGCCGTTTCGGAGGGAAGAATCGCTACCCTGTTTTCATTCCCTGCTTCTTTTAGAATTCCAATAATCATACCTTGAGTATTTCTGTTATGTTTGATTTCATGACTTTATCAATGCTGCCGCTTCACTGTCAAGCAACCAGACCAGTTGTCCCGAGCCCGGGTTAATCCTGGAAGCGGGATACTTCTCCGAGCCACCCTTCGCCTCGATGATCTCCGAAACAACAGAGGCCTTCTGACTGCCTGTAACTATAAAATATATCCTGGAGGAGTTGTTGATGAGTCTGCCTGTTGCAGTAATCCTTTTCTGGCGAGTGCCAGGCCTTACCGCCACGTCATATAGCTGCGGGGTGTTCAACAGGTCAGGCCTGTCAGGAAAAATGGATGCTGTATGACCGTCGTCGCCCAGCCCAAGGAGCATGAGGTCAAACTGCGGGATACCATTATAAAATGGAACCATACTGCTGACAAGCTCTGAGTATTGTTTCGCTTCCTCTGCAGGATCATTCTCGCCCCGTATCCTGAATATGTTTGCATCAGGAATGGGGACATTCTGCAGAAGGCTCTCATAGGCCATCCGGTAGTTGCTTTCACTCTCCTCCGGGGGCACGCATCTCTCATCGCCCCAGAAGACAAGCAGCTTTTCCCAACTTATCCTTCCGGCATAATGATCTGACAGGTAGCGATATATATATTCCGGCGTCGTTCCTCCGGATAGGGCCACGGTGTAAAATTGATCAGCCTCGATTCGATCCAGATCTCTGATCAGTATCGTTGCAATGCTTTGAGCCAGGGCCTCTGGATCGGGGAAAACTCTGACTGAATGTGACATGGTTTGCGCAATCAGGATATAAAACTAATTATAATTCGCAATAAACACCATCATCGGCAAGATTTTTACAGGGATATCTCCAGGTAAGCTCAGCCTCCTCAATCAGGTCATCAGCATGTTCAGGTCCCCATGTACCGGCCGGATAGCCGTAAAGAGGGACCGAGTGATCGTTCTGCCATGCTTTAATCACCGGATCAAGAAAACTCCAGGCGGCCAGTACGGCGTCAGACCTTGTATACAGGGTGGAATCACCGTTCATACAGTCGTATATTAGCCGCTCATAAGCATCAGGGATCCTTTCAACGGCAAAGTCGGAGTAATGGAAGTCCATATTGACATTCTTGACTTTGAACCCGGCGCCGGGAATCTTCATTCCGAATTTGAGAAGTATGCCTTCATCCGGTTGTATCCTTATTATTAACTGATTGCACCCATCACAGACACTCTCTCCTGAGAAAAGGTAGTGTGGTGTAGGCTTGAAGTGAATGACTGCCTCCGTAACCCGCGTCGGCAGTCTCTTGCCCGTCCTGATGTAGAAAGGCACCCCGCCCCATCTCCAGTTGTCAATATAGAATTTCAGCGCAGCGAACGTCTCGGTCATGGAGGAGGGGTTCACATTATCCTCATCGCGGTATCCCTTCAGCCACTCTCCCCTGACATGGGCACCGGTATACTGTCCCCGGATGGCCATGCTGCTTACCTCCTCGCTCTTTAACGGCCTGAGCGACTCAAAAACCTTGACAAGTTCATTTCTGATTGATGTGGAATCTATTGAAGAAGGTGGTTCCATGGCAATGAACCCCACAAGGTGAAGAAGGTGATTCTGAACCATGTCACGCAATGCCCCGGCACCTTCATAATAGGCTCCGCGCATCTCCACACCCAGGCTCTCTGACGAGGTGATCTCAACATGGTGAACATAGTTGCGGTTCCATAAAGGCTCAAAAATCCCGTTTGAAAATCTTGTGACAAGTATATTCTGAACGGTCTCCTTACCCAGGTAATGATCAATACGGTATACCTGGCTTTCGTTCCAGCTCTCCAGAAGTACCTTGTTCAGGGTCACGGCACTGGCATAATCATAACCGAAGGGTTTTTCGATTATCATTCTCTTCCATCCGTCACCTTCATTGTTCAGTCCCTGCAGTGCAAGATTACGGGGTATCACCTTGTATAACTCCGGAGGAACGGAGAGATAATAAAGGGTGTTGCCGCGGGACCGGCTCTTCTGCCTTAACATCTCCAGCTTGTCGGGAAGAGTGTTATAGTCCCCGGCAACGGAGGGATCAAGACTGGTATAATAAAACGAAGAGACAAAATCAGACAAATCTCCCGTCTCTTTCCCGCTGGCAGCCTCTTTCAATGCATTGTGTACCTCTTTCCTGAAGGCCTCATCCGTGATTTTGCTCCTGCCGGTGGCTAAAACCGCGTAACCCTCGGGCATAAGGCCTTGCTTGTGAAGCGCATAGAGAGCAGGAACGATCTTCCGCATAGCAAGGTCTCCCCGGCCACCGAAAATGACAATTATTTGATTGTCTGGTCCTTTCATCAATGGTTGTTTATTTGCGAAACATTTCAATTTACACGGCCAGCCCTTTTCTGAATGGATGCGGGGCCGTTTTACCATATACCGGCGGCCGTCTGCAGTTTCAACAAATATAATTAAAGCAAAAATCCGGACCACCTTGTTTAAGCAAATAGATACAAATTGACAGTAATAACAATCTTATAAAACCTTTATAAACTGATTATATGTTTATTATCAAGCTCTGATAGATTGCATTGTTGTTTTATTCAACATATGTATATATTTTCAACATCATGTCATATATCTGATAATATGTTAGTTATAAGTTAGTGTCTGATTGAGTGTATATCTTTTCACCATTCCAATGCTTGCATATTACAATGAAAATTGATCTATACATCTCATTATAATATAGTTATAGCGATTGGCACGCTAATTGGGCAGGAGGATTCGGTCAGTTGCTTAAAAAAAATAACAAATATCTGTAATATGAAACGAGTAATAATGTTAATGCTCTGCCTCATGGTGCTGCAGGCAGCTCTTCTGACAGCCCAGAACAAAAATGAACCTTCCGGGAATAGCGTAAACGCGGTCAGTGTTGCAGCTGTACCGGAAACTGAGGCCCTGGCTGCGATCTGGATTGAAGGATTCAGGGTGGCCAATCCCGGAACTGAAGTGAACCTGATCACACCAGATAAAGCTTCCACTGCTGACATACAGATTATTACAGGTAATTCGCCCGGATTCAGGGATGATGCAGCCGGGTGGAAGATTGTTGTGGGCCGTGATGTTATCGTACCGGTAATGAGCCTTTCAGACCCATTTCAGGCCATTGTCTCACAGCGCGGTATCTCTCCCGCGGAATTTGCCGGGATCTTATCCTCCGAAGGCAGCTTCGACTGGGTAAGACTGCTTGGCAATGAAAGCAATTCACCGGTCACTCTCCTAATTCCTGATGACAATGCTCTCCTGACTGCTCTCTCTGAGTTTGCCAAAATTAACCCTGAGCTTATCACAGCCTCAAGGTCATCTTATACTGAAGGGTTGCCCGGTCTCCTGCAGCGAAAACCGGGAAGCATTGCCTTCTGCCGGCTTGCTGATATAACCGGCCGCGCTCAAACAGCTTGAACAATTTGAATTTCCCGGAAATGTCCGTGAGCTCGAAAATATGATTGAGCGTGCAATAGTTATCGGTAATGGCAAAGAGATAAAGCTCAAAGATCTTCCGATGGGAAAAGAGGCTATTAACAGCTCCGTCGAAAGCCTTGAAGAGCTTGAAAAGAGACACATCGAGCAGATACTCATTAAATATAACTGGAACGTATCCCGCTCTGCCAGAGCCTTAAGCGTTGACAGAGTAACTCTCTACAATAAAATCAGGAAGTATGATCTGAAACAGAAGGATTAGCTTCCAACGATTCTTATTCATTGAAAGAGAATAAAATAATATTACTTTCCAACGGCCCTTTTGAAGAGGCGTTTCTTAAAAGGATTGCAGTGGCTGTTGAACCGGAGTTCAGGCATCAGGTCATAACTGAAGAGTGTCATCTCGATCTCAATCCATACTATAACCCGGAAAGGCGGCAGTATAACGGGAACAAGCTCCTGCATCATCTGAACGGTTGTACCTATAATAAAAATCCCAGGCTGATTTGTCTTTTCAGGGTAGATCTTTACATCCCTATCCTTACGTATATTTTCGGGCAGGCTATACTTGGTGAAAAGACGGCAATTGCCTCTGTCTATCGTCTCAGGAATGAGCTATACGGGCTGAAACAGGATGAGGAACTGCTACTGGCAAGGACAACCAAGGAGGTGATACATGAACTGGGGCACACATTCGGGCTGATCCATTGCAACACTTCAACCTGTGTCATGAGATCAAGCACATATGTGGAGGACATAGACCAGAAGAGCTCCAGCCTGTGTTTAAAATGCAGGGCAGCTATTGAAGAGGTGCTCAAATGAAAAAGGGCGCTCATCATGACAACGAGACACCCTCTTTATTATCTCAAGAGGCTTTTACTTAGCCTTAAAACCGAACATTATAGCCACGCAGCCGCTGGCTGGCAGTTCATCACGCGTGCCGAACGTTGACACCTTCACAACTATCTTCAGTTGCTGGCTTGCTTCCAGCCTGAAGTCCCAGATGTTGGTCAGTCCGCCTTCCTTGTTGGAATAGAGCACCTTGCCTGTGGCGTCCATCACAGTAAATTCTATCGGAGGCATGCCGTCGGCACCGCAGATGACAAGACGGTACTCCAGGTCAGAATAGAATGTCTTGTAGAGTTCAGCCTCTTCGCCCTCAACCAGTACGGCGGCATGATAGTTACCGTCATGAAGATAGGCGCCAAGTTCTTTCTTGCAGAGCGACTTGGCAAATCCCTTGCACTGTGCGGCAGCCTCCCCCGGTACAAGGAGGGAAAGAACCACGGTTATCAGTAATGTCTGTATAAGTTGTCTCATCGGTATCTATTTTACATAAAAGTTTCTGATCTCTGCAACCTTGTCCTTTATTGTCAGGAAAGTCTCCGGCTTTAACTCAGTCCTTGCTGATCCGGTTATCTCAGTTACACCTGTCGTATTGTCGTACTGGGTAGATGACGGAGTTGTGGAGCGCTCAATTTTATCAAACAGGGTCTTCAACTCATGTATTGGACCCATAAGGTCCCGTATGGCAGTGTTCTCATTGTATGTCTCCAGGAGCCGGATGAGGTCATCAACGGACATCTTCTGGTCAGCAATGGTTCCCACAAGCTTGTTGCCCTTGAAATTTTTCATGTCAACCATGTTGGTAGAGATATAGAGCCCTTCAATGAAGCCGCCTGCAATGATTGTTGCGGCAACGGCATGCTGCTCATCATCTTCCAGGTAAGCCTGCGAATTCAGGAAGGTCTCCGACACAATCTCCATGATCACGTCACGGTTATTGATATTCTGCTCCAGCCTCTCAATGGTTGTCTCATCAATGGCATCGAGGATCCCGAGCCCGGTGGCCATGTCTTCTGCAGCCTCCATATAGTTGACCAGCAGTGATGTCTCATCATACATACTGGCAAAACTGAGGTCACAGACGAAAATGCCGAGGTTAAGCGCCATGCTCTTGCTTGTGGTGTAGTTGCTTTTGTTCTCTACCGGGTTTAGCAGTGTTGCATCGAACCTGGCGCCTGCTTCCTTGATCAGCTGAGCAACCTCAAGCGGTGTAGGCAGGGCATTGAACACCTTCTCGGCAGTTTTTATCTGCTCCAGCGTCTGCTCATCGGCACTGACCGTCTCACCTTTATCCTTTGTTCCCTCGCCCTTTGTTCTGCCCTTACATGATGTGGCAACAAGACAGACGGAGAGAGCTGTCACTCCCAGGATCAGTGACAGGAATTTAAGCTTACTGTTCATATTGATTTTTTTTAGAGTTCACAGGCATACATCCGACCAAATTACCACTTTTTTTTTATTAATCAAATGGGCCTTTAAGTTATTATTAGACATAATTTTGTTCAAAACCAACAAGCATGATAAAGTCTGACAAGAAACTGGCGGAGCTTAATAAAATGCTCGTCAACGGAAAGTATAACGAGATTAATGACCGTATTAGTATGCTCCGGGCAGAAGAACCTTTTGAAGGAGCAATCAGATCCCTGGCTCTTTTCTACGATAATACAAGTGATGAAGGGCTTAAATCAATCATAACGGCATTCTTCAATGACATGAAGGAGAGATCATGCAGGGCAGAGGTGATTGAGTCTCTGAAGTCGGTCAGCAACCAGGCTTCCAGGACAATGCTGGTCTCATCATGCTGGCAGTCAGGGCTCGATTATTCGGATTACGCCGTTGCACTGGCCGATGCATTCGTGACCGGTGATTATTTGACATCACTCGAGTGCTTCACCGTGCTTGAAAATTGTGCGGGAATGATAAGCGATAGAGACCGCGCGGGCATCATCCTTAAACTGGAGAGGGAGATACCGGGATATGAGGCTTCCATGCAGAAGCTTTCCAGGGAGCTCATCACCCTGCTCAGGGGTTAATCACGCTGCAGCACTGATGATTTGCATCTGAATATATGACCTGAGTCTGTCTGGATGAGCTGCGTCTATATATATGAGCTGTAGTGCTTCATGAACTGTGACCTCTCAAACAGAGACGGGTTCTCAATATTCTTGTAATTAAGCCTTCCCCTGAAATCACCGATGTTCCTGAATTCCTTGCCATCCATCCACTTGCGTATAGCCTCATTAATCTCTGTAATGACAGTGAAGCCGCGCTTGTAGAGTGCTGAGCAGACCTGTACTGTAGTCGCCCCGGCCAGGATGTATTTAATGGCGTCCTCCCCGGTATAAACACCGGTCGAGGCGGAGATATCAATCTTAGTGTCCTGGGCACTGACCATACCCACCCAGCGAAGCACGTATCGCTGTTCAACCGGACTGGACAGTACCGAGGCAGGAACCACATTCAGGTTGTTAATGTCAAAATCGGGTTCATAGAACCTGTTGAACAGGACAAGGCCGGAGGCCCCGTAGTTGTGCATCTGCCATGCAAAATTGAGCAGGTTCGAGAAGCGAAGGCCAATCTTGACACTTATCGGAATCTGCAGTTTCTTTCTCAGGTTATCTATAATCTTAAAGTAAACCGCCTCAGAATCACTGCTGCTCTGGTGCTTGTCTACCGGAATGAAGAAAATGTTAACCTCCAGTGCACTGGCTCCCGCCTTCTCGATTTCAACAGCAAAATCGGTCCACCCTTTGGGTGAAAAGCAGTTGATGCTTGCTATCACAGGTATTTTCACACTCTTGCGGGCTCGTGCCACCAGGTCAAGATAGGTCTCCACGCTGTTGGTCCGGGTATAATACTGAAGATAATCGTCAGCCTCAGGGTAAGATTCCCTGGAAGACATTGAATGGGCCATTGACACGATCTGTTCCTCGAAGAGAGACTTAAGTACAACAGCACCAGCCCCGGCTGCCTCTGCCTCAACTATTGATTCAACCTTTGAGGTGAAATTTGAACTTCCGGCAATAACAGGACTGCTCAGTTCGAGTCCCAGATACCTTGTGTTGATTTTGCTCATTTTATTTTTTTAATTCGTTCTCCAAAGATAAGTGTTCCAACCCGTATCATTGTACTGCCTTCCTCCAGTGCTACCCGCCAGTCGCCTGACATGCCCATCGAGATCTCCCGGAAATGGTTGTCGTCGGTAAAATAAGCCTCCCGCATCTGTCTGAACAGGCCGGCAAGAATCCTGAATTCCGCCCTGACCTTAACCATGTCATCCGTAAAGGAGGCCATGCCCATCACGCCGCAAATTCTTGCGGAGCTGAGCGAGGAGGCAACCATTCCCCAGTCCGTCTCCATGGCTTCACCCGGGCCGAATCCTGATTTTGTCTCCTCGGCCGCAATATGAAACTGCAGCAGGCAGTCGATGATCCTTCCCCGGGCTGACGCCTCAGCATCAATCAATCGAAGGAGCCTGACCGTATCTACCGATTCTATCACTGATGCTGAAGCCACCGCCTGTTTGACCTTGTTTGACTGCAGGTGTCCGATAAGATGCCATGAAATATCAGAGGGCAGAAGGTTCATTTTTGTTGACATCTCCGGCACCCGGTTCTCGCCGAATGTCCTCAGACCGGCATCATAAGCCTCCATTACCTCTCCGGGTGTCCGGGTCTTTGTCACAGCAACGAGTTTAACCCCCGGCGGAAGCTCCTGAACCAGCCTGCGTATATTTTCAGAGATGCTGTTCATTGCCCTGTTATCTTCCTGTCAGTCGAGTTTGTGTATCACAAGCCCGCTACGGAGCTTGGGTTCGAACCACGTGGTCTTGGGAGGCATGATATTACCGGTGTCGGCTATCGTGATGAGCTGCTTCATCGAGACCGGGTAGAGTGCAAAAGCTACCCTCATCTCCCCGCTGTCGACTCTCCTCTTCAGCTCGCCAAGGCCTCTTATGCCTCCGACAAAGTCGATCCTCTTTGAACGTCTCAGGTCCTGAATATCAAGCAGTGGCACCAGCACCTTCTCTGTCAGGATGGTAACGTCAAGAACACCAATGGGATCAGTGTCATTGTATGAGCCCTTCTTTGCTGTCAGGCAGTACCATTTTCCGTCGATATACATGCCGAAGGTGTGCAGTCTGCGCGGCCTGCAGGTGGCTGTACCCTTCTCCTTCACATCAAATGAATCCCTGAGTTTTTCAACGAACTGCTCAGCTGTCATCCCGTTAAGGTCTCTGACCACCCGGTTATAGTCCAGTATCTTAAGCTGGTTGTCAGGAAAATGCACTGCAAGGAAGAAGTTATACTCCTCATCTCCCCGGTGCTGCGGGTTCTTCTCCTTTTTTTCCTTCCCCACAAGAGCTGCTGCGGCTGTGCGGTGATGACCATCAGCCACGTACATTGAAGGAACCTTTTCCAGGAAGATCTTCTCAATGGCAGCATTGGTCTTTTTATCGCGCACCACCCAGAAATGGTGTCCTATGCCATCTTCAGAGACAAAATCATACTCCGGCTTCTCTTTCCTGACTATCCGGTCAACAATGGTATCAAGTTCTTTTACAGCAGGGTATGCGAAAAATACCGGTTCAATATTGGCATTGTTGGTTCTCACGTGCACCATCCTGTCCTCTTCCTTATCCGGACGGGTGAGCTCGTGTTTCTTAATCACTCCCGACAGGTAATCGCTCACCGCTGCAGCCCCCACTATTCCACACTGTGTACGCCCCTTCATCGTCTGGGCGTAGATGTAGAAATGAGCCTGTTCGTCCTGAACCAGCCAACCCCTCTTCTGCCATTCGTTGAAGTTCTCCACCGCCCTTTGATACACCTCTTCGGAATGCACGTCAGTGCCCTCCGGCAGGTCTATCTCTGATTTGGTGATATGCAGCAACGATTTTTCATTTCCTTGTGCCATCACGGCTGCCTCGCTGGAATTCATCACATCATAGGGAAGGCAGGCGATCTCTGACGCCAGACCGGCCGGAGGTCTGAGCCCCCGGAATGGTTTAACAACAGCCATATTGAAAGATTCGGATTTCTATTTGGGTTTGTTCACTCTGTAGGTTTCATCACCTGTTGCAAAGAAAGCAACAATCTGTTTGGCAGCCGCCACACCGGCATTAATATTTGCCTCTTCGGTCTGTGCTCCCATTTTCTTCGGGGTAAAGAAAAATCTTCCCGGGAATTTATCTGCAAAAGCGGTTGCATTGTCCGGAGCGATGTCAGAGAGATATTTCAGGTCACTCCTTCTCTCCATCATCAATGCAAGCTCAGCCTCATTTATAACCTCCTTGCGTGCAGTATTGACAAGCACGGCTCCCTGGGGCATGAGTGAGAGCAGCCTCTCCCCTATGGAGTTTTTCGTTTTGTCATTTGCAGGTATATGCAGTGAAACATACTGGCAGGTTGAATAGAGCTCCTCCACGGTATCAACCGTAATGACACCTGCTTCGGTTATCGTTTTATTATCTACGAAGGGATCATAGGCATAACACTTCATGCCGAAGCCTGAGGCTATTCGTGCCATACATTTACCAACGTTGCCGAAGGCATGAATGCCAAGGCTCTTGCCCAGCAGTTCTGAACCGGTCTTGCCGTCAAAGCCGCCGCGGGCAGAATAAACCATCATACCAAAAGCCAGCTCGGCTACAGCGTTTGAATTCTGGCCGGGTGTATTCATTGCTACAATATTGCGGGCAGTACACGCATCCAGGTCAAGATTGTCATAACCGGCACCGGCTCTCACTACTATCCTGAGCTTCGGTGCGGCAGCAATTACCGCAGCATCCACAATATCAGAACGTACGATCAAGGCATCGGCTTCTGCGGCTGCCTCATACAACTCCTGGGGAGTTTTATACTTCTCGAGAAGGACCAGGGTGTGACCACCCTTAACTGCCTCCTCCCGTATCCGGGTGATGGCGACAGGCGCAAACGGCTTGTCTGTTGCTACCAGTATTTTCATGATACTCTCTTTTAATATCTGTTGCTAAATTCCTTCATGCACTCCACCAGAGCCCTTACACTCTCAAGGGGCAGAGCATTGTAGAGGGAAGCACGGAAGCCGCCAACGGAACGGTGCCCTTCTATGCCAACCATGCCCTTCTCCTTTGCGAATGCGGCAAAATCCTTCTCAAGCTCTTTGTAATTGTCTGACATGACAAAGCAAACGTTCATGATCGACCTGTCTTCATGATCAGGAACCGTAGCCATGAACATCTTGTTGCTCTCAATCTCATCATAAAGCAGGCCAGCCTTTTCAAGGTTGATCTTGTGCATGGCGCTGACTCCACCCTTCTGCTTCAGCCACTCAAGGGTCTTAAGTGCTGCAAAGACAGGCATTACAGGTGGTGTATTGAACATAGATTCCTTCTCGATGTGTGTCCTGTAGTTCAGCATCGTGGGTATGGGACGGGTGACCCTGCCAAGAACTGAATCCCTGATAATAA
>CAZHTG010000018.1:25043-58020 GCA_964535795.1 uncultured Rikenella sp.
GCCGGAGCGAGGTTCTTCTGTGCACCGCCGTAAATGACAGAATATTTTGAGATATCCAGCGGACGGCTGAAAATATCTGATGACATGTCTGCCACAACCGGAACGGTTACATCAGGATCCTTTTTCCATTCCGTGCCGAAAATGGTGTTGTTGGTGGTGATGTGAAAATAGTCGGCATCAGCAGGAACAACATAATTTTTCGGAATATAGTTAAAGTTACGGTCCTTTGATGAGGCCACCTCTACAACCTCACCGAACAGTTTTGCTTCTTTCACGGCTTTACCTGCCCATTCACCGGTATTGAGGTATGCAGCCTTCTTTTCGAGCAGGTTCATCGGCACCATGGCGAACTGGAGGCTGGCGCCTCCTCCGATGAAGATGACCGAATAACCTGACGGTACGTCAAGAAGCTCTTTAACGTGTGCGACAGCACTGTCCATCACGGCAACAAACTCCTTGCTGCGATGAGATACCTCCATGATTGACAGGCCTGTTCCTGCAAAGTCCTTAATTGCTTCAATCACCTTCTCGTTTGTGTACTGAGGCATGATTGAAGGCCCTGCGTAAAAATTGTGCTTTTTCATTTCCGATAAGTTTATTTTGTTTGGTCTGTTTTTTATTCCCATCTCCTCAGCAGAACATCTGATCATTGATTTCAGCTTAGCGGTCAGAGAGTTACGAGCCGCCCGTTGCGCAGTACCGGAATCACATCCGTCACATCAAATGTATGACAATATTCCAGACAGTCATCAAGGCCCTTGTCCCTCAACCTCGATCTCTGTGCTGCCTTCTCTATATATCCCATCAGGTTGTCCTTTGCTGCTTTCCACAGGTCTGTCGCGGCATGCACCGAGTCACAGTTGGAGGTGAACCTTCCGCCCAGCTGCAGTCTCTCTGCCATTGCTCCGGCACATACTGCGTCCTCAAGGCTGAACCTTGATTTCCACCCGGCGCAGACGATGATCACTTTCCGTTCCTGCCCCTCCAGCCAGGCGCACAAGGCAGAAAAATTGAGATATGAGCCTATGACCACGTCATGGCACTCCGAGGCCCGTTTCATGATTCCCGTTCCATTGGTTGTGCTGTATGCCACAGTCCTTCCCTTCACATTCTCAGGAGTGAAATTGTACGGTGAGTTCCCGAAGTCGGCGAAATCAAGAACAAAACCGTCGCGTTCGGCAGCAAGGAGGTAGCCTTTGCCCTTCATCTCCCTTGCCTCTTCGACGGTGGCAACAGGGATTATTTCACTCACACCGTTTGCAAAGGCCGTGCATATGGAACTCGTTGCCCTCAGGACGTCAACCACGACCACCACGGCCTCACTGTCGGCGTGCGCATCAAAAATCGCAGGGGTAAAGCATATTTCAAGTCCCCATTTTGTCATTTCCTGAACGGATGTAAGCTATTTGTCACTTTTTGTAAAAAGGAAGTGCAACGACCTTTGCCTTCAGATCCCGGCCCCTCACACGGATGAATATCTCGCTGTCAGTCTTCCAGAAGTCCTTGTTAAGGTAGGCCATTCCGATGCCCTGCTTGAGCATCGGTGACATAGTTCCCGAGGTGACCTCTCCTATAATGTTACCGGTGGCATCCACAACCTCATAATGCTGCCTGGGGATACCCTTGTCAATCATAACGAAGCCCTTCAGTCGCCTTTCCGTCCCCTCCTCCTTCTGTTTCATGAGCAGTTCCCTGTCTATGAAATCCTTGCCGGGGACAAATTTTGTGATCCAGCCCAGACCTGCTTCAATAGGCGAGGTAGTGTCATTAATGTCATTACCGTAAAGGCAGAAACCCATCTCAAGACGCAGTGTATCCCTTGCGCCCAATCCTACCGGTCTTATGCCAAACTCTTCGCCCGCCCTGAAGACCTCTTCCCAGAGTCGAGGGGCATCTTCGTTCCTGACATATATCTCGCAACCGCCGGAGCCTGTGTAACCGGTGGTTGAGAATACAACATTATCGATACCGGCAAATTTCATAATCTTGAAAGTATAATACTCCATGGCCGTTACCGGTTCGTCAGTAAGCTTCTGCATGGCTTTCAGTGCCAGCGGGCCCTGTACTGCCAGCTGCGCAGTCCATTCCGAAGCATTATGCATTGCCTTGCCCGGTCCGGTTTCGATACCAAACCGGCCGGCATGTTGCACACACCATTCCCAGTCCTTTTCAATGTTCGCGGCATTGACCACGAGAAGATACTTTTCGGCAGTCAGACGGTACACCAGGAGGTCATCAACAATGCCCCCCATGCCGTTCGGAAAGCAGGTATACTGAACCTTGCCGTCGGTAAGTGCCGCAACATCGTTTGTGGTAATATACTGAAGGAATTCCAGTGCACGCGGACCATTGACCCAGAATTCACCCATATGTGAAACATCAAAAACCCCTACCTTCTCACGTACAACAATATGCTCTTCTGTAATGCCAGTATACTCAACAGGCATATTGTAGCCTGCAAAAGGGATTATTCTTGCACCCATGGCCTCATGGAACTTAAGAAAAGGAGTATTCTTCATTTTTATAGGTTTTGATTTATAGCAAAAGTAGGTTTTTTCGGCTGATAAAAACCTGCAATAAATCATTTTTGGCTTCCCTCTTTCAGACATTAATCATAGTCTGAAGGTTTCAATATTTCTATATTTGTACCCGTTACTAAACCTGTGAAGATGGAATATACCACATTCAATCCGGATTACCTGGTGAACATCACCGGAGGTGACATGGCCATAATGGAAGAGATAGCGGGGATCTTTGTCAATCAGATCCCGGATTTCCTGAAGGAGATGAAAGAACTTCTGGGTCAGGAAAAGTATCACGAGCTTGGATTGCTGGCACACAAGGCCAAAGGATCGGTGACTGTGATGGGTATGGACGAGACCTCGAAGATGCTGAAGGATTTCGAGCTGCTCGCAAAGGCAGGTGAGCAGAAGGAGAGATATGAGGGCTTCATTGCCAGATTCGAGGAGGATACCAGGGCGGTAATTGCCGAGATGAACGATTATATTAGCAAAAACAGGTAACCGGGCATGGTACATTATGAAAAAGTTGACGGGGTTGAGGTCCTCAGCTTCACCACAGACAGGATAAACGCGCTTAATGTAGATGACATCAGGCCAGACATCCTGAAGATGTTTGATCTGCCCTATACAAAGGTTGTGATAGACCTTGGCGGTGTGGACCTCCTTGACAGTACAGCTTTTGCCATGATACTGCACTCCATGCGTGTAGCCCGGTCAAATTATTGTACCATAAGGCTTTGCGGACTGACCCCGCGCGCCCGGGAACTCTTCGAGCTGCTCCAGTTACACACTGCTCTCGATATCTACCCTGACCGCTCCAGCTGCGTCGAGAGTTTCAAACGCAGCAGCCCGTACTAGGCCTGTGTCATCATAATAAAGACTTCGAAATTCACTTGTTCTCTTTTCCGGGGAAAATTCACTTTTTTTCCACCAGCCTTCTCTGCCGGCAATCCATGCCATAATGACAGATGACGGATAATATAGGGCATCGCGCTTCGTTATAATAAATTCAGACACTGTAATACAAGGCAGGAAAACCTCTCCGGGATGAATGAGAAGATACTTAATACCCTGATGCATCTCTTTGCCATCATTGCACCTGCACAGGGCAATGAGTCAGACAGGCGCAGGGTTGTTGAGGCCTTCCTGAGACCCCAGCTCAACCAGGAGGGTGTTGATGCCTACCTGAGGATCTTCGATGCCTACTATGCCGAAGCACAGCAGAGGTTAAAGAAGGGCAATGAAGCCCGAAGAAATGCGGCCATTTCCGTAAGGATCATCAAGATCTGTTTTGACATCGGGGCACAACTGACGCTGAACCAGAAAATCATTGTGCTTGTACAGTTACTTGAGTACTGCCGTTCTGACGGAGCCGAAGTGAGCAGTACTGAACTGGAGTTCATCATAACGGCTGCAGAAGGATTCAATATTAATCCTGACGATTATCAGCTCATACAGCAGTTTGTGATGTCAAGCCGGTCAGAGGTCCTGGAATCGTCGCAGGTACTGATAATTGACAGTGACCGGAACAGTAGTTACCAAAAGACTCATCATATTGTCAATAACACATTAAGGGGGCAGGTGCGGGTTCTCAACCTGCCACAGGCTGACATGCTCTTCGTCAGGTCTTTCGGTACGGGAGAGCTGCTTCTCAGCGGCCAGCTCAGGCATGAAGACAAGGTCTATCTCTTTGAGAGGGGTGCCTCACTGAAGTTCATGAGCAGCAAGCCCATCTACTACTCCGAGGTGATCAGACAGTTCCTTGACGAGAGTGTACTGGCCTCAAGGGTAGTGTATAAGGTCAGTGACCTCGAGTACAAGTTCAAGAGCGGACAGGTAGGACTGCACCGGATGAGCTTTGCCGAGGAATCGGGAAGACTGGTGGGTATCATGGGTGCCTCGGGTGCAGGAAAATCAACCCTCTTGAGTGTCCTTAACGGCACAAACAGGCCTGATGCCGGAGAGGTGCTGATAAACGGCATCAACATCCACCACGAGGCAGAGAAGGTCAAGGGACTGATCGGCTATGTGTCTCAGGATGACCTTCTGATAGAGGAGCTGACCGTTTTCGAGAACCTGTTCTACAATGCCAGGCTTTGCTTCGGCAACCTCAGGGATGATGAGATAACTCTCAGGGTTGATAATATGCTGCACAGCCTCGGCTTATTTGATATCAAGGATATGAGGGTGGGCACCCCGCTGAATAAGAAGATATCCGGAGGACAACGTAAAAGGCTGAACATCTCCCTTGAACTGATAAGGGAACCGTCAATACTATTCCTTGATGAACCTACATCGGGGTTATCGTCACTCGATTCGGAGAACATACTCGACCTCCTGAATGATCTCAAGCTGAAGGGCAAGCTGATATTCGTCGTAATTCATCAGCCCTCATCCGACATCTTCAAGATGTTTGACAGACTTATCTTCCTCGATACGGGGGGCTACATGATCTACTACGGAATCCCTGTCGGCTCAATAGGCTACTTCAAGGACAGGATGCAGCTCCCAAAATACAATGACAGTGAGTGCCATGCCTGCGGCAATGTTAATCCCGAACAAATCTTCAGCATTGTCGAATCGAAGGTGCTCGATGAATTCGGGCGGCCTACTTCCATACGCAAGGTATCGCCCCAGGAGTGGAGCGCCTTTTACAACTCGCATAAGGAAGAGACACCGCCACCTCCGGGTCCGGGCAACGGGATCCCCGAGATAACGCTCCGGACCCCGGGCAAGCTGAAGCAGTTCCTTGTGTTTGTCACCCGGGATATCCTTTCCAAGCTCTCTGACACCCAATATCTTGTTATAACCCTGCTTGAGGCTCCGGTACTGGCCCTCTTCCTGGCATTTATCATACGTTACTTCGATGAGAGTGTCAGCCACCCGGCATATACCCTGATACAGAACAGCAACCTGCCCGTGTACATCTTCATGTCAGTCATAGTTGCCATTTTCATGGGACTGACAGTCAGTGCAGAGGAGATAATCAAAGACAGAAAGATTCTCCGACGCGAGGCCTTTCTCAACCTCAGCTGGAACAGTTACCTGCTCTCAAAAATTGGTGTACAGTTCCTGATCTCCGCAATCCAGGCTGCTACATTCGTAGCCGTTGGAAACTCCATCTTCGGCATCAGGGGGATGTGGTTCGAATACTGGCTTGTGCTCTTCAGCTGCTGGGCTACTTCGAACATGATGGGCCTGCTGATCTCAGACAGCTTCAAGACTGTGGTGACGATCTATATCCTCATTCCCTTCCTTGTCATCCCCCAGATAATCCTCAGCGGCATCATAGTCAAGTATGACAGGCTCAACCCTAACATCTCATCACCGGTGTCAATCCCTGTTTATGGGGAAATAATAGCAGCCCGATGGGGTTATGAGGCACTTGCTGTTGACCAGTTCATAAATAACAGGTTTGAAAAAAAGTTTTACCAGTATGACAAGGTAATCAGCATTGCCAAATTCAAGAAAGATATCTGGTACAATGAAATGAAGAGCATTCTCTCAAGGCTTGAGAGCAATATAGACTGGGAGAGGCTCGATGATTCCGACAGGCAGGACATGACCCTTATTTATAACGAAATTGAAGAGGAGCTTGGGTTCACCCCGTCCGTCACTTTTGATCTCAGTCTTATCAACCCCGGTGAAATAACGCGTGAAAGCATAGAGGCGGCCCGCGACTATATAGACAGAGTCAGGAGATATTATATAGAGGTGTCAAAGGACGCCGTGGAAGCGCGCGACCAGAGCATCATGGCATACGAGCGTGCCGACAGGGAGGGTTTCATCACGATGAAGAAGCAGTATACGAACGAGTCGCTGGAAGAGTTCGTCAGGAATGACAACGAGAAGAATAAAATCAAACGCTACAGGAACCGGTTGTACCAGAACTATGACCAGATCTTTTTCGATCCGGTCAATCCTCTCGTCAAGGCGCATTTCTATGCCCCCCGCAAACAGCTCTTCGGCGTATATGCAAGAACACTTGCGGTAAATACCGGGGTCATTTGGTTCATGACAACTATTCTGTATATATTACTCTATTTCAGGGCACTGCACAGGATTCTTGAATCATCTGAAAAGATCAGGAAGGTCATCCGCGACCGGCGGCAGAGGGAAAGGTAAGTCCCGGATGGATACAAATAACAGAGGGTGCCGGCCGTGTGGCGGGCACCCTCTGCTGTATCAGTTAACCGATCTTGCTGCTTACCTGCAATGGATCATTCTACAATCTCAATCATCTTGAACGGCACTTTGATAATTGAGTCATAGTCTTCTCCTGCCTCAAGCATGTCCTCGTCATCCTCTTCATAGAACCAGTTTATCTCCACGTCATGTTTTGACCTGTGGATCGCCTCCAGGCGCTTGAAGACGTCAAGGATGCATTTTGAAGAGCTGGTATTGAAATACTCCAGCCTGATATTCACAACCGTCTTGTCAAGGGGGATCTGCATATAATTGTCAAGCCATTCATTCAGCGGCTTATAGAACTCAACGGAATTCTCCGGGATAGATCTGCCTTTAATTTCAAATACTCCATCTTTTGCGTCAAATTTTATTGACGGGGTCTTGGGTGTTCCTTCAATGATGATCGGTTCCATGGTTATCTGTTTTTTGTTAAATGTCCTAAGCCGGAGCTACCACTGCACTGAGCCGGAAGGCTGTATTCAGGTTGTCATATCTTTTAAACCTGAAATCGATTCTGTGACCGGTCTTTCTTGCAATGTCAAGCAATCCCAGTCCACCGAGCCCCTTCTCCGTTATCTCCTGGTGATTAAGGATATCCTTGTATAGCTCCTTAATCTCCTCGGGTGTCGAACGGTTTATCCTGGTCAGTTTCTCTTCCAGCTCTCTTACTCTCACAGCAGCCACAAAGTTGCAGGTTGTGATCCTGTATCCCCCGCCGAGCTTTTCCATCACCACCAGCCCGAACCTGTCAGGCCTGGATGCATGGTAACCCCTCGGAATATTATCCGCATGATGGTAAAGGTTCTGCAAGCTCTCCACGAGTACGTTGTAAACCTTTTTCCTTAGCCTAGGGGCTTCACGTGTCGTAAGGAGCTTACCCTCCACCAGGTCAAGAGCTTTGTTGATAACCTCTGAGTCAACATTTCCTTTAAAATAAAGGACCGCACCCCTGATGTCAAGGTCACTCACAAGATTTTCAAGATCAAAGCTCATCGGGCCTCTGTGCAAGTATCAAAAGCTAAAACAAGTAACAAAAATAGGGGTTTGTTGTTAATAGGCAACATACTGATATTAATATTTAAGATATGACCGGCTTTTTTTGACCAGGGTTGCATGAGGAACGGTAAATTCAGTATTAACGTATGTCTCCACCGTTTTTTTTCCTGCTTCCGCCGTAGAGTTCATAGCCCGCAAACCGGCATTCAATGTCTCCGTTAAGCAGGTCAAATTTTCGGTATGGTTTAAGTGCCACAGACTTGAGGCTGGCCTGGTCACCTGACAGTATCCAGGCGTTATAACCGGTGTATTGATGTTTAAGCACTGTGCCTATCGCACCGTAGAACGCGCTCATGTCAGCGGTGCCAATACGGTGCCCGTATGGCGGGTTGATGATAAGGGTCCCCGCATCTGCAGGAGGCGGACTCTTGAAGAAATCAGCCTCGGCAACAGTGACGGTGTCACCCAGGCCCGCCTCCCTGATATTTTCTGTGGCTGTGGCGCAGGCTTCCGGAGATATGTCTCTTCCAAAGATCTTCACCGGAGAAGACCTCTCCTTCTTCTCAGCCTCGAATTTAACCGACCTGAAGAGCGCAGGATCATAATCCTTCCATTTCATGAAGCCAAAGCTCTTCCTGAACTTACCGGGAGCAATATTCCGGGCTATCAGTCCTGCTTCAGCCACAATGGTTCCTGAGCCGCACATGCCATCTAGCAGCGGGGTCCCGGCCCTCCATCCGGAAAGCGCGATCATGCCTGCCGCCAGGACTTCACTCAGAGGTGCCTCTGACTGGCCGCGGCGATATCCTCTTTTATAAAGGGGGACTACCGTGGAGTCAAGGGAGATGGTGACCCTGTCATTGCTTATATGCACATTGACGAGGAGGTCGGGCATCTTCGGGTCTACTGACGGTCTCGAAAGGGTAAGCCTGCGGAAGAAGTCGGCAATGGCATCCTTCACCACCAGGGCAGCATATCCGGAGTGGGTGAAAAGCTGAGAGCTGACAACGGCCGTCACCGCATATGTAGTGCCTGTATCGAGATAATGGTCCCAATCCGCTGAGACGGCTCCGTTATAAAGGTCTTTCTGACTTTTAATACTGAAGACGGCGACAGGCACAAGCACTGAAAGCGCGAGCCTGCTTCTGTAGTTTACCGTATAAAGAAGTGATTTGGGCCCTTCGAAGGACACAGCCCTGTTGAGGGTCGTGACACCGCCTGCACCCATCTCCCTGAGCTCGGCAGCAAGCACATCCTCAAGGCCGAAGAGTGTTTTGGCAAGAAACTTCATTACTGCTCCTTCGGATAACCCAGCAGCCTGTCATAAAGTACCGGGTCAGTAAGTATTGAGAGAGCCCTGCTGATGGCGTAGTCATCTTCATTGACTACCCTGTAGTATTCATTCATATCCCACAGGTCCCTGGCTACAAGGCCCTTCATCACCCTCTTCAGCTCGGGAGCAGAGATGTCAAACTGCGTCTGGTCAAACTTCACCTTGTTCTTCTCCCCTGCTGCCTTCAACTCTTCAATGGTCGCATCGTCGAAGGTGAACTCCGCGGTGAAGCGCTCAAAAGACTTGTACCTTCGGGTAAGATCCTTCCTGTTCTTATCAGTGTAGGAGACCATGAAATTTATCAGGGTGGAGGTCCTGATGAGATCACGGTAATAGTCTGAATAATAGGTTGTATCAATGGGAATAAAAATATCGGGAATGATGCCCCCGCCGCCATAGACAACTCTCCTGTTGGGGATTGTGTATGCCCTGAGAGAGTCCGGCAGGTTCAGGCTGTCAGGATGTACCAGCTCACCATTGAAATAACGGCTGTAGTATTTCTGGAAATACTTGTCGAATCCTTCATTGTAAGGTGTCTGTATCGATCGCCCTGACGGGGTGAAGTAGCGTGCTATCGTAAGCCGAATCTCTGACCCGTCAGGAAGCTGGAAGCCATTCTGCACCAGTCCTTTGCCGAAGCTCCTGCGGCCGATGACCACACCTCTGTCCCAGTCCTGGACAGCCCCCGCAAGTATCTCGCTCGCCGAGGCTGACCCCTCATCAATAAGCACAGCTACTCTGGCCCTTGTGAGCGAACCTGAAGGCGTTGACCTGTACTCCTGCCTCGATGTATGAAGGCCCTCAATATATACTATCAGTTCCTCCCTGGCGAGAAGCTCATCAGCTATCTGCACGGCTGGCACCATGTAACCACCTGAGTTGCCGCGAAGATCAATCACAAGGTTCTCCATCTTTTCAAGCCGCATTCGCGCTACAGCCTCCCCGAACTCCGTGGCGGTCTGCTCTGAGAACCTGCTGAGCTTGATGTAGCCGACACCGTCAGAGATCATGTATGCAGCATCGAGACTGTTGACCGGGATTCTGTCACGTGTGATGGTGAACTCCAGCAGCTGATCTACTCCTCTCCTGAAGATGGTCACCACCACCGTGGTTCCCTTGGGCCCTCTGAGCCTCTTCTGTACACCGGTGGAGGAAATACCTATCCCTGACACCTTGTCGCCGTCAATGGTTATGATCCTGTCACCGGCCTGGATGCCTACCTTCTCCGATGGTCCGGCCGGGGTGGGCGAAATAATTATTATTGTATCATTAAGTACATTGAACTGAATGCCCACTCCCTCGAAGTTGCCCTGCAGGGGCTCACGCTCTTCCTGCACATCTTCTGAGGGTATATAGACTGAATGCGGGTCGAGATTGCGCAGTGTGGTGATGATCATCTGTTCGGTTATTGCTGATATGTCAACACTGTCAACATATATGGCCTCGAGCAGCGCAAGGGTCTTTCCTATCTTGAATGTCTCCTGTGTAAGGCCCTGCCCCCTTAAGCCGGCTCCCTGGATAAAAATCAGGACCGTCAGAATAATCATATATCTCTTTTTCATTTGTGCTTCCTTTCTTCAGATGTTAACGCATTTCATTCCCACTCAATAGTCGATGGAGGCTTTGAGCTGATGTCATAGACTACCCTGTTGATCCCTCTCACCCTGTTGATGATCTGGTTTGATATCCCGGCCAGAAACTCGTGGGGAAGGTGGCTCCAGTCAGCAGTCATACCGTCGGTAGAGGTCACTGCACGGAGCACCACGGCATTCTCATATGTTCTCTCATCACCCATGACTCCAACTGACTGGACAGGCAGAAGAATAACTGCAGCCTGCCATACCTTATCATAATGACCGCTCCGCTTCAGTCCCGAAATGAAAATGTCATCTGCCTCACGCAGGGTCTCCAGCTTCTCGGGGGTGACCTCTCCCACTATTCTGATGGCTAGGCCCGGACCCGGGAACGGATGCCTGTTCAGTATCTCATCTGGCATACCCAGCGCATGCCCCACTCTGCGGACCTCATCCTTGAAGAGAAGGCGAAGGGGCTCAACCACCTTCAGATGCATCTTCTCAGGCAGCCCGCCCACGTTATGATGCGATTTTATAGTTGCCGAGGGGCCGTTGACTGAGACTGACTCGATGACGTCAGGATATATTGTGCCCTGGGCCAGCCATTTCACGCTCTGTACCCTGTGCGCCTCACGGTCAAAGACCTCAATGAAGATGCGGCCGATAATCTTTCTCTTCCTTTCCGGGTCATCTACTCCCCTGAGCCCATCAACAAAGGCTGCAGAGGCATCAACGCCAAGGACATTCAGGCCCATCCTTTTGTATGCTTCCAGTACAGACTCATACTCATTCTTCCTGAGCAGGCCGTTATCGACGAAGATAGAAGTCAGCTGCGGACCTATGGCCCTGTCAAGCAGGATTGCGGCAACGGATGAGTCTACTCCGCCTGAGAGACCCAGCACCACCCTGTCATCACCAATCTGCTCCCTGAGTGACCTCACCGTCATGTCAACAAATGATTCGGGTGTCCAGTCGGCCCTGCAGCCACAGATACCCCTGACAAAATTACCCAGCATCTTAAGTCCTTCCGTGGTATGGTAGACCTCCGGGTGAAACTGTATTCCCCAGCTCTTCTCTGCATCGATCCTGAATGCTGCAACCCTTACATCGTCGGTTGACCCTGTTATGGTGTATCCTTCAGGAATACTGGCTATTGTGTCACCGTGAGACATCCATACCTGGGTCCCGGGTGTCACACCTGCAAAGAGAGGGTCACCCTGGTCAACCGAAGCCAGATTTGCCCGGCCGTACTCGCGGCTGTTTGAAGGCAGCACCTCTCCGCCAAAATTATGAGTCAGGTGTTGCGCGCCGTAGCACACCCCAAGAAGGGGCAACAAACCCTTTATGCCCGTAAGGTCAGGGAAGGGAGCATTCCTGTCACGGACAGAGTAAGGGCTGCCGGACAGAATGACGCCCTTCACAGTCTCATCAGGCGACGGGAAATGGTTAAAGGGATAGATTTCACAATAGACATTAAGTTCTCTGATACGTCTGGCTATAAGCTGCGTATACTGAGATCCGAAATCCAGGATCAGTATTTTTTCTTGCACGCGGTGATCAATTAAAATTACTTAGAATGGCTCAAAGATAATCAATCTGTGGCATCATCCTCATCAACCGATATCATAAGTATTGCCTTCGCGGGCGGCCTCCGAAGCCGGGAAAACCTGGCGGGCCTCCTCCTCGAGTGTCGAAGGCGACTTATACCTGGCTGAGAAATGGCCCAGGATGAGACGTCCTACGCCGGCGTCGTGCGCAACGGTTGCAGCATGCCTGGCGGTGGAGTGCCCTGTCTTTTTTGCCAAAGCTTCGTTCTCATCGCCAAAGGTAGCCTCATGGTACAACAGGTCAACTCCGCTGACGAAAGATGAGAGCCGCGGAAACCATCCGGTATCACTGCAGAAGGCATATGACGAAGGCCGGCGTGGGGCGATGGTTACCTCATCGCAGGAGATTAACTCACCTCCCTCCCTGACAATATCCTCTCCCTTCTTTAGCCTGCCTATCTCTGCGATACTCAGACCGTGCTCCGCTATTTTCTCACGGATGATATTCCGGTCAGGCATCTTCTCCCGGAAGAGAAAACCGAAAGATGTAACACGGTGTTTCAGTGGAAAGGAAAAGACCTCCACCCTCCTGTCGTCAAGGATAGATCTGATGGTACGCCCTGCCAGAGTATGCACAACCAGCTCATATGCAAGGTTTATGTCAAAGTCGGCCAGATGCCTGACAATCATCTCCTCCGCTGGTGCGGGAGCATACAGATGCAATGGTGTCTTTCTCCCCATGAGGTTGAAAGTCGAAAGCAACGGGTAGAGTCCGAAAAAGTGGTCGCCGTGCAGATGACTGATGAAGATATGGTTTATCCTGCCGAACCTTATCCGGTAACGGCGCATCTGCATCTGTGTGCCCTCACCGCAGTCTATTAAAAATAACCGCTCATGCACATTGAGTACATGAGCGGTCGGATATCGGTCTGAGGTGGGCAGAGCAGAACTGGTTCCAAGTATGGTCAGCCTGATAGACATGCTGCCACGGCTCCTCAGGAGATTAGCTTCTCTGCCTCCTCGGTATCAGCGGTTATTGACAATACAGTATCAAGCTGAGAGATGGTTATCAGTCGCTCAACGGCTTCATTCAGTCCACACAGAACGAAGGTTCCGCCTGCGTTCTTGCAGAGCCTGTTGGCCACCAGAATGGCACTCAGGCCTGAGGAATCGCAATACTGGCATCGCTTCAGATCAAGAATGATATTCCTCTCTCCCTTACCGGAGATGAGCACCAGCTCTGATTTAAGAGATGGGGCGATGTGAGTATCAAGCTTCTCGGTCTCGATGCTGATAACCGTACACTGTTTCTTGTTTTCAATATTGAAGTCCATGGCTGATTGTTTTGGCAAATAAAAGTAAGGTTATTTTTTCTTTTTACCTATACTTCTAGCCTCTTTTTCTTCCATCTCATCCTTGAGAGCCTGAAGTCCGGTGATGTCTCCAAGGGTTGTTTTCTCGAGGCTGGATTTTAGTTTGCGGGCTGCTTTCTTGGTGTTTTCCGACTCTGAGCGCTTGGATGAAGTCTCTGAACCTTTTCTCTCATCCTCAAAGACGCGGCTGTGAGACACGATGATCTTCTTGGCGCCCTTGTTGAACTCGATGACCTTGAAATTCAGCTTCTCCTCCACAACTGCTGAAGTGCCATCCTCCTTTACAAGATGCTTGGGTGTGGCAAAACCTTCAACACCGTAAGGCAGGGCGATGATTGCACCCTTGTCAAAGACCTCGATGACCGTTCCTTCATGGATTGAATCAACGGTGAAAAGATCTTCAAACACATCCCAGGGATTCTCCTCAAGCTGCTTGTGGCCAAGGCTCAGTCTCCTGTTATCCTTGTCAATCTCCAGAACCACTACATCGATCTCGGCATCTATTGAGGTGAACTCAGCAGGATGCTTGATCTTCTTGGTCCATGACAGGTCAGATATGTGGATCAGGCCGTCAACACCCTCTTCGATCTCAACAAATACACCGAAGTTTGTAAAATTGCGAACACGGGCCTTGTGGCGTGAGTTCAGGCTGTACTTCTGATCAATGTTCTGCCAGGGATCAGGCTTGAGCTGCTTGATGCCGAGCGACATCTTGCGGTCCTCACGGTCAAGGGTGAGTATCACTGCCTCAACTTCGTCGCCCACCTTCATGAACTCCTGTGCGCTGCGAAGGTGCTGTGACCATGACATCTCTGAAACATGGATCAGTCCTTCAACACCGGTATTGATCTCCACAAAAGCACCATAGTCGGCCATAACCACCACCTTGCCTTTGACCTGGTCACCCACCTTGAGGGTCTCACTGAGCGAATCCCACGGATGGGGCGTCAGCTGCTTGAGACCCAGGGCAATGCGCTTCTTGTCATCGTCAAAGTCAAGAATAACAACATTAAGTTTCTGGTCAAGCTGTACAATCTCTTCAGGATGGTTGACCCTGCCCCATGACAGGTCGGTGATATGAATAAGCCCGTCAACGCCGCCAAGGTCAATGAATACACCGTATGAGGTGATATTCTTGACTGTACCTTCAAGCACCTGTCCCTTTTCGAGCTTGGAAATGATCTCCTTCTTCTGCTGTTCCAGTTCGGCTTCTATCAGGGCCTTGTGCGATACAACCACGTTCTTGAACTCCTGGTTTATCTTGACCACCCTGAACTCCATCGTTTTACCGACATATACATCATAGTCACGGATGGGCTTGACATCTATCTGCGAGCCGGGAAGGAACGATTCGATGCCAAAGACATCAACGATCATACCGCCTTTGGTGCGGCACTTGATGTAACCGGTGATGATCTCGTTGTTTTCAAGGGCTGAATTAACCCTGTCCCATGAATTGTAAGCCCTGGCTTTCTTGTGTGAAAGAACCAGCTGGCCCTTCTTGTCCTCCTGGCTCTCAACATATACTTCAACCGTGTCACCTACCTTCATATCAGGATTGTAACGGAATTCGTTCAGGCTCACAACTCCCTCGGACTTCTGCCCGATGTTGATAACCACTTCGCGGTTATTCATGGAAATTACTCTCCCTTCAACCACCTCGTCGACGGCAACGGTTGAAAGTGTCTCTTCATAAAGCTTCTCCTGCTCTGCGAAACTTGACTTGGTCAGAAAGCCGTCCTTTTCGTATGAATCCCAGTCAAATTCTTCCGGTGATGCAGCTGCAGCTGCAGCTGCCCTGGTTTCAGACTTCACCTTTTTTTCTTTTTTCTCTTTGAGAATAGGTTGTTCTTCAGCAACCATCTCACCTGCTGATTCTGTTACAACCTCAGCTGGTTTTACATCCTCTGCGCTTGTGCCGGTCACATCGAGTTCGTCATTCGCAATGTTGCCGGACTGATCATTATTTTCACTCATCTTAATAAATTAATTGAAAATTAATAAGTTAGACATTATGTTGTTTAAAAATTGCTTGCAAAGATAGTTATTTTTTTATTTCAGACATGAACAAGCAGCAGATTTTCAGCCTGTAAGAATTTAAAGAGACTGTTCCCATCAGGTCACTGTTCAGATCGATGCTTTTTTCTATTTTTGTCTTCTGTACAACCAAATTTATTTATAAATGAAAGGAATAATCCTGGCCGGCGGGTCCGGCACCAGGCTTCACCCCATAACGGAGGCGATCTCCAAACAGCTGTTGCCCGTTTACGATAAGCCAATGATCTATTATCCGCTTTCCGCGCTGATGCTTGCAGGCATTCGCGAAGTGCTGGTAATCTCCACTCCGCGTGACCTGCCAAGCTTCAGGGCCCTCCTTGGAGATGGCACGAGGCTTGGAATGAATTTTTCATACAGGGAACAACCCTCGCCTGACGGGTTGGCACAGGCATTTATCATTGGAGAGGATTTCATAGGTGATGACAATGTCTGCATGATACTCGGCGACAATATATTTTACGGCCACGGCTTTGGAACCATTCTCAGGGAGGCAGCCTCTCTGGAGAAGGGGGCGGTGGTCTTCGGTTATGCAGTCAATGATCCCGAGCGCTACGGCGTGGTTGAGTTTAATGAGCATATGAAGGCTGTCAGCCTTGAAGAAAAGCCTCTTAAGCCAAAATCAAACTACGCAGTCACGGGTCTCTATTTCTATGACAACACCGTGGCTTCACGGGCGCTCAGCCTTAAGCCATCTCCCCGCGGTGAACTGGAGATCACCGACCTCAACAGGCTCTACCTTGAGGAAGGGGCACTGGAGGTTAAACTGCTCGGAAGAGGCATGGCCTGGCTTGACACCGGCACCTTCGACAGTCTCCTGCAGGCATCCAACTTCATCGCCACCCTGGAACAGAGACAGGGACTGAGCGCTTCATGCATAGAGGAAATTGCCTATAAAAGCGGATTCATCACCAGGGAACAGCTGGTTGATCTTGCCAGACCACTCGCCAAAAGCCAGTACGGGCAGTATCTCATGAAAGTCGCAAACGAACAGTCCTGACCATGAAAGTGCACCAGACAGAGTTCCCCGGACTGATTATCATTGAACCTGATGTATTCAATGATGCACGGGGGTACTTCTTTGAAAGTTATAACAAGCTTAAATACAGTAAAAGCGACATCGTTTACGAACCGGTGCAGGACAATGAGTCAAGCTCCTCAAAGGGTGTGATACGCGGCCTGCATTACCAGGAGGAGCCCTTTGCACAGGCCAAACTGATACGGGTTATCGAGGGCCGTATCTATGATGTAGCCCTCGATATACGCAAGGGATCTCCTACGTACGGAAAGTGGTTCGGACTGATCATAGACTCTGAAAAGAAACTGCAGTTCCTGATACCGAAGGGATTTGCCCACGGCCTGTCGGTTCTAAGCGAGAGGGCTATCGTCCTCTACAAGTGCGACAACAATTATTCGACAGCCCATGAGAGGGGCATCAACGCGATGGACCCCGCCCTCGGCATCGACTGGATGATTGAAAGGGGAAGTGAGATAATGAGTCCCAAGGATCTTGTCCAGCCTCTTTTCAGGGATATCACTTCAAATTTCACATTTGCCTTATGACAGCCATACTGGTTACCGGTGCATCAGGGCAGCTCGGTAGTGAGATAAGGGAACGGTCAGCACGTTACAGCGGCTACAACTTTGTCTTTACCGACGCGGGCGAGATGGATATAACTGACGCGGGTGCCACGGCAGCCTTTATCACTGACCTGTCACCCTCATGGGTCATCAACTGCGCCGCCTATACGGCAGTCGACAAGGCTGAGGAGGAGGAGGAGCTTGCAACGCTGATAAACGGGAAAGGTGTTGAGAACATCGTAAACGCACTGGCAGGATCTGATTGCAGGCTTATACATATTTCAACAGACTACGTCTTCGACGGCAGCAAACCTGTTCCCTACCGCGAGGATGACATCCCCTCGCCAGCCTCTGCCTACGGCCGGAGCAAGCTCGCCGGGGAGAAGGCTGCCATGCGGTGGCAGCAGACAATGATAATACGTACATCATGGCTCTATTCCTCGTACGGGAATAATTTTGTAAGGACCATCCTGCGAAAGGCAGGTTCCGCAGAAAGCATAGGAGTGGTCTTTGACCAGGTGGGTTCACCCACTTACGCCGCCGACCTCGCAGCTGCAATAATGGAGGTCATCAGCGGTGTCATTCAGAACAGGCACCAGTTTGTGCCGGGCATATTCAACTACTCCGGCGAGGGCGTCTGCAGCTGGTTTGACCTTGCCACTGAAATAGCAGCCGCAGCAGGTTCCTCATGCTCCGTGGTTCCCGTAAGGAGCTCAGCTTATCCATCGAGAGTCCAGAGACCTGCCTACAGTGTGCTCGACAAAAGCAAGATCAGGGAAAACTACAACCTTGACATACCTCACTGGCGAACAAGCCTGAATAACTGTATATCTAAAATCAACCGGATATGATCAATATTGTTGACATCAGAAAAAAAGCCGAAACATGGCTGGGCGAAGAGTTCGATGAGACAACACGCAAAGAGGTTCAGAACCTGCTTGACAATGATGAGAAAGGTCTCATTGATGCCTTCTACCAGGACCTCGAATTCGGCACCGGCGGACTGCGCGGCATCATGGGCGCCGGCACAAACAGGATGAACCGGTATACGCTGGGTATGGCTACACAGGGGCTCGCCAACTATCTGAAGAAGCATGCAGTCAACCCCTATTCGATAAAAGTGGCAATTGCCCACGACTGCCGGAACAACAGCAGCTACTTCGCCAGGGTGGCAGCCGACATCTTCACCGCCAACGGATTCACCGCATACCTGTTCGAGGCCCTGAGGCCTACACCTGAACTGTCATACGCCATCAGACTATACGGGTGCGATGCCGGAGTGAATATAACTGCCTCGCACAACCCGAAGGAATACAACGGATACAAGGTGTCATGGAACGACGGTGGACAGGTGGTCTCGCCCCATGACAAGGGCATTATCGATGAGGTGCGCAGCATCAGTTCGGTCAGTGAGATAAAGACAGGGGGCGATGAATCAAAAATCATCATGCTTGGTGCCGAGACAGACGAGAAATACCTTGCTGAGGTGAGAGCCCTGAGCATCAACCCTGATGTTATCATGAGGAACCATGATATAGGTATAGTCTATACCCCGCTGCACGGAACTGGTTATAAAATTGTTCCCGAGGCCCTGGCACAATATGGTTTTACCAACGTGCACACCGTGAAGGAACAGTCTGTCCCAGACGGCAACTTCCCCACTGTTCATTCTCCCAACCCTGAGGATCCGGATGCTCTTGCCATGGCTGTATCCCTGGCGAAGGAAAAGGGAGCCGACCTGGTCATGGCCACTGATCCCGACGGCGACAGGCTGGGTGTAGCGGTCAGGAAAACAACAGGCGAGTTCGTGCTGCTTAACGGCAACCAGACAGGTGCCCTGCTCACATGGTACATCATCTCGCAGAAGAAACAAAACGGGCAGCTCAGGGGAAACGAATACATCATCTATACCATCGTCACCTCCGACCTGCTCGAACGGATTGCATCCATGAACGGGGTAAAAAGCTACAATGTTCTGACAGGTTTCAAGTTCTTCGCGGAGCTGATGCGCGACCTCGACGGAAAGGAGAAGTACATCGGAGGAGGCGAGGAGAGCTTCGGCTACCTTGCGGGCGACTATGTCCGCGACAAGGACGGGGTGTCAGCCATTACGCTGATGGCGGAGGCAGCCGCCTGGGCACGCGACAGGGGGAAGACCCTCTGGGAACTGCTGCTCGACATCTATGCGGAATATGGACTCTTCCGTGAGAAGCTGGTCAACGTCGTCAGGAAGGGCGCCGAAGGAGCCGCCGAGATAAAGGGCATGATGGAGGGCTACCGATCCAGCCCGCCGGCTGCCATCGCAGGTACCAGTGTGATTAGAATAGACGATTACCTGACGCTGGTTTCCACTGACCTGGTCACAGGAAAGACGAATCCCCTCAACCTGGAGAAATCAAACGTACTGCAGTTCTTCCTTGAAGACGGTACCAAAATCTCCGTCCGTCCGTCCGGTACCGAGCCGAAGATCAAGTTCTACTTCAGTGCCAAAACGGAGATGAACGATGTCAAACAGTTTGAAGACCTGTGGCAGAAGCTTGAGCACAGGATAGACAACATTATCGGTTATATGAAGCTATGAAGTCATACAGAAAGGAGATATGGGTAGAGACCCCTCACAGAAGAGACTACCTGAACATAACACCCCAGGTGGAGAAATGCCTGGCCGATAGTGGTATAAGGGAGGGGATGGTGCTGGTAAATTCAATGCACATCACAAGCTCAGTCTTCATCAATGATGACGAGGGCGGGTTGCATAATGATTTCGAGGTGTGGCTTGAAAAACTGGCGCCTGAAAAACCTCATTCGCAGTACCGGCATAATGGCTTTGAAGACAATGCCGACGCCCATATGAAACGTCAGATCATGGGTCGTGAAGTGGTCGTGGCCATAACCGACGGCAGGCTTGATTTCGGCCCCTGGGAGCAGATCTTCTACGGCGAATTTGACGGCAAACGACGCAAGCGGATCCTGGTAAAAATCATCGGAGAATAGAACTCACGGCAGATCCGCCCCTACTGCCTATTGCCTAAAATAACTATCCGGAAAATTCACCAGGTAAACCTTCTCCGTGGCCCTGGTCAGGGCCGTATAGAACCACCGCAGGTAGTCTATCGTCGGCTCCTGCCGGTTGAACATTCCCTGGTCAATGAAGACCCTCTCCCACTGTCCTCCCTGCGACTTATGGCAGGTGACAGCATAGGCAAACTTTATCTGAAGGGCATTGTAATAAGGATCGTCCCTCACCGCCTCATACTGCTTCCTTTTGGAGCGTATACCGGGATGGTCTGCCAGTACTGAAAAATATAGCTCGCGCGATTTCTCCGGAGGAAGCGAAGGAGTATTTAGCATCAGAGTGTCAAGCATCACTTTCGCATCCAGCTCCAGCTCGGTGTCACGAAAAAAGAGGGTCATATCGGCGAACCGCATGCCATACATATCTTCGTATTTTTTTATCCGCCGCACTTCGGCAATATCTCCGTTTGCAATGAAAGATGCGTTCTCCTCATCCTTCAGCCAGTAGTAGTTGTTCTTGACAACCATGATAATATCTCCTGTGCTTATCTCCTCCTCCCTGAAAAAGACACGGCTACGGACTCCCTGATTGTACCTGTTGGCCAGGTTGTTGGAGTTGACAACAACGATGGCACCTTCAGTGCCACACCTGTCATAGGCTTCTGTCAGCCGGTCGATAAGGTCAGTTCCACCCAGTCGCTCTATGTCGTTATACCCCTTCAGCTCGAGTTCTGGGACTGACAGGTCACCGTCACTGACCTGCTGTCTGACAGCCGTGGCATTCATCAGAATGCCTGACCCTTCGCTCTGCCTGATGACCTGGTGAAGCTCAAAGGTCACAAGCCCGAAGCCTGTTGCGCGCATGACATTCTCATCAAGGGCAGGACTGACTATCGACCCTACCGGGGGCAGCTGCGCCACATCACCGACAAGGATAAGTTTGCAGCCGGTGCCGGTATAGACATACTCAAGCAGGTCTTCAAGCAGCTTGCCGCTGCCGAACATTGACCCCTCAGATGATTCGTCAGGTATCATCGAAGACTCATCCACTATGAAGAATGTCTCCTTGTGAAGGTTCCGGTCAAGGACAAATTTGCCGACACCGTCTGTAGCTGATTTCTGCCTGTAAATCTTGCGGTGAATGGTGTATGCCTCCTTCCCGGTATATGACCTCAGCACCTTCGCTGCCCTGCCTGTCGGTGCAAGCAGTACCGACCTCTGGCGAAGGGTGTCGAGAGTGCTTACCAGTGAGGCAATAAGGCTTGTCTTGCCCGTGCCTGCATACCCGGTAAGAAGAAAGATAACATCGTTTGTATTGTCTGTTACATACTGTGCAAGCAGACGCATGCAGTCAGACTGGTCCTGTGTCGGAATGTACCCAAGGTTTTTCTCAAGAAGCGTGTAAATATTCTCCTTTCTCATTTTCTTTTAACAATCCGGAAATCAGTCTGCTTTTTTTTTAAATTTGCACAAAGTTACTCAACAATCGATCACAAAAGACATGAAAACGGCTCTCAACATTGTATTTACGATTATCATCATCGTTCTCATTTATTTTCTCATCGAAAGCATTATGCAGCCGATCCGGTTCAACAGGGAAAAGGATGCAAGAGAAAATGCCATCAAGGAGAGGCTTATTGACATCAGGACTGCCCAGGAAGCGTTTAAGGCTGTAAAAGGCTATTATACAGGCAGTTTTGATACTCTGATCACCTTCCTTGAGACCGACTCCCTCCCGCTGGTCTTCAGGCGTGGGTCACTTACTGACGAGATGATTGCTGAAGGCATCACAAGTGAAAGAGAAGCCGTCAAGAAAGGACTTATCAGCCGGGATACAAGCTATGTTGCCGTGCGTGATTCGATATTTGACAAGGGCTATCCCATCGAACAGCTCAGGTATGTTCCCGGAACAGACAACATTGAATTCAAAATGGCCTCTGCCAGGGTTATGACCACCTCAATGGTTCTTGTAAACGTATTTGAGGCCTATGTACTCAATGATGTCTTTCTCAGTGATCTCGACAGGCAGCTGGTGGTCAACTACAATGAACAGAGGACCAAGATAACAGGATTTCCCGGCATGAAGGTTGGGGATATCAGGGTACCGAACAACAATGCAGGGAACTGGGAGGATTGATGGCCACGTCGCAGCCATATCCCCTGGAACTCATTGATGAGACCCTCGACATAAACGCGACTGACAATTACGATCTTACACTGGAGCTTTCTGAAGAGGGTGTTTCAATTGCCGTTCTTGACCTTCTGCGCGGAAAGTATGTGATGCTCAGGCATTATCCCCGTGAGGTGCCGGCTGATGGCTCAGTCAGGCCTTTGGGAGAGATAATTGAAAACGACGACTTCCTGGGGAGGCATTACAGGAAAGTCTTTATCATTGTCCCTTCCCCTCTCTTTACCCTGGTTCCTTCACCTGTCTTTGAGCCTCGTCTCAAAGATGATTATTTTCATTTCAATAACCGGGTTACTGAAGAGGCGAAGATTTTTACCAACAATCTTCCCTTCCCTGATGCGGTTGTGATCTTCTCCCCGGAAGACAAAGCGATTGAAGGGATATCATCACGATGGCGTGATGTGACCCCATGGCACCACACTAAACCGTTGCTGCAGCACGTCGATGCTGCCTGCCGCACATCGGAAGAATGCTACATACATGTCCATTTCGAGAAGAGTTTCATCACTGTCATCATCGCCGAAAAAAGGAACCTGACTTTCTGCAACAGTTTTGCATGCAGCGCCAACTCTGATGCAGCATACTTTCTCTTTAACGTGCTTGACAGGAAGGGTATAAAGAGCGATGAAACAATATATGTCAGCGGCACTGTTGAACCCTACAGTGAGGCGCACATCGCACTTCTCAACTTTGCCGCGAACGTGAAGTTTGCCGCCCCCATCATCAGACAAAGTCTCAGCTATGTCATGAACGAGTTGCACCTGCATCGCTGGCTCAACCTTTTCACTGCAGCAGCGTGCGAATAATAGGAGGAAAATTCAAGGGGAGGCACATTGAACCCCCTTCCGGATTCACGGCGAGACCCACAACGGACTTTGCCCGCGAGAGCCTGATGAATATACTGACCAACAGGTATGACTTTTCTGCCGTCTCCTTTCTTGACCTGTTTGGCGGCACCGGAGCCATCAGCTACGAATTCGCATCACGTGGAACGGAAGACATAGATATCATAGAGACTGACAGGCGCAACTGTGAATTCATCAGGAACACCCTCAGACAGTTTGAAATGAAGGCAGCAAGGGTGCATCGTATGGATGTACGTGACTGGCTGAAAATCTGCCACAAGCAGTATGACATAATATTTGCCGATCCTCCCTATGCCCTTAACTGGCTGACGGAGATCCCCGATATGGTTCTGCGGTCAGGAGCGGTGACCCAATCAACTCTATTTATTCTGGAACATCCGCGTACATTGGATTTTGCAAACCACATGTCAAGGTCGGAACACAGAAATTATGGTAATGTGAATTTTAGTTTTTTTATTCGACAATGAACGGAAATTCAGCCTGCTACAGGCCTGTAGCATTACATTTCTTAACCCGTTAACGTAAAAATAACGTAATCTGATGCGTCACATTAACTTTTCACCGGTCTTTATATAGATTGATTTAACTTAACTCTAACATTTCAACCATGGGAAAATTATTTTTAACTGTATTGATTTCAGCAGTGATGGTGCTGAATGCCTTCGGGCAGTCTAAAACCATTACAGGACTGGTCACTGACATTACCGACGGGCAGCCCGTAATCGGGGCGACCGTTCAGGTTAAGGGCACATCCAGCGGGACAGCCACCGGTCTGGATGGCAGCTACTCAATAAACGCCGCTCCTGGCGATATTCTCGTCTTCAGGTTCATCGGAATGAAGACACAGGAAATCAACGTTGGTGATGGCAGCGTGATTAACGTGGAGTTTGAATACGACAACGTGGGCCTTGACGAGATTGTTGTCATTGGTTACGGATCAGCCATCAAGCGTGAGCTGACCGGAGCCATCACAAAGGTCGAGACAAAAGGTATTGCAGAAATGCCCACAGCCAGCTTTGAATCGGCCATTCAGGGTAAGACCTCTGGCGTTTTCATTGAGCAGGCAAGCGGAAAGCTGGGAGAAACTATCAAGATGAGGATCAGGGGATCATCATCGGTATCGGCAAATAACCAGCCGCTCTATGTTGTCGACGGTGTACCCATCACTACTGAAAACCTCTCGAACGAAGACAACCAGCCTACAAGCCCACTGGCTGACCTGGCTATGACCGACGTAGAGTCAATCCAGATCCTCAAAGATGCTTCAGCAGCTGCAATTTATGGCTCGAGGGCATCGAACGGGGTCGTAATTATTACTACGAAGAGGGGAAAGACAGGAGAGACGAAATTTGATCTTCAGTACACTACGGGCATAAGTCAGCCCAGCAACCTCATCGAATGGCTGAATGCAGACCAGTACCTTGAGCTGTTTGGCGAAGCTATGGATAATGCATCGGTTGACGGATACGTATGGGACTGGCTGCCCAAGGATGAGTTCTGGGAATATTTTATCGGTCCGCTCTGGGACGACGGGTATGATGCAGACTGGCAGAAGGAAGCCTTTCAGAAGGGTTCAGTAAACAGGGTCAACCTGTCTGCCTCAGGCGGTAGCGGCAACACTACTTTTTACTCGGGAGTCAGTTATGATGACACAAAAGGTATCCTGAGGGGTAACAGTATGACAAAGATGAGCGGCAGGCTTAATCTCGACCAGAAAGCAACAGAAAAACTCAGCTTCGGCGTTCAGATGAATCTTATAAGAACTGAGATGCTGAGGGTTGAAAATGATAATGCCTATTCCACTCCCCTTCAGCTTGTGGCACAGTCGCCCCTCACTCCCGTAATTGATCCTGAAACGGGTGAGTATAATACCAACACAATTTATTATAACGGCCTCATATCATTGCGTGATGGCTCTAACAATCAGACTTCCTTCAGGAGCCTGGCAAATTTCTACGCATCATATGCCCTTTTTAAAGACCTCACTTTTAAAAGTGAATTCGGAACTGATATAATGGATCTGAGAGAGAAGAATTACTGGGGTCGCCTTACGATCACCGGCGGTCCCGCCGGTGAAGCGCAGAACCGCTCGGTAAGGGTTGTTAATTATAACTGGGAGAACTACCTGACATATATTAAAACCTTCGGCGTACACCATCTTAACATCGTGGGAGGTATGTCATACCAGCAGTCGAATACCACAGGCTCTAATATTTACGCCAAGGGCTTCCCCACTGATGATTTCCAGAATATTGAAAATGCTGCCGAAGCAACCGCCTTCTCAAGCTGGGAATATGCCAACTCGTATCTCTCTTATTTTGCACGTTCAAACTACAAAATCAATGAGAAGTACTTTTTCACTCTCAGCGGTCGCATTGACGGATCTTCAAGATTTGGTATTGACAATCGCTACGGGTTCTTCCCTGCCGCATCGGCAGGATGGATTCTGACACAGGAAGATTTCATGGCAGGGATCAAGGACGTTCTCAGCTATCTGAAAGTAAGAGCCAGTTACGGTTTAACGGGTAACTCCGGTATACCTGATTATGCTCACCTGGCCCTTTATACAGGTGTCAACTATGCCGGCAGGAACGGCCTTGATGCAACACAGCTTCAGAGCCGGGAGCTTGGCTGGGAAAACACGGCACAGGCAGACTTCGGTCTCGACTTCGGCTTTTTCAAGAACAGGGTAACCGGTGAAATTGACTATTACCAGAAGAAAACGACTGACCTGCTTCTCTATCGCACACTGCCGTCGACTTCCGGATTCACAGGAGTATGGAGCAACGTCGGAGAGCTTGAAAACAAGGGTATCGAATTCTCCATTCACTCCAATAATTTTGCAGGTTCCTTTGTCTGGACGACCGACTTCAACATGTCTTTCAACAGGAATAAGATCATTGATATAAATGGTCCGGAGATAACACCCAATGGAATTAATTATGTTATAGAAGGCCAGCCCATCGGGGTTTTCAAGCTCGTAAAATATGCCGGGGTTGATCCAGACAACGGTGATGCACTTTATTACCTCGGCCCTGACAACGATGAAACAACGAATAACTTCAACCTTGCCGAGCCTCAGATAGTAGGATCACCCAACCCTGACTTCACCGGTGGTTTTAACAACTACTTTGAATACAAGGGTTTCGATCTGAATGCCCTGATAAGCTTTGTCTACGGCAACGAGATCTATAACGGCGCCGGCATCTATCAGTCTGCCAACGCTGCATGGTTTGACAACCAGACCGTAGATCAGATGAACAGGTGGCAGAATCCGGGTGACATTACAGACGTTCCTCAGGCACGTATGGGTGAAAATAACGGGGTAAAAACAATGAGCAGGTATCTCTACGATGGCTCATACATCAGAATCAGAAGTATCAACTTTGGCTACAGTCTGCCAAAATCGCTGACGTCAAGGATAAAGATGTCGTCTGTCAGGCTGTACGCAGGTGTCCAGAACCTCTATACTTTTACAAATTACAAGGGATGGGACCCCGAGGTAAACTACACCGGCACCGGCCGTTCGACACAGAACACAAATATCATACAGGGATACGATTTCTATACTGCTCCGCAGGCAAGGACATATACCCTGGGTATAAATCTTTCATTCTAACTCCAAACAGTAATGATCATGAAAAATATTATAATCAATACCAAGAAATTGTTACTGCTGGTTCCGATATCCGCACTGCTCTTCTCCTGCAATGAGAAGCTGGACCTTATGCCTAAACAGTCCATTGACGCTGCTGTTGCTCTTACAACACCTGCAAACATAAAAGCGACTCTTGTTGGTGCTTACCTCGACGGAAGGAGCTCATCGATCTTCGGAACAGCATTCAATGAATTTAGTGAACTGTATGCATCAACAGGTGATATGCTTTTTCTCGGAACTTTCGAGGAACCACGTGAATTCATTCAGAAAGAGGCCACAGTTACCAACGGCTATGTGGAAAACGCCTGGGTGCAGGCTTATAAGCTTATAAATACCTGCAACACGCTTGTAGATCCGGAAATACTTGCCATTCTTGATGAGGAAGACCGGGATATAGTTGAGGGGGAGGCCCGTTTCTTAAGAGGGTGGACTTACTTTGAGCTTACCAGGTTTTTCGGGTTGCCTTATGAAGCCGGTGCTGCAAACAATCAGCCGGCAGTACCGCTTGTGCTCACTCCGACAAAAGATGTGGCCGATGCTGTCAATGTCCCGAGGAATACTGTAGAGGAGTGTTATGACCAGGCTCTGAATGACCTGACAGCAGCACGCGATTTGCTCCCTGAAGACAATGATGTCTATGCCTCATCATTCGCTGCAAGAGCAATCCTTGCCAGGATGCATCTGCAAATGGGCAACTACGCAGGTGCAGCTACTGAAGCAAACTATATTATTCAAAACGGATCATTCTCACTGACAAACACACCTCTGGATGCCTTTAACAATAACAGCAATTCACCGGAGGATATCTTTGCATTTCAGAACAATGTCGCTTCAAACAACCCATGGCTTGCCGTGATGTACGCTTCTCTCAACGGCGCCGGCAGGGGAGATTATGAGATCCAGCAGGTTTTTCTCAACAGGTTTGATCCTGCTGACCAGCGCGGAATGTTCCAGGGGAATACAGAGTCTTACATGACAATTGCCGATATCAACAGGATGTACTACAGAGGTGTTGGCACAATCGTCAACAGCAACGGTATTAACACCTCCAAGTGGGGGGATTATTATACGAACATCAACCTGATAAGGCTTGCTGAGATGTACCTTATCAGAGCCGAGGCCAATTTTGAGGACCCCGGTGCCGATGTTGGCCCGAACACTCCGACACAGGATATCAATGTCGTACGCAACAGGTCCAATGCTCCACCTTATGTCGGATCTGTTACAAGGCAACAGATCCGTGACGAGCGTTACCTTGAGCTCTGCTGGGAAGGCTTCCGTCTGCATGATCTGAAAAGGTGGAAGCAGAATATCGGTGGCTATGCCTATGACGCCGGCAATCTTATACTTCCCATTCCCTTCAGGGAGCTGGAAGTTAATGATCTGCTTGTCCAGAACGATTGGTACCTCACAGGCAAGTAATCCTGTTCTAAGTACTGTATAGAAAAGGAGGGTGGCTTTCGCTTCCCTCCTTTATTCTTCATAACATCCTGTATTACAATTAATTCTTAATTCTTAATTACTTTTTCATCGCCTCCAGTACCCTTTCCGGCGTGAACGGCACCCTGAAGAGCCTTGCGCCGGTGGCATCAAAGATGGCGTTGCCCACTGCCGCTCCCACGCCAATGATGGCAGGCTCTCCCCCACCCTGAGGTGCCTGGTCCTTTTTGTCCATAATGACACACTCCAGCTTCGGGAGCCATGAGAACCTGGGGATCTCGTAGCTGTCAAAATTCCTGTCGCGGATGATGCCACCGTCGAACCTCAACTCCTCGGTGAATGTATAACCAAGACCCATCGTCAGACAGCCCTCCATCTGTATAAGCGCTCCCTGAGGGTTGACACAGAGACCCATATCCTGTGCGCATGCCAGCCTTAATACCTTTACTTTCCCGGTCTTCTTATCAACCTCCACTTCAGCCATGTGAGCCACCCAGGTTCCGGCATCGGTGCCGCAGGCAATTCCTATGCCTCTTCCTGTAGGGGTTTTGCCGGGTACATATCCGAATTTATCTGCCACTGCCTTCAGTACCCCGATCATTTTTTCATCACTGAGATTCCTCAGCCGGAACTCGAGTGGATCGATCCCCGCAGCATTGGCCATGATGTCTATCTGGGTCTCGCGGGCAAAGGTATTGGTGTTGTTGTTCGGAGCGCGCCACGCACCCGTACCGAAAGGATGCACCGGGTATTTCGATCTGTCCTGGCTGTAACTTGTGGTCCGGGCATTGGGCACATCATAAATGGTATCAGCTCCCCTGGTGCCGGCAAGATATACATGGTAATCCCATAATACTATCTTCCCTGTTTTGTCAATCCCCGATCTCACCCTTACCACTGAAGCGGGATGGAAGGTATCATAGAAGAACTCCTCATCGCGCGTCCATGCAACCATGACCGGTTTTCCGGTCAGGCGTGCCAGCCGTGCAGCCTCCACACCCTGGCTATTGGCGCTCTTGCCGCCAAAGCCTCCACCCACGAAGGGGGTGATCACCCTGACATTCTCACGGGTGAGCCCCAGGTCCCTCACAAGGGAGTCCTGCAGTCCGAACGGCGATTGTGTTGAGGCCCAGACTGTCAGTTTCTCCCCTTCGAAACGGGCAAGTGCGGTGTGAGGCTCAATAGGCGCATGGGCAAGGTAGGGATCATGGTACTCATGCTCAAAGACCTTGTCAAACTGCGCCGGGGAAGCATCCGGGTCACCTGCTGTCCGCACGACGTTAACCCGGTATTCACCCCTGTTTATATAGTCAAATATCGTTTCATTGCTGACTTTCATTTCATCATAGGAATATTCAGCGCCTATCCGCACAACCGCCAGGTCGGCCAGGTCTCGGTTCTCGCTGACCACCGCAATGAGCTCGCCGTCGCGAACGACCTTTACCCCTTCCATTTTTTCAGCCTCTGAGGTGTCAGCCGAGACCAGGCTTGCTCCGTGTGATGGTGGCCTCACTATCCTCGCATGAAGCATCCCGGGCAGCTTCAGGTCGCCGGTATATATCGCCTTGCCGGTAACCTTGTACAAGGCATCACTGTGCATCAAAGATTTACCAACGTAAGTAAACTGTGTATAATCCTCAACCGGAGGTTTGACATCAAGGTATTTCTCAAGTTTTTTACCCTTTGCCAGCTCTGCATAGGTCACCTTCATGCCGTGATCACTCATATCCATGATCACGCCATCCTTCACCTCCAGTTGCCCGGCCGGTACTCCCAGCTTTTCAGAAGCCATTTCAACGAGTACGCCCCTGGCCTCTGCAGCGGCGGCCCTCATGGCCGGACCGAAAACACGGGTGGTGAGCGAGCCCCAGGTGCCCTGGTCGTACGGACAAAGATCGGTATCACCCATTATCATCTTAATACTTTTCAGAGCGACATTGAGCTCGTCGGCCATCATCTGCGGCAGTGAGGTTATTATTCCCTGGCCCATTTCGATCTTACCCGTGAAACAGGTAACAGTTCCGTCTTCAGCTATATGAAGGAAAGCGTTATAGTCTTTGGTAAGTGTTCTGGGTTGGGGAAGAGGTGAAGAGAGCAGGTCAAGTGCACCCCAGGGGTTAAAGAAAATTATTATCCCGCCGCCCAGGATTTTGAAGAAGCTCCTTCTTTTCATTCCCGTTGAAACAGTGGCTGCTGTCACTTTTACATTTTCCCTTTTCATTTCCCGTTCTCTCCTTTCATTGCTTTTGCTGCATCCGCGACTGCGTCTATAATACGTGTATGGGCTCCGCACCTGCATAGATTCTCCTCCAGGCCGCCGACAATATCATCACGTGTGGGCGAAGGATTTTTTTCCAGCATACCCACAGCCGTAAGTATCATACCCGGGGTGCAGAAGCCGCACTGCAGAGCGTCATGGTCAATGAATGCCTGCTGCACGGGATGAAGCTTTTCTCCTGTTGCAAGACCCTCGATTGTGACCACGTTCTTGCCATCCACATCGCTGACAGGCATCATGCACGACCTCACAGGCTCATTGTCTACCAGCACGGTACAGGCTCCGCAGAACCCTATGCCGCAACCATATTTTGTGCCCGTAAGACCGAAATGATTCCTCAGAACCCAGAGCAGAATCTGGTTCGGATCAGTTACCAGCTCCGTCTCCTTGTCGTTCAGTTTAAACCGGATTGTCTCTTCCATATCTCCTGGTTAAATTAAGTTCATTCATGTATTCTTGCTGCGTGTCAATGTCCCTCAGGACTGACGGATCATCCGTCTCAGCCTCCATGACGTCATCAGGATGTCGCTCCGCCAGCGCCCGCAAACCCTTGCTCTCCGGCAGCGACATAACCTCTGGCCTGTATTTCATGTCAATTATAAGAGGATGCCCCCGTTTGCCATTGTGTACCGGCATCACGATTCCCTTTCCCGACTCATGCCATGCCTTCATTACCCTTTTTATCTGGGCCGCATCTATCATTGGCTGGTCGCCCGGAATGATGATCGCCGCACTTATCTGATCATCAATTGAGGCCAATCCGCACTGCACCGACGATAGCATGCCGTTCCTGTAGTTTTCATTGTAACAATGAGATACCGGGTGACCTTTGATTATCTTCAGGATTGCTTCATGATCCGATCCGAGAACTATTACCGGATTGCTGATTCCTGCCGAAAGAACGTTGACAATCACCTGTTCAATGACAGTCTTCCCGTTATAAGGAAGCAGCATTTTTGGCGAGCCCATCCGTTTCGACTCACCTGCCGCCAGCACTATCGTGCATACCTCCTGCATCCATTACCCTTAATTCATTATAATACGCTAATGCCTCTTAATTCTTAATTCTTAATTCTTTTTGCTTCTCACCCTTACCAGCTGTGCCGCAATGCTCACCGCTATTTCCTCCACCGTCTCTGATCCTATCTCCAGGCCAATGGGAGTATGTATCTCCCTCCAGGAATCCTCCGTAGCCCAGTTTTTTTCGATGAATTCACTGTGCATTTTCGCCACCTTCACCCTGCTGCCCATCATTCCGACATACGCTGCTGTTGATCCTATGCATGGTTTAAGGGCATCGGCATCATGACCGTGACCGCGGGTAACAATGACGATATATGTATTCTTATTTTTAGGCAGCTCCCTCATTGCTTCGCCTATATCCTTTACAATAATGTTATCCGCATCCGGAAGGTTGACAGGATTGGCAAACTCTTCCCTGTCGTCAATGACGGTGACCTCAAAGTCGAGCAACCGGCCCTGGTGAGATACGGCCTTTCCAATATGACCAGCTCCGGCTATCACCAGCCGGGGAAGAGGGAATATCGGCTCAAGAAAGATCTTTGCCTGTTGTTTCTCACCCGGCACGGGCACTTCGATCTCCCTGAATACGGTCCTGCCGTCTGCGTCAAGGATACTTCTTACTTCAACTGACAGGTCTGTGCCTGAGCCGCATGATATTGGGATCTCACCTACTCCGGTGGTCCAGCACCGTTTTATCATCACGCTGGTTTCATTCCATGGGATAACCTTGGTGACGAGGATGCCCGGCTGTCCTGCTCCGATGCTCTGTTGCATCTCCCTGAAGGCTGCCAGGTGAGCCTGCGGGTTACTGTCGACAAGTATGGTGATTGTTCCTCCGCATACAGCCTCTTCCGGGTCGGAGGTTTCTTTATCAAGTGAAAACTGAAGCAGTGCCGATTCGCATCCATCGGAGCAGTTGCGTGCGTAATCCTGCACCCTGCCCTCGATTATTCCTCCGCCAACGGAGCCGGCTACCAGCCTGCCATCCTGAAAAAGCGCCGAGCTCCCCGGTTTCCGGGGCGTCGATCCGCTGGTGCCTGTCACTGTTGCCAGCACCAGTCCCGGTCTGGGGGTGTCGGTATCTGCTATCTGAAAGTAGATGTTCTTCATAGGATGGTTCCCAAACAAATATAAGAAACCTGATGGATTCAGATAAGGATCAGTAGTATATATCACAGTTTTGAACGGCCCCTTTTGCCTGTTTTCGGGCGTTTACGGGCATCTCAGATATATTTGAGTAAAATATTTTGAGGAATGGAAAAATGCATTAATTTTGCATCGCTTTTGGTGCGGTAGTTCAGTTTGGTTAGAATATCGGCCTGTCACGCCGAGGGTCGCGG
>CAZHTG010000019.1:0-57994 GCA_964535795.1 uncultured Rikenella sp.
CAGAACGTCGTGAGACAGTTCGGTCCCTATCTGTTGTGGGCGTAGGAAATTTGAGAGAACCTGACACTAGTACGAGAGGACCGTGTTGGACAGACCTCTAGTGTACCTGTTGTGGCGCCAGCTGCATCGCAGGGTAGCTATGTTTGGAAGAGATAAGCACTGAAAGCATCTAAGTACGAAGCTCGTCTCAAGATGAGATTTCCCTTAAGGGTCGTTGTAGACTACGACGTTGATAGGCTGCAGGTGTAAAGGTGGCAACATCAAAGCCAAGCAGTACTAATTACCCGTGAGCTTTCTGAGGAATGTCTTATTAAACTTACAATTAACCAGCATGTCACGATATTTAAAGTCTTCAGGTGGCTTTAGCGGAGGGGTTCCACCTCTTCCCATTCCGAACAGAGAAGTTAAGCCCTCCTGCGCCGATGGTACTGCAGAGCAAAATGTGGGAGAGTAGGTCGCCGCCGACTTTACAAACAAAGCCCCGATTGGAAACAATCGGGGCTTTTTTGTTTCTATTAAACAATACCGCCCATCGACTGATCCTAAATCACTCTTCCCCTGCACTTCAAAAGTTTTTTTTTGAACCGTAATGATACCGGATAAAAAAATTGTGCTTATTTACATGCCGTTTCATGAATGATCATGCCTTGCTCATCCGCATGAGGAGAGCCTGGGCCTCATTGATGACAAACACAAGATTGTAATGAGTGAAATTCTGGAAAAAATTTCTGCCTGTGTCGAGTTTGGTAAAGTCGATATAAAATCGCCTTATCCTCCTGCCATGAAGAATCAGGAAGGTGCCTTTGAACTCACAAGGAGTGCACTCGATTCAGGAGTCAGTCCAGTTGAGATACTTGAAGAGGCTCTCATTCCTGCTATGTCAAGGGTAGGGGAAAAGTTCAGCCGGAATGAGATCTTTGTTCCACAGATGCTCATGGCTGCCAAGGCAATGAACAGCTCAATGATCCATCTCAGACCTTACTACCTCTCAGGCGAGACTAAAAGGAGAGGCACCTTCATAATAGGTACGGTGACGGGCGACCTGCATGATATAGGCAAGAACCTGGTGGCTATGATGATAGAAGGCGCAGGGTGGGAGATAATTGACCTGGGAGTGGATGTAAGCACCGAAAAATTCAAACAGGCCGCAGAAAAACACCCGGGCGCAGTGATCGGGCTGTCAGCATTACTCACCACAACCATGGAGAACATGCGTAAGACTGTCGCCTCCCTAAGGGAAGATTACACTGATATGAAGATACTGGTCGGAGGAGCACCGGTTACTGCCGAGTTCTGTGAAAAGATCGGGGCTGACCACTATTCACCCGATCCCCAGGGAGCAGTAGAGTTTCTTAAAACGATAGCTATGTAGACAAAGCTGACCTTTGTCAACACTACCTTTATGGACTAAACCAAATGAACAGATGAAAACGGTTTTATCTGGTCGATCAAAAGAAGTGATAATTGATACTGAAGGGCCGGTAGTAATCATCGGCGAGTCAATCAATCCGACCAGGCGGAAAAGGCTCGTTTCCACCCTGCAGGAGAAGAACTTTGAATATATGCTGTCTATTGCCAGATCGCAGATTGGCGCCATGGCAGATGTACTGGATGTAAACGTCGGATTTCCCGGGGTGGTGGATGAAGAGCTTCTTCCCGAAGCAGTCATTGCCCTTCAGGATAACTTTGACATACCACTTTGCCTTGATTCCCCCAACCCGGTGGCAATAGAAGCAGCCCTTAAAGTATCAAGGGGCAAATGCCTGATCAATTCCGTCAATGGTGAAGAACGATCGTTGCAAAGGCTGCTGCCCATTGCAAAGGAATATGGCGCAGCGATAATCGGTTTGGTCCTTGATGACGATGGCATAACCCACGATCCGGAGAAACGGCTGAGGATTGCCGAAAGGATCATTGAACGCGCTATCCGCGCCGGCATAAAGGAGGAGGATGTGATAATCGATCCGCTGGCCATGGCCGTCAGCGCTGATCCCAATGCCTGCAAAGTGACCCTTGAGACTATAAGACTGATACATGAAAGGCTGGGACACAACATCACCCAGGGAGCCAGCAATATTTCATTCGGGTTGCCAAACCGCGAACATATCAACAACGCACATATGGCCATGTCGATCATGTACGGGCTCACATGCCCCATCGCTAATCCTGAAAAGATCTCCGGGCTGGTAAGGGCAGCAGACCTCATCCTCGGAAGGGATGATTATGCAATCCGTTTCATTGAACATTATCAAATGACACTGCCATCCTGAACAAGTTCACATATACATTCAGAGAGCTGCTTCCCGGCGTTGAGGCACTGGAGCGGACCATGGGCTACCTGCCCGGTACTGCACCTGAGCCTGTTACCGAACTGATACAGGAGCTTTCGGCAGAGCTTATGCCGTTGGGCGGCGTAAAGGCTGAATATATAGTCTTCAATAACGTCAGGATGTGGTCTGAAGATAAAACAGTTGAGATCAAAGGCGTTATGTTTAATGTTCAGCCGGTCATCTTCAGACAGATAAAAGGGTCAGAGGATATGGCCCTCTTCATCTGCACGGCCGGACCGGCAGTGGGAGAGTTGAGCCGCCAGAGCATGAAGGATGGGGACCTCCTCCGCGGATACGTTTATGATCTCATCGGATCGGAGGTGGTTGAGAATGCCGCCGATAGATTGCAGGAGGAGCTTAAAAGAGCCGCCGGTGAAGAAGGGAAGAAAATTACAAACCGTTTCAGCCCAGGCTACTGTGGCTGGGATGTGGCGGAACAGCATAAACTCTTTGGGTTTTTTAAGGATAACTTCTGTGCTGTCACACTAAACGATTCGGCACTGATGAACCCCGTAAAGTCTGTCAGCGGCCTCATCGGCATCGGCAGGGATGTTAAATACACCTCGTACCAGTGTCATATTTGTGATAGCAAAAACTGCATATACCGTAACAGAAAAACGGAGGTATGAACTGACATCCGGGGGTGTTAAGACAGGCTTTCAATATCGCAGAACCATGTTGTGGCTCTGATGCGTCTACGGAAAATTTATGTACATTTATCACGACAGTGAGAAATTTCTCCTAAATAAAGAACCTTATGCTATTAATGGGTATTGACCTCGGCAGCTCATCGGTGAAGGTCTCCGTTGTCAACGGAGAGACCGGCAGAGCACTCTCATCAGCTTCCTATCCTCCTTCCGAGATGGAGATCTCCGCCCCCATGCCCGGGTGGGCTGAGCAGGACCCGGAAGTGTGGTGGAAGAACTTTACCCTGGCCCTTACTTCCTGTCTAAAACCTCTTGGCACAAAGAGGAAGGATATTGGCGCTATCGGGATAGCTTACCAGATGCACGGACTGGTCGCCGTTGACAGTGACAGGAAGGTGCTGCGGCCCTCAATAATATGGTGTGACAGCAGGGCTGTGGAGATCGGAGAGAAAGCGTTTGAGAAGATGGGTAAGGATTTTTGCCTGCATCACCTTCTGAACTCCCCGGGCAACTTCACCGCCTCCAAGCTGGCATGGGTCAGGGAGAATGAGCCGGCCATCTTCAGGCGCATTCACAAGATCATGCTTCCCGGGGATTATCTTGCAATGAGGCTTACCGATGAGATAAAAACTTCATATACAGGGCTTTCGGAAGGGATCTTCTGGGATTTCATGAGGAACGAAATCTCGGAGGAGTTACTTGAATATTACGGCATTGCTCCTGAGCTGCTGGCTGAGCCTGCAGAGTCATTCTCAGTGCAGGGTCACCTTACCACCGCCATGGCGGAGGAGCTCGGGCTGCCATCCGGCATACCAGTCTCCTACAGGGCAGGTGATCAGCCGAACAATGCCCTGTCACTCAACGTGCTGCATCCGGGTGAAGTGGCAACTACCGCCGGAACATCCGGAGTGATATACGGTGTGACCGATATTACCCAGTTTGACCCCCTCTCGCGTATAAACACCTTCCTGCACGTCAACCACACTGACCGGATAACACGTCTCGGGGTGCTGCTCTGCATCAACGGTACCGGCATTCTGAACTCGTGGCTCAAGAAAAACACCGCAGCCGCACTGTCATACACCGAGATGAATGACCTGGCTGCATCAGTGGAGCCCGGCAGTGACGGACTTGTAATCCTTCCCTTTGGAAACGGTTCCGAAAGAATGTTCCGTAACAGCGACATAGGGGCATCGGTACACGGACTGAACTTCAACATTCACCGGCAGGGCCATCTCTACCGGGCGGCACAGGAGTCGATAGCCTACTCTTTCCGCTTCGGCCTCGAAATTATGAAAGAGACAGGCATAAACCCGGCGGTGATCAGGGCCGGTGAGTCGAACCTCTTCCAGAGCAGGGTCTTCAGGGAGGTACTTTCCAGCCTTACATCCACAGTGATCACCCTTTACAATACTGACGGTTCGATAGGCGCAGCCCGTGGCGCAGGTATAGGATGCGGCTATTACAGATCGGAAGAGGAAGCCTTCAGGGGCCTTGAGATAACGGGAACGAGCGAACCGGATGACAAACTGGCGCTGATCTATGATGAGAAATACATGGAATGGCTTGATATTCTGGAAAATAAATTATACGAATAGAAATAATATTATGGCACTAAAGAAGACTGGAGAGGCCTTCCCGGGAATCGGAAAGATCAGGTATGAAGGCAGGGACTCAAAGAACCCTCTTGCATTTAAATGGTATGACCCGGAAGCAAAGGTAGGAGGGAAAAAAATGAAGGATCTGCTGCGGTTTGCCATCGCATACTGGCATTCATTCTGCGGCGACGGCACTGACACTTTCGGGGCGAAGACGAGGGATTTCCCGTATGACGGAATGGAAGGCGACGAGCGGATAAAAGTCAAACTAGACATGGCCTTCGAGTTCTTTGAAAAGATTGGAGCACCGTTCTATTGCTTCCATGATACTGACCTGGTCGGAGACGGTTCTGTCTTCGAGATCGAAAAGCGCCTTGAAAAGTGGGTGCCGGTGATCAGGGCACGACAGAAGGAGACAGGCATTAAGCTGCTCTGGGGTACTGCCAACCTCTTCGGTAATCCCCGTTATATGAACGGCGCTGCCACCAATCCCGATTTCAACGTGCTGACCAACGCTGCCGTGCAGCTGAAGAATGCCATTGATGCCACCATCGCTCTCGGCGGCCAGGGGTATGTCTTCTGGGGAGGTCGCGAAGGCTATCTTACACTTCATAACACCGATATGAAGCGCGAGCTTGATCACCTGGCCATGATGCTTACCCTGGCGCGTGACTACGGCCGCAGGAATGGATTCAAAGGCACCTTCTACATCGAACCCAAACCGATGGAGCCCACCAAGCACCAGTACGACTTCGATGCTGCAACAGTTATAGGGTTTCTCCGTCACTATGGCCTTGACAAGGACTTCAAGCTGAACGTGGAGGTCAACCATGCCACCCTGGCCGGTCACTCGTTCCAGCATGACCTGCAGACAGCGGCCGATGCTGATATGCTCGGCAGCATTGATGCCAACAGGGGCGACTATCAGAACGGATGGGATACTGATGAATTCCCCACCAACATAAATGAGATCACGGAAGCCATGCTGGTCATTCTCAGGGCAGGAGGATTCAAGACCGGTGGCATCAACTTCGACGCTCACGTGCGACGTAACTCCACCGACCCCGAGGATCTCTTCATTGCTCATATCAACGGCATGGATACTTTTGCCCGCGGGCTTGTGATAGCTGACCGTATTCTTAAGGAATCAGACTATCTGAAAATGCGCAAGGCAAGGTATGCCTCGTTTGACAGAGGTGACGGCGCTCTCTATGAGAAGGGCAAACTGACTCTCGAAGACCTCCATGCCCTGGCTGTCAGGGCGGGAGAACCGAAGAAGACAAGCGGCAGGCAGGAGCTGTATGAGCAGCTCATAAACATGTATATCATCTGATATTGTCATGGCCCTGTTCACCCCCGTACGACGGTGGCAGCCTGCCTTTCGTCCGTTCAGTCGGCTCTCTGCCGGGGGGCGGATGCTGGCATTTACAGAGAGGGTGGTCAAGGGACCGCTCTTCGGATGCAGGATGTGCGGTAACTGTCTCCTCCAGGAGACAGCCTTCATCTGCCATATGGAGTGCCCCAAGGGTATACGCAACGGTCCCTGCGGGGGCGTGAACAACGGGTATTGCTATGTTGATCCCACAAGACGCTGTGCCTGGCACCTCATATATGAGCGGTCGCGAAGGATGAACCGTCAGCATAAACTGCTTGAGGTCCTCCCGCCGGTCGACTGGGACAGGGCAGGGACGGAGACATGGGGCGAGGTAGTGAAAAAGGTAAGGGAGGTGGGGCTGCGCACCATTATACTTCCCTCATCAAGAAAAGGTAAGAGCGTCGGAGCCATGCTCGAAGAGAAGATCTTCAGGCCGATAAGGCAGCCGGACTGGTGGAGGGGTGATGCGGAGTATCACCCTCCGGCCGTGACTGAGCCACGGTCGCGCCTTGAGAGCGAGCTGCGCAGCGGGAGGTTCGTCATAACCGGGGAGGTTCAGCCGCCGCTGAGTGCCGCCACGGCACAGCTTGAGGAGAAGATCAGGCTGGTCAGTCCCTATGTCACCGCTATAAATTTCACCGACGGATCATCAGCGATCCCGAGGATGTCAAGCGCCGCCTGCTCCGCCGTGGCCGCATCACTCGGTGCGGAGCCGGTGATGCAGATTTCTGCCCGCGATAATAACCGCAACAGCCTCCAGTCACAGGCCATAGGAGCAAATGCCCTGGGGATAAACAACATTCTATGCCTCTCAGGAGACAGCCCGCGCGTGGGACCAAAACCACGGGGTAACCTGAACATCATCGATGTAGATTCAGTACAGATGCTCTGGATCCTGAGGCGGATGAGGGACGAAGGCATCTATCTCGACGGGAGGGAGATAAAAAACCGGCCCCGCCTCTTCCTCGGGGCGGCGGCTGCACCAATGGCACAGGAGCCGGCACTGCAGGTCATACGAGACAGGAAAAAGATCAATGCAGGGGCCCAGTTCCTGCAGACAAACCTTGTATTTGACCCTGACATGCTGGACCCGTGGCTCGAATGCCTTGATAATGAAGGACTTCTTGACAAGGTGTACATCCTTGTGGGCATATGCCCGCTTAAATCAATGAACCTGGCACGCTACCTCAATGACAACATACCCGGGGTGACCATACCCGATGCCGTGATGAAACGACTGGCGGGTGCCGGTGACAGGTTCCGGGAAGAGAGCATAGCCATCACGGTCGAAACCGTAAAGCGTCTGCAGGAGAAGCGCGGGGTCAGCGGTGTTCATCTTATGCCGCTGGGGTGGGAGGCTGCAATCCCTCAAATCATGGAGAAGGCGCAATGAAGCTGATGACATCAAGGGAACTGGCCAGGGCCACCAACCTTGACACACCGGGAGGGGTGATCATTGCCGAAGCACTGATGCAGATCTTCCGTTACAACAAGGTAAACAGGGTATACTCCAGTACCTATGACATTGACCCCCAGGTATTCATCAACTCCATCCTGGAACACCTTGACATAAGGTTTGAGGTTCCCGAAAAGGATCTGGCCAACCTGCCGGCTTCAGGCCCTTTTGTCACCGTGTCAAACCACCCCTTCGGCGGCGTTGATGCCCTCATACTGCTGAAGATACTCATGTCGGGCCGCTCCGATGTCAGGGTAATGGCCAACTTCCTGCTTCAGCGGATCGATCCCCTGGGGAAGCATATCCTTCCTGCCGAAGCCCCTGAAAGCAAAGGAGAGAGAAAGTCATCCTTCACCGGGATCAGGGAGGCGCTCAGATATGTCAGTGAAGGTCATGTTGTGTCTCTCTTCCCGGCAGGAGAGGTATCAACCTACCAGTCTGACTCGAACCTTATTATTGACAGGGAGTGGCAGGAGCAGCTCATCAGGGCCGTAAAGATGGCCGGGGTACCGGTGGTTCCGATATATTTTCACGGCACCAACTCTCGCTGGTACCATATCCTCGGCCGCATCCATCCGTTGCTGCGAACGGCCAGGCTTGGTTCGGAACTGATTAACAAGCGCCATAAGGTGATCAGGATTCGGATTGGCAAGCCTGTGAGCGTGAAAGAACAGGCTGACTTCAATGACACAGCCCGCCTGGGACGTTATCTCAGGGCAAGAACCTATTCATTGGGTTCCGCCCTTGAAGCCAAACCTTTCTTTAGTGGCCTGAGGCGCAGAAAAAGAACCAGGCAGGAGCCGGTAGCCCCTGCTGCCGACAAGGCTCTGCTGAGAGAGGAGATAAATGCATTGAGACCGTCGCATGAGCTCTTCTCAAGCAAAAACTATATCGTCTTATTTGCCCCCACCCGGGTGATACCAAATCTCATCAGGGAGATCGGAAGGCTTCGGGAGATAACCTTCAGGGCTGCGGGTGAAGGAACGAACAGGGCCAGTGACATTGATGAATATGACTTCTATTACCATCATCTTATCGTATGGGATGACCAGGCAGGAGCGCTGGTAGGTGCATACAGGATTGGAAAAGGCAAGGAGATACTGAGTCAGTACGGAATCAAGGGATTCTATATCAATTCGCTGTTCCATATCCGCAAGTCGTTTGCACCTGTTCTGGGTGAGTCACTTGAACTTGGCAGATCATTCATAGTTCAGGAATACCAGCGCAAGGCGATGTCACTGTTCCTGCTCTGGAAGGGCCTCCTGACAGTGCTTCTCAATCATGCCGAATACCGGTACCTTATAGGCCCTGTCAGCATCAGCAACGACTTTTCCCCCCTGTCCAAATCGCTGATAGTTGAATTCGTACTTAACAACCATTTTGACCCGGAGATGGCAAGGTTTGTAAGACCGAGGAAGGAGTTCATCATGAAGGTAGACAAGCGCGTTGACAGCTCAATTATCATAGACTCTGCTGAAAAGGACATCAGCAAGGTTGAGAAGGTGGTTGGCGATGTCGACAACGGATACCGGATACCTGTCCTGCTCAGAAAGTACCTTGAGCTGAATGCCCGGATTATAGGTTTTAATGTCGATCCTGATTTTAATAACTGCCTTGACGGACTGATAATGGTTGATGTTTACAACATTCCTGCAGAATTTGTCAATGCACTCTCCAGGGACCAGAGTGAGGAGAGCATCAGGGAGAGATTCAAGGGGGAAGCCCCCTGACGGTTCACAGAGCCAGGCTCCAGTAAGCGAGGCCGGAATAAAGAGAGGCTGTCCCTTTCCGTATGAGACAGCCTCTTCTGTGTTGCTGGCGGTAACAGGTTCCTAGTAGAACTTGTACCTCATATCCTCAACCTCCTTCTTGTCGCGGATAGCCTGGTAAGCCTCGTAGGATGCGCGTATCTGGTAATTGGAATTCAGCCTCTCGCGAACCAGGGCCATATCTTCAGACGCTACCGGTTCAACGGTATTGACCACGAACAGGTATACACCGTTATTACCCTCGACCGGTTTTGAGAGCACTCCTGCTTCTGATGCCGAGGCGGCCGAGATCAGGCCCGGTTCTATCCCTGCTCCCGGTACTGAGAATGATCTGAAGTTTATGCCGCTTGCATCCTGTACAGTCGTATTGTAATGTGATGCAATATCATATATCGTTTTCCCTTCGGCGGTCATCTTCTTCATCTCCGCTGAGATGACCTCTGCCTTCTTGTTTTTTGCCAGGATGAACCTGATGTCCGAAGCGACATCCTCGACGGGAGCCGTTCCCTCTTCCTGGACCCTGGTGCAGTAGGCCACCACATACATGTCAGGAAGCTCGAAGACTGCCTGGCTGCTGTTGTCAAGAACGATAGCCCCCTCCTTGCTGTTCTGGAAAAGTGCCATCACCAGTCCTCTTGCCTGCTCCAGCCCGGGAAGCTCTTTCTGATCAGGAGTGACATTCATGGCCAGCTTCTTGTTCAGGTTGCCCTCAGCAACAGCCTTGTTGAACTTCTCGTATGTGTTATTGGTGCCTGCAAACTGTGATGCCTCGGCATAAATACGCTGTGTTGTCACGTTGCTGGGGATCACCTGGCGGTCGACAATACCGATATCATATTTTTTTACCCTGCGGCTCTGATCAAGTATCTTGATTATATGCAGTCCGTATGTGGTCTCAACCGTCACAAGATCTCCCTTTTGGCCGGAGAAGCAAGCGTCATTGAAAGGTATGATCATCATCCCCTCGCTGAACCACCCGAGATCACCACCTACCTGTGCTGACCCCTGGTCATCAGAGTTGGTCATGGCCAGCAGATTGAAGTCGATCCCTGACCTGATCAGACTCATCAGGCTGTCTGCCTCCTGCCTTGCCTGGGTCATTGTCCTCTCAGCATTGGGGGACAGGAGTATGTGTGCAGCCCTTACGGAGTCGGGACGCTCGGCTATGTTAATGATGCGTGCAAGCTTATAAGCGCCGTCTTCGAACCAGGGACCTGTGACAGCATTTCTGTCACCTGAAAGGGCCAGTTCGCGGAGGTTCTCCGGAAGCGCCGAAAGGGTGCTGTAAAAACCCGTGTGACGGGTGTCTGCAGTCAGGTTGATATACTGGATCAGGTCTGTGGCGGCGGCGAAGTTCTCCGCCTCTTTCTTTGCCCACTCTTCCGTCTCCTTCAGGTCTGACTCCGAGGGAGCTATGTCAAAAACCATGTATTCCATGTCACGCTGGGCCGTGCGCTTATAGTTATCCTTATGCCCGTCGTAGTACTTTCTTATCTCATCGGAGGTAACAGTAACGGCGCTGTCGGGCACTGTGGCATAGTTACGTGCCATATAGCTGAAACTGACTGTATTGGCCAGGAGGCTGGCTTCATATTCCGCCTGTTTGCCTGTCACGTACAGTCCCTTTGACATGAGGTTCACCAGCTTTGTGTTCAGCCTGTCATTGATGATCTGGTCCTCAAAGAAGAGCCAGTATCTTTTGGTGGCTTCATCGGTCTCGGTGGCTTTCAGGAAGTTGACAAGGAACGATCCGTTGAACATGCCGGTGTTGGGATCGGTGAACAGCTGCCTCACTATGGGGTGCGGGTCATCTCCGAAGACAAGCATCTCGACCTCATCAGGACTCACTCCCAGGCCGGTCTTTTTATATGTCTTATCCATCAGCTTTTCGGACAGCATCTGCTGCCATACCTGCTCCCTGAGGCTGGTCAGCAACTCTTCATTCACCTCGCTGGTGCCTGACATTTTATATATCTCCACCAGGTCCAGCACCCTGGCTTCAAAGTCCTGGTATGATACAGACTCGCCGTCAATACGTGCAAGTTCGTAATATTTGTCTGCCTTCCTGCGCTGGGAAGTATTATTCCCGAAAAAATCACTTACAACAAAGAGAAGCAGTGAAACCCCAATCACACCTGCAACAAGCGGTCCCGCCTTCTCTCTTAAAGTCTGAAGTATTGCCATCTGAAAACTAGTTAAATAATTGAATTTACCTCTTGAAAAATACAGGCGACAAATATAACAAAATTCAGTTAAACAAAAGGATGGGGATCTCTTCTCAATTAATAAACTGCCGTCTGATTGTGATAATTCTCATGTTTCCTGTTTATCTTGCAGTAAGATAATATATTGTAACTGTCTAAAAAGTAAAGATATGTCAAGAAACCTGAGAGGTCTCTCTGCGCGAAAAGGTGTGGCAGAGGGGCTCTATGACGAGGTTGTCAGGGCTGCAGGCCGGGTTTATGCATCGGCGGATGAGAGGCTCATTTCCGTTGCCGGCGATTTCATGACAGGCCATGCCGCTGTGATGGGAGCAAGCTCCTTTTATGATTTCCTTCGCAGGGATCATATTGGGAAAAAGGTGTTCGTCTGTGACGGTACGGCCTGTCTCACCTCAGGCAGGCAGGCTGACGTTAAACGAAGCCTGATGGATAGTTATGCCGTGCATGAGATCGGGGTGGTGACATGCCTTGGGCACTGTCATGCAAACGACGCCTTCATGGTCAACGGCGAGGTACGGATCGTGGGTGGTGACGGCACCTCCCCGGCACTGAAGACCGCAACCAATGCTGACAGGCCGGCACTGCTGGCTCCCACGGGTGATACCGGGGAATACTACTCCCTGGCAGGCAGGTGGGTGTCTGACACCGCCGCTGCGCTGAAGGAACTGGAGCTATCGGGACTGAGGGGAAGAGGCGGCGCCGGATTCCCCTTTCATCTGAAGGTAAAATCATCACTTGAGGCGAAGGCCGCCAGGAAGTATATTGTATGCAATGCCGATGAGGGTGATCCCGGTGCCTTTTCTGACAAGTGGCTTCTCGAAGAGCGTCCTCACTCGGTGCTCTTCGGGATGCTGATGACGGGTCTCATCACCGGAGCTGATACGGGCGTTGTTTATATCCGGGGCGAATACCCCTTTGCCGTGAGAAAAACGAGGGAGGCCGTGAAGGAGCTTGAGGAAGCCGGCATCACTGCAGGCCCGACGGGCGAGGCCGCCTTCCGCTTCCGCTTTCATGTGGTTGAAGGGTCAGGAGCATATATTTGCGGCGAAGAGACCTCGTTGCTCAACTCTCTGGAGGGACTGAGGCCCGAGGTCAGGACCCGTCCGCCCTTCCCGGCCGTCTATGGGCTCTTTGGCATGCCCACCGTGCTGAGCAACGTAGAGACCTTCGCCAACATACACTATATACTGAAGGAAGGCGGTTCAGTCTATGCCGCCCTTGGTACTGAGAAGTCGCCCGGCACAAAGCTGGTCTCTCTTGACGGCGCCTTCAACAGGCCGGGACTGCTTGAGGTGAGGATGGGAACACCCTTCAGAACCGTGATCGACGATATGGGCGGGGGGACACGATACCCCGTCAAGGCGTTCCAGGTAGGAGGACCTCTTGGTGGCCTGGTACCTGCCTCAAAGGTCGATGACCTGACACTCGATTTCGAGTCGTTCAGCAGGGAGGGGTTCCTGCTGGGGCATGCAGGAATAGTATCAATACCTGCGGACTTTCCGGTCATTAAACTCCTTGAGCACCTGTTTGAGTTTACAAAGAGGGAGTCATGCGGAAAATGCTTTCCCTGCCGCATCGGATCGGTACGCGGTCATGAACTGCTGTCCGGCGCTGCAGAGAAGGGCCGGAAGATAGACAGGCAGCTCTTTGATGATCTCCTGGAGACGATGCAGATGGGATCACTATGCGCACTTGGCGGCGGTCTGCCGCTGCCTGTCATGAATGCGATGCACTGGTTCAGCGATGAACTTGAAGAGTACTTCACAGCATAAGAGACGCAGCCATGGAAAACACAGCATATATTGACAACCGGCCATACCATTTCATTGCAGGGGAAACTATACTTGAGTTCGTACGAAGAATACATGGCCGGGAGGTGATCCCCACCCTCTGCCAGGCAGATAACCTCGAGAATTACGGGTCATGCAGGATCTGCTCCGTGGAGGTGGCACTGAAGGAGAACGGGCCGGCCAGGGTGATGGCATCATGCCATACGCCGGTGGCTCCGGGATATTATATCTATCCATCCACGGAAAAAATCAGGAGACTGAGACGAAACATCATCGAACTCGTTCTCTCAGAATACCCTCCCGGCAAGCTGAAGCCTGACCCCGGCATGCTTCCGACGGAGTTTCAAAGCGTTGTGTCTGAAGCCGGCAGCCCGGATGTGAGATACCAACTGTCGGTCAGTGAATTCGAAAAGGACAGGAGCCATCCTTATATATGGTCTGACCTCACGGAGTGCATCAAGTGCTACCGTTGCGTCAGAGCCTGTGACGAACTGCAGGCCGAGCATGTCCTCGGTATCCACGGAAGGGGTCATGAGAGCCGCATAATAAAGGGATATGACCGCACCTTCAGGGAATCGCCCTGCGTCTCATGCGGCGCCTGTGTTCAGACCTGTCCGACCAATGCGCTCTCAGACAGGTACTCAACAAAGACCCTCGCGGCAGACAGCATCGTACGGACTACATGCACCTACTGCGGCGTGGGTTGTAACCTGGATGTCAAGGTGATTGGCGGCAGCGTGAGGGGCATACAGGCCCCGCTCAACGGTGCGACAAACAGGGGGCATACATGCCTCAAGGGCAGGTTCGCCTTCGAGTTCTATAACCATCCTGAAAGGCTCCGTACACCGCTGGTGAGGAAAAATGGAGTCTTCACGGAAGTCTCCTGGGATGAGGCGTATGATTATACCGCAGCCAGGTTCAGGGAGATCAGGGAGAAGTATGGTCCTGATGCCCTGGCAGGTATTTCTTCTGCCCGCTGTACCAATGAAGAGAACTACCTCATGCAGAAGTTCTTCAGAATCGTCATCGGCACCAACAACATTGACGGATGTGCACGGGTCTGCCATGCTCCCACGGCTATGGGCATGCAGTGGGCTTACGGTACCGGAGCAGCCACCAATTCAATTGACGAGCTTTACAAAACGGGCTGCATTATCATTATAGGGGCCAATCCGTCGGCTGCACACCCGGTGACCGGTGCACGCATAAGGGCACTGGTTGAATCGGGGACACCTCTCATCGTCATTGATCCGCTAAAGATTGAGCTTGCCAGGCTGGCAAAATACCACCTGCAGATCAACCCTGGCACCAACGTCGCAGTACTGAACATGTTTGCATGGTATCTCCTAAGCGAAGGACTTATTGACGAGAAGTTCATCAGCTCGCGCACCGAAGGGTGGGAAGATTTCAGGCGATATCTCACGGCACTCGATATTGATGCCCTTGAAGAGATATGCGGTGTAGACCGCGAACTTGTCAGGGCCGCGGCACGCGAGTACGGAACGGCACATGCTGCCATGGAGTTTCACGGGCTGGGAGTGACAGAGCACTGGCAGGCGACCAAGGCGATAACGCTTATCTCGAACATTGCCATGATGACCGGCAATATTGGCAGGGAGGGCGTAGGCGTCAACCCGCTGCGCGGACAGAACAATGTGCAGGGGGCGGCAGACATGGGAGTACAGCCTCACCAGGGTGCCGGTTACCTCGATGTGACCAAGCCTGAGAACATGGCTGTATATAAGGCATTCTACGGCGTTGACCACCCGTCAGTGCCGGGCTACAAGATCCCGGAGATGTTCTCCGCCGCCGGCAGGGGTGACCTGAAGGCAATGTGGATCATGGGGGAAGATTTATTACAGACAGACCCCAACACCTGCCACGTGAGGAGCTCGCTTCAGGGACTTGAATTCCTGGTTGTTCAGGAGCTCTTCATGACCGAGACGGCAAGGATAGCTGACGTGGTCTTTCCGGCATCGTCGTTCCTTGAGAAGGAGGGTACCTTCACCAATGGCGAGCGCCGGATACAGAAGGTTCTGAAGGTGGTGGAACCGCTTGAGGGAACGAAGCCCGACGGCCAGATTGTGGTTGACATGATGAACCGGATGGGCTACAATCAGGAGGGATACTCGGCCGATGTGCTGCTTAAGGAGATCGCAGGCATCGTGCCCTTCTTCAAGGGTGTAAAATGGGATGAGCTCGGCGACAATGGCAAACAGTGGCCTGTCAAAGAGGATGGCACTGACACAAAGATACTCCACACCGAGACATTCAAACGGGGTAAGGGTAAGTTCCACTCGTGGGACTATGACGCATCACCTGAACTGAACGAGAATGCCGGGCGTTTTCCGTATATCCTTACAACAGGGAGACTTCTTGAGCACTACAACAGTGGCACCATGACCCGCCGTACCCCGAACAGGGAACTCGTTACGGAAGACATACTCTTTGTGCATCCTCATGATGCCGGATTGAAGGGGCTGGCCACGGGAGACTTCGCAAGGATCTTCTCGGCGCGCGGCATGACCACCATGAAGGTGCAGGTCACCGATGTTGTCAAGCCCGGAGTGATATACACCACGTTCCATTTTCCCGAGGCCGCGATTAACTTCCTCACAAGCAATGTGGGCGATGAGTTCACCCTCACCCCTGAATACAAGGTTGTAGCAGTTGATTTCGAGAAATCTCTTTACGGCATCTTCCAGCGTGCTGAATGCCGCACGGACTTAATAAGTGAATAAATTTGAACATACCCCCTAAAAAAAGGGGGTTGACGTATAAAATTACATAAAAAATCAAAATTTACCCTGAAAATTTGGGGGTGTATTCTAAAATGATCTATTTTTACAAAAAAATCAGATCATGGCAGAATTACGTTTCAGTGCATTGAAGGAACTGTTCAACAGGGAGACTGTAGAGGTTCCCGTTCCGAAAGAGACAGTATCCTCCTATTTTTCAGAGAATGTTTTTGACAAGGTGAAGATGGAGCGCTATCTGAGCCGGGAAGCCTACAAGGCGGTATTGACGGCGATAGATGAGGGTACTCCCATCACCAGGCAGATAGCCGACCAGGTGGCAACAGGAATGCAGGCATGGGCCATGGAGCACGGTGTCACCCATTTTACCCACTGGTTCCATCCTCTTACTGATGCCACAGCCGAGAAGCATGACTCATTTGTCGGCAGGGGCGAGCGCGGTTCGATCATCGAGATCTTCTCAGGCGAGGTACTGGTTCAGCAGGAGCCTGATGCCTCAAGCTTCCCCAGCGGTGGCATCAGGAACACTTTTGAGGCGAGGGGTTATACCGCATGGGACGTTTCGTCACCCGCCTTCATCGTCGGTAATACCCTCTGTATACCGACAGTATTTGTTTCCTACACCGGTGAGGCCCTCGATTACAAGACGCCCCTGCTTCGCTCACTGGCCGCCCTTGACCGCGCTGCCGTTGAAGTATGTCATCTCTTTGACAAGGATGTAAAAAAGGTCATCGCAACCCTCGGGTGGGAACAGGAATACTTCCTGATAGACGAAGCTCTTTATTATGCGCGTCCTGATCTCATGCTTGCTGACCGCACCCTGATGGGGCATCCCTCATCAAAGGACCAGCAGCTTTCTGACCACTACTTCGGTTCAATCCCTGAGAGGGTGAAGGCATTCATGACGGAGTTCGAGTATGAGGCATACAAGCTTGGCATCCCGGTAAAGACACGCCATAACGAGGTGGCTCCCAACCAGTTTGAGTGTGCCCCGGTGTATGAGGAGGCTAACCTGGCTGTTGACCACAACCAGCTTATTATGGATGTAATGCGACGGGTAGCAAGGAAGCATAAGTTCAGGGTCCTCTTCCATGAGAAACCTTTTGCGGAGGTCAACGGTTCAGGCAAGCACAGCAACTGGTCGATGGCGACGGACACCGGAATAAACCTCCTGTCGCCAGGCAAGAACCCTAAGACCAACATGCAGTTCCTCACATTCCTCGTTAACGTGGTCAAGGCCGTAAATGACAACCAGGAGCTGCTCAGAGCAAGCGTCACCAATGAAAACAACTCCTACAGGCTGGGCGGACATGAGGCTCCTCCTTCCATCATCTCTGTTTTTCTCGGAAGCTATATCTCAAACATACTCGACGGTATTGCCAGCAAGGTCAAAGACAAGAAGATGACCCCTCAGGAAAAGACAGAGATCAAGCTTGGCCTCGGCAAGATACCGGGTATTTTCCTTGACAATACCGACCGTAACCGCACATCGCCCTTTGCCTTTACCGGCAACAGGTTCGAGTTCAGGGCCGTGGGCTCATCGGCCAACTGCAGCTCTGCCATGATCGTACTTAATGCAGCAGTCGCCCGCCAGCTGAAGATCTTCATTGGTGAGGTCAACAGACTGGCTGACAAAGGCGTGAAAAAGGATGAGGCTATCTTCCAGGTCCTGAAAAAGTGTATCACCGATTCAAAACGAATAAGATTTGAGGGCGACGGATACAGTGAGGAGTGGCACCGTGAAGCGGCACGAAGGGGTCTGTCGTCGGAGGCGAGCGTACCCAAAACACTCAAGGCATACGTTACTGCCTCGTCGCGCGAGACTCTCGTTGGTACCGGCACGCTGACCGACCGTGAGCTGGAGAGCAGGGTAGAGGTTGAGCTGGAGAAGTTTACAAAGAAGCTGCAGATAGAATCACGGGTTCTGGGCGACCTGGCAATCAATCATATCGTCCCTACAGCCGTGAATTACATGACGACCCTGGTTGAAAATGTCAGGGGTCTGCGTGAGATATTTGATGACAACGAATACATAAGACTGGCCGGGGCGCGCAAGGAACTCATAATCAGCATCTCGGATCATATTACAATGATAAAGAAGCTGGTGACCGAAATGATTGAGGAACGTAAGAAGGCCAACACTATCGGCGACCTGTACAAGAAGGCTGTTGCCTACGAGAGCAATGTCAAACCCTACCTCAATGAGATCAGGTTCCATATTGACAAACTTGAGCTCGTGGTTGACAACGAGTTATGGCCGCTGCCCAAGTACCGTGAACTTCTTTTCACAAGGTAGTTTTTCATATTTTTTGTGGTTTGTAGTGCCCTCCACCGGGAGGGCATTATTTTTGCTGTAAGGTCATCCGGAAGGTAATTATTGGAATGGCGTTACGTTAACATTAATAACAATCATTACTTTTGCATTTAACTAAGGTGTTCAGCATGAATAGACCATTAATCCTCATATTTACACTGGTTTTACTTCTTCCTGTTGCTCTCAGTGCACAGAAACAAAAGACTGAGCGTGCTTACTCAGCCTACCAGGCAGGAAGCTACTATGAAGCCATAGACTTTTTCAAGGATGTCTACTCGAAGACCCGTGACAGGCAGGTGAAGGCTGAAATGGTCTTTATGGTTTCAGAGTGCTACCGTCTGATCAACGACCCGAAAAATGCAGAGCTATGGTATAAAAGGGCCGTGAAGTCGGCTTTTCCAAAGCCTGAGGCGCAGTACTGGCTGGCTGAGAGCACAAAGAAGCTGGGGCGGTACCCGCAGGCCATAGAGGAGTTCCGCAAATACCGGCAGCTTGTGCCCGGCGACCCCCGTACCGAGCAGCAGATACGGTCCTGCGAACTTGCCATCGAATGGCAGGCATCACCTGAATCGTATAACGTCGAGGAGATGAAGGAGGTCAACTCCAGGAACTCAGACTTCAGTCCGGCATTCGGACGCGATGATAACGGCCTCCTCTGGTTTACCTCATCACGTGATGACGCCCAGGGGAACAAGGAGCATGGAGCCACGGGACAGAGTTTTACAGATATCTTCGAGACCAGGCTTGACAAGAAGGCCAAATGGAGCACCCCCGTGCCGGTTGATTTCCTTAACAGTGAGTTTGAGGATGGATCTCCATCATTCTCCTCAGACTTTACAGAGGTATATTTCACCCGCTGCGAGGCCGGGAAGCGTGAGAACAAGGGATGTGTGATAATGTATTCCACCCGTGAGGGCACACGCTGGTCAGACCCGGAGAAGCTGGAACTGCTTGCCGACTCGCTCGTAGCTGCCCACCCCTCGATCTCTCCTGACGGCCAGACGCTCTATTTCGTCTCCGACATGCCGGGAGGACTGGGTGGGAAAGACATATACCGTTCCACCCGCACTTCGCCCGGCAGCCCGTGGTCGAGACCCGAGAACCTCGGAACCGACATAAACACCAGGGGCAATGAGCTCTTCCCATTCATCCGCGAGGACGGAACACTCTATTTCGCCTCTGACGGCCACATCGGAATGGGCGGCCTTGATATCTTCAGGGCGACACCCCAGACAGGCAACAGCTGGATTGTCAATAACATGCGACCGCCGATAAACAACCCGGCAGACGATTTTGGCATTACCTTCGAGAAAGGTGCCGAGAAGGGGATCTTCAGCTCGTCACGCAAGGGGCGTGGAGTTGATGACCTCTACACCTTCGAGATGCCGCCGCTGCTGTTCAGCATCACCGGCCTCGTCAGAGATGAAAAGAGCGGTCAGCCCGTTCAGGGTGCAACGGTGCAGCTCATCGCCAGCGACGGCGCTAACATGCAGACAGAGACAGGCAATGCAGGCGACTTCAAATTCAGCCTCAGACCCGAAGTTGACTATATCTTCCTCGCCTCAAAAAGAGGCTTCCTGAACGGCAAGGAGAAAGAGACCACCAGGGGACAGGACAAGAGCCGCGAATTTATGGCTACAATCCTTCTGACACCTATTGACAGGCCTATTGAGCTGCCGAACATCTTCTACGACTTCGGCAAGTGGGATCTGAGGCCCGAATCAATGGTCTCCCTTGATAAGCTGGTTGAGACTCTTAATGACAACCCGAATGTTACCATTGAGCTGATGTCGCATACCGACTCGCGTGACACAGAGGAGTACAACATGGATCTTTCACAGAAAAGGGCGCAGTCGGTTGTTAATTACCTCATCGGGAAGGGAATCGCCTCTGACAGGCTTACTGCAAGGGGTTATGGTGAGACCAGCCCGAAAGTGGTGGATGCCGTCATCATGGAGGACGCTCCGTTCCTGAGTTCCGGAGTAACGCTTAACGAGCAGTATATCAACTCTCTCGCCAGCGAGGAACAGAAGGAGATAGCTCACCAGATCAACCGGCGCACTGAATTCAGGGTGCTGAGGACCGACTATGTTCCTGCAGAGTAAAGAGGGAAAGGATCTTTATAATCATCATGACTGACAGGTCACGCTACGCCAGGAGAGGAGTATCATCCGGGAAGGAGGAGGTTCACGCTGCTATCAGCGGGGTTGACAAGGGACTCTTCCCGAGAGCGTTCTGCAAGATCATTCCCGATATGCTGGGCGATGACCCGGGATGGTGCAATGTCATGCATGCCGACGGTGCCGGCACCAAATCTTCACTGGCGTATGTATACTGGAAGGAGACTGGAGACCTCTCCGTCTGGAAGGGGATAGCCCAGGATGCGGTGGTGATGAACCTCGATGACCTGCTGTGCGTCGGCGTGACAGATAACATCCTCCTTTCGTCAACGATAGGAAGGAATAAGAACCTTATCCCCGGAGAGGTCATAAGGGCTGTCATCGAGGGTACGGAGGAATTCCTCAGCCGGATGCGCGATGCAGGCATAGGGATATGGTCAACCGGGGGAGAGACGGCTGATGTGGGAGACCTGGTGCGTACGGTGATCGTTGACTCCACTGTCACTGCCCGGATGAGGAGGGCTGACGTCATTGATAACTCACGGATCAGCCCTGGGGATGTTATCGTGGGGCTGGCGTCATTCGGTCAGACAAACTACGAAGACGGTTATAACGGCGGCATGGGCAGCAACGGGCTCACCTCCGCACGGCATGATGTCTTTCACAACTATCTCGCCAGCCTCTACCCTGAGAGTTATGACGGTACGATGCCTGACTCCCTGGTTTATTCAGGCAGTATGAAGCTCACTGACGCGACAGCCGTTCAGGGGGTGAATGCCGGGATGCTCGTACTGTCACCCACGCGGACCTACGCACCGGTGATAAAAAAAGTGCTTGAAGTGATGAGGTCAGCCATCCATGGAATGGTACACTGTTCGGGTGGAGGCCAGACAAAGATCCTTCACTTCATTGACTGTATGCATGTCATCAAGGACAACCTCTTTCCCGTGCCGCCCCTGTTCGAAATGATTCAGTCCGGTTCCGGCACCCCATGGGAGGAGATGTATCGCGTCTTCAACATGGGGCACAGGATGGAGATTTACGTTAACGAAGATGATGCCCGGGCCATCATCGATATCGCCTCCGGGTTTAATCTCGACGCGCAGATCATCGGACGGTGCGAACCATCAGCCGGCAGACGCCTCACAATCCGCACCAGCTTGGGAGAATTTACCTATTAGTTTACAAGGAAGGATGCCTTGCAACAAAACCTACTGCTGCCTACTGCCTCCCCTGCAAACTGGCCCCTTCGCTAAAATGATCCGCCAGCTGGCGGATCATTTTTTAACGCTCGGCCCTCTATTGCCTATTGCCTAATTCTCCTTACCTTTGCACCCTGAAATTTGGCAATTAATGACAAACAATCTTATTCTTGACAGGCTGCTGGGTGTGAAGAAGCGCTTTGTGGAGGTCGGCGAACAGCTGAACTCCCCTGACGTAATGTCGGACATGAAGCGCTATGTCAGGCTGAACAAGGAATACAAGGAGCTGAAGCCCGTTATTGAGGCTTACGAAAAATACAAGAGCGCAATTGATAACCTTGAGAGCGCAAGGGCATTGCTGGCTGTAGAGAAGGATGAGGAGATGCGTGAGATGGCAAAGGCTGAGATAGACCAGCTGGTCAACACCATCCCCGATATGGAGGAAGATATCAGGTACCTCCTGCTGCCGGTTGACCCGGAGGATGACAAGAATGCGGTGATAGAGATACGTGCCGGTACCGGAGGCGATGAAGCAAGCATCTTTGCGGGCGACCTTTTCCGGATGTATTCAAAATACATTGAATCGCAGGGATGGAGACTTGACCTGAACTACTTCACCGACGGCACTGCAGGAGGATATAAGGAGATTGTGTTTACCGTCATTGGCGAGGGTGTCTACGGCATCATGAAATATGAGTCCGGTGTGCACCGCGTTCAGCGGGTACCCCAGACCGAAACCCAGGGACGCATCCACACCTCCGCTGCCACGGTGGCAGTGCTGCCAGAGGCAGGCGAATTTGACATCGAAGTACGCAGCGAGGATATCCGCAAGGACACCTACTGTTCTTCCGGCCCGGGCGGACAGAGTGTCAACACAACCTACTCAGCCATCAGACTCACACATGTGCCTACAGGCATTGTGGTCACCTGCCAGGATGAGAAATCGCAGATCAAGAACCTGGAGAAGGCTATGAAGGAACTTCGCACGAGGCTTTATAACCTCGAGTACCAGAAGTACCTTGACGAGATCTCGCAAAAGCGCAAGACAATGGTTTCAACCGGCGACCGGTCGGCCAAGATCAGAACATACAACTATCCACAGGGCAGGGTCACTGACCACCGAATCAACCTGACGATTTATAACCTTCCGGTGGTTCTCGACGGTAACATACAGGAGCTGCTCGACAAGCTTCAGATGGCAGAGAATGCTGAGCGTCTGAAGGCAAGTGATTATTAAAATACGGATGATGCATTCAAAAGAAATCTTTCAGCAGATACTGAAAAAGAGATCGTTCCTCTGCATAGGACTGGATCCTGAAATATCAAAGCTGCCCGCATGCCTGTCAGGCATGGAGGAACCTATTTTTGAGTTCAACAGGCGGATCATTGATGCAACTCATAAATACACAGTTGCCTACAAACCCAATTTCGCCTTTTACGAGTCCTACGGAGTCCGCGGGATGGCCGCCCTCGACAAAACGGTCAGGTACATCAACAAGCTCGATACCAATATCTTTATAATTGCCGACGCAAAGCGCGGTGATATTGGAAACACTTCAAAGATGTACGCACGTGCGGTATTCGGCGAGATGCCCTTTGACGCCGTTACAGTTGCTCCTTATATGGGAGAAGATTCAATTACCCCGTTTCTGTCGTATCCCGGCAAATGGGCTGTCATACTTGCCCTCACCTCAAACAGGGGGGCCGAGGACTTTCAATACCACACCGACAAGGGTCAGAGGCTGTTTGAGAGAGTGTTGACAGTTACTCAGAGATGGGGAACCACAGACAATTTAATGTATGTTGTGGGAGCCACCAGGGCTGAAATGCTGGCCGATATCCGCAAGATCGTGCCTGATCACTTCCTTCTGGTACCGGGTGTTGGCGCCCAGGGGGGCAGCCTGGAAGAGGTGGCGAAGTATGGAATGAACAGTCAATGCGGGTTGCTTGTGAACTCTTCGCGCGCAATCATTTACGCTGACAGCACCGAGAACTTCGCCGAAGTGGCCGGGGAAAAAGCCCGGGAGATGCAGGAGGAGATGGCCGGCTACCTTGCGGCCAGATTTAAGCTCTGAAGGTCTGCAGTCTGAGGGTCTGTCGCTGCGCTCCGTCCTGCAGTCCTGCAGTCCAACAGTACGATTATTGACTTTTTACTACTGCCTGCTGCCTACTGCCTACTGCCTGAATTGGCTGCCACCTCAGCGGCCACCATCTTCCTTATCGGAGGGATAAACAGGAATGCGGCGACGCCCAGTGAGGCAATGCCGCCGCCGGAGATGATGAAGGCGTTCCCTATCCCTATCGTGTCAGCAATATACCCTGTCGCCAGCAGGCCTATCATTGATGGTAGCAGGGTTATGCTGGAATAAAGGGAGAACACCCTCCCGAGGGCTGCCGGTTCCACCATGGTCTGCATGACAACAGTGAAGGAACCTGAATAGAGGGTCATGGTGATGCCGCCCACGGCAGTGATGGCGGCGAAGATGGCGAACCCTGAAGGAGGCAGTATCCCGGAAAAGATGAAAGTGAGCCCCAGTACCAGGTAGGTCATATTGATGAGAACGACCTTGTAGTTATTAAGCCGGCGGTGCCCGATTATTGCTCCTCCGATCAGCATCCCTATTCCCCATGCTATCTCAACAATGCTCATCATGTATGTGGTGCCGCTGAAGTGCTCGAGTGTCATCAGCGGAAACAGGGCTGCAACAGGCATTATGAAGAACATGGCTGACAGGGCCAGGATGAACAGCCAGAGCAGACCGGGCTTGCTGTAGATCTCCCTCAGCCCTTCCATCAGCTCTCTGCCAAGATGCGGTTTGGCTGTTTCTGACCTGTCCGGATCGGGGATGTGAACCATGAGCAGTGTTGTCACGGCAATGAGGGCGCCTGCCACGTCAATCAGAAGTATCCACTGCAGCTGAAAGAGGCTTATAAGAAGAGCAGCCAGGGCAGGGCTGGCAATAGTACTGACAGAATGTATCATGTTGTTGATGCCGGCGATCCTCATCAGCTTGTCCTGAGGCGCCAGCAGTGGCACTGAGGCCTGCATGGCAGGGACATGGAAAGCCATCCCGGCAGAGCGCATCATCAACAGGAGATAGACATAATAGATCTTAGGCTCGGTAATCCAGAAGAGTGAGGCCAGTGCCAGGGTGCATAACGCAATGAAAAGATCGGCAAAGATCATCGTCCGCTTCCTGTTCCAGCGATCGACGAAAACACCGGTGAAGAGCCCGAGAACCATCTGGGGCAGGAGGGAGGCGATGGTGGCATAGGCCAGCACCTCCGCCGACCTGGTCTCCACACTCAGCCAGAAGATGACGGCATAAGCCACCACGTAGCTGCTCAGTGTTGAGAACAGCTGCCCCGTAAATATTATCGCAAAGACTCTTTTCCAGTCAGACATAATGTTCCCTGACTATTTGTGATTTCCAGCAATTGATAATGAAAACACAAATATAATCTCTTTTGTTCCAGAGCTGAAAGATGACATTTCAAAGCGGACAATACGAATTCCTGTTCAGACAGGATTCGTCCTGCAACAGAATTGGCTTATTTTCCCGGAGCAGGAGCCGGGATAATTCCGGCAACGTGTGAATAATGTAATTCTTTGCACGAATTATGTAATGGTGCAAAGGTAAAAGTGTCTCAACTTTGCAGTGTAATCTGGGAGATCACAACAACAATTAAAATTCCGGTATATGCAAGAGAGGTACATAAAAATAGTCGAGGACCCTGACACCAATGCAAAATTATCATTTGCGATCCTCCTGGCGTATGGGATTGTGATAACCGGATTTCTGGCAATTGTAGGGTTAATCTATGGGTTCTCCCAGATGATAAATAAGCTTGCCTAGTAACAAGGTAAGGATTACGGGGCAGAGTTACTGCCTCATCGTTCTATGAAGGGAAAGATTTATTTGAGTTTTTGGGGTTTAGTTTTCGTTGGTTAGAAATGTTCCTCCGGTGCTGAAACCCCGGCGGACAAATCAGGGTTAAAGGGTTACAGGTTTCAGGACTAAAAGGGTATTCGGAATTCAGCGTGACTGATGACCGGATACCCATTTTTCTTTCATTATTTTCCAATCAGCGGCAACAGCCTGCGGACGTCTTCCAGGCCGAATGACTCCTCAAAGCGTTTCAGATCATGACTCGTGCTGTTCTTCTCAAGGTATTCTTCCTTCAATTGCCTGAGATATACTTTATTCTGCACCGCATTGAAGTTTATTATCTGGATTGCTTGCCTGGGCAGTTCTCTGTTCCAGTACTCCGGATTCACCTTCACTATAGGAGGGAAAATACTGTCCTGCCCGTCATACCCGGGTTTATGGGTAACCCTTGAGATACCTCCGCCAAAATAGGCAGGTTTGTCACGATAATCTTCAGGAATTTCATTCCACTCCTTCTCAATAAACTCATTCAGATACTGTGCGGCAATTTCGTTCTTTTCTTTTTTTGAATTTTCCCTCACTGCTGCGAAGGCTTCGTTCACAGTAACAGGTATCCAGTAGGGTGGCCTTGACGGATCATAAACAACAAACCACTCACCATCGTATACATCGATTCCGGGTTCAGGAGTCTTCTTTTTCAGTGGTGCGGTGAAATATCCGCGTTTGGCATCATGGCTGTTCGACGCCCCCCAGCCTGGCTTAGCCTGGTTAAGGTAAATTGACCACTCCGGGGGCTCTATGGCACCCATTGTTATTGTACCGTCCTTCCTTCTGTACCAGGAACTGAATTCAAAGCTGATCCTTGATGGGATCCCGTATCCTCCAACCTCTTTACAGTTGAGATTGTAGATCCTTGCCCTGCCTTCGAATCCCCGGATATCGCTCAGGACAGGATTCTGCCGGATCACGCTGACAACATCTGCAATTCTCTCCAGGTTTGCAGTGATCTCACCCTTTGTGAAGCCGCAGTCATACCCGACATAGTCAGTACGATTCAGGATAGTGAAAGTACCGGGTTTATCGGGAACCAGTGGCAACTCCTGGGCTATCATCCCGCTCATAAATCCTGTCAGCAGGACAATGCATAGGGAAATTTTCTTTTTCATATACAGGTTTGTTTCAGTATTTGGTTTTAATGGAATCAACGGTAACTGTCATGGCTGATTTCATCAGTCCTACACCTGATGAAGTTGATTCCGGACAAGATTTAAAGTTTTCGTAGAATACTCTGCCAGCCTCATCGAAAGACTTCGTATCACCTAACAGTAGTTCAATCCGGGGAGCAGCTTCGCCGGCGACTTTCTTCAGCTCCTCAGGGCCTGCCTTGATGGCATTGTCCAGGGCTGATGATACTTCTTTCCATCCTTTGAGGGTGGTTACATAATCAGTAAGAGGTCCTTTGCTGAAATCTTCGACGCACTTTCCAAGGTTTGTCAATCCGGATTCTAATGCTGACAGGCCGGTTGCGGTGCCGGTGAGGTCTTTGGAACTATTGCAGCCGCAATCTTCAGAAGGTGCAAACGGAAGGCCGATTGTCTTTGGTTCACCTTTAGGAGGAACTGGCGGGATATCAGTATCGCCCGGATCATCTCCTGCCGGATCATCTGACGGTGGTTCGTCACCTGATGGTTCTTCTGTTTTGGGTTTAGGCTTATCTGGTTGAGGGGTTGGTTTCTCCGGGTCAGTTTTTGGAGGAACCGGGTCCTTTGGCGGTTGTTCCTTTTCCTTTGGTTCCTTTGGGGGTTGTTCCGTTCCTTTTGGTTCCTCCGTGCTGTCACGGCATATCCTCTGGCGGCGAACCACATCTTCAATATACTTGTTCCAGTGTTCTGCCCATTTTACGGCTTCCTGGAGTTTCCTGTCGGTTGCGATCAGAGAGCCAAGATCTTTTCCAAACTCGTAGGCTGCCTGAATGGTTTCTATTGCACTTGCCACAGCCTGCTGGTTATCCGTTCCTCCAAGCTCGACAATCATTTGTGCCATATTGCTTGCCGTTGCCATGTTCTCCCCTGCAGCAAGACCGTTGACAAAGTCGAGGAGGTTGGACCCGACGCCGTAAATTTTTGATGCAGTTTTGACACCGACGTCTGCTTTTCCTCCGCTGAGTGACCCGATAATAGCTCCACCCATCTTGATGGCAAGATTACCCGTTGATTCGGCAATACGGTCGGCGGCTTTTGCAAATTCCTCAGAGCCGAGTATGTTTGCGATCTCTTTGTATGCCTGTTGCTGAGCTTCCTTAGCAATCCGCATCTCCTCAGCCAGTTTGGCCTTTGTTTCATCAGAGCAGTTTACAACTTCCACTTCAACGGTCGGACCTGTATCATGGCCACAGTTTGTGGTTGCCTTAAGGGTGGTTTTTCCTGCCTTTGAGCCTGTTAATTCGACTGCTCCCGGCAGTCCAACGGCCGCGAGGACGGATTTATCAGCAGGAACGAAATCGACCAGTTCTTCTATGTTTGAAGGTTGAGCAGAAAGCGGGACTTTAAGTACACCCGGAAGTTTCTCTCCGTCAACATCGAAAAGTGCAATCTGAGGGATTGCCTGCCCGCCATGGTAATTTTCGATTTTTACGCAGGAAGCCTGTTGTGATGCTGTATTCGTTTTTCCCAGGGGAGTGGTGTATTCGACATACAGTGTGCCTTTCCCGGGTTCTGCGCCAGTAAGTATGGCCGACGATTCGCCGTCGGATTCAACGGTAAGCAGGTTGTCTGGCTCAACCCAGAACCGGAATTTTCCGCCTTCCGGTTTTCCGGATGCAAAAACTTCGCCTTGTTCTTCTGTTCCGAGTTCCGAACAACCATAGAGAGTTACTTCAGGTTTGTCAGGTTCCTTGTACGGCTTGATTGTAAGACTCAGCGTGCTTTCGGTTGTGATGAATTCAGTCCCGTCAACGGTATGTCTTTGCCTGCTTTCACTGGTCTTCCAGGTTACCTGGTAGCCGGCAGATGTCTTGATGATATTACAGCTTCTGTCGTCAGACACGCTACAACCGGCTGAGCATGAGAGATAATAGTCATCGAGATCACCCCCGTAGTCTTTCCATTCGTCGAAAAACATTCTTCCCTTATCGGACCCTTTGGCCCTGATGCCGATACTGGCGGAGGCATCTTTACTGTCAGGAGAGTAATAAAACACAAGGGATGCTTCGGGCAAAGCAGACCCTGAAACATTAATATCCCTGGTATCCGCATTTATCATCTTGCCATCAATGGATTCCACGAATTTTGAAGATTCAGAATGTGATCCTTCGCCTGAAACGGTCAGGCTGATTGGTTCGCCTACATCTGAATGGAACATGAATTCATAGGTCGGATCTTCAGCCAGATTTTCAATTACAGCCTTAATATCACCACGCGTAATAGTTCTTACTGAGACATGTCTTTCTTTTTCCCAAATATGATTTCCTGCCTCAGTTCTGATGAGTGTATCTTTGTTCATGGTACGGCTCTGAGTTATCCTGGCTGTAAGAAGCCACAGGCCCGAATCCTGGGCGAGAGAAGCAACGCTCAGCATCAACATAGCAAAAAGAACCGTAGATTTTTTCATTCTAATGCAGATCATTTGCTTTTAAATTCGAACTTGCCTGACCAGAGCTCTTTTTTGTAGAAGTCAATGTTTACTTTGGTCTTTGTGCCCTTATTTAACTCATCAACAGCACTCTTCTGAACCTGGACACCTGCCGGGTTTATGGTCTGGTTTACATCACCTGACACTGAGCATCCCCTCTTTGTTGACGCCTCGAAGGAGGCGCTGCCTTCAGTACCGAAATCGTTTTTGAAATCCTGCTTCACACTGGCGGACAAATCCGTTTCAAGGCCCTTCGATCCGTAAGTGACCGACGCACCTCCGGAAACTGTGGTTTTGTCATATTGTACTGATGTGTTCGCACTCGCGGTAAATGAATAATCATTTACGCCTTTCTGATCTCCGCTGATTTTAACCTGTCCTCCTGCAGAGGCACTGAAGTTTCCGACACTAACACCGGCATCGGCACCGGCCGTGACGCTGTAATCCTTTACCACACCGTTGCCGTCAGTGGATACGGCTACGGAGAGGTTCACATTGGCATTGACCTCCCCCTCGCCAACCTCCTTCTTAACACCAACGCTCAGCCCGGCGTTGCGGGTAGTGGCTCCCGTGAATTCACTCGTGGTGCTTTTGTAGTTGAAGCTTGCCGGCAGGTTGAATGCCTTTGACAGCCATTCGGTGTTAACCTCCACCGTTGTTCGTGCACACGACGCCTTGACCTTAATCAAACCGATCTGATACTCATCAACAAAGGCATCCAGTTTCTTGAACAGCTCTGATGATTCTGGTATTTCTCCCGAGTCAAAGACCGCCTTTGCCTGTTTGTTCCGGAACACACGTGCATTCTCCTCGTCCGCCAAAGCCTTATCTTCAGCCTCACGGGCAGCAATGAGCTCTTCCATGTTGCAACTGCAGTCACTCTCATCATGATACTTGAATGAACCGTGCGCTGTCAGAACCGTATTGAGGTACCAGGTAACTGCCTGGTATATCGAATTGCGCATGTCTGCCTCCTCCTTGCTTCTCACATCCGGATCGGAGATGAGTGCAATGTGTCGGATTACATCATAGTAATAAGCTTCTGCGTTTGGCTTGAAACGCTGCATGTATGTAGTTGAAACAACATTGGTTGCCGACCCGAAGGCAGTCTCCTGGATATTGTTTGAGGCGTTGAAAAATCTGACATGTATTGCGTGCCCAATCAATGCCCATTCGGCATCCCGGAAGGAGTTTCCTGACTCTCTGGCCTCCTTTTCGGCGGCTTCTTTTCTCTGTTCAAAATTCTCCTGCTCTGCGTCCCTGACCTTGATCAGCTCTTCCATCTTCCGGTTGCACTGTGTTATTATTTCCGTGACCTGGTCATATGTCTTCTTGTTCAGCTTGTACAGGTAACCTGAATAAAGGTGATTCTTTCGGTTATACACCGTATAATTCATTTTCTGCATAATAATGTTCATCGGATCGGCATAGTCGTCCGGGTTCATCTGCAGAATTATGTTTATCGGATCCAGTTTGCCTGCAATCGCTATGGTGGAGGCTGTTTTGCCAGCGGCAAGATCGAGTTTGGCCTTGTTGGCCTCCATCTTCATCTGGTTCATCTTTTCGATGAACTCTTCCTTGCCGGTAACCTTTACATTGGGATCAAGATTCTTATCCATGTAATTTTCCGGATTCCTGGCAACATCATCCATGTCTACGCCCGGGTCTATCTTCAGTCCAATATCTGCAAGCCAGTCGAGCTGCCGGTTGGAGGTAGAGGCGAATGATTTCAGGGAAAAGACAGATAGCATCTCGGAGAAATCCTTTAGAGCGCTTTGACCCTGCGGGCCGCAGATTACTTTAAGTGTCGAGTATTGGGTGAGTTTTTTTATGGAAGGGACCTGATAGCTGCCAGCCGGCGGCAGGTGCTCGATAAAATACCTCATCTTGTTACGTTCACTCTGGTCGAGCTGAGTAATGAAATCGGCGGAAGTCATCACAGGTTCAGCAGCCATTATCTCTATCCCTTTTTCGAACTTTTCCTCAGGAGCCTCGGGGGGCAGGTCAGAGTACTCTTCGCTCTTTTCAAGGCTCTTGTTTTTTTTGATTGGCAAACCAGTTGCCAGAGGCCTGTCAAGGTTGTCATCCTCCAGGATGGCAAGAGCTTTGTCCTTTTTGTTCAGGGCCAGAAAGTATGCCGCCAGCCCCAGGGCGGCATCCCACGACTCCGGTTTAATCTTACGGGCAACCATAAACAGTGACCGCGCTTCTTCAAGCCTGCCCATGTCAATGCACAGGTTGCCAAGGTTTATCACCGGGACAAGGCTTGCCTCACTCCACAGGTCACCCTTCATTGAATGTTGTATGGCATACAGGTAGGCCGATTCGGCATCGCGGCGATAGGGTGCAAGTGCCCCCGGCGACGAATCTTTTTCACATATCATCTCCCCGGCTGACAGTATAGCCGACCCCATATTGCCCGCAGCTGTTGTGGAGGTGGGGTCGAGGGCAAATACTGCAGTTGCAAGGGCGATGTTGTGATATGGCCTGGCGAAGTTATTGGTTGCCAGGGCTACCGCAAGGGAGAGCTCTTTTGCCCTCGGGCGGTTGGGACTCATTCCGTCGAACCGTGGCACCCAGTTGACTATTGCAGTGTAATCGGAAAGATCTTCGGGCCGGAACTTCTGCCGTGCAATCCCGTTCATTGCAGCAGCCATTCCCAGCATGTATTCAACGGAGGGTACGCTGTTCGGGTCTGGCAGGATAAGAGACATTGCATTGAGTTCTGTCTCAACTGCAATAAGTGCGAGCCTTCTCTGCCCCTCATCACGGCCCGAACCAAAAGGTGAGTAATCTGCTGCCGTTATCGGTGATGCCTGGGTAACAGGTGAGTATTGCGGTGCAGGTGGGATAGGCACAAGGGTCTCCGGTGTGTACCCTGAAGATTCTGACCCGGTTTGCCCCGATGCCTGCTGCATCGCCTTCTCCATCTCGGGTGGAAGTGTTACGCCTGGAGGGAGCATCTTTTTTATCTGCTCCAGGTCGAATCCCTGCGGCATGGAAGTGGGTGGCTTCCCCGGCTTGTTCTGTGAAATGCCCTGCAGACTTAATAAAACAGCCGCAAATAGTATCAATATCTGTTTCATGTTCAGAGGTTGCAAATGTTGCACTGGCATTTTCCGCCGTTGACGCTTGTATGTTTATTCCCATCCCTGTCATACCAGTAACTTACGATGTTGCCGGGCTTTTGCTCTGACATTATCCTGCCCTGATCATCATATGTCACAGATGAGAGTAATTCCCCATTGGACGTTCTCGACTCACTCCGCAGGCCACCGTTTTCGTAATAGACCTTGCTGGAGCAGGTGAGATTGTCCATCTCCCCGGTGCAGTCAATTTCCGACTTGATATTCCCATTCATGTAATATTCTTTTCGCAAACCCTGGGGGAGGCCATCCACATAATTGGACTCTGACTGAACCTGGCCGTTGCTGAAATATGTCACGCAGGGACCATTCGGAATTCCGTCAACATAATGCTGATCCATTATGATGTTGCCGGAATCGCTGTAAGACTTTACGGACCCGTTTGGAACGCCGTCCTTCACAGTATACTTTCTGGCAACCTTTCCGTTTGGATGATAATCTGTTTTTGGACCGTTCAGGCTGCTTGAGAAATCCTCCTTCTTTTCAGTTGTGAAGCTTACCTCCTCGCTGTAATAAACATGCCCTCCGCTGTCAGTCACATAAGCCCGGGCATAGTATGTGGTGCCTGCTTCGAGGTCCGTCAAAGACTCACTGAACGATACCTCCACTGGAACATCCCGGGCTTCGTCTTCATAAGACTTCAGCATTTTGCCGGACTCCAGTGACGGGGATCCGCTTTTACTCCAGCATACTCCGAAGCCTGTCACCCCTGCACCTTTGACGGAATAATCCAGTTTAGCCCGTTTTTCTGTGACTGAGGATGCCTTCAGCCCGGTAACAGAACAGGTTGGTTGTTCGTTGATATGTCTTACCCAGGGCCCCTCAGGAGGTGGTGCCTGGTCACCTTCCGGGGCAAACGACATCAGGAGAATGACGAGTGTAATAATCAAAAATGAAATAGCGGCTCTCATCTTGGAAGATAGGGTTAGTGTAAATGTGCGTTGTTGCATATCCCGGGTCATTTTTACTGGCGACCCGGCCGGTGGCCCGCAGGTCAGAGCTTGATGAACTCTACCCTCCGGTTCAGCGCCTTGTTGGCGGGAGTGTCGTTGGGTGCCACAGGCTGGCCTTCGCCAGCACCGTCAGTGACGAGTCGGTCGCCGTTCACACCGAATGATTTCACCAGTTCGTTCTTCACTGAAGCGGCGCGGCGCTTTGAGAGATCCAGGTTGGCGGCGTCGGCGCCGTCGCTGTCGGTATGTCCGACGATTTTAACCTTAACATCAGGCACCTCATTCAGGATGCCGGCAATCTCCTTGAGTGTACCGTATGACTCCGGTTTTACAACATCCTTGTTAACGTCGAAATAGATGCCATATGTTACCAGCTTGCCTTCAGTCATCAGTTTATTGCGCATGTCAGGTGCGCCTACGGCAATACGCACATTGCTGATCATGGCGGCCCCATATTCAAACCTCAGTCTGTCAGGCTTTACGCAACCAGCCGGAAATGCCCTGGGCAGATCAATGATCTTGTTTTGATCCTGGTAAACACGTACCCTGGTTTTCTGAACCCAGATGGCTATATGGTATTTCTGGTTCATCTGTTCCTTCAGATTGTCTCCTTCTACAAACCCGCTCAGCTTGGCGGCAGCACATGCATCACCGTATAGCCAGGTACTGTAACCGGGCCTTCCAAAATATTCAACCTGGAACTGGAATCCACCCTGGCCGGGTGCCGAACCTGCGTCCCATGCATTTATATTTTTTGCCTGCATAAGCCTCATGTGCCACCCTGACATACGCTCACCCTCAAGTCCTCCGATAGGTATCACATCAAACTCAATGGTATAATTCTCGGGCAGCTTAAGCAACCCGTCAGTCCAGACACACTCATCCATCACGAATCTCATCCAGTTGCCCGGATAGAGATTGGTGGTTACCACCTCGGCCGAGCCGTTGGTGTTCCACAGAGCCGGGAAATCGCCCACGGCATCCTGGCTGAAATCGTCATAAAAGATAACCTTCTCGCCGGGAATGAAATCATACTTTGAGTATGACTGCAGGGAGGTCTGTGCCTGGGTGCCTGACTGGCTTCCGGCCTTCGGATCACCCTGGGCCTGTCCGTCCGTGTTTTTCTGGTTGCCGGTTGCCTGTCCTGAACCGTCATCTGGTTTGAGTCCGGCAGCAATACTGTCCTCTGCGGTGTCAAGGACCTTGTCAATTGCCTGGTCAGCCTTCTGGTTAAGTCTTCTGTTTACCTGTTGTTCAAGTTTCTTCTTTAGATCAACCTTGATCTGTGCTTCTGCATTCAGAGCCAGGCTAAATAAAATCAGCACGGCCATAATCCTGATTAGGGTCTTCATTTTCGTACGGGGATAAAATAAACTGTATTAATATTTCTGGTGAATAGTAAAATTAAAGCATAACATTGATTCGTTGTCATCGCTTTCATCTCCATTTTAACAGGCTTCGTCAAATAAAAAAGGGGGGAAGTCACCGATTTCACTTATGATGGGGTTTCCGGGCCTCTTCCGCAGGAGGCTTCCGGGTGGTATGTGGATTCCTTCATTCTTACGCCTCTCCGGTTACGGCTACGGGTGATCCGATGATTTTTTTGCTGTTTGTTTCATTGTTTGTAACTTTGAAATGCTGCATTTCTAAACATACCGAACATGAAGGAAGAGTTCCTCCACTGGCTGTGGAAAAACCGGTTCTTTGATGCCGGACGTCTGTGCGACAGTGAAGCCGGCACGATAGAGATTATCACCACGGGAGATTATAACCGCGACTCCGGTCCCGATTTCTTCAACACCCGACTCAGGGTTGACGGCACTGCGTGGGCAGGTAACACTGAGATACATGTAAACGCATCCGACTGGTACCGGCATGGTCACCACACTGACCATGCCTATGATAACGTCATTCTGCATCTGGTACATAATGACGATGCGGAGGTCTACACGGCATCGGGCCGCCGGCTGCTGACCCTGCGCCTGGAGTTTGATCCGGCACTCTGGGAGAACTACATCGATTTTGTGAATAACCCGTCAGTCTTAGCTTGTGCGGGACTGATAGCCAAAACAGATGCCTTCATGGTGAAGCACTGGCTCTGGTCGCTTGCCGTCAACCGGCTGGAGAGAAAGAGCAACGAGATCAGGGAGATGCTGGGGAAGACAGGCAGCGACTGGGAGGAGACGCTCTACAGGCTTATATCGCGTTATTTCGGTTTCAGGGTAAACACAGGCCCTTTTGAGATGCTCTCTTCGCGCCTGCCCCTAAAGATCATCCGGAAACACTCAGACAACATAACCCAGGTTGAGGCGCTTCTCTTTGGCACGGCCGGACTCCTTGACGAGGCGCTTTTCAGGGAGGCGGTCACTGATGACTATTACCTTCTTCTCACCAGGGAGTACCGTGTTCTGAAGGCAAAATACTCACTGCAGCCCGTCGATGGCTGGATGTGGAAGTTCCACCGGCTGAGACCGGCAAATTTCCCAACGGTGCGGTTGTCACAGCTGGCGTCGTTGCTGACCCACAGTGACGGCCTCTTCTCAAGGGTGCTCGAATCGCGTGACAGGGAGAGTCTCAGGGCCCTCCTCAGCGTCAGAGCATCGGCATACTGGAACAACCACTACATCTTCGGCATGGTGGTCCCTGCAACTGCCGGCCGCGCAGGAAGACAATCAGCCGACCTGCTAATCATAAATGCCATTGGCCCTGTCGTGTTTGTTTATGGCAAACTTAAACAACAACAGGAGAGATGTGACTGGGCCCTTGATATCCTCGATTCCCTTCCTCCGGAAGAAAACAGCGTGGTGACCGATTTCAGGGAGGCCGGCCTGATCCCGGAATCGGCGATGGCCTCACAGGCTCTCATTGAACTGCGAACACTTTGGTGCCGGTACCACAGGTGCCTCGATTGCCTTATAGGCTCTTCACTAATAGGCATGGGACACAAAATAAGAGGCTCAAGCTCCATTTTCCTGGAACCCTGAATTACTGCAGGCAAACAAAGGTAATACCCTGAAAAACCTTTCAATAAAGTTATTATCAGGCGCAACTTTTAGTATTATTCCTGCGTCTATTCTATAGAAGGTTCCTGATAAAATATGTTATCCGGAAAGTTAAAGCCCGCAGGCAGTCAAATGCAAAAAAATAATTGAATTGTTTGAAATATTACAAATAAGAGTTGTATCTTTGCGATCCAAAATTGAAGAATTTATTAACAATCTATTGGATAAGGATATGTATTTGACAACGGAGAAAAAACAGGAATTTTTCAAGACATTCGGATCTTCAGAGATGGATACAGGCAACGCTGAAGGTCAGATTGCTCTTTTCTCCTACAGGATTGCGCACCTGACTGAACACCTGAAGAAGAACAAGAAAGATTTCAGCACACAGAGGTCGCTGATTAAACTGGTCGGAAAGAGAAGGCGTTTGCTTGACTATCTGAAAGTAAAAGATATTGCAAGGTACCGTGAAATAATCAAAGCACTGAACCTGCGTAAGTAAAGAAAAAAGGCAATTCCAGATTGCCTTTTTTAATTCCCGGAGAAGACTCCCCTTATTTATCATTTATCTCGAAACAATCAATAATTCAAATGTATAAGTTAATTGAAAAAAGCATTGACCTTGGCGATGGCCGGTCAATAGTAATCGAAACGGGCAAACTGGCCAAACAGGCCGACGGTTCGGTGGTGGTACGGATGGGCCGTACCATGCTCCTGGCAACGGTTGTTGCAGCAAAGGATGCGAAAGAGGACACTGACTTCATGCCTCTCTCGGTAGAGTACAAGGAGAAGTATGCGGCATCCGGCCGCTTCCCCGGCGGTTTCCTTAAGCGGGAGGCCAGACCCAATGACAATGAGATTCTTGTTTCAAGACTTGTTGACAGGGTACTGCGTCCGCTCTTTCCGGATGATTTCCATGCAGAGGTGTTTGTTACAGTCAACCTTATCTCTGCAGAAAAAGACATTATGCCTGACGCTCTGGCCGGACTCGCGGCATCAGCTGCACTGGCCGTTTCAGACATCCCGTTCAATGGTCCTATCTCTGAGGTCAGGGTGGCCAGGATAAACGGAGCCTTCATAGTCAATCCCACACTGACGGAGATTGAAAACGCCGATCTTGACATCGTTGTCGGCGCTACCTACGAGAACATAATGATGGTTGAGGGCGAGATGAAAGAGGTCTCCGAGGATGTCATGCTCGAGGCCCTCCGTATTGCCCATGAGGCTATCAAGATACAGTGCGTGGCTCAGAAAGAGCTGGCTGAGATGGTCGGAAAGACCGTCAAGAGAGAGTACTGTCATGAGGTCAACGACGAGGATTTGCGCAAGAAGATCTGGGATGAGACATATAAAAAGTGTTACGCACTGGCAGCCAGCGGCTCCGACAAGAAGGCCCGCAGCGACGGTTTTGAAGCCATAAAGACTGAGTTCCTCGCACAGTTCACTGAGGAGAATCCGGTCAACACTGCCCTGGTAAGCAGATACTTCCATGATGTTGAAAAGGAAGCTGCACGCCGCCTCGTTCTTGATGAGCACAAGCGCCTTGACGGCCGCAAGCTCGACGAAATACGTCCCATATGGTGTGAGATTGATCCTCTCCCCGCAGCTCATGGCTCAGCAATCTTCACCCGCGGTGAGACACAGTCGCTCACTACCGTCACCCTCGGCACCAAGCTCGATGAGAAGATGATTGACGAGGTGCTGAAGCAGGGATCGGAGAAATTTACTCTCCACTACAACTTCCCGCCTTTTGCCACCGGCGAAGCCAAGCCTGCCCGCGGTACCAGCCGCAGGGAGATAGGTCACGGCAACCTGGCTCACAGGGCACTGAAGAACATGATGCCAGCCGATGAAGTAAACCCGTATGCAATACGCATCGTGTCAGATATTCTTGAGTCAAACGGCTCATCATCAATGGCAACGGTGTGTGCCGGCACGCTGGCCCTTATGGATGCCGGTATCAAGCTTGCCAAGCCTGTTTCAGGCATAGCCATGGGACTCATAACCGACAAGGACGGAAGCAAATTCGCAGTCCTGTCAGATATCCTCGGCGATGAAGATCACCTGGGCGACATGGACTTCAAGGTCACCGGCACCCGTGACGGTATAACCGCCACACAGATGGACATAAAGGTAGACGGACTCTCATTCGAGGTGCTGAAGCAGGCTCTTGACCAGGCACGCAAGGGGAGACTCCATATACTTGACATAATGGAACAGACCATCTCCGAGCCCAGGCCCGAACTCAAGCCTCATGCCCCGAGAATAGAGAAGATCTATATCCCCAAGGAGATGATAGGCGCAGTTATCGGACCCGGAGGAAAGATAATCCAGGATATACAGGCAACCACAGGTGCAACAATCGTTATCGAGGAGATCAACGGCCAGGGTATGGTCGATGTCTTCGGCGACAACTACGAGGTGATCAGGGCTGCCCTCGACAGGATCAACGCCATATGCGCTGTACCGGAGGTTGGCAAGGTCTATACCGGCAAGGTGAAGACCATCACCCAGTTCGGAGCTTTCGTGGAGATACTTCCAAATAAGGACGGACTTCTTCACATCTCAGAGATGGACTGGAAGAAGGTCGGCACCGTGGAGGAGCTGTTCAAGGAAGGCGATATCGTTGAGGTACAGCTGATTGAGGTCGATCAGAAGACCGGCAAGCTGAGACTCTCACGCAAGCCGCTGATTCCCAAGCCTGAAGGTTATGTAGAACCTCCCAAACGCGAACATTCCGAAAGAAGAGACCACCAGGGCTCGCGTGAAGGCGGAAGAGGCGGATATGACCGTGACCGCGGCGACCGGCGCTCCCATGACCGCAGGAGAGACGATAACAGGTAATTTCACCCGGTTATAAAATCCGGCGAAGCCCCTCACGGGCATAGCTGAAGATAAATGGCAGAGACGCGCAGTATGTGCGTCTCTGCTTTTTTATTGCTAATGTGATCGTCAAATGTTATTTTTGATAGTGATTGCAATGAGCGAACGAAATGGAGACCGTAAGGTATAATTATATAGTAATTGAGGGAAATATCGGGGCAGGGAAGACCACCCTGGCTTCGATGATCGCAAGGGATTACAATGCAAAACTGATACTTGAACGCTTTGCCGATAACCCATTCCTGCCGAAGTTCTACAGTGACCCCTCCAGGTACTCTTTTCCCCTCGAGCTTTCGTTTCTGGCTGACCGCTACAGGCAGCTCAAGGAGGAACTGGTTGAACAGGACCTCTTCAGAAGCTTTACCGTGGCAGACTATTATTTCATGAAGTCACTGGTATTCTCCTCACAAACGCTGGAAAAAGATGAGTTCAGCCTCTACAGGCAGATCTTTTACATCATCTACAGCTCATTGCCAAAGCCCGACCTCTATGTCTATCTTCATGTGCCCCCGGAGAGGCTGCTGAAAAACATAGCGGCCAGAGGACGGGAGTACGAGAAGTCAATAACCGCTGATTACCTGGCAGGGATACAGGAAAGCTATTTTAATTTCTTCAGGCAGAACCCGGAGAACCGCTACCTGGTGCTTGATGTATCGGGTATCGACTTCGTAGCCAGCCATGAAGATTATCTCAAAGTGACGGATATGATCTTCCGTGAGCCAGTTGAGCCCGGAATTAATCTCCGTGATTTCTGAATTTTTAATAGGTTGGTTGAGAGTATTGACTAAAAATTATCTTAAATTTGTAACCAAATCAGAAATATTGTATAATTGTTATAATTAATCAGAAACTGATCGCAACTAATAAAAAACAAATTATGAAAAATTTCACCAGACTTTTTGTCATTCTGCTCGCCGCTGTGTTCATGTCAGGCTGCAGCAGTCTCGACAAGATGAAGAAAAACGCAAATCTTGTCCAGTATGAGATCACTCCCAAGGTACTAGAGACCCATGCAGGAATTGTTGCCGCACAGGTAAAAGCCACCTATCCGGAGAAGTATTTTGACAAGAACACCACACTTAAGATCACCCCTGTCCTTGTTTATGAAGGTGGTGAAACTGCCTTTGATGAGATCCTCTACGCACAGGGTGAAAAGGTTCTGGCTAATAACAAGTCAATCAGCTGGGAAGGCGGTAACATCAACTGGAGCGGTGATGTCAACTACATACCTGAGATGAAGGTATCTGAGTTCATGCTTCGCGTTGAGGCCTCCAAGAAAGACAAGACGCTGGCATTTGATCCCATCAAGCTGGCTGACGGTGTGATTGCCACATCTACATTGGTTGAAGATCATGCAATGCCGATTTCTTTAAAGGACAAGTATCAGCGCATCGTTCCCGAGCAGAAGATGGCAGATATTCTCTATAACATCAACAGGTCAGATATCAGGACTTCCGAATTGAAGGCTGAAGATATTCAGGCCCTCAAGGATTATGTTGCCCTCGTCATGCAGAACGAGAGGATGGCTGTGAAAGGTGTCACCACAAGCTCATACGCTTCACCTGACGGTCCGCTCACACTCAATGAAAGACTGTCTGAGCAGAGAGGCAAGGCCGCTGAGAAGTATCTCCAGAAGGAGTACGGTAAGATCCCGGAACTGAGTGAACTATTCTCAACCCAGACCACACCTGAGGACTGGGAAGGTTTCAAGGCCCTCGTTCAGGAGTCTTCAATGGCTGACAAGGAGCTTATCCTGAGAGTCCTTTCAATGTATCAGGATCCTGTCGTCCGCGAACAGGAGATCAAGAACATGGCTACCGCCTATGAGTCTCTTGCAGAGGAGATCCTTCCCCAGCTGAGAAGGTCAAAGTTCATTGTCAACGTAGACCTTATTGGTCTCAGCGATGAAGAGATCCTTACAGCAATCAAGGGGGATGCATCAGTTCTCAGCCTCGAGCAGATGCTCTACGCTGCCACACTGACTGAAGACCCCAATGAGCAGCTCAAGTACTACCAGATGGCTGCCGAGAAGGAGCCCAAGTGCTTCCGCGCATGGAACAACATCGGATGGGCATATCTGAGCATGGGCAAGGCTGATGAAGCCATGACAGCACTGGAAAAGGCCAAAGCTCTCAAGAATGATGACGTTGTCAAAAATAATATGGGCTTTGCCGCTCTCCTCAAGGGTGACATCCCGGCGGCTGCTGAGTATTTCAACTCGATGTCAGCTGCCACCCCTGAATCAAAATTCGGACTTGGCACCATAGCTATCCATGAAGGCAAATATGACCAGGCAGTCAACCTGCTTGGCGACAAACCCTCGATGAACCTTGCACTTGCACAGCTTCTGAAAGGCGACGTCAATAAAGCCAAGACAACCATGGATACGGTTAAACCATGCAAATGCGGTGCTCCGTCATACCTCAAGGCTGTCATTGCAGCACGCCTCGACGATAAGGACGGTGTTCTCAACGGTCTCCGTGAAGCTATTGGCTACAACTCTGACTGGAAGAACTATGCTCAGACTGATCTCGAGTTTTCCAAGTTCTTTATGGATGATACATTCAAGTCTGTTACACAGTAACAAGATTATATAATCTTAAAAACCCCGTTCGCCAAATGGCAGACGGGGTTTTTTATCTCCTGTCACTGTTCCTTCCTGCCAGCTCCCATAGTACTATTCCTGCGCTGACAGCAATGTTGAATGAATGCTTGGTGCCATACTGCGGTATCTCAATGCAGGCATCGGAGAGATCAACCACCTCGTCACTCACCCCTCTGACCTCATGCCCGAATACCAGTGCATACCTGACTCCGGCTTCAGCAGTGAACCGGTCAAGGGGCAGAGCCTCATCCGCCTGCTCCACGGAGACAATTAGGTATCCCTTCGCCTTCAGCTCCATGACCGCCTCCGAAGTACTGTTAAAATACCTCCAGGCAACTGATTCAGTGGCTCCCAGTGCCGTTTTATGTATTTCCCTGTGGGGAGGAGTGGCAGTGATGCCGCACAGATAAACAGCCTCCACAAGGAAGGCGTCAGCCGTGCGGAAGATCGATCCTACATTGTTCAGACTGCGTACATTGTCAAGCACAATGATGAAGGGCGACTTGACCGAAGCCCTGAATTCCGTAACGCTTTTACGGTTAAGCTCATCATTGGAAAGCTTCCTCATTAAGAAAATTTTTAACGAAAATAATTATAAAAAAGAGTAAATTACATTCCTGATTGAGAAGAGACAATATTACCCCTTATCACATACCTTGTCATGAATATTCACGAATACCAGGGAAAATCAATACTGCAGGTCCACGGAGTGCAGGTGCAGGAAGGATTTGTGGCTGAGACGGCCGAACAGGCAAAACTCATTGCCGAAGAGCTTCAGAAGAAATTCGGGACGGAAATCTTCGTCGTAAAGGCTCAGATCCATGCCGGCGGCCGGGGCAAGGGCGGAGGGGTGAAGATAGCCCGGTCACCACAGGAGGCAGCCGAGGTGGCCTCGCGCATGCTGGGCATGACGCTTGTGACACATCAGACCGGCCCGGAAGGGAAGGTGGTCAGAAAGGTCCTTATCGCCCAGGATGTATATTACAAAGGAGAGTCGGACATACGGGAGTTTTACCTCTCTGTGCTTCTTGACCGTAAAAGGTCCGCCTTCGTTGTTATCTACTCCACGGAAGGAGGAATGGATATAGAAGAGGTGGCTTCAAAAAAACCGGAAGCAATCTTTACCGAAGTGGTTGATTCCTCTTGCTGCCTTCATGAATTCCAGATGCGGACAATAGCCTCCAACCTGGGCCTTCACGGCAAGGCCTACAGGGAGATGACCCGTTTCATCAGCGGCCTGTGGGATGCCTTCATCAGCTCCGATGCATCACTGATGGAGATCAATCCTCTCCTGAAGACCAGTGACGACAGGGTGCTTGCCGTTGACTGCAAGGTCTCCCTGGATGATAACGCGCTGTACCGCCACCCGGAGCTTGCTGCGATGCGTGACCTTACAGAGGAGGATCCCACTGAAGTGGAGGCGTCTGCCAGTAACCTCAACTACGTCAAGCTCGACGGCGATGTGGGATGCATGGTTAACGGCGCCGGTCTGGCAATGGCCACAATGGACCTGATACAACTCTCGGGAGGCAGACCGGCAAACTTCCTTGATGTGGGGGGTGGAGCAAATGCAAAAACAGTGGAGGCCGGTTTCAGGATAATACTCAAGGACCCGAATGTCAGGGCTATACTGGTCAATATCTTCGGCGGGATTGTCAGGTGTGACCGCGTGGCATCAGGTATAATTGAGGCATACAAAACCATCGGCGATATCAGCGTTCCCGTAATAGTGAGGCTGCAGGGCACCAATGCCATCGAGGCAAAAGAACTCATTGACAGCTCGGGACTGAAGGTGATTGCCGCATCAACCTTTACCGATGCTGCCGAAAAAGTAAGGGCGGCACTGGTTTAGCTGCACAGTAAGACTTTCGTTGATAAAATCTGACCGGCAACCCGGTCCTTGAGGCCTTTTATTTATAATTTGGCAGCACATCCGGCATGCAAAAAGAGTTCGCAGATATTGTCATTCCTGTTGCCGTCAGCGGCAGCTATACTTATGGCATACCTCAGGAGCTGAGAGGTGCCCTGAGACGCGGCAGCATCGTGACCGTGCCCTTTGGGCAGAGCAGCAATGCAACTGGCCTCGTGATAAACATCCACGGTACCCCTCCGTCAGGATTTACCCCTAAGGAGATAACCGGATTGCTGCCGGAGGAGGCCGCGGTCAATGACCGGCTGGTTGATTTTATCCTCTGGATATCAGATTATTACATGGCTTACCCCGGGGAGGTTATGAAGGCTGCAATTCCATCGGCTGACGATCTGCCGGGAGTAAAGGCGCCGGGAAGGAAAAGGAGCGCCAAGACGGCATCCGGCGGTGAAGTAATCATGCCTGCCAGCCTGAATGATGTCCAGTCCGCGGCGTACAGCACCATCAGGAAACTGTTCAGTGACCACGAGGCAGTGCTGCTGCATGGTGTAACCTCCAGCGGGAAGACCGAGATTTATATCCACCTTATGCAGGAGCAGCTTGCTCAGGGCAGACAGGTTCTTTACATGCTGCCTGAGATAGCCCTGACAAGCCAGATCATCGAACGTCTTCAGCGGCACTTCGGTGACTCCATAGGGGTCTTTCACTCCCGCCTGACCACGGCAGCGCGCCGTGAGGTCCGGAGAAGGGTCAGTGACGGCACTCTCAGCGCAGTCCTGGGTGTCAGGTCTTCGCTCTTCCTTCCCTTCAGGGACCTCGGACTCATCATAGTTGATGAAGAACATGATTCATCCTATAAACAGTTTGACCCGGCACCACGGTATCACGCCCGTGACGCCGCCATGGTGCTCTCGCGGATCCATGGGGGCAGAACCCTGCTGGGGTCAGCCACACCCTCGCTTGAGAGCTATCATAACGCCTATGCCGGCAGGTTCGGGTTTGTTGAGCTGATGACCCGCTACGGTGATGTCATGATGCCGGAGATGATCGTCGCCGACACACGTTCGTTCGGCAGGAAGACGAAGATGGTTTCACACTTTACTCCCCGGCTCATTGAGGCTATTGAGGAGGCCCTGGGAAAGAACGAACAGGTGATACTCTTCCAGAACAGGAGGGGATTCTCTCCTTACCTGATGTGCCCCGATTGCGGATGGGTGCCGGGGTGTACAAGCTGCTCCGTCAGCTATACATATCACAAGAGCATTGGCAAAATGGTCTGCCACTACTGCGGGAAAAGCATGAAGCTGCCCTCAGCATGCCCGGAGTGCGGATCGGAATCCCTGACAACAAAAGGCTTCGGCACAGAGAAGATCGAAGAGGAGATCAGGCTGATCTTCCCTTCAGCCAGGGTGGCAAGGATGGATCAGGATACTACACGGAAGAGAAGCGCCTCATCGGATATACTGTCCGATTTCGCCGCCGGCACCACAGACATCCTTATCGGAACACAGATGATATCCAAGGGGCTTGACTTCGAGAGGCTGACGGTGGTGGGTATCCTCGATGCCGACAATATGATGCACTTCCCCGATTTCAGGGCCTTTGAGCGCAGCTTCCAGCTGATGGAACAGGTGAGCGGCAGGGCCGGGAGACGCACCCGCAGGGGCAAGGTGATCATACAGACGGCCGACCCGTCCCATATCATTCTCCGGCAGGTGCTCAAGCATGACTATAAGTCAATGTGCCGCACACAGCTTGAGGAGAGATCGTTGTTCGGATATCCTCCCTTCACAAAGATCATCAGGCTTTCTGTCCGGCATCGCGACCTGGATGAACTGAATCTGTCAGCAGCGCGGTTTGCTGAGAGTCTCCGCAAGCAGCTGGGAAGCCATGTGCTTGGACCGGAGTTCCCTGTAATAATGCAGGTCCAGAAGTGGTACATCAAGACTATAATGATAAAGGTAGAAAGCAGCCTTTCACCTTCCAGGGTAAAAGAGTTGGTGCGCAAGGCAATGGAAACCGAGATGAAGAAACCAAGGAAGGGCTTTCTGCGCATTCATGCCGATGTTGACCCTCAGTAATAACGGGGAAGAGGGCCCTGGAGAAGATATAAAAACCAATGTAATCTGAAATATGATCCTATCGATTGAAAAAACACGACGTATTGTCAGCGCAGCGGCACTGGCAGCCCTCATGGTGCTGACACCCGGCGGATGCAGTCAGAAGGAGGAGTTCTCCGCAGAGCCTGCCGACCTGGTGAATACACTGATGGGCACCGATTCGGAATATCTTCTCTCTCACGGCAACACCTATCCTGCCGTGGCCCTGCCCTTCGGGATGAATTTCTGGACGCCGCAGACCCGCCGCAACGGGGATGGATGGGGATATACATATGATGATCATAAGATTACCGGTATCAAACAGACACACCAGCCCAGCCCATGGATAAATGATTATGCTGCCTTCTCGCTGATGCCGGTTACCGGTGCCGGCAGGATTACCGAGGAAGAACGCGCTTCATGGTTCTCACACAAGGCCGAGGAGGCACGGCCTTATTTATACAGTGTCTATCTGGCTGATTATGACATCACTGCTGAGGTGACGCCCACAGAGAGGTCTGCCCTGTTCAGGTTTACCTTCCCGGAGAGCGATTCCTCGGCAGTGGTCATCGATGCCTTCGCAGGTGGTTCAATGGTAAAGATTATCCCTGAAGAGAGAAAGATAATCGGTTATTGCCGCAACAACCATGGTGGCGTGCCGGATAATTTCCACAACTACTTCGTGATTGTCTTTGACAGGGAGTTTGATTTCTTCTCGGGGTGGGTGGATGGAAAGATCATGCCTGGCAGCACTGAGCAGCAGGGCGATCATGCGGCAGCGGTGGTTGGCTTCCGGACAGAAAGGGGAGAGCAGGTCTCTGCGAGGGTAGCATCATCATTTATTTCACACGAACAGGCAGAGCTTAACCTTGAACGGGAGACAGGGGGCCGCAGCTTTGACAGTGTCCGCGATGCCGCCAGGGAGATATGGAACAGCGAGCTCGGACGCATCAGGGTGGAGGGCGGCACTGATGACCAGGTACGCACTTTCTATTCAACGCTGTATCGTACACTTCTCTTCCCGAGGATGTTTTATGAGTATGACGCAGAAGGCCATATCGTACACTACAGTCCGTACAACGGACAGGTTCTTCCCGGGCGGCTCTTCACCGACAATGGTTTCTGGGACACATTCAGGGCTGCCATGCCGCTGATAACCCTGCTCTACCCTGAGATGAGCTCACACATTATGGAGGGGCTGGTGAACGCATACCTCGAGAGCGGATGGCTTCCCGAATGGGCCAGCCCTGGCCATCGTGACTGCATGATAGGCAGCAATTCCGCCTCTCTCATCGCTGACGCGTACCTTAAAGGCATCCGGGGTTATGAGATTGACACCCTGTGGAATGCGATGGTGAAGAATACAAAAGGACACGGCCCCGTTCACTCGGTGGGCAGGTACGGCGCTGAATACTACAACAGCCTGGGATATGTGCCATATGATGCAGGCATCAATGAGAATGTGGCTCGGACTCTTGAGTATGCCTACGCCGACTGGTGCCTGTGGCAGATGGCGAAGGAGCTGGGCAGGCCTCAGGAGGAGATTGAACTATATGCAAAAAGGTCGCAGAACTACCGGAATGTTTTCGACAGGGAACGATTGCTGATGAGAGGAAAAAACCTCGACGGCACCTTTCAGTCGCCCTTCAGCCCATACAAGTGGGGCGATGCCTTCACTGAGGGCAACAGCTGGCATTATACCTGGAGCGTGTTTCATGACGTGGCAGGACTGGCAGAACTGATGGGCGGAGAGGAGATGATGGCACGGATGCTCGACTCGGTCTTTGTGGTGCCGCCCCTGTTTGATGATTCCTATTATGGGTTCCCCATACATGAGATACGGGAGATGCAGATCATGAACATGGGTAACTATGCTCACGGCAACCAGCCGGTGCAGCATATGATCTACCTTTACAAATACACGCCCGAGCCGTGGAAAACAGAGATGAGGGTAAGGGAGGTAATGGATAAATTGTATAACTATACTCCTGATGGCTATTGCGGCGACGAGGACAACGGGCAGACATCGGCATGGTATGTCTTCAGCGCCCTCGGCTTCTATCCGGTGACGCCGGGAACGGGTGAGTACGTACTGGGTTCCCCGCTATTCCGTAAGGCCACGGTCACCTTCGCCGACGGTAAAGAACTGGTGATAAGTGCCCCGGAGAACGGCAGGGAAAATATTTATGTAAAAGAAGTCCGGCTGAACGGCAGGCCATTGGATGTGAATTATCTCAGGCACGAAGTGCTCACGGCCGGAGGGACCCTGAAATTCACCATGAGTTGCGAGCCGGAACAGGATAGGGGTATCAGCCCATCAGCCCGGCCCTATTCAATGAGCAACCAAAAGGAATAAAACGCACAACACATACATACACCATGGCCACACTCAGTTTCAGCGGGATCTTCCCGCCCCTGCCTACCTCCTTTGACAAGGATGAGAATCTTCTGCCTGACATGATCAGGTATAATATAAAAAAGCTGTCTGAATATGACCTCGCAGGGTTTCTTATCCTGGGCTCCAACGGCGAGCAGGTGATGCTGTCGGAGAGTGAAAAGCTTGCAGCCATTGCTGCCGCCAGGGATGCTCTTCCCGAAGGCCGGCTACTTCTTGCGGGCACAGGATGCCAGTCGACACGCGAGACCATTTCCCTTACCAGGGCCGCTGCCACTGAGGGAGCGCACGCTGTGCTGGTTATCAACCCTTCATATTACAAGGGCAACATGAACCAGGCGGAGCTGGTGAGGCACTATTTTGACGTGGCAGACGCTTCGCCTGTGCCGGTGCTTGTCTATAACATGCCGGCCAATACCGGTGTGGACATGACTGCGCGCATGATCATTGCTATGGCAGAGCATCCTAATATTGTCGGTCTGAAAGAGTCCGGAGGCAATGTGGTAAAGATGGGTGAGGTGCTGGGCAATGTAAAGCCCGGTTTCCAGGTACTTGCCGGAGGTGCTGGTTTCCTTTTACCGGCGCTGACCATGGGCGCCGCCGGCGGGATCCTTGCAAGCGCCAACATAGCGCCTGGCCACTGCATCGAAATATACAATGCATTCGTTGCCGGCGACATTGCCCGGGCTAGGGACCTGCAGCACTCAATAATAGCACTCAACGCCGCAGTGACGGCACGGTGGGGCGTACCGGCACTGAAGGCTGCAATGGATCATCTCAGACTCTTTGGCGGACATGTGAGAAGACCGCTGCTGCCACTCGATGAGGAGATAAAGAAACAGCTGGTTAAGATGATGGGTGAAAATGGACTTAAACTTTACAAAGACAATTAATTAAAGATCATGAAAGGCAGAAAACTGTTGATGATACCCGGTCCCATTGAGTTTGAACCGGCAGTAATGATGGCTGTAGGAATGCCTACAACAAGCCATGTGGCACCTGATTTTATTGAATCGTTCGGGCATGCTCTGGAGATGATGAGAGAGGTATTTCTGGCCCCTTCCGGGCAGCCTTTCATCATGGCAGGCAGCGGCACTCTTGCAATGGATATGGCCGGTGCAAACCTGGTTGAGCCCGGCGACAGGGCACTGGTACTTTCAACGGGCTACTTCGGGGAGAGATACGCCGAACTGCTGAGACGCTACGGTGCTGAGGTTACCCTGCTGGCTGCTGAGACAGGTAGTGTGATAAGTATCAAAGCGGTGGAGGAAGAGCTCAGGCGCTCAAAATACAAGCTAATGACATTCACACATGTTGATACATCCACGGCGGTGAGGGTTGATCCGGAACCGCTTGGAGCGCTGGGAGAAAAGTACGGCGTCATCACCGTGCTCGACGGGGTCTGTTCCGTAGCCGGCGAGGTCATCAGGCAGGAAGAATGGAAGATTGACGTGGCTCTTACGGCCTCGCAGAAGGCTGTGGGAGTGCCCCCGGGACTGGCCCTGCTGGTTGCTTCCGGACGGGCCATGGAAGCATGGCAGAAGAGGAAAAGCCCGGTGGGAAGCTATTACAGCGACTGGACACACTGGCTGCCGGTGATGAAAGCCTATGAGGAGAGACGCCCGGCCTACTTCGGTACGCCGGCAGTGAACCTGGTTACCGGCCTTGAGGTGAGCCTGGGACTGATACTGAAAGAGGGGATGGAGGCACGCTTCAGGAGGCACAGAGAAAGGGGTGCTGCCTTCCGGGCAGCGATGAGGGACCTGGGACTGAGGATGATACCTGTAAGCGAAGAGGTGAGCGCAAACACACTCTCAGCTCCTTACTATCCCGATGGAATAAAGGGGAGCGATTTTATGAAGGCCATTGGTTCATCGGATGTGATACTGGCAGGAGGACTTCTTCCCGGAATAAAAGAGAGCTATTTCAGAGCAGGACATATGGGATCGGTCACCGAAGGAGATATCCTGACAACCGTGGCAGCCATAACCGGAGCCCTGGCCGCATGTGGTCACAGGCGAGGCTAAAATGGTGTAAATTTGTTATTGATTTTTTGTAAAACAAAACTATCAGCAATATGTCACTTACAGAAAAAATTGCCGCTGACCTGATGACAGCCATGAAGGCGCAGGACAAGGGATCGCTGGAGGCACTGAGAGCAGCGAAGACAGCTTTTATCCATGCCAGGTCGGAGAGAGGCCAGGATACCGTTCTCACTCAGGAGGAGGAGATTAAGATTATTCAGAAGCTGGTCAAGCAGAGGAAGGAATCTGCCGCCATCTACAGGGAGCAGAAGCGACCCGATCTTTATGAAAAGGAGGAGAACGAGGTGGCGGTACTGGAGAGATACCTGCCCGCGAAGATGAGTGAAGAGGATCTGATTGGTGCCCTCAGGGTAATCATTGAACGGGTTGGAGCCAAAGCGCCATCAGACATGGGGAAGGTCATGGGTGTCGCCACAAAGGAACTGGCAGGCAAGGCTGACGGCAGTGAGATATCGGCAAGGGTTAAGGAACTCCTGGGCTGACAATGCCCCTGATAGTCCTGAGGCTGTCTCCTCAGGATTGATACCCGTCGTTTTCCAGCATCTGAAGTATCCTCCTCCGCTTGGCGATGAGGTCAGTCAGCTCTTTGAGCATATCGGAACTGACCTTCCTCGCCATAGGCAAAACATACTTTTCCGTCTGATCAAGATACCCGGATATTTTCTGCTCTGTGTGAATGTCACGGTGAAGGTCGGTAAGATTGCTGATCCTGTCAGCGCACTTTAGCAGCAGCGCATTATCCGATCCCTGATCAAGCACTCGCTGGAGATACTCGGCCTTTGTCTCCTCTTTTCGCTTGGTCACCTCAAGTACGAGCTCCACCACCGCTGTCCCGTCACTGTCTATCCACCTGATCTCATCAACCTGCGTCTCTGGCATGTCTTCAAGCAGGTCATGAAGCAGCGAGGCCTTCAGGAGGATGCTGTTGTCGTAATACTTATAGTCGAGCAGGATCCCCAGTGTTGAGAAGCAGTGGCGGAACTGGTTCCCGCCCACCTCCCTCTGGACACCAATAAGGGCCGTCGCCTTGAGTATATAAGGTGCAAGTACAAGGTTCCTGAGGTTTTCAAGTTCGGTCATAGGTCTCATTATGAAACTTTAAAAATATAGAATCCGGTGCACCGCAGAGGGTCTGACACGGAACTACTTATAAACACTGTTTTCACATTTTGACCAGAGGGGAAAATAGATGGAACTACAAGTTTATTATTGACACCTGTGAACTTATTGGCCTATCTTTGCATTTCTCCTGATATAAGTGTCACCAAATGTCTGAAGCACCCGTCAAGATACCATCAGGTTCAGGACTGAAACAGCTGGCAAAGCTCTACAGGTTCCTGAGGCCGTACAAGTGGAAGTTTGGACTCGGCCTGCTGTTCCTGCTGCTATCCACGTCGGCGAGCCTTATGTTCCCCAAGCTTCTTGGTGATATGGTTGATATAGCCAACAGGGGGATGGTCATATCGGAGATTCACCGCACCGGTTTTCTCCTGCTTGCCATTCTTACGGGCCAGGCGCTCTTTTCATACACCAGGACCAGGCTTTTCGTCTATGTGACCGAGAAGACTCTCGCCTCCATCAGGCAGCATATTTATAACCACCTTATCAGGCTGCCGATGTCATTCTTCTCATCGAGGAGGGTCGGGGAGCTTAACAGCAGGATCTCGTCTGACATATCGCTGCTGCAGGATTCGCTCACCAACACGCTCGCCGACCTGCTCTCACAGGTGCTGGTCATTGTAGGAGGTATAACCCTTATGATGATCAGTTCATTCAGGCTGACCCTCTTCACCCTTGCCATTATCCCGGCCATATCACTCATGGCCTTTTTCTCAGGGAGGGCCATCCGCCGGTATTCAAGAAAGGCCCAGGCTTTTGTTGCCGAATCGAATACTATTGTGGAGGAGACACTGCAGGGCATTCAGAATGTGAAGGCCTTTACCAATGAGCCTTTTGAAAGCACCCGCTACCGGCAGAAAACAGAGGAGGTGGCAAAGACTGGTATCAAGGGCGGGAAGTACCAGGCAGCGATCTCATTCATTGTGCTGGGCTTCTTTGTCTCCATGGCTGCTGTAATCTGGCGGGGAGCCACTATGATTGCCGGAGGACTCATGGAGGCCGGCCAGCTCTTTTCATTTGTCATCTATTCAGGTTTCATTGGAGGAAATATAGCAGGGATGGCCGGCGTCTATACGAGGCTGCAGAAGACGATAGGAGCCTCGGAGAACCTGTTGCAGATCCTGGATGAAAAGACGGAGACGATTGATCCGGCCTATACACCGGATAATGCACACACCCTTCAGGGAGAGATAACATTTGACGGTGTCGGTTTCAGATACCCCTCCCGTGATGAGGTGGTTGTACTCAGGGATGTAAGCTTCAACGTTGCCCCCGGGCAACAAATAGCCCTTGTCGGGCCGAGCGGTGCCGGCAAGTCAACCATTGCCTCGCTTCTGCTCAGGTTCTACGACCCTGTCGACGGGAGGATCCTGTTCGACGGACGTGACAGCATGAGCTTTCCGGTAACGGCACTGAGGGCACAGATGGCGGTGGTAATGCAGGATGTCTTCCTCTTCGGAGGTACCATCAGGGAGAATATCGCTTACGGAAAACCGGGCTCGGGTGAAGAGGAGATCATGGAGGCAGCGATACAGGCCAACGCGTGGGACTTTATTCAGTCATTCCCCGATAAACTTGAGACCGTAGTGGGGGAGAGGGGCGTACAGCTCTCCGGTGGCCAGCGCCAGCGTATAGCCATTGCCCGGGCAGTGCTGAAGAACCCCAGGATACTGATACTTGATGAGGCTACCTCATCACTAGATTCCGAATCTGAAAGACTGGTACAGGAGGCGCTGGAGAAGCTGATGAGGGGCCGTACCTCCCTTGTGATAGCCCACAGGCTTTCAACGGTCCGGAAGGCCGACAGGATTATTGTGCTGAGTGACGGAAAGATTGTTGAGCAGGGTAGTCATTCAGAGCTCCTCGCGACCGGCACTGGATTGTACAGAACGCTCACGGAGCTTCAGTTCAACGGCTGAATTAATGCCTTTATAGTCGAAAAATCCGGATAGTGACCCGGCTGTCTCAGGTGAGGCCTAGGGATAGAGGAGTCTTATGGTCCAACTTCCTTCCTGACCTGTTCTGATGTACTGAAGCCTGTCATGCAGGCGGTGCTCCCTTCCCTGCCAGAACTCGATATACTCGGGTACAAGGTAGTAGCCTCCCCAGTCATCGGGTCTTGGCACCGGACGGTCCCTGTATTTTTCATCTGTCTCGGAAGCCGTTTTTTCAAGCAGCGCCCTGTTTTCAAGGACCCGGCTCTGCTGTGAGGCAACTGCGCTTATCTGGCTCTCCCGCGGGCGGCTCCGGAAATAGGCGTCAGACTCTGAGGCCGGCAGCCTGTAAGCCTTACCGCCTATCCTGACCTGGCGGTAGAGTTCACTCCAGAAGAATGTCATCGAGGCATTGCTGTTCTGCAGAAGGTCCTCTCCCTTCCTGCTTCCATAATTGGTGAAAAAGGAAAAACCCCTTTCACTGAAGTCTCTCAGAAGAACGATCCTTCCTGAGGGCCTGCCGGAGGCATCGACAGTTGCCAGATGTAAGGCGTTGGGTTCCTTTACATTATGGGCAATGGCCTCTTCCATCCATATCTCAAACTGTACTATCGGATCCTCGGCAAAATTACCCAGATCGATGCCTTCGCCATGGTATTCATTCCTGAGAATGCTTGTCATCCTTCGTGTGTGGTTCATCCGGAGATTTTCATTATGGGTTATTCTTACAATAGAACAACCGGTTGATAATTATGTTTAACTGCCTGCAGCAGTGTTTCAATTATATGAAAATATTACCTTTGTTGTGGATCAAACGCTCTTGTATGTCGGATAAACGCTTTTTACCGGTTATATCATTAATAATATTATTGATAATCCCTGCAGCCGTCAGCGCCCAGGTACCTGTTGAGGTATCAAATGAAAAAATGATCTATGGAGGCAAGGTCTTTTACATGCACGATGTGCAGAAAGGCCAGACGCTCTACTCTATTTCACGGGCATATAAGGTATCAATTGATGCCATCACCCGTGAAAATGTTATCCCTGCGAGCGGGATACAGACAGGACAGGTACTCCGTATACCGTCGGTAGGAGATATCTCAGAGGTGCCATCTCCGCCTCGTCCTGCATCTCAGCCTGCACAGCGTTCAGCGGCTGTTGCTTCACCCACCCCGTCTTCTTCACCGGCAGTTGATCCGGCGACAGGAATAAGGCTGTCCAGGGAGCGAATCATGTATGATGGAAAGGCATATTACATGCATGAAGTGCAGAAGGGTCAGACACTCTATTCCCTGGCCAGGGCCTATAAGGTGACCATACTCGATATTGACCGTGAAAATGCTATCCCGGCAGGAGGCATACAGGCGGGACAGGTACTGAGAATTCCGGTATCCTCCTCACTGGTGGCTCAGGAAGAGGTGGTGCCCCAGGCTGTCCCTGCACAGGAGAAGCCTGCTTCTTCCGTCACACAATCCAGGACCGCAGTCTCTGCTGCCGGGACCTCCAGACCCGCAGATGCCGGGACGGCCAAAGCACAGGAGGCAACCGCCGGAGTAAAGAGTCAGCCTGACCCAAAACCGCAAACGGACGAGGCACCTCCTGCCGATGCCCCGGCCCGCCAGGCTGCAGCCACGACCACGACAACCCAGCCCGAAAAGCAGGCTGCCGCTGCCACACCGACCACAACACCTGCACAAAAGACTGAAGCCACAAACCAGACCCCCGCCCCCGTGCGTGAGCCTGCAGCTAAACCAGCTCCGCCGGCGAAAAAGAAAATCCACAAGGTACAAAAGGGTGAATCACTTGCTGACATAGCCAAAAAGTACGATTTAACCGTCCAGGAGCTGAAGTCGGCAAACAAGGGTGTGATCTTCGCCATGCCTGACATGAGGCTCGTTATTCCGGTCAAAGAGGAGCAGGAGAATCAATAACAGCTGTAACAAATTCTGCCGCGCTGACGGAATCATCCTTCAGCAGGTGGTAGTTTGTTCCCCTTTCAGGGCTTTAAGATAAGGGAGGCCTGCTATTTCTCTTTTCCCCAGGTCAGGACTATCACCAGGCCAATTACGGCCATTACGGCTGTTGTGACCAGGATGTCAGTTACCATCGCTCCGGCGCTCAGGTACATTGTACTCATAGACCAGAATGAAAATGCAAGGGCCGATCCGTAAAGCAGCCCGAACAATGCTCCGTACTTCAGTCCGTCGATGATACTTTTTGCCCTGGCCCAGTGCAGGATCAGGGTCAGCAGCAGCGCCATAACCAGGTTTGAAAGAATGATGGCCCACCAGACCATTTGTCCGTCAGTACGGCTGGCACATTGATTCATGTTGGCCATAAAGAAATCCATGAGGAGGATCCCCCAAACCAGCCATCCAAGGAGGAAGTACGCTATCCCCCCGAAAACGGTTCCTCTGAGAATTTTCATAGGTCTTTAATTTTAAATTAAGCGACAATTGCAATTTAATACAAAAATCAATGCGAGGTTGTTCAGGTACTGGTGGCAATAATGCTGTTTCTGATTGCAGTCGTTCTGGGGACAGGAATAAAATAATATTATGAGACCACGACAAAGATTCAAAGTGTTATTTCCATATCAGGATAATCCTCACATGTTTCCTTAAATTTGCGCTGCAAATACTTAATAGAATTATGAAGGCACAGAAAATCCTTATCCTGATCAATGATGCTCCCTACGGAACTGAAAAAGCATATAATGCCCTGAGACTGGCAATGCAACTCGGTAAAGACCATGCTGATACAGAAGTGCGGGTATTTTTGATGGCAGATGCCGCAAACTGCGCGCTGGCAGATCAAAATACCCCCAATGGTTATTATAATATTGAAAGAATGCTGAAAGCCGTACTGGCCAAGGGCGGAAAGGTTAAGATATGCGGTGGTTGCGCTGAATCAAGGGGTTTAAAGAGTGCTCCGCTGATAGAAGGGACAGAGATCAGCACCATGGCTGAACTCACCAACTGGGTCGCAGACAGTGACAAGGTGATTACATTTTGATTCAACCGATCAGACATTCTGTAACAATTGGATCCGACTGAGAGGCTGACATACCGGAGGGTAGCTCTTTTCTGGGCGCCGCTGGCACTTACCTGGCTGATGATGGCCATTGAGCAGCCATTCCTCATCTCCTTTATCGCCCGGTTGGGTGATGCGAAGCTCAACCTTGCCGCCTTTGGTATTGCCGGGTCGTTTGCCATGATCGTTGAAGCCCCGATAATTATGCTGATGAGTGCCTCTACAGCTCTCGTCACGGGGCGCAATTCATACCTGAGACTGAAACGCTTTACGGATATCCTGAATGCCGCGATTACCGGTATTCAGATTATCATCCTCATTCCACCGGTTTTCAACTTCATTGTTATTGGTCTCATGGAGGTGCCGGAAGAGGTTGCAAGGCTTGCTCATATTGCACTCTTGATTTTCCTTCCATGGGCAGCATCCATTGGTTACAGGAGGTTCTACCAGGGTATCCTTATCAGGAATAACCTTACAAGACGGGTAACCTACGGAACTATGGTCAGGCTGTCAGTCATTGTGGTAACGGGGTTGCTTCTCTATTCAGCCGGAGTGCCAGGGGCATATGTTGGTGCGGGGGCGATGACACTGGCTGTAATTGCTGAAGCAATAGCAACAAGAACAATGGTGGCAGGGACTCTTAAGGCCCTGATTCAGAAGGAGGACACGGAGAACGGCAATCTTAACCTCAGATCTATCACGAAGTTCTATTACCCGCTTGCGCTCACCTCAATTCTATCGCTGGGCGTGCATCCGTTCGTTACATTCTTTCTCGGGAGGAGCAGTATGGCAGTGGAGTCGCTGGCGGTTCTGCCGGTTGTGGGCTCGCTGGTATTTATTTTCAGAAGCCTGGGATTATCTTACCAGGAGGTGAATATTGCCCTGATGGGAACGTATAAGCAGAACTTCCGGGTATTAAGGAATTTTGCAGTTTACCTGGGTGTTGTGGTAACGGTTTTGATCTCCCTCCTTGCATTCACTCCTCTTGCTGACCTGTGGTTCATAAAAGTCTCCGGACTGAGCAAAGAGCTTGCAGATCTCTCCTATCTGCCACTTAAGATAATGATCCTTTTGCCTGCATTGACGGTCCTTCTGAATTTCCAGAGATCGCTGCTGGTAATCAACGGCACCACAGGTCCGATATCTGTAGCAACAGCAGCTGAGCTTATCGGGATTATAGTTGTATTGTTTGTGTGCGTGGTATTCCTGAACATTATTGGTGTGGTTGCTGCATCTATTGCTTTTGTAGTCGGCAAAGGCATTTCAACCCTCTACCTGGTGCCCAGGCAATCAGCTGCTTTGAAAGGCTGGAAGTCGAAATATGGTATAATCACTGATCTCTAAGCAATTTCACTGCGAATCGCTTCAATCTCCTCAATTTTTTTGGGTTTTTGTTTTCCCAATAACCGGACACCATTTTCAGTCATCACAAAATCCTCTTCGTTTCTTATCCCGCCAAAATCGCGGTACCTGTATACCTCATCCCAGTTGATAAACTCATTGAACCTGTTCTGACTTCTCCACAGATCCATTAACTCGGGAATAAAGTAGATTCCGGGTTCAACGGTAAAAACATGCCCTGGCCGCAAAGGTTTTGCCAGGCGTAATGATTTAAGCCCGAACTGAGTGCTTTTAGGCTGTCCGTCGTAGCCAACCCATACTTCACCCAGGTCTTCCATGTCGTGTACATCCAATCCCATCATGTGGCCGGTTCCGCACGGAAAGAACAGAGCGTGGGCTCCGGCTTCAACGGCATCGTCACTGTTGCCCCTGGTTAACCCCATCGCCTTCAATCCTTCGAAAATTGTTTT
>CAZHTG010000020.1:0-16327 GCA_964535795.1 uncultured Rikenella sp.
CTGCAGGAAGGCCACCAGCAGCTCTATGCAGTACATGAACAGCACGAAGAAGATGGAAACCGGGGCTACAATCACCGTCTTGAATATAAATATCAGTGACACCAGGCTCAGGACGATGATATGCCCTGCGGTGATGTTGGCAAAGAGACGTACCATGAGAGCAAAAGGTTTGGAAAAGAGCCCGATGATCTCAATGGGTATCATAATGGGTAAGAGCCACACCGGAACGCCGGGAGCAGCAAAGACATGCCTCCAGTGCGTCCTGTTGGCACTGATTTGCGTGATCAGGAAAGTGCAAATTGCCAGGACAAAAGTCACGTTGATGTTGCCTGTCACATTGGCGCCAAAGGGGAAAAATGGAATAAGGCCGAGAAGGTTGTTGACAAGAATAAAGAAGAATACCGTCAGCAGGTAGGGCATGAACTTTGAATACTTATGCTCACCGATATTGGGGATGGCAATGTCATCCCTGATAAACATGATAATCGGTTCAAAAATGCCCTGCAGCCCCTTCGGGGCGCTGATGCCACTCTTTTTATACGAGCCTGCCATGGCGATCATCAGCCAGAGAAGGATCACCGCTGCCACAATCATCCCGAATATGGCCTTGGTAATTGAAAAATCGAGCGGAGGCTTTGATCCGTCAAAATGACCCTCAGCATTCACCCTGACAATCTTACCTGCATACTCGCCGTCATGGGCAATTGCATACCCCAGGTGAGTGTGGCCGTGTGCCAGCTTCCTTGACGAAAAGAGGTGGAGGCCGGACTCCCTGTCATAGATTATCACCGGGAGATATATTGCTACAGAGCTGCCGTCCTTCTTTGTGAGAATGTGCCATTCATGTGAGTCTGCCACATGCTCCATGATGAATGTGCTGGCATCAAACTCCTCTTCGTTTTCGTGTGATTTCTGATCCTCTTCCCCGGTTCCGGAAGAGATGGCAGGAAGAGATCCAGCCAACAGTCCGAGTATCAGGATCAGAGTGTATAAATACCTGTTTTTCAAGCTAATCTTCTTTAAACTGACTTCTTTTTCAGGACACTGAAAATTGTTAGAAATACAAAAACAGTGAATGCCAAATATAGGATAAAAAATAATATTACTGACCCGGTCCGGCTGTTTTTAAAGACAACGAAGAAGAGCAGGGCGAGAACAAATGAGAGCAGCATCTTAACCCCCAGCGTGATTAGTGTCATAAACACACTTTTCTCGGGGCCGGAGCGCTGACCGTTAAAAAAGATAAGGAGTGAAATGAATGCTATGATTGAGAATCCGCCTGCAAGCATGACTGTGCTCAACGGGTTGAAAAGGTCCGGCACGATTCTGTTGAGACCGAGGACCATGATTATGATCAGCATGGAGAGGATCAGGAGAAACAGGTAATGTCTTATGGCCTCAGGGGTAAACATTCTATTTGTTTCTGAGTGCCTCCTTGATTACGAGCCACATGGCAGCCGTCACGCCGAGGAGTGACAGTATCACGGTCAGCCAGGGCTCTGTTCCCGCCAGTTTGTCAAGCTTGACTCCTCCCAGTGAGGTTATTACAATGATTACCACCATCTGAATGGCGATGGTGCTGTACCTGGAATAGGCAGAGAGGCCCTCGCGGCCGCTATTTTTCTCCTTCTTTGGGTCTGGCTGCTGTTGATCCTCCATTTTCACCCTCTTTCATGGCGCAGTTGCCGGTAAAGACAGCCCCCGGTTCAATGGAAAGCTTGTTGGTAATGATGGTGCCATTTATTTTTGAAGAAGCCTTCAGGTTGAGAAGCTGTGTAACGGTAATCTTCCCGTCAATCAGTCCTGACACCTCCGAATTCTTGCACTCCACCTCGCCCTTGACGCGGCCCGTGGCCCCTATCACGACCTTGCCCTTGGTTACCATATTTCCGTTCAGGACGCCGTCAATACGAATATCCCCCGATGATTTGACATCGCCCGTGATCTCTGTGCCCTGGCTGATGAGGTTGACTGCTGTGCCGTTGTCTGTCTCGATGATTTTTGCCATAATGATATCTGTTTCCCTTATTTCCCTGAAATTAATTAACCCACAAATATAAAAAGTATTGTGGCTGATGAAAAAAAAGAAAGCGGAATTACCGCTCTCCTGATTTATCTTACTCTGCCACCGGTGGATCGTAGGCCCACTTTACCCAGATGCTTCCCCATGTGAATCCGCCGCCGAAGGCTGCAAGAATCAGGTTATCGCCTTTTTTGAGCCGGTGCTCAAACTCCCATATGCACAGGGGAATGGTTGCGGCAGTGGTATTACCGTAGTTCTGAATGTTGATCATCACCTTCTCGGGTGACAGTCCCATCCTGCGTCCGGTGGCATCAATAATCCTGAGGTTGGCCTGGTGCGGCACCAGCCATGCAATGTCTTCGGGGCGGAGGTTGTTCTTCTCCATGATCTCCGCAGCCACGTCAGCCATGTTGGAGACGGCAAACTTGAAGACAGACTGTCCCTCCTGGTAGACGAAGTGCTCACGCCCGCCCACGGTCTCGTGCGATGCCGGCCTGACTGACCCTCCCGCCTTCATATGAAGGTATTTCTTTCCTGACCCGTCAGCCTTCAGGATATGATCCATAATGCCATGCTCTTCCTCTGTTGGCTCCAGCAGAACGGCGCCGGCAGCATCTCCGAAGAGAGTACAGGTAGTGCGGTCAGTATAGTCAGTGATTGATGACATCTTGTCGGCGCCAACGACAATGACTTTCTTATACCTGCCTGACTCTACGTATGAAGCACCGGTCTGAAGTGCAAAAAGAAAACCGGAACAGGCTGCTCCTATATCGAAGCTGAAGGCATTCTTTATGCCGACCTTGTCGCAGATGATGTTTGCCGTTGCCGGGAATGCCATGTCAGGGGTAATTGTGGCACAGATAAGAAGATCAACCTCGTCAGGCGATGTTTTTGTCTTCTCCAGCAATCCTCTTACTGCCGGTTCTCCAAGGTCTGAGGTGCCCAATCCTTCTCCCTTAAGTATCCTTCTCTCCTTTATCCCGACGCGCTGCATTATCCACTCGTCGCTGGTATCCACCATGGTTGAGAGCTCCTGGTTGGTGAGGCGGTATTCCGGTACCCACGCGTTGATCCCTGTTATTGCTGCTCTTATTTTCGTCATGCTCCTATCGCCTCCTTGATCTTCCTGGCAAGGTCGGCATGGACCACATCACGGGTCTGGAGTATCATATTCATTATTGCCGTCCGGTTGGAGATGCCATGGCCAACCACCACATTTTCGTTGATTCCGACAACAGGTGTACCCCCGACAACCTCGAAGTTAAGCCTCTCAAAGAAGCTGTCTTTAATCCCTTTTGACCTGGCCACTGTATAAAATTTCTCGGCCATTTTAAGGACCACATTGCCCACAAAGCCATCACAGACGATTACATCGGTCATCTCATCGGTAAAAAGGTGGTGGCCTTCAATGTTGCCCCTGAAGAGGAGGTCACTGCTTTCCCGCAGCAGCTCATAGGCGGCCTTGACGGCAGAGGAACCTTTGGATTCCTCTTCTCCGATGTTGAGCAGCCCTACCGAGGGTTCTTTTATACCGAGGACATGCCTGGCATATACGGTGCCAAGCATGCCGTACTGCAGGAGAACGTCAGGCTTGCTGTCTGGATTGATCCCCACATCAAGAATTATGGAGGATTTTCCGTTGACATTGGGAATCAGTGCAATGAGGGCCGGCCTGAAGACGCCCGGGATGACGTTGACTGTATAGCTCGCTCCCACGAGCATGGCACCCGTATTGCCTGCGCTGGCAAAGCCGTCAATCATGCCGCTTTTAAGCATACCGAATCCTACGGCTATAGATGAGTCCTTTTTCTGTGAAAAGGCCTTTGCAGGGTGATCATGCATCTCTATCACCTGTGACGCCGGGACTATGTCAAACAGGGAGGGCTCGACATTCAATGATGCGAGCTTTTCCCTTATGCGCAGGTTATCACCGATAAGCACAAGGCGGTCTCCCTGGTGCAGTCTGGCAAGTGCATCCACGGCACCCTCAACGGTCGCATCGGGAGCAAAATCGCCCCCCATTGCATCAAGACCTATCTTCATCGTTCAGATTTTTTGAACGGAACGGTTATCAGGCTGTCGCTTTCTTTTCAACAGCAAGCTTACCCCTGTAGTATCCGCACTCAGGGCAGACCCTGTGGTACAGATGAGCTGAACCGCAGTTCGCGCATGCAGCAACTGTAGGAGCCACAGCCTTGTAGTGTGTCCTCCTCTTGTCCCTCCTGGTGCTGGAGTGTTTGTGTTTTGGATTTGGCATCGCAGTAATGAATTAATTTAGTTTGTCCCTGTCAGTTTCCTAAGCACATCCCATCGCGGGTCGGAGTCTCCCTCGCCGGTCATGAGATGGGCTTCAAGCTTCCTGATCATTTCGCGATTGCACGTTGTACGGCCCTTGCTGTCATCAGGATGAATACGCTTCAAAGGTAATGCCAGATGGATGTATTCGTAGAAAAACTGACTCAGATCTATTTCATGTTCATCCATAGGCATTGTTACCATGTCCGGATCGGCCTCCTCCCACTCCCTTCCCTGCTTCACAAACAACCTGTTTGCAGATGAGACCGGAAGGTAAAAAGTGTCAAGGCACCTGTCACATACCACCTCGGCACGACCGTTAATCACTATGTCAAGCTCAATGTGGGTGGAACGCTTTTCAAGAACCACCACCGCACTGAACTCTCCCCTCTTAATCTCCGACCCCTCAAAAGCCTCGAAGAAGTCATCTCCTATTTTAAAATCGTAGGTGTATCTGGCCTCTTTTAATCCCGCAAGCGGTATGGAATACAATCCGGGCATATTCCTTTTTTTCGGTCTGCAAAATTATAAATCCTCTTCCAATAAAAAAAATTATGAACAAAAAAGTAACACCGCCCGTTTTCTTCGCTGTTCACCGATGAATATCCGCGACCTGCCGAAAATGTCTGGCAACGGCATGGAGCTTCATAATACATTTGAACCAAATTCAAATTTACTGTCATGAAAGACAAAAACAGCAATCCCTTCTTTGGCATCGCAAAGTTCCTGATAACACTGGGACTGATAATGATTGTGGCGAAACTTGACCTGCTCAACCTGGGCGAAATATCAGATTATTTCCAGTGGGAGATGATCCTTATCTTCTTCGGGGTCTTCTCTCTCCTGAGCCTTGAACTGGTCTCGGCGGTTATCCTCTTCGCCATCGGCTTCTGGTTCCTGATGCCGGAAATGAGCGTACAGCTTTCGCCCGTCTACAAAAACATATACTGGCCGGCCGTACTGGTGCTGGCAGGAGTGGCTTTCATGCTCAGGCCGCTTAGTAAACAGATTAAACATTAAGAACCTATTTATATCGAAAACAATGGAAAACCAAATGAACAAACCGGCAAAAAATCCCGAAACCCCCAACAGGTTTATCATAGGGATAATTCTCATCATCGCAGGAGTGATCCTCATTATCAAGAAGTCAACCATACTTCCGGAACCTCTTGATCATTTCATTGATGACATAATCTTCAGCTGGCAGATGCTACTGATAGCCATCGGTGTGATAACCCTGATCGGCTCGGGCAACAAAACACCCGGAATCGTACTGGTGGCCGTAGGTGGATTCTTCATGATCCCCGAACTCTTCACCGATTTCTTCAGGTCATTTAACTTCTTCTGGCCCGCACTCTTCATAGTAATAGGCGTGGTCCTGCTTATGAACTCGAAAAGGCTGGGAAAAAGTCTCAATTTTTCAACCACCAACAAAGCCGATTATATTGACTATACCAATATCTTCAGCGGCGCAGAGAGACAGCTCATTACCGAAAATTTCCAGGGGGGCAAGATAACCTCCATCTTCGGAGGAGGAGAAGTTGACCTTACAAGATCATCACTTGCTCCGGGTGAGAGCATAATAGAAATTACCTGTATCTTTGGAGGGACAACCATAATCGTACCGGAAAGCTGGAACGTAATCCTGGATGTCACACCTATCCTCGGAGGATTTTCGGACGCAAGGAAGATAAGGGGTGATGTTATCAAGGACAATACAAGGTCACTGGTTATCAGGGGAACGGTTATTTTCGGCGGGGGAGAGATAAAGAGCTATAAGTAGTTTATGAAGCATCCGTTACTGGAAAGCAGAGCAAGGTTACTTATATGGTGGCTGGCCTGGCTGATATTAGCCACAGGCCAGTCACTTCTTATTTATTTCGTCTATGGCGGAAAGGCTGACATGGCTGTCTCCGATGGTTTTATCTCCATGGTTATTTTCGGAATCCTTGGCCTTGCCATCTGGTTCCCGGTGAGATTCATGATCCGTGATGAAAACCAGCTCTACTCCTCAATAATCAATGTCCTTCTGACCGGCTCACTGACCATTGTTTTCTGGCTCCTGGTGCCAAGGCTTATTGTCAGGGTTTTAGTGTCAGAGAAGATAGATTATGACATCTTCTGGCACTCATCACTGGTTTTCAGGGCTACCGCAGGCATACTGGTTTATTTTATGATTGTGCTTGTGTATTATCTGTTCCTCAGCGCCACCCGCCTGGCAGAGAAGGCTAAACGACAGGCACAGCTGGAGACACAGGTGCGCGAGGGGGAGCTCAAAATGCTCCGCTCACAGATCAATCCTCACTTCCTCTTCAACAGCCTTAACTCGGTAAGCTCTCTCACCGTGACCAATCCCCTGAAAGCCAGGGAAATGATAGTCAAACTGTCCGACTTCATGCGCTATTCGCTCTCATCAAGGAATGAACAGCCGGTAACTCTTCAGACCGAGATGGAAAGCCTCAGGCTCTACCTGCAGATAGAAAAGGTGAGGTTCGGCGACCGTCTTGTCATTGAAGAGGATATAGAGGAGGAGTGCCTCGCGGCACTCATGCCGGGAATGCTGCTTCAGCCACTCTATGAGAATGCGGTCAAGCACGGGGTTTATGAATCAACCGAAGAGGTGATCATCAGAACCAGTGTGAAAAAGGAAAACGAACTAGTGGTGATATCCGTCTCCAACAATGTCGATACGGATGCGGTGGTGACAAAAAAAGGAGCAGGCATTGGACTTAAGAACGTAAGCAGCAGGCTTGAACTCTTCTTCGGAGATACCGGCCAGCTTAACATAAACCGGACTGACGACAGCTTTAACGTGACATTAAGGTTTCCCTTCCGGAAGATATGACAGATATTTCATCATAACGGCATGAAAAAGATTAGAGCACTGATCATTGAAGATGAAGCTCCGGCCAGGGAGCTGGTAAAATATATGCTTAAGGACCACCCGGAGATAGAGATAGCAGGAGAGTGCGGCGACGGGTTCTGCGGCGCGCGGGAGATAAAGGAGAAGCACCCTGACCTGATCTTCCTCGATATCCAGATGCCGAAGCTGACAGGGTTTGAACTGCTCGAGGTAATTGACGAGAAGCCCGAGGTGATATTCACTACTGCCTTTGACCAGTATGCCATCAGGGCATTCGAACTGAATGCCGTCGATTACCTGCTGAAACCCTTCTCAAAGGAGCGGTTTGACGATGCCCTCGCCAAGGCGGTAAACCGCATCGAAAAAGAGACGCCCGAGCCGGAAAAAATAGAAAAACTGGTGGCCTCAGCATCAGAGGTGGAGGGATATCTGACCAGAATCGTATTCAGAAAAGGAGCGGGGATAAAGATCATTCCGCTGAACAATGTCTCTTACCTGGCAGCAGAGGATGACTACGTGATGATTTATTACAGCGAGGGAAAGGCCCTGAAACCGAAGACGATGAGATATTATGAGGAGCACCTGCCTCCGGGCCTCTTCCTGAGAGTCCACAGGTCCTACATGGTCAACGTGGAACATATCACCCGTCTTGAACCCTACAGCAAGGATAACTATGTGGCAGTACTGAAATCAGGTGAAAAGATTCCCGTCAGCCGTGCTGGATACAAAATGCTGAGGGAAAAACTCAGCTTCTAATCATGCTCCTTAAGCCTGTTGCACCGCGGCGGGCACCGTAACAGGCTGCCGCCATAACGGTACCTCCTGAAAATAAATCCGGGAACAGGATCATACCCGTGAGTGCCTCCGGGCCTGCACCTCAGAATGCGGCCTGTTGCAATGACAACACCCTTAAAAGGTCCGTGCATCCTGACAGCATCAATTGCATACTGCGAGCATGTTGGAACATGACGGCATGAAGCAGGAGTCCATGGTGAGATGAACCACCGGTAAAACCAGACCGGTATAAGCAGTAAAAAAGACAATATCTTTGCCAGCGTGTTTTGCATCGGGTTCAAAGATAAGCTGAATTGACATGACAAAATGACCTCTTTTCAGAACTAATTGAAGATGGCAGATGTTTTGTACGAATAAAGGAAATTAAAAGAACAGGTAATAAATGGAGACAATGTTTTTACACAATGGAACTTACTGGATCATATTTATAGTGTTCATGGTCCTGAGTTGGGTTGTCAGTGCGAGGCTGAAATCAAAATTCAGACAATATTCGAAGATACCGATAGCCAGCGGCATGACAGGCCGTGATGTGGCTGAAAAGATGCTGCGTGACAACGGGATCAGAGATGTTACCGTACACAGCGTGGACGGCGAGCTTTCCGACCACTACAATCCGCTGAAAAAGACCATCAACCTGAGCCGTGATGTATACTCAGGCGCCAGCGTGGCAGCTGCCGCCGTGGCTGCTCATGAAACAGGACATGCGCTTCAGCACGCACAGTCATACGCGTGGCTTAATATGAGATCGAAACTTGCTCCGGCGGTGGGGTTTGCCTCCAACTGGATTCAGTGGGTACTTATTGCAGGACTGGTTCTTCTGAACTCCCGGCCGGAGATATTGCTGATTGGCATAGCATTGTTCGCCATCACCACCCTCTTCAGCCTTATAACCCTGCCCGTGGAGATCAACGCTTCAAAGAGGGCACTGGCCTGGCTGGCAGATGCAGGGATAACCTATTCGGGAACGCATGACAAGGCCCAGAATGCACTCAAGTGGGCTGCATACACATATGTTATTGCAGCGCTGGGCTCACTGGCAACGCTCATCTACTACATCATGATATTCCTGGGGGCAAGGAGATAGGCAGAAAGCCGCATCGCGCGTGCGCACAGCTATCTCCCTTCAACATACAGGAATTTAGTCCTCTTCACGAGGTACCTGATAATACCCCAGAAGAGGAGTGCCGCAACCAGCAGAGTCACATACATGGGTTCCAGGTAAAACCTTCCTGTGACTGCTATATTCCTGAAGAGGTCAAGGAGTGCAAAAACCACGAAGAGATTGGCAATGCTGTTGTATTCACGCTTGAGAACATTCCTGAATGAGAACGGCAGCTTTGATTTTACATAGTGTCTGAAATTCGGGATTACCGTCTTCACCCTGAATGCCCAGGTATCATATGTCTCCCCGAACTTGCGGCGGAGGTACTGCTCCTCGGCAAAAATGATCCGCTCATAATAGAGCCAGTAAGCAAGCACAAAGATTATAATGCACCACACTGACCTGAGGAAGAGGACCGGGCCAAGCCACATGAGGAAATTGCCAACATAAAGCGGATGGCGTATGACGGAGTATATGCCCGTTGTATTGAGTTCATCGGCAAGCTGGTCTATTACATTGCGCCCGGAGGTGTTTCGCGGAACATAACCCACTGTATATGACCTGAGAAGCTCTCCGGCAACGGAGACAAGAATGCATGCTATTTCCCAGGTATAATTGAAATAGATTACGCTGCGGTTGGCTATGAAGAGATAAAAAAAAGCAGGAACCAGGATTGCTACCGGCAGCCAGCTTCTCCTTCTGAAAAGCCAGTTGCCGGATTTCTCAAGTTCATGGACGAGTGACATACTTTCGGTTTAACTCCGTAAAAGTATGAAAATTTCATCATATAATTATTGATTTAATTTGTATGATGGAACCTCCATGTATCAGATTATTATTTACTTGTATTTCTGTGTGCTAACACATGGAGGTTTCAGAAACTATACTTAACCCTTAGGAAGCCGGCGTTGATCCTGGTCCTTTCCCCTGCTATTTCACTGTTAAAATGTTGCCACACAAACGAAAAACCGACGTTCTCAGCCATTGAGAATTCAACCGAAGGGCCGGCATACCAGCCATGAAGGTCAGGATACCATATAGCTGACAATGCTATGTTTAAAAGAGGCATGGGAGTACAGGTGACCTGTCCCACAGCGCTGAATTCCGAGAATGCCAGCTGGTCGGCTCTGAGGGTGCCGTCGTAAATCAGGGAGAAGTTACTCAGGACAAGTGGGTTGTTGGAATACATCACCTGTGCCAGGGCTGAGACCCTGTCTGAAAAAACCTTGTCAACGCCTGCAGTTGCAATGATGGTACTTCTGTCCTGTGGGGTGTCCGGCAACGACCGGAACCAGGTTGCCTCGCCACGGAGGCTCCATGACCCTATCGCCCCTGACCAGCCGGTTCCTGCCGTGAAATACTCCTGATCGGTCTCACCTGCCAGGAACTGGAGATCGGTACTGAAAATGCTGAACCGGCAGAGTGCTGCGGCAGAAAGTTTTCCTTCACCGTTAAGTTTTACCACTGCTTCAACTGCCGATGATGGCCCTGTGGCGTAAACAGCTCTTACGGCATCGCTTCCCGGCCGCTCGATGTAATCAAAGTCAAAGAATGAATAGGTGTTGAAAATGTCATTGGGGTTCCATATCAGGGCCTGGCTCCAGTTGATCCGCTGGCGGCCGGCGGTGATCTGAAAACGGCCGGCGGTGAAGTCGATATATGCCCTGTCAATCATTGTATTCAGGACATAAGATGTTCCGTCGGAGATATTCCATGACAGATCCGCCCACCCGGGATCGGCAGAGAGACCCGGTGCATAGCCGGGGTCAAGACTGACCATATCACCGGTTATGAACCTGTTCCTCATTTCAACGGCTATGGTGATTATTTTCCCGGGATACGCCTTTAAATTCAGCCTGTTATGCAGCATGGCGCTGTTGATCCAGGTGTCTGACGGCTTTTCGAACAGCGAAGTGTGGAGCCATGATGCATATCCGCCGACGGATACACTGACAGGGTTCTTAATGGTATCCGCTTCGGCTGACTGCCCGCCACCGGCCTCCCGGGGATACCCTGAGACAGCGACGGACAGCAGTGCAATTAGCGTCAGGAGTATCCGGTTCATACGGTATGGTTTGTCCTTTCGTCGGAGACCACCCTTCCGTCTTCCAGGGTGATCACCCTGCGGGCTCTCTTCATCACCCTGACGTCATGGGTTGAGAAGATGAATGTCATCTGTTCCTCACGGTTAAGTTTCTCCATAATATCGAGGAGAGACTCAGCCGATTTTGAATCGAGGTTTGCCGTGGGTTCGTCAGCCAGGATGAACTCAGGCCGCGGGGCCAGGGCCCGCGCCACAGCAACCCTCTGCTGCTGCCCGCCGGAAAGCTGCGAAGGGCGGCTGTTGTGGCGGTCAGAGAGCCCCACTGATTCAAGCATCTCGTTTGTACGGGCTTTGCGCTTCTCCTTCGGCCACCTCTGAAGATTCATGATAAACCCCACATTCTCTGCCGCGGTGAGGACGGGTATCAGGTTGTACGACTGGAAGACGAAGCCCACATGCTCCATCCTGAAGTCGATAAGTTCAGAGGGCTTAAGCTCTGAGAGACGGTGACCCGCCACAATGATATCTCCTCCGGTGGGCTGGTCAAGGCCCCCGATAAGGTTCAGCAGGGTTGTCTTGCCTGAGCCTGACGGTCCTACTATCACTGCAAAATCACCCTTTTCAAAACTGAGGGTCACACCGTTGACAGCCTTCACCTCTACCTCGGTATCATGGTAGGTCTTACGGACATCATTTATTTCAACTACTTTCATGGTTATACTGTTTTGTTGTTATTCTCCTCTTAAAGCTTCAACCGGATTTAATTGCAGGGCTTTGCGGGCAGGATAAATTGCCGATAATATCCCTGTGATCACAATCATTACCGTAAGCATGATAAAGAAATCTGCTCCTATTGTGGGATAGAGATTGGCAGAATATCCGAATGCCTCCATCCCCTCCGCATATTTTACCAGGTTGATACCTGTACGGCTTGTAATCGCTATAACTCCTGCGCTGACAGCCATACCAGCGAAACCCCCGACTATCGAAAGGAAAACCGATTCAAGCATAATCATCACAAAGACACGACGGCGGTTCATGCCGATGGCCGAGAGCATGCCCAGTTCACGCGTCCGTTCGAGGACAGACATAAGCATTGTATTCACTATTCCAAAAGCCAGTGCAGCCAGAATCAGTATCATGAATATCCCGTAGATCTGGTTTATATAATCAGTTATCATTGCCAGGTCGGTCTGTATCTCCTTCCAGCTCAGCACCTCCAGCCCGGGCAGAGCTTCCCTGATTACCGGGGTAACCTTGTTTGTGAGGTCATCATACTCAAGTCTTGCAATAAACCGGTGGTACTGCCCCTCTTCAAGACCTGTAAGTCTGCGCAGTTCATCTTCGGGAACGAAGAGTGACGTTGCTTCGAAAAGGTCATTGTTGGTACGGAAGATGCCGCTTATCCTGAATGCCGCCCCGGTCTGGTGGCCGTTGACATCGAGGAAGGAGAGGATGATCCGTGAGCCTTCCCGGTAAGACCAGGCTGCTTCTTTGATATATATCCCGTACTTTTTTATCTCCTTTTGAGACAGAAGCCCGGCAAATGCCTCCGACAGCTTCTTTTCCGTAGTGAACCGCTCCCCCTCAAGCGGCTTCAGCTTTTCGATGACAGCAGCGGGCACACCATTCGACTCAAGCGACTCAAAAGCTTCAGAGGTAAGGATGTACCTGATGATATAGAGCTCTTTGGCAAGCTTCTCACCGATAAAGGCACTGTTCAGCTTCGTGTCTGATCCGAAGTAACTGCCGGTTCCCGGTATCAGCCTTTGCGACAGTGTGAACATTTCTTGTTCCTTGCGGATATCTATACCTGTGATCTCAACACCGCTACTGCCTGCAGATGTAGAGGCAATGCCTCTGACAATGACCCTGCCGGTGATGTCAGTAACACCCAGTGTATTCTCAAGGGTGGTGATCACGGTTGCAGGATCCTGAATGAAATTCTGAATATCACTGCTGCTGCGGAACTCTTTGTTGTTAACCTGTATATGTGCAAGCTCTTCATTGACCGCGGCATCAATCCTCTGAACGATGGAACTGTTTATTGCAGCCATTGCGAAGACACCGGCAAAGACCCCTACCGTGACGGCAGCGATGACGGTCAGGCTTCTTGTCTTGTTCCTCCAGACGTTTTTCCAGGCTATAGATGTAATCATGATTCTGTTTTGTTAAGCTCTGAGAGCATTAATAACATTCATTTTAAAGACCTTGCGTACGCTGAAGGCGATCGCAATAAGAAGGATCAGGAGGACGATCACTACCTGCCAGAGATAATATGTGTCGGGCAACAGCATAGGCATCACCGGCTCGAAGCCGTAGTCCTCGTACATTTTTGCCATCTCTCCGGTAAAACGGAGAGGCCTGGCATAACCAAGGAATACGATGGGCAGAGATCCTGCCACACCGGCTGCCAAACCAAGGAGCCCTACCAGCAACATCTCCATGGAGATTACTTTAGCCAGTTTGCCCTTCCGCATCCCGATGGATACCAGCATGCCGAACTCACGGCGTCTTTCAGCCATCATCATAAGTACGGTTCCGAAGACACCGAAGGCTATCACCAGGTACAGGATGCCTATCATTATTGCACCGCTTTTGTTATCGGCCTCCATCTGGTTGAGGAGAAGGGCATTCAGCTCTTTCCATGTGCGGATTGCAAGACCGTCAGCGGAGACCTTCCCCAGTCTTTCACGGGTCATGTCAAGATCGTCGTCATCAGTTTCCCGTACGCTTATGATGGCGGAGGTAGCCATGCCGGGTGCAGCATAAAGATACCGTGCATCATCAAGGGTGAGATAGACAAACCTGTTGTCTATTTCAGGCTGAGGCATGCTTACGATGCCTTTTACAGTATACAGCCCTGCTGCCGACGTTCCGTGATAACCCTGCCCCATCAGGACGAGAGTATCTCCCACACCCGCATTAAGGTATTCAGAGAGGCCATTGCCGATGACAGCATAGCCCGAATCGGCAGAAGTCAGGTAACCGTTATCAAAAATAGCGTACTTCCTGAAGAGAGGGAGAACCTCAAGGGTATCTGAGCGGTCGATGCCAAGGATGGAAATGAGGCTTGCCTCGTCAGTGAATGATTCGTTGAGAAAAACATCGAGCAGTTTCCCTGTGCGACCCGGGAGGTTTTCGGCCTTCAGCGACTCAACAGCTTCGGGTGTCAGTCTGTACCTGACCAGTCGGTTTCTGATGTTGAGTCCCTTCACCTCTTTTTCGGGATCCATCCCAATTACCATAACACCCTGTGTGCGGCTGCCGGCAGCGGCAAGGGCAAATGACTCCAATTTGGGAATGACGGCTGTCACGTTAGGATCAGCCTCTATGCGGCTGATGACTTCGGGATCAATAAAGAAACCGTTGTCAAGACTTGACTCATCCATGTAATCGACATGCTGCAGCTGCAGATAGCCGGAATATGATTCAATGACATCCCTGTACATCTTCTCATAGGTTCCGAGCTGGAACGATCTCATTACCAATGCGAAGAACACCGCAAAAAAGACTGAGGCGGCAGTGATGAGCGTTCTTCTTTTGTTTCGCCAGAGGTTCCTCCAGGCGAGCTGATAGTCTTTCATTCTGATAACCCTTTCATTAATCGGATGTTACCTTATACTTTTCATATTCTGCTGTGAAAAGAAACTCTCTTCAAGTTTAATATTGAATTTCACCTCCAGGATCTTAAGGACGGTTTTACGTCCCTCCTCCTCTGCCGGAACGAGTTCAATCATCGTAGGAATGAACCTGCCATCCATGGTCTTCAGCTCCATGCCTCTCTCCGTTCTTACCAGGTATCCGTCTTCATCGTAAAGTTCGGCCTTCAGTATAATGTATTCCTTCTTATCCACCCACCATACCTGGTGGCCCCAGAGGACGTCTGCATCTTCCTTCGCTAAAAGCTTAATCCTGAAGCAGAGCCGACCGTCGACCTCCTCCTCTCCCTCCAGCGAGTGGGTGTAATCTTCCACAATAGATGATTCCCGGAGGATATCGTCATTGGTGTAGTCGGAGCCCATCCATCCCTGGGACATCATCGAAGGGGGCAGCTTGATCAGCCTGTTGATTGCCGGGTTCCAGCTCCACATCTCGGTGCCCCGCTTAAGGAAAGTCTGGCCCTTCTCGCGTGCCGGGGCAGTGATGAGGGTAAGGGCATAGTCATCCTCCAGTGACCATGACCTGAACTCGACGGTTCGCTGCCATGAGGGGCGGACGATTGTCATGCTCATCACGCTGTAGCCTGACATCTCCCCGTTGAATTTATCGTCTGCCTTCTTGATTATCTCTTTGGCGGTCAGCTGCTGGGCAGCCGCCGGCCTCGCCATAGCCGTCAGCACGAGCAATGCCGTCAGGGATATGGTTATTGACTTGACAATTCCTTTCATTTGTATCTTTTTATTAATGCATCTGTAACCTTTTCAAAATATTCACCCTGATACTGGTCTTCAGCAAATATGGAGGTGATGGCAAAACCCTTGATCGCGTTTATGAACATCAGAAGATCGGTCATAGGGTCATAGTCCTGACTGTTGATTTCCTTCTTTCTCTGGAAGTAATCAGCAAGGAGCATCATCATGTTTTCAGTGTATTCCCTCAGCGGGACACCTGATACGCTCAGGGATCCGGATTCGTCACCGAACAGTTTTTCATATACACCTGGCTGCATCATGAGCCTGAACAGCAGTTTCCAGAACTGCTTTTTCTGGTGGATGACCGTGAATAATTTACGGACAAAAAGCTCAAACTCTTCCGGGCTCAGCCTGCTGTCATGATCAGGATCAAAATATGTATATATATCTGCCAGGGATCTGTTTACTATTGCATTGAGAAGGTCCTCCTTACTTGAGAAGTAGTTGTACATAAGGCCTTTTGAGATGCCTGCATGTCTTGCTATATGGGTAATGGTTGTGGTATGGAACCCGACATTTGAAAAGTGTTCAAGGGCCACATCCATTATGAGGGTCTTTTTTTCCTCCCTCATCTCTTCGAATTTTGCGGATGATCTCGGCGACATGGTTTTTTGATTAAACGTTCATTCAATAAAACCCCCTTTAGAAACCGTTCTTTGATTGAACGGTCGGTCAAAGATAAAACATGATTTTAAAAAATACAAATATTTTTTCAAAAAAATAGCTCTCTTCTATTCCGGAATTGTATAAAATCCTGAAAATTAACATGTTCTTCTCAGGCGGATTGTGG
>CAZHTG010000020.1:16427-46238 GCA_964535795.1 uncultured Rikenella sp.
ACAATAATTTAAACCCCCGATAAATCGGGGCAGGCTCTAAGGGGTAGAGGATTGACAACCTTCCGCTGGTTTACAATAATTTAAACCCCCGATAAATCGGGGCAGGCTCTAAGGGGTAGAGGATTGAAAACCTTCCGCAAGATACAGGATTAAAAACTGCTTTCAGAATCCCTCAAGCATCTTCAGCAGCTTCTCATGCTCGGTGCTGCCCGGGGCCATTCTGAGAAGCTCATTGAGCCAGTTGCCGTACATCGGGTTGGGAAGCACGATATACCTTGTGCCGAACAGCTTACGGTCCGCATCGACGGCTGCAAAGCCATGGTCAGCACCCCGTTTCTCGTAGATACCGCTGTGGTCGGCGAGGTTATCACCTACCAGCAGGATAATCTCGTAATCCTTTTCTATCATCGCCCGCCGGGCGACTTTTGATGAGGTGCTCTCTTTCAGAAACATATGTGTGCTGTCGGCATTGACAAACCCCAGGGCGGCCATGTTAGCAATCGTCGGTACCATCTCCTGAACAGTCCTGTTTGAGACATAGAACACCTCCACCCCCAGCGAGTCAGCATACCTGGTGAACTCCACCGCACCGGGCAGCGGTTCGGCACGGGCAAGCTCCACCCATCGCAGCCAGTCTTCGTCGTTATACTCCTTCTTCTCAAACACCTGCCATCCCTGGAAGGGACTGTTGTCGAGAAGCGTCTCATCGATGTCAATCGCCACCGCTGCAGGCTTCGTCCGGCCTGCCCAAGCGAGGTTTTCTGCAAGAGCGATCTCCGCACTGCGGAAGCACTGATAGTAAAGCGCCCTCATCTCGGCCGATTTCTGATACCACAGCGTTGCAAGTATCAGATGATCCTGATCCTCGGTAACAGGTGCAGTTTCATGCTTCACTGTTGCGCAGGAGGCCAGCATTATCATGCAGGCAACAATAATGAGCTTCTTCATCCGTTTTTATTCTGTTGAAAATTAACCAATTGTCGAAAACCGGTCCATTTTGTTTGTTATTGCCTAAGTAACAAATAATTGGCCGATGCCGTTTATATTGTTTGAAAGATTTTTAACTTTAACCGAACTATACCAAAACGTAATCTGCAATGTCAACCTTAAAGCTGATGCTGGGGATGATCCCCGCAACTTCTAAACTGGAACAGGATGAGAAGGCGCTTATAGCCGAGCATGAAAAACTGATATCCTTTGCCGGTTCCGATGCACTGGCAAGGTACAACCTGCTTCATGAAAGCGTCAACTCCGCAGGCTTCAGACAGAAAAAAAAGGAGATTGAATCACTCACCTACAAAGGCTCGGAGGAACATGCCAGGGAGGCTGAATATTTAAGTCTCAAAAAGGCGAAGGACATTGTCTCCTATTTCAAAACAGAGGGAAGTGCCCTGCTCCGGAATTTCAACTCCCTTGAGGGATCAGCCAGGATAAAGGAGCTCGAAGACCTTCAGCTCTATATCCAGTCGCAGGAATTCAAACAGAAGGAGAGGATGAAGCCTGTGACATTCAGGCAGACCGAAGAGTATGGCAAATGGCTTGAATTCAAAAAGCTTAAGGGAGACAAGGAGGTGAAAAAGAATCTCAATCCCTCAAAGGTGGAAAGGTTCCGGGAACTGCAATCGTTCGTGACATCTTCAGCCTTCCTTCTTAAAAAGAACATGAAACCGGTGACCTTCAAGGATACTCCGGAATACCAGAAACTGCTTGATTTCAAGAGCAAGAGGGGTGCGGCAGACATCGTATCGTATTACAAGTTCAAGGTCTCAAAAGAGTATAACAACTACATCCATGTAAAGGATTCATCGCGGCTGAAAAGGCTGGCAGAGCTGGAGGAGTACCTGAAAACCAAAGCTTTTGCTGAAAGGAAAGAGTATCTTCTTGATAAGCGTCGCTTCGAAAAAACCGAGATGTTCAGGGAGATGAAGGAGTACGAAGGTCTTAAAAACAGCCCTGACATCAAATGGTACTTCGGTGTTAAGGATTCAAATAAATTCGATATACTCAAAAGCCGTACGCTGACCTTTAGCGATGAGTTTGACGGTGCGGCTCCGGATGACAAAAAATGGCTCAACAAATATTTCTGGGGTGACAAGCTGCTGCATGACAGCTACAGCCAGGTCTCCGACCTGCAATGTTATACCCCGTCGGATAACTTCGAGGTGCGCCACAGCGTCCTGCGGATAATCACCAAACCCCAGAAAATAAACGGTAAGGTATGGGATCCCTCAAGGGGATTTTACACCAGGGATTTTGCATTCACCTCGGGCATTCTCAATACCGGGGCCTCCTTCAGGCAGAAATACGGCATCTTCACTGCGAAGGTCAAACTCACTGATCCTCATGTACGCAATGCCTTCTGGCTGATCGGCGACCGTATCACTCCGCATGTTAATGTATGCAGGTCAGGTCATGGGAAGGTCTGGTTTGACCTCTTCACCTCTCCGGGCAATCACTTTAAGAAGAGCTTAGGTTCAAGATACCTCTCCGATTTCTTCATTTATACGCTTGAGTGGACATCCCAGAGCCTCATCTGGAAGATCAACGGCGTGGAGGTGATGCGTCAGACAACAGGCGTACCCCAGGAAGAGATGTATATCAACCTGGCCGGAGGCGTCGAGAAGCCCATCGGAGGCATCTCCTCGATGGAGGTCGACTGGGTGAGGGTTTACCAAACAAAATAATATCCTTTTAACGGTGCTGATGAAGAGGCTGTCTCAAAAGGGGCAGCCTCTTTATTTGTTCCGGCAGGAGCAACTCCTGCCATTGTTGATCCCCGGCCTGTAATATTTGACATCCTTCTATCTGCTTAGTAACTTTAGGCATCTTTTTCTACCCGGCCTGTAACATTTGGCATATGAAAGCCGTCTTTATGATGCCAGCGCATTGACCTTAATGACAGTAAAAGAGTACAACAACGCAGTGAAGGAGTTCGGTGACCACGTTTACCGGTTCATCTACCGCAGTCTCAGGGACAGCCACAGGGCTGACGACATCGTGCAGGACACCTACGAGAAACTGTGGCGGTGCGTCACCGAGATTGAATATACCGTGGTTAAATCGTGGCTCTTTACCTCTGCCTACAACAGGATGATAGATGTGATCAGAAAGGACTCGCGGATGGTGGATATTGAGTATTATGACGAAAACGCATTGTATGCGGATGAGAACGGCAGCGACCTGAATGAACTACTTCACAGGGCCCTTGAGAGGCTGCCGGCAGCACAGCGGTCGGTGATCCTGCTGCGTGATTACGAAGGATACAGTTACCGCGAGATAGCTGACATAACAGGTCTCTCCGAGGCGCAGGTCAAGACCTATATTTTCAGAGGGCGCGTAGCACTCAGAAATTACCTTGTAAAGACATCGGTATGGCAATGATAGACGACAGCGATTTCCCCCGTCTCACGCCGCCGGATGACAACTACCCGGGGCATGACGGATTACTCCGCAAACCGGAGGATCTCACTGACGAACAGTTTGATCTCCTGGCCGCTGCGTGGTCAGAAGAGGCACTGGCCGGGGACCAGCTTTCAGAACTGGAAGTGGCTATGACCGCCATCCCCTCAAGGAGGATGCGGGCGGAAAGTTTCAGAAGGGTAAAGCTCGCGCCTTTTGACGACAAATGGGCCGGAAGGAACCGGCTCCTCAGGCAATCACCTGCCACCGGGGTCATCAATCGTACCCTTGTTATTACTCTCCTGTCTGCTGCGGCAGTTGTTGTGTTCATTATAGCGGGACCGGCAATCAAAAACCGAATATCAGATGTTCCGCCAGGAGCACTCCCGGAAGGAACAGCGATGTCTGAAGCGATAATTCCCAGGGCATACCCGGTAATAATTCCTGACCGCGGCAATGCGGAGCCGGCCGGAGCGAACCGTGTTACTGTCCCGGAAAGGACGGCCGCAGTACCAAGTGTTGCACTGACGGAAAGGACGGCCGTGATCCGGCAAACCACCATGACTGAACCGGAGATGATAACCCCCAACGCCGGAGCAGTTGAACCGGCAAGAGCCCTCCCTGTCTCTCTTGAAATCAATGAGGTCTATCCGGTCATGATCGCAGCCGCCGGAATCACTGATATCCAAGCAGTGCAGATGGCAGACATCATTCCCGCACCCGCACAGGATAAAGCCGACAACTGGATCATCCGCGGTCTTTCACTCCTGGCAAAGAGTGTAACAAAAGAGGAAAATAAAATTGACGGTTATTTCGTCGCCAGCGCATGCGTCAACGGCATCAACAATGTACTCGGATGGGAGATGCAACTGGAACAGGCTAACAACAAGTCAGGTAAGCCCGTTGCGGTGAATTTCAGCTCTTCCCTCCTCTCCTTTTCCGCTCCCGTGAACAAAAATTCACCATGACTGTAACTTTCAGGTCAGGTTGATCGTCCCTGTAATAAACAACAAACAAATATTTGCCATGAAAAGAACATTAATTGCACTTGCCATTATCCTGGCTCTTATTCTGCCAGCGAAGGCCCAGGAAAAGGAAGAAAAACTGAAAGAGCTGGAGAAGCTTGAACAACCAACGGAAAAGGTAGCAACTCCTGATACGCTGGTATATGATGCAGAGGAGGAGATTGTCTATGAGGAGGAAGGGGAAGAGTATGCTGAAGAGGACACTTCACGGGTAAAAATAGGAGATATTGTTACCGTGGAGGAGACTGATGACGAGACCGTGATCAGGATCGGAAAGAAGGCCGTAAGGATCCTTACGGAGGATGATGACACAGAGGTCCGGTTTGAAAAGTATGAAGACACAGAGGTTACCAGACGTCCCGGAAGGTCTTTCGAAGGTCACCTGGGGGGAATCGAATTCGGATTTAACGGCTGGTCCACTGACCAGTGGGGTCGTAACGACGGGACAATGGAAGAGTACCTTGATCTTAACACCGCAAAATCGTCAAGCTTTAACATCATTGCACTACCCGTCAGCCTGGGTTTTTCACGTCACATCGGAATAGTGACCGGGCTGGGAATTAATTTCAACAACTACCGTTTTGACGGTAACAACTCCCTGGCTGTCAGTGACGGCGGTATAGTCGTCCCCTACTATCCTGATGAAGGCATCAGCTACGACAAGAGCAAGCTTGCCACCGTATATGGTATTCTTCCCGTAATGCTTGAGGTACAGATACCTGTTACACACAGCAGCACCATCAACCTGGGCGCGGGTGTGATCGGAGCGGTGAAGCTGGGGTCACATACCAAGACCGTCTACCGTGATGACGGAAAACAGAAGGACAAGAACCGCAACGATTTCAATCTGAACGTCCTGAGGTACGGAGTCACCGCAAGGGCAGGCTATGAGATGATACAGGTATACGGCACCTGCTACCTGTCACCGATGTTTGAAAAGAACAAGGGTCCGGAACTTTATCCGTTCGAGGTGGGCATTGCGCTGACAATCAACAACTGAATTTATTATACGTGAACTGCGGCACGGCATTTCGCAGGATGTGATTTCCGCAGTAACCGGCCTGCAGGTGAATAATCAGAAGGAGAGGGTATTCCAACAAAATACCCTCTCTCTTTTTTATATATCTTTGCCGCCAGCTCATGCAACAGAGCTTTGGATACCAAACACAAAAAAACAGCGGAGATGAGATTACTTCTGATCAGCAATTCGACAAATGCCGGAGAGGCATATCTTGATTATCCGAAAAACAATATCAGGAATTTCCTGGGACCCAAAAAGGTCAGGGCACTGTTCATCCCTTATGCTGCAGTCACTTTCTCTTATGATGAGTACGAGGAAAAGGTAAGAACCCGTTTCACCGAGGTGGGGCATGACGTAGTCTCAATACATCGGTTCAATGACCCGGTAAAGGCAATCCTTGAGGCTCCCGCGATCGTTGTGGGCGGGGGCAACACCTGGATGCTTCTGAAATGTCTGAGAGATAACAAACTGATCGGGCCCGTCAGAAAGAAGGTGCTGGCCGGCACCCCCTATATTGGCTGGAGTGCAGGATCAAATGTCACCTGCCCCACAATCATGACCACCAATGACATGCCTGTCACTGCTCCGTCTTCATTCAGGGCCTTCGGGCTGATCCCCTTCCAGATAAATCCTCACTACCTCGACGCCAACCCTGCAGGCCATGCCGGTGAAACCCGTGAACAGAGAATTCAGGAATTCATCGAGGTCAACAGGGAGATATTTGTTGCAGGCCTGCGTGAGGGTACAATGTTTCTTCTCGACGAAGGAAAACTGACGCTCATCGGACCCCGCAACACGCGTATCTTCAAGTACGGCACCGAACCCCTGGAAGTTGATCCCGGCAGCGACCTCTCCTTCCTTCTGAGGAAGAGCAAATAACAAGGATAACCCAAGCAGGATCAATGAGATGGGTGAAAAATATAGTACTGTTAATACTCGGTCTGTTGCTGCTGACAGCCATATTCCTTGGCATCTATGCATCAGTCAGAAAAGATAAGATCACTTCAGCCCTGATCACAAAGCTCAATGAGAGTGTCAATACAAAGATCACATACGGCGACCTGAGGGTAACAATATTCGAATCATTTCCCAATATCACAGTAAGGTTCAACGACCTGCTGGTGGAGCCATCTCCATTCTATGACAAGACCCAGTTCAGGAATGAGAACAATGACACCCTACTATATGCTTCCTCGTTCTCGCTGACAGTTTCTATCCCCTCACTGCTCACAGGTACCGTGGCTGTACGCTCAATCACCGTAAGGGACGGAGAGGTAAGCCTGCTGACAGACAGGAGAGGTGACATCAACTACGAGGTTTTTTCCGGGCAGAAGAAGGATGGAAAGAATGTCAGGCTGAAAAACATCAGTGCCGAAAACTTTAAAGCAGTATGGTATGACAGGAGCTCGGAGCTGAGGATAGCGGGCAGTCTGAGTGATGCCACACTTGGGGGTGAGATCTTCCGGACGGGCATCTATCTGAATACTGCTGTCAGCGGCAGCATCGATTCTGTCAGTATCAAAAGTATGACCTTCAAGACAATACCCGTCAGGGCAGAGGTCAAACTGCGCAAATCCCCCAGCTCCCTCTCAGTGGCAAAGGGCTCCCTTGACATTGCAGATCTGAAGTTCGATATTGACGGCAATGTGAATTACTCCGCGTCAACTCTCGACCTGTCGGTTTCCGGAAAAAAAATAAACATCGCCTCTCTCATATCCATGCTGCCGGACAGATGGAGGGCGATGACCGGCAGGGTGACACCGTCAGGGATAATGGATCTGGATTGCACCATCACCGGTCCATATGGGCAAGCCGGCAGTCCTCACATTGAAGTCATCTATGGTCTCTCCGGCGGAAAGATGAGCCATGCTGCAAGCGGTTTCAAGGTCAACAACCTTGAATTCAGCGGAGGGCTTACCAACGGAGACCTCAACTCTTCGGAGACTTTTCGCTGCACGATTGACAATCTTGTCGCCACCTACGGTTCTGCTTCTGTCAAAGGCTCATTCATGATCAACAACCTGAACAAGCCCCATATCACACTTGCGCTTGACGGCGACCTTGACTTCAACGACCTGAACCGTATTGCCAAATCAGGAAAAATTCATGATCAGAAAGGCTCCATAGCAGGAACTATAAGGCTTTCCGGCACTCTCCCGGACAGCATTAAACCTGTTTCCGCGCTTCCATTTCTAAAGCCTGACATATCACTTGTATTCAAAGAGTTCGGTGCTGCAATCTCAGACAGTGGAATGGCCGTGTCAGAAATGAACGGCTCCCTCTTCATTAACAATGACCTTGTTGCCGACAGCCTCGCATTCACTTACAAGGAACAGCATTTCATCATCAACGCCCTCATGAGGAACTTCATCCCCTGGGTTGCCGGCAGGCCTGAGGTGCTTGACATCACGGGTGAAGTTTATACCGACAGATTGGTCACCGCTATGTTCACAGGGGCCGGAAGCGATACAGCCTCCGTTGAAGGAAGAAACCTGAACCTGTTCCCGGCGGATGTCAGGGCAAATGTCAGACTTAGAGCTGACAGCCTCATATTCAAGGGCTTAAGGGCGGCCGGATTCAGCAGCACCGTTGAATACAAGCCTTATGTGTTTACTTTCAGGGAGATAGCGGCCCAGGGATTGGATGGTCTTCTTGCTGGTGAATTCATGCTGGGCAAGCAGAAAGAGGGGGGATACATCAGTAAGGCATCGCTTGATGTGAAAGGTATAGATATTAACAAAACATTCACCGCCTTCAATAATTTCGGGCAGACATTCATTGTGAGCGAAAACCTGGATGGCAATCTGACAGGAACAACAACTATCCTCTCTCCCCTGGGAGATGATTTCCGGATCAACAGGCAGGCACTCGTGGCCGAGGCGCGCCTCCTTATAACCGAAGGGAGACTGGTGAACTTCGCCCCGGTTGAGAGCCTGTCATCCTACCTTGACCTTGACGAGCTGAAAGACATCAGCTTCTCAAAGCTTGAGAATGACCTTTACATCAGCAACAGTACTGTGTCAATACCCAGGATGCTGATAAATTCATCGGCTGTAAACTTCACCATGTACGGTACCCATGGCTTCAATAATGACTATTCGTACCATGTGCGCCTTCTCCTTTCGGAAGTGCTGAGCCGTAAGGCGAGAGAGAAAAACCGCAGTGTCATCGCTTTTGGACAGGTGCAGGTCGACGGCAGCGGCAAGGCAACCATTCCGCTGAAGATCGAATGCATCGGCGGAAAGACTGATGTGGGTTATGACTTCGGCCAGGCAAAGGATAACATAAAGACTGACATTGCCATTGAAAAGCAGACCCTGAAGGGAATCCTGAATGAAGAATACGGGTGGTACAAGGCAGACACCACCAGGGCCAGACCGGCTGAGAACAAGCCAAAATTTACCATCACCTGGGAAGAAGGAAAAGAGCCACCGGCCGCCACCACGGAGAAGCAGGAAGAGGTTACCGAGAGCCCGTTCAGGATCCTTCTTAAAAAGAAAAAATAACCTATGAACATCTACCGCAAAAGACTGTTATGGAAGGTTCTGCTTCTCGTTTTCGCAGTTGTCATAGGCCTCGGTTCACTCATCTATACACACAAGCTGGTCTCAAGGCTCAAGGAGGAAGAGAAAAAGAAGGCTGAACAATGGGCTGAGGCTACCAGGAGGCTTGTCACCTCCGATGATTTTGAGTTCCTCTTCAGCATCATCGAAGACAACACCACCGTCCCGGTCATACTTATTGACGAGGAACATAATATTATCTCTCACAGGAACATCCCCTCGGCCATCTCTTCGGACATCACCTCGCTTATGAGGGAGCTGGGGCGAATGGAAAACCGGAATGAGCCTATCTCCATAGAGTTGCCGAACGGGATAGTCAACTATCTCTATTACCGTGAGAGCACCCTCCTCCGGCAGCTGAGGATCTACCCCTATGTACAGCTTGCGGTGATACTGCTGTTCATCGGCGTGGCTTACGTGGCCTTCAGCTCGTCACGCATGGCTGAGCAGAACCAGGTGTGGGTGGGGCTCTCAAGAGAGACTGCTCATCAGCTCGGGACACCCACCTCCTCACTCTCGGCGTGGAGTGAGATCATCAGCAGCAGGTATCCGGGCACCGACATAGCTGAAGAGCTGCCGGCCGATGTTGAGAGGCTCCTGAGGGTGGCGGAGCGGTTTTCACTCATAGGATCAAAACCGAAGCTTCAGCCTAAAGACCTGCCCTCGCTTGCGGAGATGACAGCCGCATACATGAGAAAGAGAATCGCATCAACGGTAGAGCTCAGCGTGCTTAATGAGACCAGCAGTTGCAACACAGTGCCCTTCAATCCGGTACTGCTCGGCTGGGTCATAGAGAATCTTGTAAAAAACTCAGCCGACGCTATGAAAGGCAGCGGCAAGATCGTCATAAGGCTTACCGAAACAAAGGCAGAGGCAATCATAGATGTGGATGACACAGGCAAGGGCATCCCAAGGAAGGATTTCAAGACGATATTCAAGCCGGGTTACACAACCCGTGAGCGCGGATGGGGACTGGGTCTCTCCCTCTCGAAGAGGATCATAGAGGAGTACCACAAGGGAAAGATATTTGTTCTGCGCTCCGAGCCGGGAATGGGCAGCTGCATGCGCATCATCCTGAAAAAAACAAGACACTGAATCACCGGCCCTGATGAAGAGAAGCGATATAGAGATAATGGCGCCTGCAGGCTCGTGGGAATCGCTCCGTGCAGCCATTAAGGGGGGGGCTGATTCAGTTTACTTCGGCGTGGAGAAGCTTAACATGAGGGCGCGCTCATCGGATAACTTCACTGCCGGCGACCTCCCGGCGATAGTCGCACTGTGCCGCGAGCACGGCATTAAAAGTTACCTCACCCTTAACATAGTTCTCTTTGATGAGGAGGTCAGTGAAATGAGTGAGATACTTGAGGCAGCCGCCAGTGCAGGCGTGACAGCGGTGATAGCCACTGATCAGGCAGCCATAATGGCTGCCAGGGAGGCCGGAATGGAGGTACACCTGTCAACCCAGCTCAACATCTCCAATGCCGGATCACTGAAGTTTTATTCCCAATGGGCCGATGTGGCCGTTCTCTCGCGTGAGCTTAACCTGGAACAGGTCAGGAAAATATATGATTCCATCATCCGCGATGATATACGCGGCCCGGGAGGCAACCCGGTCAGGCTCGAGGTGTTCGTGCACGGGGCTCTATGCATGGCCATCTCGGGTAAATGTTACCTGAGCCTTCATGAATACAACACCTCCGCCAACCGTGGCAACTGCTACCAGACCTGCAGAAGGGGATACACGGTGACGGACAGTGAGACAGGTTATGAGCTTGAGATTGACAACCAGTTCATTATGTCACCAAAAGACCTCTGCACCATCAGGTTCCTTGACCAGGTCATTGATGCCGGCGCCCGTGTGCTCAAGATAGAAGGCAGAGCACGGTCGGCAGAGTACGTCAAAACCGTCACTGAATGCTACAGCGAGGCGGCAGCGGCAGTGGCAGACGGTACCTTCGGCCCTGAGAAGGTTGAAGGATGGATGGCCCGTCTTGAAACGGTATTCAACAGGGGCTTCTGGGACGGGTACTACCTGGGACAGCGGCTGGGAGAGTGGAGCACCACCTACGGCTCAGCCGCAACAAAGAGAAAGATCTACCTGGGCAAGGTTACAAACTTTTTCAGCAAGCAGGGAGTAGCTGAAATAAAACTGGAGACGGGAGAGCTGAAAAGAGGCGACGACCTGGTCATCACGGGTCCGACAACCGGAATAATTGAACACATTGTCACCGGGCTGAGAGATGCATCAGCCGGCGAAACTGAAATGGTATCAAAGGGAGAAGTCTGCTCAATTCAGGTGCCACATCCTGTCAGGCGGTCTGACAAGGTCTTCAAATGGGTCGAAGCCTCATCGCTGAAAAAGGGATGACCTTATCATAATCCAAGCGCTGCCTCGGTCACCTTCGCAGCATTGACAGCCACATCATCGGTGTCAGTCTCCACAAAAAGAACCTGTCCTGCCGGGCGCCTGGTGAGCCCGTAATTATATGACCTGTCGTAGTATTCCAGAGTGATTTTAATCGCCGTCCTGTAATCGTCTCTTTTAATGGCATCGAGCGCTTCGCGGGTCCGGTCGCCACCCAGCCGTTTTGAAATTTTCATTACTGAAGCCTCGATCTGGTCAGGCGGGAATGATGTATATTCCTTAAGAAGCCTTGGCATTCGGGTTTCAATACTCATCATAAGCGCAATCACAGGCGCCGTCTGCATCTGTTCAAAGAAACCGTCAGGCATGAACACCGTGCCAATGTTGCGGCTCTCATCCTCAAGCCATATCCGGATATCATCATTCTTTACTGAAAGGTCATCATAAAGAAGGTTTGCGAAGTGTTCTGAGGATGGCTGAGGTGGCTGTCCCAGGGCGCCAAAGGCTGATCCCCTGTGCGAGGCCAGCAGTTCAAGATCTGTGACCTGCGCTCCTGCCAGCATCATATGCCTGAGCAGCTGTGTCTTGCCGCTTCCAGTGAGGCCTCCGAGGATAATGTATCTCCTGCTTCTGCCAAGGTCGCTGAGTATATGGTTCCGGTAAGCCTTGTATCCTCCTCCGAGCAGCATGGGTGTTATTCCGCCCGTTGAAAAGAGCCATGCCATCGCCTCTGACCTCATACCTCCTCTCCAGCAGTGGACAAGCAGCTCTCTGTTATGAGCCAGCTCCAGGGCACGCGAGAGCTTTACCGACATGTGCGGAGCCGCCAGATCGATACCCCTCAGCACAGCTTTTTCGGTGCCCTCGTTCTTGTACAGGGTACCCACCTCGGCCCTCTGGCTGTCATCAAAAAGCGGGATATTGACTGCCCCGGGGATATGACCGCAGGAGTATTCACCGGGCGATCTGACATCGACCACGGGAATCCGCGCCCTGAGCCTCAGAAATTCATCAGGATTAAGTTTCCTTATGTCAGGCGGCATTCTTACTCCTTCTGCTTGTGATACCTGTCTATAACCCTTCTCAGGTCTTCAGCGGTAACCGGTTTGGAAAGCAGTTCCTTCATCCCCGTCTTTTCGACTTTTAACCTTGTCTCAGGCATATTGTCCGCTGAAAGGGCAATTATAAGCATCTCCCTGTCAGATTCGAGTATTACCCTGGCTGCCTCAAAGCCATCGACTTCAGGCATTATCAGGTCCATAAGGATCAGGTCGTAGTGCTTCTCACTCGCCATGTCTATGGCTTCGGCGCCGCTGGAGGCGTACTCGGCGGTCACCCCCAGGACCTTGAGCAGGGAACCTACCACCTTCCTGTTAAGATGGTTGTCATCGACAACCAGTATGACCGGCAGGTCCGATTTCTCCGCGGAGATCCTTCCCGGGCGGTGGCTGAGTGAAGGGAAATGATCCCTCAGGACATTAAGCAGGTCCTCGCTGGCAAAGGGCTTGACAAGGAGATGGTCAATGCCAAGATCGACACACCTTGCGTAATGGCCCCTGGGGTCCTTTGAGGTGAACATAAGCACGATATGTTCACCGGTCAGTCCGGCATCCATCAGTGCTCTTGCCGCTTCAAAGCCGTCAGTCTCCGGTTCGTCAAAGATGATAAGAAGATTATACCTGCCCTGTTCGCTCCCCAGGCTGGTCCTGATCTGTGAGATGGTGTGCTTCTGGAAGCTTGTCACCGAAACAGGAAGGCCGAGGCGATGGATTATACCCAGGAAATCGTCATCACGTCCATATGTACCTGTAATGACCAGAGTTCGTATGTCGGTTATCTCACTGAAGCGACTGAGATCGAGGCTCTTGACTATTTTTTCATTGAGATGCACATTGATGGTGAAGGTCACCTTCAGTCCTCTCTCATGTCCGGCAGAGTCTTTGCCGGCCGGACTTTCTGCTGTCAGTTCGCCTCCCATAAGCTCGGTGAGCTGTCTGGCAAGGATGGGGCCAAGCTTAAGGTCTTCAGCCCATTCTGACCGTTCTGTCAGGCTTGTAATATAGTCTCCGAAGAGCTTCTTCAGCTCTGCCCTGGTGTAGTTGTTGCCGGTGTCAGTCACCGTGAACTCCAGCGTAAACTGATTCCCTGATGATTTCCTGACCCGGCATACAAGTCTTATCTCCCCTGTAAGTGTTCCTGCAAGTGAGTTGTTCAGGAGATTGGTTATCACCTGTCTGAGTCTGTACGGATCACCGATAAGGTTTTCGGGGACGGCCTGGTCAACAGATGAAACAAATTTGACGAGTGCTTCGGGGTTCTGACGCCTGACCAGATTGAGGCAGTAGTCCACCTCCTCCCTCAGCCTGAAAGGTATTTCATCAAGGATCATCTTACCTGTCTCCATCTTCGAGACATCAAAAATGTCATTGATGATCGTCAGAAGGAGGTCTGCCGACCGCCTGATCAGCCTGGCCACCTCCTTCGATTCCTCAGGCAGGTCAGACCTGTTCAGTATCTCGGTCATCCCCAGAATACCGTTAAGCGGTGTACGGATCTCAAAGCTCATGCGTGCCAGCAGTTCCGATTTGGCGATGTTGGCATCTGCCTCCTGCCTGCGGGCTGACTCAAGTGAAGTAACGTCAATCAGCACTTCCAGAGTGGTATCATCACCCCTGTATTTTACCGGGATACTGTTAATGAATACTATTCTGTCACCATCAGCCCCGGGTAGTCTAATGACTTTCCCATGGCTGTAATGGTCGGTGCCATCACTCACATATTCGTTGCGCGAGAGGTCAGGCACAAGTTTTCCCGTCATCTCATTTTCATTGTCAAATGAGAAGAGAATGGCCGCCTGCCTGTTTGCCCTTATGATCTCCCTGCCCGAGTTGTATATGATGAATCCCACGGGCATCTGGTCGATAATTGACAGGAGCGCTTTCTCTGAGTCTCGCGTTTCCCTCAACTTCCCGGCCTGCCTCCTGAGATAATACTGGAAGAAGAAGATTATGAAGAGGAGTGTGATCATGGTCAGAATGCCAAGGATCAGTAAGTTCCTCACGATATATTTCCTGAAGAATTCGGTGGGTGCTGAAAAGACCAGGCCGAAATCCAGCCCCAGAAAATTCACCGGGTAGAATGATGAAAGTATCTCATTTGCAGCGCCTCCGCTCTCCATGCTGTGAGTAAGCCTTCCCGAGTCGCCCTGATCCAGGGCATGGGTTATCTTGTTCAGCTGGCTGTAATTTACCTCCCCGCCATGATTGTCGAAAACTATTTCCCCGGTATCGTTTACCACCCACTGCCACTGGAACTGTTCAAGGTTGTACTTTGCAAAAATCCTCGAGAAGTACCTGGTGAAGTCGAGAGTGATTACCAGGTTCCCGAGCACCTCTCCGTTGCTGAGCACCGGCAGGTAATACTTATACTTCTCCCGCTCCTTTTCAAACTGTTCCACTGAGTAGATATGCGGCACCGACTGAGCCCTGTAGGAGCCGTCAAGCCAGGAATTCCTCTCCTCATCCTTGAAAAGGGTGTAGACATCACCCAGATTGTTGTTAAGCATCAGCCCTACAATAATATCCTCGTACCTGGAGTAATAGAGTTTCATCTTCTCACGGGCCCGTTCATTGACTGAAGGGTCGGAGAAGAATTGGGGGATATCGTCGGAAAAATCGATCTCATTAAGGTCACTGATGATGTACATGCTGGTATTATCGATGTCGGAGCCGACAATCATAACCTGCCTGTCGAGGATCTTGTTTGAGTATTCTATCTGGTTCCTGAAGAGGCTGACATAGAACAGTGAGGTGATCAGCACCAGGATCAGGAAAACGGAATATGCAACAAGAGAGATTTTTTTCATTCAGAAGAAGTTCTTTCCTTTGAGATAACGATTATCTGTACTTATCATTGTCCTCCAGCATCATGCTGACATAGCTTTTATATCTCCACGGTTCAATCGTGTTGCCGGCCACGGCTTCGCGAACGGCGCATCCGGGTTCATTCAGATGGAGGCAGTTGTAAAACCTGCATCCCGGAGAGGCCCTGAAGATCTCAGGGAAAAAATGATAAATCTCATATCGGTCAAAGTCAATGACCCCGAACCCGCGTATTCCCGGTGTATCAATCACATAACCCCCTCCGGGAAGCGGGTGCATCTCCGGGAATGTGGTGATGTGCCTGCCCTGTTCATGATAATCCGATATCGGGCCTGTCCGGAGTGAAAGGGATGGATTGAGCCTGTTCAGCAGAGTGCTTTTGCCTACTCCTGAGTTCCCCGCCACAAGTGTTGTCTTGTTACTGAGGAGCTCAGCAATCTGGTCTATGCTCTCATCTTCGGTTGCGGAAAAGATGAAGACGGGGTATCCTATCTTCTGATATACATCCCTGATCCTGATGGCAATAGCTATCTCTTCAGTACCGTAAAGATCAGCCTTGTTTATAAGAATGGAAGCGGGAATGCGATAGGCTTCTGCCGTAGCAAGAAAACGGTCAATGAACACCACAGGGGTCGAAGGCATTTTTACCGAGATTATCAGGAAGGCCTGATCAATATTGGCGGCTATTATCTGTGACTCTCTTGAGAGGTTGGAAGCCTTGCGTATGATGTAATTCCTTCGGGGAGTGAGAGCCGTAATAAGAGACTCCTTCTCATCAATCGTTACCCTGTCTCCGACTGCTACCGGGTTTGTGGTACGGGCTCCGCTGACCCTGAAAATACCCTTGAGGACACACTCATGGATGTTCCCTTGATCATCAAGTACCCTGTAGCGGCTTCCTGTTGATTTTATGACAATACCCTGCTTCACCCCCGTGAAATTTGTGACAAAAATAAAAAAAGTGATGCCAGGTTTACCGGGACATCACCTCTTTTGCCACCAAAGCTCAGGTTTTTCAATACTCCGCTGCCATCAGGAAGAAAGGCTTCATCTCGAAGTTCGAATAGTAAGGCCTCAGCCTTTCGGTATTGTAATACTCTGACACCTTAACCACCTTCTTTGAGGAGGTGACGACGTCAATGGGAACGTTGTCATAGCGTCCGTTCTTGAGCACCACGACCCTGCCGTGTATCCCCTTCATGATAAGGTCGAGAGCCAGGTTCCCGAATGCCATCGGAACGATTGAGTCAACTGCGTCAGGGTCACCGCCCCTGACCATGTATCCAAGCTTCTGGTTAATGATATTGATGGTTTTGCCCTTGTTGTACTTTGCAGTGTGTTCCTTGATCTCGGCAGATACCAGGTCGCCTATGCCACCCAGTTTTGCATGGCCATACGCATCACGCTCATTGTCCTGGAATATCATATCACCACCCTTGTACAGCGCTCCTTCTGAGACCAGAACTATTGAGTATTTGCTTGGGTTGGAGTTGCGGTCTTCAACAAGAAGCCTGGTGAGCTGATCAATGTCAAACCTGTACTCGGGTATTACGCAACGATTGGCTGCGCCAGCCATCGTCGGGAGCATAGCGGTGAAGCCGGCATAGCGGCCGAACACCTCAAGAACCATTATGCGTTCGTGTGACCCCGCCGAGGTACGGAGGGTGTTGGTCATCTGTATCGTACGGGTGACACAGGTGCTGAACCCGATGCAATAGTCTGTTCCCGGCACGTCATTGTCCATGGTCTTCGGGATGGCGACTACCTTAACACCCTGCTTGTAGAGATGGACTCCGTAGCTCAGGGTATCGTCTCCGCCAATGGGTATGAGAAAATCAATGCCCAGCCACTCGAGGTTCTTCAGAACCTCCGGGGTAAGGTCATTAATCTCCGCGGTGTAGGTATCTTTCAGATGTTCCGGCACGTCATTTTTGGCCACATGGCTGGGCCTTGTACGCGAGGTATGAAGGTATGTGCCTCCGGTCCTTCCTGACTTATTTACAATGTCGTCTGTCAGCACAACGAAGCAATTGCTGTTGTCTGCCTTGGGGTCCCTGACAATCTCGATAATACCACCCCATCCCCTCCGGAGCCCGATCACCTTGTACCCTTCCCTGTTTGCCCTGATGGTTACGGCCCTTATTGCGGGGTTAAGTCCCGGCACATCGCCTCCGCCCGTCAGTATGCCAATCACTCCTTTGATTTTCTTCTGGTTTGCCATTTTATGTTGCCCTGTTTATGTTAATTCTAATGCAGGCGGTAAAAGTAGAACATTTCAAAATCATATCAAAAAGGTAATCCTGATCACCTTTAATTTTTTAATAATTTTGAGGAAAAAGCTAATGAATACAAAAGAGAAGGCGATCATCCATTTCCGGAAAGGTTTTAACTGTTCACAGTCGGTGCTCATGGCATGTGCCGGTGGCAGTGATGCGATGGCAAAGGCGGGAGCTGCTTTCGGAGGCGGGATGGGAAGGCTGCAGAAAACCTGCGGGGCTGTGACGGGAGCCTATATCTGGTTCGGGCTGGCATATGGGTCAGAGGGCCTCCCCGGAGAGGATGACAAAGCCAGGGTATATGACAAAGTGAGAGAGTTTAACAGGATCTTCGTTGCCAGGAACGGAAGCGATCTCTGTTCGGAGCTGCTGGGAGAGGACCTCAACACTCCTGAAGGAAAGAGACGGATTGCACGGAAAGGACTCACAGAATCGGTATGTGAGAAGTGCATTACCGATGCTATTGATATTATTGAGATGCTGGGGGACAGATGAATAGGGTGGTTATAACCGGGGGATCAGGACTGATAGGCTCGCACCTGAGCAACCTGCTTGCCGGCGAGGGTTATGAGGTAATACATCTCACCCGCAAGATCAGGGAGGGAGGGAAATCCAAGTCATACCTCTGGGATCCTCGGCAGGAATACTGTGACCTCGATGCATTCAGAGATGGAGACGCAATTATACACCTGGCAGGGGCAAACATAGGCTCGAGGCCATGGAGCAGGGCCCGCAGAAGGGAGATCATCAGCAGCCGCACGGAGACGGCAGAGCTGGTTTACAGATCATCAGCCGGGTCGGGCGTGATGCCTTCGGTATTCATCACCGCCTCCGGGATAAGCATCTACGGTTCTCAGACATCGGAGACGATTTTCAGTGAGGATGACCCCGCCGGCAGTGATTTCCTGGCGGAGACCTGCCGCCTCTGGGAATCGGCCGCAGACCCCTTTGCAGCTGTCGGGGTCAGGGTGGTAAAGATAAGGACAGCCGTAGTTCTGGCCTCCTCGGGCTCAGCACTGTCAAAGATGACATTGCCGACAAAGGCCGGACTGATAGTCAGGCTCGGACCGGGCAGCCAGTACTTCCCGTGGATTCATATTGACGACCTATGCCATATCTATCTCAGGGCTCTCAGAGACGGCACCATGACCGGACCGTACAATGCGTCTGCGCCCGATCATGTAACGCATGACATGCTTATGACCGTTGTGGCAAGGCAGAAGGGGCTGCCGGTGTTCCTCCCCCGTGTGCCCGCTTGGTTGCTAAGGGCAATACTCGGGGAGATGTCCGTGGTGCTTACCGGCGGCAGCAGGATCTCGTCAGAACGGCTGAGAGCCACTGGCTTCAGGTTCATTTACCCCGATCTGGACTCTGCACTGAAAGCCTGCTGAAATCACTGCCTGACAATAAATTCCCTGTCCGTAAGAACTCCTGCACGGGTGGTCACCACCCTGGCCTTTCCTTTTATCTCAGCGTTGCCAAAGACCCTGATCCGGAAAAGCGCCTCGCCCACAGTGCCGCCCGGGGTATAACCAACTGATTTTGAAATATAATCCGGCCCTCTTCTCTCTTCGTCATACATCATCATGCCTTCACGCCTTCGGGGTGCCGGTGCCGGATCAAGAACCCTGAACAGTGGCTTCTCCCCATTTACCGTGTCAAAGGTCAGCCTGACCTCATCAGGCTTTACTATTTTTACAAGGTGTGCCTGGCTCAGGGCCGTTGGAAGCAGGCCGCTGTTCCTGAACCTTATGGTCAGCTCATAATCAGTTGAGTCACTCTTATGTTTTTTGACTCTCCTGACTGAATACTCCTCCCACTCAAGCCTGGGCAGGTGCTTCACCATCTCAAGGTTGAACAGGGCCTGTTTTGAAGCCCACTCTTCAATATGTGCTGCAGGGGGATTCTGACTGAAGAATTTCGGATGAAAACCGCCGGCCTCAACACTGTCATGAAGCGGATGTTTCACCGGCTTCCACTCAATGAAGCCTTCCCCGTTATTCTCTTCGTCATCCCACCTCAGCAAGTCTACCTGGTCTTTATCTCCGTCACCGTCATAGTCCTTGTACTGTCCGCCGTTCCATATTTCATCGCCATACCATATCGCACCCAGATACCAGTACCCGAAATCGGGGCCATGGCCGAAGAGCGGCTGTCCGTTGCCATAATCATCATAGACATCGCCAGCCTTCTCATATCCGGTGATCTTCTTTCCCAGATCGTCAAAATAAATGTACCATTTCAGATCCTCAGGGTACATTCTCTCTTCCGATGGTGATGTTGAGGGCGGGCGGAGGTGCATTGGCACCCTGGTGTCCATGGAGTTGACGACATAAATATTCGGGTGTGTCATCAGGAATGTAAAGACAGCCCTTGTCTCCGGTTCGCTCAGTGGAAATACTCCGGCGCCTCTCTGGGTGAAGCCTCTGCCGGTCATCTCACTCTCCGGGCGCCAGTTCTCAGGGTAATTCCTGTGCAGATCGAGACCTCCGATGCCATCTTCGTTGACACGGCCGTCATTATCATTGTCAATTCCTTCTCCGGATGTTGCATATATCCCCTCACCGCGGGGCACTCTTTTCATTATACGTCCCGACGGATCATCCGGGTCCGGTACCATGGTGCCGTTTTTCCGGTCAGGCCATCTCATGGTCAGGATTATTCCGTCACCGTCAAGATCCTCGGGGGAATCTTCGTCAAACAGTCCGTCGTTGTCCGTATCGTGAGGCCTGACGGTGCTTCTGTTGCTCTGAGCAGTGTTCAGGTAAAGCTCATGTCCGTCAGGGTTATTGACAGGACGAAGGTAAATGGTGAAGTTGTCAAGCAGGCCGGTTATGACTGAATCTTTCCCATACCCTTCAATAAGATGCTTTGCCAGCCACAGCACTGACTCGGCGCTGGCAATCTCTCCGCTGTGCCTGTTGCCCTCAAAAAATGCGGCAGGCTTATCCGTGTCTGACCCGTATTTGCTGCTGGTGAGTGTCATTTGCCACAATGGTCTGCCTTCATAGCTGCGACCAACCTCGTAAAGTGTTACTATTTCGGGGTGCTCATCCGCCCAACGGGCCATCCAGTGACAGATTACATTGAATGAATGGTACCTGTCAAAGAGTAGATTTTCACCCGCCACGTACTCCACGCCCGGGAGCTGAACCCCGGGAAAAAAGCTTACGCCATGCCTGGTACCGTCAACGGCATACATTGCATGACCGGTTCTGCCTCCGGTATCAGGTGATGATTGTGAGGCAATGAGTCCGGGAGTCAGGGCACCAATGATGATAAGAATACCTGTGATGTTTTTCATGGTAGGTCAGGGTTTATGAAAACGGAATTAAGATAGTGATTTTGCGCCAAAATCAGCCTCTTCTGGAGATCACCTCCAGCTTGCTCATATCTGTTATCTCTATGGTCCGGCCGTTGGATTTGATAATGCCGTCACGGCGGAACTCTGAAAAAGTGCGGATGACATTGGCCGAACTCATGCTTATCAGGTCGGCGATCTCCTTCCGGGAGACCGGAAGGTCAAATATCCTTGAGTGATAAATCTCTCCTGAAAAATAGAGAAGCACATAGGCTATCCTGCCGGCCAGGTTTCTTTTCCTGATCTCCAGCCCCAGTGAAATGATATTCTCCGAGGTGCGTGACAGAACCGTTATAAGATTGAGGGCAAAGCTGCCGTTCCTGATTATCAGCTCCTTTATCAGGTCAATTTTTATGCAGCAGACCACTGAATCTTCAAGGGCGGAGAGGGAGTACTTGTACCTGTCCTCGTGGAAAACGCTGATGTTGCTGACGAATTCAAAGGGCCTGGTGATGGTAATGATCTGTTCATCACCGGTGTCGGTCTCCTTATAGAGCTTCACCAGTCCGTTTTTCAGATACTTGAAGTCCTGTATGGTATCACCCTCTGTATGTATTACCTCACCCTTCGAATAGTATCTCTCTTCCCTGGTATCGCATATAAGGGCTATATCCTTATCAATAAGGCTTGAGAAGGCCAGGTTTCTCAAATCGCAGGACAAGCAGCTGCATTTTTTCTTCTGTGGTATAATCACTAAAGCCATGGGTATTGCAAATTTAGAACAATCTGCCGATATATTCGTTCACCTTTTTTAATTTTGACAAACTTCGATGCTCATTACAGGACCATGATTTACAGAACTGATTATCATGTTCACACCAGCTACAGTGACGGCAAGGCGGAGCCTGAGGCCTGCATAGAGGCTGCTGTCAGAAAGGGTCTCCGGGAGATAGGATTTTCTGACCATCTGAACCCGGCCGGGGAGCGCCTGCAGTGGTGCATGGATCATGACCGCCTTCCAGAATATGCCGAACATGTAATGAGGCTCAGGAAAGAGCATCCGGAGATAGCGGTGCGACTGGGCATTGAAGTCGATTATATTCCAAACCTGGAAAAGGAGACCGAAAGACTTATAAGTGCCTTCCCCTTTGACTACATTATCGGATCAGTACATTACCTCGGCGAAGAGACGGTTGACCTCGGGCCGGAATTTTACATCGGCAAGGATATTGGCCTGGTTTATGAAAACTATTTCAACCTTGTGTGCGAGGCTGCGGCGACAGGTTTCTTTGACATCATAGGCCACCCTGACCTGGTGAGGATACACCGTTTCAGGCCTGATGATGACATCACACACCTCTACAGCATGATGGCAGCAGCCTTCGAGATCCATGATGTCGCCTTTGAACTGAACACCAACGGCAGGAACAAGCCGCTGCACGACTTTTATCCTGACAGGAGGTATCTTCAGCTGTTTGCTGAACATGGCGTACCGGTGTGCGTCAACTCTGACGCTCATTTTCCGGAACGGATAGGTCAGTATTTCGATGAGGGATATGATCTCCTGAGGAGGGCCGGGTTCCGGGAGATGGCTGCCTTCAGGAACCGTGAACGTTATATGATCCCGATAGGCTGACGACATGCTTCAGCAGTGATGCCGGCCTCAGGCCGGGAACCCCGGAAATCAGGAGACACCTGTCAGATGTTCAATGAGAATTTTTATGCCTATGGCCGCCAATATAAGGCCACCCAGTATCTCCACTCTTGATCCGAGGCGGCTGCCAGCCGATTTGCCGATGCGTATGGCTGTCATCGATGCAAGAAATGTCACAGCTCCTATTATTATTCCTGCAACCCAGATCTGAACTTCCAGGAGGGCGAAACTGATGCCAACGGCAAAGGCATCTATACTGGTACCAACTGCCATGGTCAGCAGGATTGTGAGATTGTTGAAATCAACCGGTGCTTTCTGATCATCCTTCTTCAATCCCTCAATCACCATCCTTGCACCAAGTATCATAAGAAGACCGAACGCAACCCAGTGGTCATACTTTTCAATGAAATGGCGCACCGTTGATCCGAGAAAGAAGCCCAGCACGGTAAATCCGCCCTGGAAAAGGGCAAGGACAAAGGCAATGCGCATCGCATTCCGGAAGCGGATTCTTGATTCAATGACACCGCACGAAAGAGACACCGCAAAGCTGTCAAACGAAAGGGCGAGAGCAATACCTATAATCGTAACGGGATCCATGGCCAACAAGCAGGGCTCAAAAATAGTCAAATATTACTATTTTTACCACCCTGATCAGTCAAATGAGGGTAGTAATCCAGCGAGTAAAGAGCTCCTCCGTGACCATCAACGGGGAGTTACGCTCATCAACGGGGCGGGGTCTCCTGGTATTCGTGGGCATTGAGGATGCCGACACCGGAGACGATGCCGCATGGCTTGCCGCCAAGGTGGTCAATATGCGGCTGTTTGATGACAGTGACGGGGTGATGAACCTCTCTGCCCTGGAGACGGGGAGTGACATAATGATAGTCAGCCAGTTCACCCTCCACGCCTCAACAAAAAAAGGAAACAGGCCTTCATATATAAGGGCTGCCAGGCCCGAAAAGGCGATACCGGTATATGAGGCTTTCATTGCACACACCGAAGCGCTTCTCGGGAGGAGCGTAAGCACAGGCATCTTCGGGGCAATGATGGATATAGAGCTAATAAATGACGGACCTGTAACAATCATTACAGACAGCAGAAACAGGGAATGACTGATAAAGAGTTAAAGAGATCCGTTCTGACGGTCACCGCATTCGCATCGTTCCTGACGCCGTTCATGGGGTCATCCATCAATCTCGCCCTGCCCTCCATAGGAGATGAGATGGGCGTCAATGCCGTTACCCTGAACTGGATAGTCAGCAGTTATATGCTTACCACCTCCATCCTGCTGCTCCCGGCCGGCAGGACGGGTGATATCCTCGGTCGCAAGAAGATATTCACGGCGGGGCTGATAATCTTTACCCTGGCAATGATCCTGCTGACCTTCACCCCGGGCATAAAATGGCTCATCGGCGTCAGGATCCTCCAGGGTGCAGGTGGGGCAATGATGTTCGGCACCAACATGGCCATACTGACCTCTGTCTTTCCTCCGGGTGAGCGCGGACGCGCCATAGGCATCAATGTTACGGCGGTATATGCAGGACTGGCATCCGGGCCATTTTTTGGCGGTATCCTCACGCGATACCTGGGATGGAGAAGCATCTTCGCCTTCCTGGTGCCGATGGGAATAATCAGCCTCATCCTTATCCGACGCAAAATGAAGGGAGAATGGGCCGATGCGAAAGGTGAAAGCTTTGACTGGACGGGTGCTGTGGTATACGGGCTGTCAATCGCAGGGCTAATGTTTGGCTTTTCGAAGCTGCCATCTTTGCAGGGATGGATCATTACTGCCTCCGGAATGGCTCTTGTGCCTCTTTTCATCCTGAGGGAGAAGAGTACTGCTCACCCCCTTTTCGACATAACCCTGATTTCCAGAAACAGGGTCTTTGCATTCTCCAGCCTCGCAGCCCTGATCCATTATGCTGCTACCAGCGCAATAGGATTCTTCCTCAGTCTCTTTCTGCAGTATATCAAGGATCTGGGGCCCCGTGATGCGGGATTTGTACTGATGGCATGGCCGGTGACAATGACACTTATCTCTCCCGTTGCCGGCAAACTGTCAGATAAACACAATCCGGGAGTGCTGGCCTCAACAGGCATGGCCATCTCATCGGCAGGGCTGATATTGCTCTGTTTCATAAATGAGCAGACATCCGTGGCTTTTATCATTGTGGTGCTGGTCATTATGGGCGCCGGCTTTTCTCTCTTCTCCTCTCCAAACTCAAACGCCATTATGAGTTCCGTTGAAAAGAGGCAACTCGGGAATGCTTCCGGGATGCTCGGCACCATGAGAAACGTGGGCCAGACATTCAGCATGGCGATAGCCCTTATGCTCCTCGCCCTTTATATGGGCCAGGCAAAGATTAACCCTGCCAACTACACGCAACTGATGAGCGCCATGAAAAGCGCCTTTATTATCTTTTCGATACTCTGCTTTGCAGGCATTTTTGCATCGCTCGCAAGAAATAAAAGCCTGCGCAAATAGGTTGCCCCTCTTTTTTGTTTGCATTTAATTAAAAACAATTAAATTGACCCACGTTAACAGGCCGGCATATAGTATCCGTCGGCTGATACATAACATTAATTATGACCAAATTATACAAGAAGCTGTTAAACCACGACTACTCGCCCGGGGAGATGGGAGAATGCATTACCGAGGCCGCAAGGATGACCCGTTCCGCAGGGAGGGCCCCTGTTCTGAAGGAAATTTTTTCCTTTATTGACCTTACAAGCCTCAACACCACCGACAGCAGCGGAACGATAGGGAGCTTTGCCGAAAGGACCGCCGCCTTCCGCTTCAGCTATAGCGAAATAAGCAATGTGGCAGCGCTGTGCGTCTTTCCGAACTTCGTCACCGTAGCCCATGAAAAACTGAATGGCAGCGGTGTCAGGCTGGCCGTGGTGTCAGCCTCCTTCCCGACTTCGCAGACCTTCCTGGAGGTTAAGACACTGGAGACGGAGCTGGCAGTCAGGATGGGTGCTGATGAAATAGACATTGTTATGCCCGTCGGAACATTTCTCGAGGGCGACTATGACACAGTCATTGATGAACTCAGAAAAATAAGGCAGTATGCCGGAGAAGCTACACTGAAGGTGATACTTGAGACGGGACTGATCAAGGACGACAGGAATATATACCGGGCCTCCATAGTAGCGATGGAATCCGGTGCCGACTTTATCAAGACCTCCACAGGAAAGAGCCTTGTCTCGGCAACACCCGAGGCTGCCTGGGTGATGTGCCGCGCGATACGCGACTACTGGAATGAGACAGGCATAATGATTGGTTTCAAGGCAGCAGGCGGAATAGTCTCTCCGGATGACGCGATGACCTATTACTACATCGTTAAAAACATGCTCGGGGATAAATGGCTGTCACGTGACTATTTCAGAATAGGGGCGTCACGGCTGGCCAACAACATACTGGCCGAGCTGTACCCCGGACAGCCCGCATACTTTTAGAATTCCGGCATGATAACCGACCAGGGAGATACCGGCAGTATTGCTGCAACCGATACTCTGTCAGCTCCTGCACCACAGGAGGAGTTCAGTATCGGCCGGATCATTCCGCTGCATGACACCGGCACGAAAATACCGGAAGCATATATTAACCAGCATGAACTGAGTACCGGTCATTTAACCGTTGCCGGACGCGTTGCCGGACAGCCATTGCCGACGGAGAAACTCAGCGCCGATTTCAGTTTTCTGATCCTCTCCCTGTCGCTGCTCATAGTAACACTGATGTTGTCGTTCGGCAGAAAGAGAATGCTGACGGGAGTGTCATCATTGGGATTCAGGCGGCAGCCTGAACTGGCGCCCCCCGACACATCGGAACTGTTCGGATGGCCTTCGGTCTTCAGGAATCTGTTTACCGTCCTGAACACAGGCATGTTCGCCACTATAGCGCTGCTGCTCACTGACAGCATGCATTATGACCACCCGTCAGGGTCCGTGAAGCTGGTCGTAATCCTCTCAGGATCCTTTCTGGCTGCCCTGATGGTCAGGCACCTTACCTGCATCATCGCGGCTGAGGCAACCGGATGGAAAAAGCTCTTCCGTGAGTATATGAATGTGATTTACAACGCCTGGTTCGCCAATGCGCTCCTGCTCTTTATCCTCAATGCCATTATACTTTTCGCACCAATTAACAATAATTACCCTTTCATCGTAATGGGCCTTGTAATTATTGCTATATTCCTTATAATCCGCGTATTAAGACTGCTTTCAATTTTTACTTACAGGCATATTCCAATATTATATTTCATTTTGTACCTTTGTGCCCTTGAAGTCTTACCCGTTCTGGTCATACTGAAGATACTCGGTGTCTTCTGACCAGGCCTGGTAAAAAGAGGAGGTTGAACTTAAAACTTATGGCTTTGAAGATAAGGAAGGTACTAGTGTCGCAGCCTGAGCCAAACAATCCGAAATCACCATATTTCGAGCTCGCAAAAAAATACAATCTGAAAATCGACTTCAGACAATTCATCCAGGTGGAGGGTATATCCGTAAAGGATTTCCGACAACAGAAGATCAACCTGCCTGATTTCACGGCAGTAATATTTACCTCAAAAACAGCAATTGATCACTACTTCAGGATCTGTGACGAAATGCGAATCACCGTCCCTGACACCATGAAGTATTTCTGCATCACCGAGAATGTAGCCTTCTACCTTCAGAAGTACATAGTTTACCGCAAGAGGAAAATTTTCCACGGCAAGGCAAACTTTGAAGATCTCATTGACATAATTGTTAAGCACCGCGAGGAGAACTTTTTCGTCCCGCTGTCTGATCCGCACAAGACAGACATACCCGAGCTGCTGAGAAAGCATAAAATCAATTTTATGATTGGCACCATGTACCGCACAATCACCAAGGGTTTTGATTCCAAGGAGCTTGATTATGACATCCTGGTCTTCTTCAGTCCTTCGGGAATAAAGTCGCTGAAGGAAAACTTCCCTGCATTCACTCAGGGGGATGTCAAGATTGCAGCCTTCGGTCCCACAACGGCAGAGGCGGTTACCAACGAGGGATTCCGGCTTGACATCCAGGCCCCTAACCCAAAGGCTCCTTCAATGACCATGGCCCTTGACTGCTTCATCAGGGAATTTAACAAGAACCACAAATAGTTCAGGAGGGATATCCCCCTCCAATGGAAAGCATTTTCCAGAACAGGTCGATGCTTTCTCTTTGCAAATGACACAAACAGATGCATCATTCAGCAAGGGAGAGAGACTCTGCGGCATAAAGGCTGTCAGCGAGCTCTTTTCAGGAGGCCGCACACTGAACCTGCCCCCTCTCAGGATAATATACAGGATATTGCCTGCCGATGTGCATCTGCAACCGGTGAGAGTACTTATCTCTGTTCCCAAAAGACACTTTAAGAAAGCCGTTGACCGCAACCTGATCCGGAGAAGGATAAGAGAGGCATGGAGGATGAATAAATCGACCCTGAAGGAGACTCTCTCAGGCAGCGCCAGTCGCCTCGAGGTGGCAATAATCTGGAACGATACAGTGACAAGGAGCTATGACGAGACCCGGAAGTCTGTAATAGAGGCGATCGGGAGATTGACACGTCTTAAATATTAACTTTGCGAAAATTTATTTTATGAGAAGCGTAATCAGAAAAAAGATATTGCTGACCGGGGCATTGATCATCACGGCAGCCCTGGCGTTTGGATTCCTTATGGGAGGACAGGAGAGCAAGGACTTCAAGCTTACCAGGAACCTTGACATCTATATATCCCTCCTGAGGGAACTCAACGCCTTCTATGTTGATGAGATCGACCCTGAAAAGCTGGTGCATAAAAGCATCTCAGGGATGCTCTCAACCCTTGACCCGTACACCACTTTCTATCCTGAAGAGGACTCCGGGGACCTCGATTTCATGACCACGGGCAAATATGGCGGTTTCGGTTCCCTGATCAGAAAATCAGGTGATTATATTCAGGTCACCAATGTCTATAAAGGTTTCCCTGCCGACATCAACGGCATCAGACCTGGTGATCTTATGCTCAGCATTGACGGGGTATCGCTCAAAGGAGTCTCCTCCGACAAGGCCTCCGACATGCTGAAGGGCGAGCCGGGTACCGAGGCGGAGATAGTTATCAGGCGGAACGGGGGGGAGCTGACGAAAAAACTCAGGAGAGAGAGGATCTCCATATCTGCAGTCCCTTATTACGGAATGGTGGATGATAATACAGGTTATATCCGGTTCACCAATTTCACCCAGAACTGCATAGCCGAAGTAAGAGAGGCTCTTATCGACCTTAAGGAGAAGCAGGGGGCGGAGGATCTCATACTTGACCTCAGGAGCAATCCCGGCGGACTGGTGAATGAGGCAGTTGAAATAGTAAACCTGTTCGTCAGGCCGGGACAGGAGGTTGTCAGCACCAGGGGCAGGGCAAGGCAGTTCGATGCTGTCTTTCGCACCTCGAAGAGCCCAGTGGCACCGGATATGCCGGTTGTTGTACTTATTAACCGCGCATCTGCCTCCGCTTCTGAAATTGTAGCCGGGGCGCTGCAGGACCTCGACCGGGGCATAATCGTGGGGGAAAGATCATACGGAAAGGGCCTGGTGCAGGTAGCCCGGCCACTGAGCTACAAGGCGCAGGTAAAAATCACTACGGCAAAATATTACATACCAAGCGGACGGTGCATTCAGGCGGTCGACTTCTCTCATCCCAATGAGGACGGGAGCGTGGGATATATACCGGATTCTCTTATCAAGACATTCAAAACCAGGAACGGAAGACCGGTGAAGGACGGCGGTGGAATTATTCCTGACATTACAGTGCCTTCAGACATGCTAAACCGCTTCACCAGCGAACTCTATGTTCAGAACATGGTATTTGATTTTGCCACGGAGTATTACTGGTCAAATCCGCAGCCTGTGATGCTCGACAGCCTGAAGCTGAATGAACGCGACCTGGAACGCTTTGAGGCTTTTCTGGAAGAGAGGAAGTTCTCTTACCGCACAAACTCCGAGACGCTTCTGGAGGAGCTGACCACCTCTGCCAGGGAGGAGTATCTGTTCAGTGACAACAGTGAGGCCATCGAAAAACTCAGGGAGGGCCTCAGCCATACTCTGGAAAGAGATATGTCGGTATACGGCGAAGATGTTGCCGAACTGCTGGAATCTGAACTTGCCGGAAGATATTTTTACGATGCCGGAATGGTACGTTATTCACTGACACGAGACTCGCAGGTGAAAGAGGCGATAAGCATCGCCGGGGACAAAGTGCGATACCTGTCTCTGCTCAAGGGTTCTTCAGTACTGCAGCCAGATGGCAGCCCAGTTATTATTGGCCGGAGGCCATAAAGTATTGTAGC
>CAZHTG010000020.1:46338-49582 GCA_964535795.1 uncultured Rikenella sp.
CCATAAAGTATTGTAGCCTGATCAGTACAGATCCTTCTTCCAGACCGGCAGCCGTTCCTTTACCATCTCAAGGGTGTGGCGGCAAGCCCGCGTAGAGTGATCGCGGTGACCTGCTGTCACCATTATGAACAGCGATGTCTCCCCGGCCCTGACCACACCGGTGGAGTGAACGATTACCACCATCCTCACATCGCTGAAGGCAGCCTGAACCGTTTTCACGATCACTTCAGCCTCTTTCGCGGCCATATCGTCATACGATGAATATTCAATTGCTGAGACCCTCCGCCCATCGACCTCATCATCCCGCACCTTGCCGATAAATATTGACACAGCCCCGGCGGAGGCATCATTATTGCCAAGTGTCATTAATTCCGAAATAAGCAGGGGGGTTATCGGTCCCCCGACCAGATACCTGTTTTTCATTGTCAGACTAAGATATATCATCCCCCCTGGAAGGGCGGCAGTATTGCTATTAAATCATCATCCCTCAGATCAGACTCCTCCCTGAGCAAAGTCCTGTTCAGGGCCATCCTGAAAGATATATTCCGCATTGCCGGGTATCTGTCAAGGATCTCCCTGCGCAGTGATGCCGTATCCCCGGCATTAAGCTCTTCATCAGCCTTTCCCGCGATCTCCTGCGCAGCCCCGAAAAAGAGCACCCTGACCTTTGCACTCATGATCAGTGCGCCTCCAGCCAGTTGTTTCCCGTGCCTGTGTCTGTCTCCAGTGGCACTCTAAGGTCAGCAGCTCTCTTCATCTCCTCAGTTACCATTGCTCTGAGTTTTTCAACAGAGGTGATGTCAACTTCGAATATAAGCTCATCATGCACCTGCAGTATCATCTTTGCCTCAGGAATCTCCTTCTCAAGCCTGGCAGCAATCCTTACCATGGCTATCTTGATGATGTCGGCGGCACTGCCCTGCAGGGGAGCGTTGATGGCATTGCGCTCAGCATTGCCCCTGACAACCTGGTTTCTCGATTGGATGTCAGGCAGATAGCGCCTCCGACCGAACATGGTGGTAACATAGCCTGACTCCCTTGCCCTGCGGATACTCTCATCCATGTATACCTTCACACCCGGGTAGGAGTTAAAATAACCGTCGATAAGCTCTTTTGCCTCTTTTCTCCCGATGTTGAGCCTCTCGGAGAGACCAAATGCCGAGATCCCGTAAATTATGCCAAAATTGGCAGTCTTGGCCTTTGCGCGCATCTCGCGGGTCACTTCTGATACCGGGACGCCGAATATTTTTGAAGCTGTTGCCGAATGGATATCCTGCCCTGACAGAAAGTCTTCAATCATAGTACTGTCGCCGCTCAGGTGAGCCATCAGCCTGAGTTCGATCTGCGAATAGTCGGCACTGAGGAATATCTTCCCGCTGGCGGGAATAAACGCCTTGCGTATCTCTCTTCCCTCGGCATCGCGGACGGGTATATTCTGAAGATTCGGATTGGTGGAGCTCAGTCTCCCCGTTGATGCAACGGCCTGGTTGTAGGTCGTGTGTATTCTTCCCGTCTTTTTGTCAATCAGCTCCGGGAGTGACTCCACATAGGTTGAGAGAAGCTTTTTCAGGCCGCGGTACTCAAGCACCTTACCTATCACCGGGTGCTTTGATGTGAGCCTCTGCAACACCTCCTCGTCGGTACGGTACTGCCTGGTCTTTGTCAACCGGGCTTTATCGTCTAGGCGCAGCCTGACAAACAGGATTTCTCCAAGTTGCTTTGGCGATGAAATGTTGAATTCCTGTCCTGCAAGCGTATAAATCTCATTTTCCAGTCCGATAATTGTCTCGCGCAGTGTGACGGCATAATTTTTAAGGACGCTTTCGTCAATCAGGATACCCTCACGTTCCATTGCCGCCAGCACGTTTATAAGTGGCATTTCAATGTCGGCTGCCAGCCGGTCAAGCCCCTCCTTTATGAGAGCCGGCTCGAATATCTCCTTTAGTTGCCATGTCACATCGGCATCCTCAACCGCGTACTCCTTTATCCTCTCCTTGTCGACATCGCGCATATTCCTCTGCCTTGGACCCCGTTCACCTATAAGTTCCTCGATATGAACAGGTTCATAGTTGAGGTACTTTGCGGCCAGCAGGTCCATGTTATGGCGCATGTCGGGCTCAAGAAGGTAATGAGCCATCATCGTATCAAACAGGGTGCCTTTTACGCTGATGCCGTATCCTGAGAGCACCTGTATATCGAACTTCAGGTTTTGCCCTGTCTTCCTGATTTTCTCATTTCCAAAGAGAGGCCGTAACGGTTCGAGAAGCTTCAGGGCTTCGCTCCTGTCCGGTGGAAGCCACAGGAGAGTGCCCGACCCCTTTTCCCAACAGAATGCAATTGCAACCAGTTGTGTGTTCAGAGGATCAAGAGAAGTTGTCTCAGTGTCAAAGCAGAACTCCCTGAGGCCTGCCAGGCTGGCTGCCAGTTCCTCTGCCTGCCCTTCTGTTTCTGCGAGCGTATAGTTATGGGGAGTGGTGTTTATCGTTGAAAAAGTGGTGCCGGCGCCGGATGATCCGAAAAGTGTGCCCTGCTGATCTTCGGCCGGTTGTTGCCGGGAGCCAAAAATCCCATCATCCTTCCCCTGCCTTGGTGCGAAGAGTCCATCACCAGGTTCCTGCCGGGCAGAAGACAAACCCTGCTCTGGCTGGCCGGCATTCGTGCCTGCTGCAGGAGACTGCAGCTCACCTGAATCCTGATGTAATGCTCCTTCACCTGTTGCAGAAAGGCGTGATGCCAGTGTACGGAATTCAAGCTCCTCGTAAAGCCTTCGCAGAGCGGCAGTGTCAACCTCATGACGGTGCAGCTCCTCATGCCTGAATTCCACCGGCACATTCTGCTCAATGGTTGCAAGACGTTTTGAAAGAAGGATCTGCTCCCTGTTCTGCTCAAGGATATCCTTCTGCCTCCCCTGGATCTCCGCGGTGCGCTCAAGGAGGGTCTCTATACTCCCGTGTTCGCTGATGAGCTTACAGGCCGTTTTAGGGCCTATTCCGGGAGCCCCCGGTATATTGTCCGAGCTGTCTCCCATCAGGCCCAGTAGGTCGGTGATATTGCCGGGTGCAACACCGTACTCCCTGATGATTTCCTTCACTCCCCATATTTCAGCCTCTCCTCCTCCGCGTCCGGGCCTGTACATAACAACCCTGTCCGTGACCAGCTGAGCAAAATCCTTGTCGGGTGTCATCATGAATGCCGTATAACCCTCTTCGGCCGCCTTGCGGGCAAGTGTGCCGATCACATCATC
>CAZHTG010000020.1:49682-56623 GCA_964535795.1 uncultured Rikenella sp.
AACACTGCCGAGGTATTCATTCCCTTTGATGTCACCCTCGGGTTTTTGATGAATGCATAATAAGACCTGAATATCAGGGCATATGCATCAAGCAGGAATAGCCTGTTATCGTTCTCCGTCACTGTTGCTGGTTGTCAGATGCATGCCACTCGGCATACGCGGTGGCTGTTTCATAAAGCTTCAGGCTGTGCAGCGATACCCCTTCAGGCGTGCGGCTGCTCAATATTGCTGCAATGTCAGCTACTATGTTTTCGCATGTCGGCTGATATGGCGATACAATGACATTGCCGAAGTGTTTCCGGTAACTTTCAACCGACTCTGCCGGGGCAAATCCGGCTATCATCAGGGCATGATCAAACCTGTCAACCACATTCTCGCGGACGATCTTCTTCATGTCGCCAAAATCCAGAACCATGCCGTTGCGCGGGTTTTCAGGATCATTCACCGGATGGCCTGTAAATGTCACATACAGAATGTAGGAGTGACCGTGGACATTCCGGCACGGCCCGTCATAATTCCACAGCGCATGCGCCATCTCAAAACGAAATTCCTTTGTTACACGGATTATGGCCATTGGTCTTATTGTTGGTATCCGCAAAAGTAAACTAATTATCAGGATTTTTGTTTACGGTGATATTTCATCACTGATATTTATGATGTTCAATGTTATACATAAAAATTTAAGCGTACCTTTGCATTCTAATTTAATAATTACCAATGGATAACAATCAGGTGTTGACTATCCCGTTCCTTGCCGGAGAGAGCTTCAGAAGACACGGAGAGAACAAGGCGATGGGTTTTGTAGGGGAAGAGGTTATTAGTTATAACCAGCTAAAGGAGAGAACTGACGCAGTAATGCGTCTGCTTGAAGAATATTCAGTTCAGCCGGGTGACAAGGTGGCAATTCTGTGTACCAGCATGCCCAACTGGGGAGTCACATACCTTGCAATTACCTCTATGGGTGCGGTAGCAGTGCCTATCCTTCCCGACTTCTCGGCAGGGGAGGTTGCAAATGTGCTGACACATTCGGGCGCCAGGGTGCTGTTTGTATCCTCCGGGCTCACCTCAAAGGTAGCTGGATTCTCATCGAATACCCTGGAGACTGTAATTACTGCGGATGATTTTGCGGTCATTTCGGGTTACAGGGGTATAGGATATGATCCCGGACTTAAGCCTCGTAGAGACTACCGGGTCACTGAAGAGGACCTGGCTGTGATCATATACACCTCGGGAACTACCGGGAAGTCAAAGGGGGTGATGCTGACCCACCGCAACATATGTTTTACTGCAAGACAGGTTCTGACAATTCAGAAGGTTGTGGACAGTGATGTGTTCCTTTCTATTCTTCCGCTTTCGCACACTTATGAGCAGACGCTGGGACTTATACTTCCCCTGTTTAACGGAGCAGCCATATACTATCTCCGTAAGGCTCCTACGCCTTCCGTACTGCTGCCCGCCCTGGCGGAGGTAAGACCAACCACAATGCTGACGGTGCCCCTTATCATGGAGAAGATCTATTTCAACAAGATCGTTCCCACCTTCAGCAAGAACAAAGTCGTTTCATTCCTGTATCATAAAACACCGGCCAGAAAACTGCTCAACAAAATTGCTGGCAAAAAGATCTATAAAACCTTTGGCGGCAGGCTTCGCTTTTTCGGTATCGGCGGCGCCAAGCTTAATCCGACCGTCGAGCAGTTCCTGCTTGATGCCGGATTTCCATATGCCATCGGGTACGGCCTCACAGAGACCTCCCCCCTGCTTGCCGGCACCAAAGTCGGGTCGTGCAAACTGGGATCAACAGGTCCGGCAATGGAGGGCGTCACACTTAAGGTCCATAATCCCGATCCCGTTACAGGCGAGGGTGAAGTGTGGGCAAAGGGTGACAACGTAATGAAGGGTTATTACAAGGAACCGGCGATGAGCGCCGAAGTTCTGACACCTGACGGATGGTTCCGTACCGGTGACCTAGGTCATATTGATGACGAAAACTACCTGAGCATAAGAGGCCGGCTGAAGAACATGATTGTCGGTTCCAGCGGCGAAAATATCTATCCCGAAGAGATCGAGTCCGTAATAAACGACTTCGGCCATGTGATAGAGTCACTCGTCGTTCAGCAGAAGGGCAAGCTGGTGGCAATGGTCCATGTCAATATCGAAGAGCTGCAGGCCAGGTACCAGCAGTTGAAGAAGGATTTCGCCGATCAGGCTGAACTGAAGATCGATGAATACCTTGAAGACCTGCGCAGGTATGTCAACTCCAAGGTCAACAAGTACAGCCAGCTGCAGTTGGTTGTCTATCAGCCCGAGCCCTTCCAGAAGACAGCCACTCTTAAGATAAAGAGGTTTCTCTATTATTAAATCGCCCTTCCTGACCTTGTTAAGGGAAAAACATCTGTAAGCTGATCACTGAGATGACTAACGTTTTTTTTCTATTTTTGCGGCTTAACTGTTAACAGATGTCGGCCAGGAATAAAGCACTGCTTCTGATTTTTTCAATCCTGCTCATTGATCAGGTCCTCAAGATCTTTATCAAAACCAACATGGTCATTGGCGAGGAGATCCCCATTCTGGGCAACTGGTTCAGGATCCATTTCCTTGAGAACAACGGCATGGCGTTCGGGATGGAGTGGGGAGGAAAAACCGGGAAGGCCGCACTCTCAATATTCAGGATGGTGGCTATAATCGGAATTGCCTGGTACCTTGACAGCATCATCAGAAAAAAGGCCAGCCTGGGCCTTATCCTATCAGTCAGCGCCATTATTGCCGGTGCGGCAGGCAACCTGATTGACAGTGCATTTTACGGGATGATCTTCAGTGAGAGCTGGCACACTCCCGCCATTCTATTTCCTGAAGGAGGCGGCTATTCATCGTTCCTCCAGGGACGGGTGGTGGATATGTTCTATTTTCCGGTGATTGACACCCATTGGCCCGACTGGTCACCGATAAAGCCCGGACAGTCATTTATTTTCTTCAGGCCTGTTTTTAATATTGCCGATACTTCCATCACCACGGGAGTTCTGGCCATCCTGGTTTTTCAGAAAAGGTTTCTTGAGGGGAATAAGTAACCGACCAAATTTTCCTGTATTTTTAATGAACCGGATTCCCGTGTGAGGGATTAATTTCCACATTTTGTTTTACTTTTGAAGAAATTACCTTCCGGACGGAATGGCGGCCCTTGCAGATATAAAGAAACCGGTTGCGGCAGAGATGCGTCAGTTTGAATCATATTTCAGACGCACCCTGCAGAGCGATATACCCTTCTTTCATCTCATTCTTAATAATATAATACGCCGGAAAGGCAAGCAGATGAGGCCGTTGCTGGTATTCCTGACGGCAAAGCTTAACGGGACTGTCAGTGAGACGACCTTTGTCGCTGCCACCTTTATCGAACTGTTGCACACCGCCACCCTGGTACATGACGATGTGGTTGATGACGCCTCTGAGAGACGCGGGTTGCCGTCAGTAAATGTGCTCTATAATTCAAAAATTGCGGTCCTGCTGGGTGATTACCTGCTTGCCCAGGGCCTTCTTATAAGTGTTGAAAAGCAGAGATTCAACATGCTGGGAATAGTTTCTGAAGCCGTTAAGGAGATTGTAAAGGGCGAGTTGGTGCAGCTTCAGAAGACCCGCAAGCTCGATATTAAGGAAGAAGATTATTTCAGGATCATCCGGATGAAGACCGCAGCCCTTATCTCTGCCTGCACCGCATGCGGTGCCAGCTCCGTCACCGACAACTCTGAGACGATTGCACGGATGAAGGAGTTTGGTGAGTATCTCGGTGTGGCGTTCCAGATCAAAGATGATCTGCTTGACTACACAGGCGACGGACTTACCGGCAAGAGAGAGGGTAATGACATCAAGGAGAAAAAGATAACCCTTCCGCTGATCCATGCCCTCCGTGAGACCGGACCGGTGAAGAGACGGCACATCCTAAGGATTTTAAGAAGAAAGAAAAAGGGGAAAAGGGAGATAAGCGAGGTTATCAACTTCGTAAGGGAGCACAACGGACTCGAATATGCAGGTACGAAGATGAAGGAGTATTCTGACAGGGCACTGCGGATTCTTGAAACCTACCCCGATTCGGAAACGAAGTCAGCACTAACTGAATTTGTAATATTTTCAACACTGAGAAAAAAATGAAAGATGTTGCAAGATTCCTGTCATTGGAAAAGTACGCTGTGGCAGGAGTGTCAAGAGACCCGAAGAAATTCGGGCAGCAAATGTTTAAAGATCTCCGCAAAAAGGGGATGGAGGTGGTACCCGTCAATCCCAAAGCAGACACCATCGACGGTGTGAAATGCTTTGGCTCGGTGAGCGAATTGCCGTCTGACATCAGGGGGGTAATTTTTATGACACCGAAGGAGGAGACCCTCTCGGTAGCCAGGGAGGCAATTGCACACGGGATTCAGGATTTGTGGATCCAGCAGGGGGCTGAAACAAAATCCATGATTGCCGAGCTGGAGAAGGAAAATGTAAACCTGATCAGCAACGAGTGCATAATGATGTTCTGGAAACCCAACGGAGTCCATTCCTTTCACCGTTTTCTGAAGAAAATCTTCGGGGGACTGCCCGCCTGACGGGAAATTTCCGATTCTCGCGAAGTTAAGACAGCAGGTGACACAGTCTTACCTGTTGTTGTCCAGTTATTTATGCAATTTTGACGAGAAAAGTGTTCCACGTGGAAAAAAAGTCTAATCAGGCAGTAGGCAATAGGCAATAGGCAATAGTGACGATTTTGGCCGTATTCTATTAAGAATTATAACCTCTATACAGTATGGTTTAGTGGTTTTGGAGAGCCGCAGTGATAATCGTGGCTTTTTTCTTCCCTACAACCGATTCCAGCTCTTCCGGTGTGGCATCTGCTATCTTTTTCACGGAGCCTAATTTTTTCAGGAGAAGCTCTTTGGTCTTCTCCCCTATGCCGGGAATTTCATCAAGCAGGGAGCTGTTCATTTTTGAGCTTCGCTTTCCCCTGTGGAAATTTATGCCAAACCGGTGAGCCTCGTTTCTCAGGTGCTGAATAATCTTCAGGGTTATGCTGTTCTTATCGAGGTAGAGAGGTACAGAATCTCCGGGAAAATAAATTTCCTCGAGTTTCTTGGCTATGCCAATTACTGTAAGCCTTCCTCTTAACCCCAGGGCGTCGAGGCTCTTCACTGCCGATGAAAGCTGCCCCTTGCCACCGTCTATCACCACCAGCTGCGGAAGGGTCTTATCCTCATCGATCATTCTCCTGTATCGCCTGAATATGACCTCCTCCATTGATGCAAAGTCGTCAGGACCCGTTACGGTCTTGATGTTGAAATGACGGTACTCTTTATTTGAGGGCTTGCCGTTGCGGAATACAACACAGGCCGCCACGGCAGATTCTCCCTGGATATTGGAATTGTCAAAACATTCGATATGAACCGGCAGTACGGGCATGTGAAGATCCTTCATCACCTTTTCAAGGTTACGGCCGGTCCTGTTCTCCTTTGATCGTTCCGCAGCCTTTTTTTGTCGCTCAAGCCTGAAGAAGACCGCATTGCGGTTTGCAAGCTCCATCAGCTTGTGCCTGTCGCCTCTCTGTGGAACGGAGTATTTGATTTTATCTATCAGAATATCTGGCATATATGGTACAATGATCTCCGGAGAATCGCTTGAGACTCTCTGCCTGATCTCGGTAACAGCAGTTGAAAGTACCGACTCCTTCTCCTCCTCAAGCCTGATTTTAAGCTCAATTGAATAGGTCTGTACGACGGCTCCTGACACGACTTTGATGTATGTAATGTACATTGATGACTCATCCTGAGAACATCCGAATACATCAACATTACGGACTGATGTGTTGACTACCGTCGATTTGCTGCGGTAGCGTGCAATCAGGTCGAGCTTCTCCTTGATTTTCTGGGCCTCCTCGAACTTCAACTCAGATGCATATCTTTTCATGAGTGCCTCGAGGTGGCCGGTGACAGCCCCGACATCGCCCTTAATGATCTGTTTTATCTTGTCAATCTGATGGTTATACTCGTCTTCGTTTATGAGCCCGATGCACGGCGCCTTGCAGTTTCCGATATGATATTCAAGGCAGACCTTGAATTTTCCATCAGCAATTGACCTTTTGTTCAGCGGCAGTGAGCAGGTCCTGATCTGGAAGAGCTGCCTGATGAGTTCGAGCAGGGTGCGGACGGCCGGAACCGATGTGTAAGGACCGTGGTATGAGGAGCCGTCCGCAATCAGCTTCCGGGTCAGGAACACTCTTGGAAAGTGCTCATTCTTAATGCATATCCATGGATATGTCTTGTCATCCTTCAGCAGGATATTATACCTGGGCTGATGTTTTTTGATAAGGCTGTTCTCGAGCAGCAGGGCGTCGGATTCATTGTCGACTACGATATGCCGGAGGTCAGCGGCACGTGAGAGCATCACCTGTGTTTTGCCCGACTGGTTCTTCGAGAAGTATGAACCAACGCGTTTGCGCAGGCTGCGTGCCTTTCCGACGTACAAAATTAGTCCCGAGGCATCGATGAACTGATATATGCCGGGCTTGTCAGGAAGCCCTGAGACAGTCGATTTTATGGTATCCTCTTCAGGCAAATCTGGTTAATTGAATATGAATTTTGCTCAAAGTTAGAAAATAGAACTTAAAAGGCAGTAGAGGGGCGAGCGTTAAGTCCTGACATAGTATGTCGGGACAGCGAAGCAGCCAGATTGCAGGGGGGCCAGCAGCAGTCCGTAGTCCGCAGTCCGCAGTCTTCAATCGGCAGTCTTTTCAGGTTATAGGCAATAGGCAATAGTGACGATTTGGCCATAGGTCATAAAGTATTGCAGATCATTTGGTTGCATAATGCCATTGGTCGTAGACCATCAAGTATTATAGATCAACGGGTTTTCACCCAACTTCCCATACAATACTTTAACCCCCCGATAAATCGGGGCAAGCTTTACGGGGTAATGGCTTT
>CAZHTG010000021.1:0-43514 GCA_964535795.1 uncultured Rikenella sp.
TCCCATGCCGTGGGAATATAATTGCCTCCCGTACCTTCGAACTCGCTCCTTACGAAGGTGTATGAGAATACCGCATTCAGGCCGTTGAAGTCGCGTGCACGGCCCATAAGCTCTATGCCATATGCCCTTCCCACAGCAGTGGATGTAAGCGCCTCATTGCCGAAAACACCGTAGCCGGCACTCTTTGTCGACAGCGGAACCTGGTCAGCCACTGAGAAGGGATAGTCCGTATATTTCTTGTAAAATCCCTCAAGGGTGAACTGCAGCCTCTCCTCGGGTACAAGCTCAAAGCCCCCTACAAGGTGATCGGCAGCAATATATTTCAGGCCGTTATCCCTGTTTATGAAATTGCCGTCGTTATCCCTCAGCCCGAGCGAGGTGTATGGCGGAAGCTGGTAGAAACGCCCTGTGCTGAAATTGAGGTTTATATCCTCTGTCAGGATATATGAAGCAGAGAAACGGGGTGATATCTGCGTCAGCGGGTTGGCCATCTCAGGAGACCAGCTGTTGGCATCTGTGCGCACACCGAATGAAAGCCGGAGCTTCTCATCGAGGAAGGCACGGCTCACCTGACCGAACGCAGCATACTTGAAGAATACCAGGTTGGTGTTGTAAAGTTCTGTCTCAAGAGCTTCACCTGTAAAAAACTTCCTGAAGGTGTCATTGCGGTATCGCGACATCTCCGTGCCGGCTCCGTAGCTGACCCTGAAGCTGTTGGGCCACACCACCGTCCGTTCATACCTCAGACGGATGTCACCTTCACCGCTGTTGTAATCCAGTATCTTGTTGTCAGGATTTGAATCATCATTGTTGAGATACTTAAACTGGGTGTTGTTCAGGTAGTTACGACTCAAGACAAGCATATCGGAACCGTTTGAGCGGAAGTGCCTGTAAACGGCTCCTACAGTGTAGCTGTACTGCTCCTGGGTAGGAATGTAACCAAGTATGTACCTCTGATACTCCGTCTCATTGGCATCAAGGTTGAGCCTGAAGTCGTCCTTAGCCCCTATGCCGAGAACCGTCAGCTCATTCTTCTGGTCGAACTTCACCTTGTATTTGAACTGAAAATCGGTGTATGTGGGAAGGAAGGGAAGCCCTATAACCCCGAACAGGAACTGCAGGTAAGACCTGCGGGCCGAGACGATCAGCGAGCTGCGCTCACCTGCAGGTCCGTTATAGGTCAGACCAAGGTCAGAGGCACCTACCGTTGCCCTGAGAGTTCTCTTCTCCTTGTTCCCGTCGATCATGGTAAAATCCATCACCGAACTCAGAGCATTGCCCCTGGATGCAGGGAATGCACCGGAAAGAAAATCGACCGACCTTACAAAATCGACGTTGATGATTCCCGTAGGCCCTCCGGAAGATCCCTGGGTGGAGAAGTGATTCAGGTAGGGGATCTCGACGTTGTCAATGAAAAACCTGTTCTCATTGGGCCCGCCTCCCCTGACTATGACATCATTCCGGAATGCAGGTGTTGAAGCCACTCCGGGGAACGACTGTATCACACGCGAAATGTCCCTGTTCCCCCCGGGATTCAGTTCTATCTCCTGAATGCCTATGATCCGTGCCGATACCGGACTCTCCAGGGATTTGCGGAAGGGAGAGGGCCTGACAATGACATCACCTACCTCAACTACCGTAGTCTCCAGAGGGATAGTAAGGTTGACCTCATTGTTATTTGTAACCATCACTGCTTCTGTAATATATGGCTTGTAGCCAACCGATGAAACCCTTACCTCCACGAAACCGGGTTTTACTCCGGTAAAAAGGAAATTGCCGTCAAAGTCGGTCATGGCACCCGTGGTGGTGTTCCAAATCACCACGCTTGCGAAGGGGACAGGTTCATTGGAGGTTGCGTCAACAACCTGGCCGCGTATGACCCCTCCTTCCGACTGACCCGAGAGATCGGCGAACATGAGAGTTAACAATATAACCAGGGAATATTTTTTCATTTGTATGTAATTTTTCTGTTTCATTGGTTAAATAGAGCTTGCATGAAAATAAATATCCAGGTCCTTATGTGAGATATTGCTCATGCAAGTTTTATTTTGTTTAACTTTTCGGAAAATAAACAATACAAAATGCGGATAGTTCAATGAGAAGGGTAATTTTTTCACAGGAGCCTCCTGAGGTGACTATTTCCAGGTGCATTGTTTTACCACTGTCCCCATATAGTTGCTCTCCTCAAGCGAGATATCTCACATCAGTCCCCTGAAGTAACTCTCCTCCGGTGCCATGTCTATATAGGGTGCTTTTTCATTTAAATCTCTGATCCTCTGAAGCATAGCTTCGGCGAAAGGGGCTGTCTCCCTTTTCCCTCCGGAGGTGCGGTGAGCCATTGCACGGGATATCCGGGCAGCCTCGCTCCATAGACGCAGAACCGGGCTTTCAATAAAGAGAGATGCAAATTTCTCCCAGATAAAATCGATAGCCGTATCCGACGGGTGGACCATATCTGAGGCATAGAACCTGTAGTCGCGCAACTCATCCATGAATATCTCATAAGCCGGGAAATAGCCCCCGACGGCAGGATGCGGGAGGAGCTCCTCAACTGCCAGCAGCAGGTGAGCCTTGCTAAGCTGGTTGGCGTGAGCTCCGTCGGACAGGTGCCTGACAGGACTGACGGTAAACCAGACCTTCAGGCCGGGGTTCAGTTGCGCGAGGCGGTCAAGAGTCTCCCTCCACCTCGCCGCAATCTCAGACCAAGAAGCCTGCCGGCGGGTGAAAAGCGATGAGGGCAGCTTATGGCAATTGGCAACAATGGCTCCGCTCTCCCTGAGAGTATATATATAAGAAGTGCCGAAGGTGACAAACAGGAAGGAAGCCTCCCTGACAAAAGCGGACGCAGAACGGCTGACATCATTGAGCCTCTCAATGAGCACTTCACGCTCATACGATGAAAAGGCGGTATGATGATCAAGACTCATGTAACGGTTCTGATGCAGGTAAATGTCACCCTCCGAGTAAACATGTGAGGAGATGAACCGGTCAAGCGCACGAGCCACCGAGAACGGGTTGAAGAGGGTGCCATGGGGATTGGTCATCACCTTCAGCTTGCCGGACGCCATGCGATAGCCTATTTCATTTGCAAAGCACGAACCGAGGAACATCACCGGGGTGGAAAAGGTGATCACGGCAGATGATTCGGGAAGGGGAACCTCAGTAGAGAGATCCATGACTCATATTATAATAAGGTATCAATCCACTCAGCAATGAATTCAAAATGCTCCTCCTTCAGGAGGTCATTATGCAGCTCATGATAGCCCTCATCCCAGAGCTTGAGGGTTGCCCGGGGAGCGGTTTCGGCCACCTGCATCGATCCGGCCGGAGACATAATCATATCATCGCGGCCATGAGCCAGCAGCAACGGCACCGTTATCTCTGAGGCACGTGCCATGGTCTCCGCGGCTGCATCGGTGATCCAGCCGTAGAGTCCGACCGAAATCTGTCCATGAATAAGGGGGTCATTTTTGTACGCGCCAACGGCCTCCGGGTCGCGCGAGAGGAATTGAGTATCCAGTCCTGATGCCAGGGTCATACCCGGCATCAGCCTCTTTGCCACATTTGCCAGCAGTACCTTGGCTTTCGGAGGATTTGCGGAGACGAGCACCCACGACGAGGTTACAATGGCGCCTGTGATCATTGGCTTGCGCCTTACCAGGTAGTTCAGTACGATACCCCCGCCAAGGCTGTGGCCGTAGAGGAACAGGGGAACATCCGGGAATTCGGCCCTGATACCCCTGATGACAGTGTCTATGGTGTCATATACCTTCCCGGGAGAGGGTATCACTCCTCTCCTGCCGTCAGTATGACCGTGACCAGGAAGGTCAAAGGCGCGGATGGTGACTCCTTTTGCATTGAACCGGGCAGCCCAGTCTGCATACCTGCCGGAATGCTCACCAAGCCCGTGAACAAGAAGAATGACAGCCACCGGAGCCTCAGAGGCATCAAAAGTATAGAGGGCTGTTTTGCCTGAAGGATAGTCTTTAAACTCCATGAGATCTTTTTTGTAAATATAATTAAAAGTAATCTCCTCCCCTCAACCCTGCCAACCCCGGAAAAGGATCGTTGCCCGGATGTATAGGCCACGCTTATGACAGATTAGCAATGCGTTGGCGTGTACTATCATAGACATCCTGAACAATGGTCACGATATGGCGGTACCGGACAAATAAAATAATACCTTCTTATCCTAATTTAGACAACCTATATTTAACACACTGTATATATGCATAATAACTCTTAGAAAACAGGCAAAAATCCAGTTGAAAATCACTATTAAGGATATTCGGATTTGGATATCCTGTATTTTGTGTTTAACTTTGTGTCAACAAGAAAAGAAAAAGAGATATGACTGCACAGGAATTTACAACAAGCATAATAGATCTGAAGGGCAATCTTCAGAAGTACGCCCTCAGTCTTACGCTCGACCGCGACAATGCGCTTGATCTCGTACAGGACACCTTCCTTAAAGCTATACAGAACCAGGACAAATTCGTGGATGCCACGAACCTGAAGGCCTGGGTCTTCACGATAATGAAAAACACCTTCATCAACAATTACCGTCGCAAGATGAGGGAAAACACAATGATGGACGGCACCCAGGAGCTCTATTACATCAACCTCCCGTCAGACAAGGGGAGCATCTCTCCCGAATCGGCATATGCCGGCGGTGAGATAGAGAAGGCCATCAATGCATTGCATGACGATTACCGTCTCCCCTTCCAGATGCATGTTGACGGTTTTAAGTATGAGGAGATAGCCGAGGAGCTCAATTTAAAGCTGGGAACGGTTAAGAGTCGTATATTCTTCGCACGTCAGAAGCTCATGAGTGTTCTTAAAGATTATAATGGTTAGTTTTGATTAGTGGTTTACAGGATGTGCTGCCGGCAATGGTTTTGCCGGCAGCATTTTTTTTGATAACGGCAGGCTTTTTGTCATTCTTTCCCGGAACACTCTTTTTAAATACCTTTATAAAAAATTCACAGTCATGAAAAAGTATCTGTTTATTACCCTTTTTGCCGTAATGCTTTCGGCAACCGCTCTTGAAGGCCAGGAGAAGTACATGGCAAGTCCGGTCAGTCATGTCACGGTCTTCAGGCAGGGCGCCCAGCTCTCCGGTGACCTCCCGATTTCTGTTCAGGCGGGAACGGTCGATATTGTTGCAGGCGGCCTCTCCCCTTACATTGATCCCAACAGCATACAGGTCAGGGGTGAGGGCGATTTCATGATCATGGGCGTCACTCACCGCAACAACTACCTTGAGAGCCCGGTTGAAGCAGCTTCCATAAAAGACCTGCGCGACAGGATCATAGCTCTTGAACTGAAAATCGAGGACGAGAAGACGGCGGTGGACGTACTGCAAGAGAAGGAACTTTTCCTGAAGTCGAATTATGATGTCGTAACCAATAAATCAGCCATCACACCCGAACAGCTCAGGGCGCTTCTTGACATCTATTCAACAAATATGGAGTCGGTGAAGACTGCCCTCCTGAAAAAGAAAAGGATAATCAAGGATTACGAGGAGGAGAAGCAGCAGCTTGAAAAGCAGCTGTCGGGTTACATTGACAAGTCTAAGATGCCCACGGGCGAGATTGTGGTGACCGTCACCGGCACCAAACCCGCTGCGGGCAAACTTAAACTTTCATATGTTGTCATGAATGCCGGCTGGCATCCGTCGTACGACATCAGGGTTGACGACATCACTGATCCCGCATCGATAATATACAGGGCCAGTATATGGCAGAACAGCGGCATCGACTGGAAGGATGTGAAGGTGAGTCTTTCAAACGCATCTCCCATGACTGCAGGCTCATTGCCGACGCTTAATCCCTGGTTCATCGACATTTACAAGCCCTTTGCATACCATGCGCTGGACGAGGTTGTTGTGGTCAGGGGGGCCCGGTCGATGCCTGCCGCCCGTGAGAAAAAGACGGCTGATGACATGATGGTGATGGAGGAGAGCGCCCCTCTGCCGGTCACCGTCAGCGAGTCGAATATAAGTTTCAGCTTCGATATAAATTTATCGCAGACAATAATGACTGGAGGCAAGCCGGTGGCAGTGGAGCTGCAGAGGTTATCCGTACCAGCCACCTACAGCTATGCCGTTACACCGAAGCTGGCCCCCTCAGCCTTCCTGATAGGATATATCACCGACTGGGAGAAGTACAATCTTCTGCCCGGAGAGTCGAATATCTATTTCAGTAACACCTTCACAGGCAAGGGCTATATCAACACGGCGGAACTCACTGACACACTCCAGGTGTCACTTGGCGCCGACAACAACATTACTGTCAAACGTGAGCGCAGAACCGATTTCACCTCACAGAAGCTCATCGGTTCCAACAGGGTTGAAACGCTCTCGTTCATGATCTCCGTGCGCAACAACAAGAGCCGGGCTGTCGCAGTCAAGCTCCGTGACCAGATCCCCCTTTCTCAGAACAGCAGTATTACCGTCGAACCCATAGAGATTTCCGGAGGAAAACTCAACGATGTGACCGGGGAAATCACCTGGGATCTGACCGTGGAACCGCGTGAAACCAGGAATATTATCCTTACCTACAGCGTAAAATACCCGAAAAACGAAAAGGTGATACTTGAGTGACAGGCACTTAAGCCCCACTGACATCCGAGGTTATGAACAGCTGTTCATAACCTCGTTTTTCTTTTGGTAAGTAGCTCTATTATAGTAGTTTGCCTGTGTTAATAAACATGTGCGTTTCCTGTTACTTTCTTCATGGCAGAATTAGGCAGAAAAATTTGACACAGAGCTTTTGATAAGTTATATTTGTAGAACCATGTGAGCGATAAAGAGTCGCTCTGAGGTAAGAAGGTTCTTTCAAATGGTTTAATTATCACTCTGAAATTACATCAGACTTCAGAGTCTCACGCTGAACGACTACGGTCCGGAAGCGTCCGTCACGGGTGCAGGCTTGGAAGCCTCCCCATCCTGGCGGTCTGACGGGGCAATCAACAAACGGTGTAACAACCGTGAGTAGAGAGCAACACAGATGCAGTGCCGAAAGCTAATAAGGCAGCAAATGTGCCCAACCAGAGAGAGGATCATCATGCCACCCGAACCGGCGAGGATAGGATGGAGATGATCCGGGCATGACAGCAGCTATCCCTTCGGGGAGTGTCAGGCCTCAGGGGTTCATAACTCCGTGTCACAGTATGCATTCCGCCAAACCGCAAGGTCTGACAGAAAACAGAAAAGACACCTTGACAAGGTCAGCAGTCGGCCGCAAGGCAGACATCGACAGACCTCGGAAAGGGAGGAGTAAGAGAGATGAACCGGCTGCAATAACAGTAGCATGGCGGCTGTGACGGTCATGGCTGTCACTCGCCGGAATGGGAACATATACGTAAGTATGGTTCCCATTCGTGTTTTATACCCCCCGGTGGCTGCAACGCGTAACCTGCGAAAAAAAAAGGGGCTCAATACCCCCTTTATCACTCCCCGGGTTTTTCACCGCCCCCGATCACGCAATGGATATTCTATCTCCCCCGTATCACTCCCCTTTTGGAATTCGTTATGAAATCAATGATGTAATCGCGCTCCGGCGTCGACGGAAAATTGGCTGAAATATATTCCAGGGCCTTGCTGCCGTTCATGCCCATATTGTAAAAAGCCCTGTAGATCTCATGCAGCTCGTGCATCTTCTCCTTCGTGAAGCCTCTCCGCTCAAGCCCAACGGTGTTCAGTCCCATGAACGACAGCGGATCCCTGTCGGCCTTGATGTAGGGCGGCACGTCAATGCGAACCTTCGCTCCGCCGCCGATAATGGTATGAGCGCCAATGTGCACAAACTGGTGCACCATTGATCCGCCACCCATGGTCACCCAGTCGCCCAGCTCAACCTCGCCCGCAATACCTGACAGGGCAACCATGATCACATTGTTGCCCAGCTGGCAGTCATGAGCGACATGCACATAGGCCATCAGCAGGCAGTTCTTCCCGATGATGGTCCTGCCCCTTGCGCGGGTCCCCCTGTTCAGCGTCGCAAACTCCCTGACAGTGGTGTTGTCACCAATCTCCAGGATGGTCTCCTCACCGCTGAACTTCAGGTCCTGCGGTATGGCTGAAATGGATGCACCGTTGAAGATGCGGCAGTTTTTACCGATGCGGGCGCCGTTATAAATGACCGCCCCGGACCCGATCCATGTCCCGTCGCCTATCGTTACGTCGCCATGAACAACGGCAAACGGCTCAACGGTTACCCCTTCACCAAGCTGAGCTCCCGGATCAATGTGTGCCAGAGAAGAAATCATATCGTCTTATTTGTTCTTTATAACCTGCGCGGTCAGCTCACCCTCAGCCACCAGCTTCTCCCCGACAAAGGCCTGAGCATACATTATCACTATACTCCTCCTGATCGGCTCGGTAAGGTCACACCTTACAACAATGGTGTCTCCGGGAATGACCTTATGCTTGAACTTCATCCTGTCGATCTTAAGAAAGTATGTCGAGTATTTCTCGGGTTCATCCACGTTGTTCATGACAAGGATGCCTCCCACCTGGGCCATTGTCTCCACCAGCAGCACTCCCGGGAATACATGCTCCTGCTCAAAGTGTCCCTGGAAGAAAGCTTCGTTGTAGGTTGTGTTCTTGATACCGAGAATGTGGCCGGAAGTAAGTTCAAGAATGCGGTCAACCATGAGGAACGGGAAACGGTGCGGCAACAGCTTCTTTATTTTCTCTATGTCCATCACTGCCGGCTTGGTGGTATCAAGCAGAGGTATCTCTTTCTTTGTCATCTGCCGCTTTATCTGCTGCCGTATCAGCCTTGCCAGCCTGGTATTAGAGTAATGACCCGGCCGTGTAGCCACCACCTTGCCCCTGATCGGCTGCCCTACCAGCGACAGGTCGCCTATCAGGTCAAGCAGCTTATGCCTTGCCGGCTCATTCGGATACCGAAGCTTGGTGTTGTTGAGCACACCGGCATGGTGTTCGGTTATCCCGGGCTTGTTGAACAACTTTGCAATGCGGTCTATCTCCTCCTGTTCAACCTCACGCTCAAGTATCACCACGGCGTTCTCGAGATCACCCCCCTTTATCAGCCCTACCCGGAACAGGGGCTCAAGCTCATGAAAGAAGACAAAGGTTCGGCTGCCGGCTATCTCCTTCTCAAAGTCGTCAATCTGGTCAAGGATGGCATACTGGTTGCCAAGAATCTTTGAATTGTAGTCAATCAGCACATGGGCGCTGAAGTGGTCATCGGGATAAACTATCAGGTCAACGCCGTGCTCTTCGTCAGAGAAGGTGATCTTCTCTTTGATCACATAATAGTTGCGCTCTTCATTAAGTTCAGTGATGCCGGCCTGTTTTATTGCGTCAACGAACATACGGGAGCTGCCGCCCATTATTGGGGCCTCAGGACCGTTTATCTCAATGAGGGCATTATCTATCCGCAACCCTGCGAAGGCTGCAAGAACGTGCTCAATCGTGGCCACGGATGCCTCTCCCTGTACCAGAGTGGTTCCCCGTGATGTCTCCGTCACGTTGTCAGCAATGGCATCGATTACCGGTGAACCCGGCAGATCAGTGCGGCAGAATTTATATCCGTGATTTGCAGGTGCCGGCTTGAAGGTCACCGTGACGTCTATACCTGTATGAAGGCCTTTACCGTTGAGGCTCACCTCCTTAGCCAGCGTCCTTTGCTTTTCGCTCATTTCTGATAGGGTTAAAAGTCCTGCAAAGAAAAATAAAATTTTCCGAACGACACAACAGAACCCTTCACATCTCTGTGATGTTCAAACAATTTCCTTTAGACCGTCACAACGGAACTACCTGTTTTTTAAAGATTCCACTGATTTTGCAAGGGCGTCAATTTTGCTGCTCATTTCAGGCAATTTCCTGAAATAGACAAAACTTTTCAGGAACTGCTTGGCCTCCATGGCAGGATAACCCAGTAATACAGAGTTCTCCTCACTGACGGTGCTCATGATGCCTGACTGGGCTCCTATCTTGCATCCGTCTGCAATGCTCAGATGGCCTGCAAAACCGACCTGTCCTCCGAACATGCAGTTCTTCCCGATCTTTGTCGAACCCGCCAGTCCTGTCTGCGCCGCGATTACCGTGTTCTCGCCTATCTCCACGTTGTGTCCCACCTGTATCAGGTTATCGAGCTTCACGCCCCGCCTTATAATGGTTGAACCCATCGTGGCCCTGTCGATGCATGTATTGGAGCCTATCTCCACGTTGTCTTCGATAATGACGTTGCCCACCTGCGGGATCTTCATATAGTTGGCATCATTCACCGGTGCGAATCCGAATCCGTCAGAGCCGATGACAGAACCTCCGTGAAAGGTACAGTCATTCCCGATGATGCAATTCCTGTATACCTTCACCCCGGGGTGGAAGGTGCAGTTCCGCCCGGTGGTGACACCATCACCGATATATACATTGGGATAGAGGCTGCACCCGTCTCCTATCATAGCCTTGTCTGACACATATACATGAGCACCGATGTAAACACCGTTTCCTATGACGGCGCTCTCCTCTATTACTGCGGTCGGATGAATACCCTTCCTCACCGGTCTCGTCTGCTCATCATAGATTGTCAGAAGCCTGGCGAGAGCCTGGTAGGGATCATCAACCCTGATCAGTGCGGCGCGGACCTCCCGTGACGGCATGAAGTCCTTCTTCACCAGCACGGCCGACGAACCTGTAGTATACAGATAAGGTTCATATTTGAGATTCGAGAGGAACGAGAGAGCGCCGGCATGACCCTCCTCTATCCTGGCTATTGTGTTCAGTTTTGTTTCCGGGTCCCCTTCAACCGTACCGTTAAGTAACCCGGCGATCATTGCAGCAGTAAATTCCATCTTCTGTATATTTTATTCTGATAATATCTCTTTAGGGTAACAGAGGTAATACTTAGTAACCTTCTCTGACAGGGCATCCTTGTCGAACAGGTCTGAAACGGCTGTTATATCCTGTGTCTCACCGTTCTTGAGAAGTATGCGTACCTCGGGTGTTCCGGGGGCATATGTCTGATTATAGACGTCGCCGGTGTTCACGTAATACTTCGCCTCATCTTTATCAATCCCCAGCAGCCTTTCTGCCTTTCTGCCAAGCTCCGCCACCCTTGCTTCCTCAAACGGTTTCCTCTGCAGTTCGATGCCCAGGAGATCCCTGTTTACCAGTCTCCTGCACAGATCAGCCAGCACCCTGTCACCGCAACTCATCCAGACCTTTGTGGCTGACATTATATCGCTCTCATCAAGGGAGGTAAAATGGCTCACCAGTCCGGCTGTCTCCTCCGCCGTGGCGGTGCTGTGACGCGCCTGGAGGAAATATTCCAGGGCAGGTGTGGCAAACAGGGTCATGCCTTCTGCAGTCACCCAGCGCGCTCTTAAAAGGAGACTGGTCAACAGCTTTTCCGCAGAGACAACCGTGCGATGATTATATACCTGCCAGTACATCATGCGCCTCGCTATCAGAAACTTCTCAACGGAGTAAATGCCCTTCTCATCAACCACCAGCCTGTCGTCTGCGACATTCAGCATGCGGATGATCCTGTCTGACCCGACAGACCCCTCTATCACCCCGGTGAAGAAGCTGTCACGCCTCAGGTAATCCATCCTGTCCATATCCATCTGCCCCGTCACCAGGTCATGAAAGAACCGCCTCGGGTACTCCCCCCTGAAGACGGCGATCGCATCAGTCAGGCTTCCGCCGGTCTGGCGGTTCAGCTCCTCCATTATGAGGAGTGACATCATCTCATGGGGCATCTCCTCTATCAGTGAGTGCTCAAGGGCGTGGGAGAATGGACCGTGACCTATGTCATGCAGAAGTATCGCTGCCAGAACTGCCTCCTCCTCCGAAGGGGTTATCTCTATACCCTTGGTCCTGAGAGTATGTATGGCCTGCCCTGTAAGGTACATCGCCCCGATGCTGTGCTGAAAACGGCTGTGGACAGCCCCCGGGTAGACATAGCTTGACAATCCCAGCTGCCTGATGTTGCGCAGCCTCTGGAACCATGGATGGCTTACCAGCTCGAAGATAAGATCCGTCGGCAAACTTATAAACCCGTATACTGGGTCATTTATGATCTTTCTTCTGTTGGTCAACCGGCTACCTTTTTATGTCAGCAAATTTATTTAAATGTTTCCAATATAAGGACAGAAAAGGTTCAGATACAACGCACTTGTTTATTTTTCCCTCCATCCTTTCTTTGAATAATTGAAAAATGATATTATCTTTGCACCCGAAAAGAAGGGTATGGACGGACCAGGGGACAAAAGTCCCCTGTTTTGTTAGCAAAAATCAGACTATGATTACAAAGGATCATATCAGGAAACTTGCGGAGGGGCACATAAGCGGCACCGGCATCTTCCTCGTTGATGTACGGCTGAGCAGCACCGGACGGATCACAGTCCTGATTGACAGGCCCGAAGGCGTGAGAATTGAAGATTGCGCCTTACTAAGCAAGTTCATCACCGGTGAGCTCGGCGAAGAGGGTGGCGACTATGAGCTGAATGTATCATCTCCCGGTCTTGACATGCCCCTGCTCGTTCCTGAACAGTACCTCAAGAACGAGGGCCGGATGGTCGAGGTGGTTACCAATGAGGGCGACCGTGAAAAAGGTCTCCTTATGAACACCACCAGAGGAGGATTTGACCTGAGGATTGACACCAAACAGAAGAACAAGGAGATTGTCTCTGTAGTCAGATCATATAATTTTGAGGATGTCAAGACAGTTAAAGTAATTATATCATTCAAATAACAGAACAGATTACCACAATGGAAAACGTTAATCTCATAGATACTTTTTCAGAGTTCAAGGAGCTGAAGAACATTGACAGGCCCACCATGATGAGTGTGCTGGAGGATGTGTTCAGGGGTATGCTTGCCAAGAAGTACGGTTCGGCAGACAATTTTGACATCATCGTCAATATTGACAAGGGCGACTTTGAAATATGGCGTAACCGTGAAGTGGTTGCCGACGAGGATTTCACCGACCCCAACACCCAGATACCCCTCTCTGAAGCTCACAAGGTGGATGAGGATTACGAGGTTGGCGAAGAGGTCTCTGACGAGGTCAAGTTCCTCGATTTCGGCCGGAGGGCCATCCTGGCACTGAGGCAGAACCTCGTGGCACGGATCCTTGATCTTGAAAAGAACAATATCTACCTGAAGTACAAGGACCGCATCGGTGATATAGTCACCGGTGAGGTGTACCAGGTGTGGAAGCGTGAGACCCTCGTTCTTGATGATGACGGCAATGAGCTGATCATGCCCAAGGGCGAACAGATACCCTCCGATCATTTCCGCAAGGGTGACACCATACGTGCGGTTGTGATCAGGGTGGAGATGAAGAACAACACTCCCAACATCATCCTCAGCCGTACCTCGCCGGTATTCCTGGAGAGGCTCTTCGAGCTTGAGGTGCCTGAGATCTTCGACGGTCTCATAACCATCAGGAAGATCGTCAGGGTTCCCGGAGAGAGAGCCAAGGTTGCAGTCGAATCGTATGATGAGCGCATTGACCCCGTCGGAGCATGTGTCGGGATGAAAGGATCAAGGATCCACGGCATCGTGCGCGAACTGCGAAATGAAAATATTGACGTGATCAACTACACGTCGAATAATCAGCTGTTCATCACCAGGGCTCTCAATCCGGCCAAGATATCATCGATCAAGCTAATAGAGGCAGACAAGAAGGCGGAGATCTATCTCAAGCCCAGCGAGGTCTCACTGGCCATCGGTAAGGGCGGACTGAACATCAAGCTGGCAGGACAGCTGACCGGGTATGACATAGAGGTCTACCGCGAACCGGACAATGAAGACGAGGAAGATGTATCGCTTGATGAGTTCTCCGATGAGATCGAAGGATGGATCATCGATGAGCTGAAGGCTATCGGATGCGACACGGCAAGAAGCGTTCTCAGGCTGACGATACATGACCTGGTGAAGAGAACAGATCTCGAGGAGGAGACCATCAAGGAGGTGGTCAATATCCTCAGGTCAGAATTTGACAAGTAATAACCGTCCTCCCCGCAAGGGAGAAACGAGATAAATTTATTTAAGAGGTATCATAAAGGTATATGACTGAAGACATAAAGGCCATACGTTTAAGCAAGGCAGCCCGCGAATTCAATGTTGGGATCCAGACCATTGTCGATTATCTTCACAAGAAGGGATTTGACATCAGCACTGATCCCAACTGCAAGATTCCGCCTGAGGCTTATGCGCTGATAGTCAAGGAATACAGCAGCGACCTCAGTGTCAAGAAAGATGCCGAGAAACTGGCTCTCAAGGAGAAGATAACTCCCAAGAAGTCTCTTTCCATTGATGATATGGAGCCTGGCCGGGAAGGCGATACGGGCGAACCTGATGAGGAGTTACTTATCACGGACAACTCAGGCGTCAAGAAGCATCTTGATCTCCGTACTGAGATAAGGAAGCCGGAGATAAAAACCGTAGGCAAGGTTGATCTTACCCCTCCTGCCAAGACGGTGAAGAAGGAACCTGAAGCACCCGTTGAAAAACCCGTTGCTCCCGAACCCAAAACAGATACCGCAGCCCCGGAAAAGCCTGCTGAGACAAAGCAGCCAAAGGTGATCGGCAAGGTCGATCTCGACAAACTGAGCGGCAAGCCTGGCAAGTCTTCAAAGAAGAAGGAAGCCGGAAAAGCAGAACCGGAAGCTGAACAGACAAAGCCCGAACCGGAAGCGGCAACACCTGCACACGTGGCCCCGGAGCCGCCAGCTCCCGTAGCACCCGAGGCACCTCCCGAACCAAAAGAGACTGAGATATACCGTCCGGGTTATGAGAAGCTTGCCGGCCCGAAGATCGTAGACAAGATTGTCCTGGTACCGGAGGTCAAGAAAACCCGTGAACAGGTCAACGAAGCACGTCAGAAACGTGACGACAGGAAAAAGCGTGAACGCATCAAACCCAAACCCCGCGAGAAGGTAGCGCTGGACGCTGCAGCTCCGGCACCTGCCACAGATCCGAAGAAGGATAAGAAGGCGCCACCGAGGACTGATCATCGCGGCGGAGACAGGAAGAAATCATTCCGTGCACTCAGGCCTGAGGTTGACAGGGACGATGTCGACAAGAACATCAGGGACGTCAACCTGCTCATGAGCAAGAGCAAGTCGAAGGTGGCAAAGTACCGCCGTGACAAGAGGGATGCCGTCAGCCAGAGAATGAGGGATGATACCGACAAGAAGGAACTCGAAAAGAGCACACTCAAGGTAACCGAGTTCGTCTCTGTCAACGAACTGGCAATAATGATGGATGTGCCGGTAATAGATATCATTTCGACATGCATGAGCCTGGGCCTGATAGTCTCAATCAACCAGAGGCTTGATGCCGAGACCATGGCCCTTGTGGCCGAAGAATTCGGCTTCGGGGTCGAGTTTGTCAGCGCTGAGCTGCAGGAGGCAGTCAGGGAAGAGGTGGATGAGGAATCCAAACTCGAACCCCGTCCGCCAATAGTCACCGTCATGGGTCACGTTGACCATGGCAAGACCAAGCTGCTCGACTATATCCGCAACACAAACGTCATCGCCGGCGAAGCCGGAGGGATAACACAGCATATTGGTGCATACCGGGTGATGCTTGACAATGAGAAAATCATCACCTTCCTTGACACCCCGGGCCACGAGGCCTTTACGGCAATGCGTGCCAGGGGAGCCCAGATAACTGATATTGTGATTATAGTGGTAGCCGCTGATGACGGAGTCATGCCGCAGACACGCGAGGCCATCAACCACGCTCACGCTGCCGGCGTACCCATAATATTCGCAATAAACAAGATAGACAAGCAGACAGCCAACCCAGACAGGATACGCGAAGAGCTGGCCAGCATGAACTTCCTGGTGGAAGAGTGGGGAGGGAAATACCAGTCGCAGGAGATATCGGCCAAGAACGGGGTAAACATCGATGTCCTTCTTGAGAAAATCCTCCTGCAGGCCGAGCTCCTGGAGCTGAAAGCCAACCCCTACAAGCTTGCACTGGGTACGGTCATCGAATCGTCGCTCGACAAAGGACGAGGCTTCGTGGCAACAGTGCTGGTCAAGGCCGGAACACTCAAACTGGGTGATGTTGTGCTTGCGGGAAGCTGCTACGGCCATGTAAAAGCCATGTACAATGAGCGCAACCAGAAGGTTACCGAGGTCGGCCCCTCAATGCCGGTGCTTATCCTCGGGCTGAACGGAGCACCGCAGGCAGGTGACAAGTTCAATGTCATGGAATCCGACAAGGAGGCCAAGGAAATTGCCACCAAGAGAGCACAGCTGCAGAGAGAGCAGGGACTGCGCACACAGAAGCATATCACCCTCGATGAAATCGGGCGACGCATTGCTATCGGCAACTTCCAGGAACTCAATATCATTGTCAAGGGTGACGTTGACGGATCCGTTGAGGCTCTCAGTGACTCACTGATCAAACTCTCAACCGAAGAGATACAGGTCAACATCATACACAAGGCCGTTGGACAGATATCCGAATCTGATATCCTGCTCGCCGCCGCTTCCAACGCCGTAGTAGTAGGCTTCCAGGTAAGGCCGTCACTCAGCGCAAGGAAACTGGCTGAGAAGGAGGGCATTGACATACGCCTCTATTCTATCATCTATGACGCCATTGAGGAGATCAGGGCCGCCATGGAGGGCATGCTCTCACCGGAGATCAAGGAAGAGATTGTCGCAACCGTAGAGGTGCGTGAAGTATTCCGGATCGGGAAAGTTGGAACAGTTGCCGGTTGCTTCGTACGTGACGGCAAAATAAACCGTAACACCAAGGTCAGAGTCATACGTGACGGCATCGTGATACATACAGGTGACCTGGGCTCACTGAAACGTTTCAAGGACGATGTCAGGGAGGTTACCTCAGGCTATGAATGCGGACTGAATATCGACGGCTTCAATGACATTAACGTCGGAGACGTTGTCGAAGGATACCAGACCGTACAGGTAAAGAAAACCCTGTAGAATTGGCTATTTTCGATTGACGATTTTCGATTTTAAGGATTTCCCATTCGCAAATCGTAAATAAATGGGGGTGCCTCAAAATGATTTTGAGACACCCCCATTTAAATATACAATTCCCTAATTGAAGATGTACTTAATACCAAGTTGCATCTGCCACTTGGAGTTAATTGAAACATCATTGCTGAAAGGTTCTGTCAGCCTGGTATCGTACTGGAACCATGGTGTATTATTTGCATCAACACCTGAGAAAGAAACGGGGGTAAATGTCTTGGCAATTTGCCGTACGCCCCAGTTGGAGCTGATCAGATTGCCAAAATTCAGTATGTCAAGAGAGACCTGCACAGTGTTTACTTTGCCACCGATCTTGAAATACAAATCCTGCATTACCCTTACATCAACCTGCGAGAACCAGGGCAGCATTGCTCCGTTTCTCATGGCATAATCGCCGCGGCGGGTTGATAAGTAAGGATCATTTTCAATGAAAGTATTGAAAGCAGTCCACTGGGCTGCTGCATTCGCTGCAGGTACGCCAACACCGTCCACCACAGTGCCGAAATGGATATCAGATTGATCTTCCGGGACATACAGCAGGTCATTATTGAATATAGCATCCTGGTTCAGGTCCCCGGCATAGACGTATGAATACCTGTTACCTTTGCCTGCCTCATAGAAAAGTGCGAAAGCTGAGGCCATTGACTTGTAGGCTTTGCGGTAAAGCAGGCTCCCGACAAATCTGTGCTTTAGTCCATAGCGTGACCATGAAAGCATTGGTTTGTTGGGGTTTCCGATAACAGGATTCCGCTGGAATGCATCAGCAGCAATCTCAGCCGGTATCGAGGTGTAATCCTTCGAATCAAGATAGCTGTATGCTAAATCACCAAAGAGTCCGAAATCAAATCTCTTTGAAACTTTTACGGTAAGGTTCAGCTGGTATCCCTCCTTTGTATTGTCCATAACAATGGCACCTGCATCAAGGAATCCTATTGATCCGGCTGACGATGAATATATATTAACCTCATTGAAACCTGCAAATATGGCCCTGTCGTCACCGGTGCCGCCAAGGTGTTGTGACGGAGGTGCCATATTGTAATTCCTATGGACAACTGCATTTATGTCTTTTGAATACATTGCCTCTACAGTTGACAACCATCCATCACCAAATTTATAGTCAAATGCGATATTGTTTTTCCAAACCTGAGGCCAGTGATATCCTTTGGCTGTGGCATTAACCTGGAATGAATATCCCGGGAACATACCTGCATTGCCTGCCTGGTTGCCCAGCCATACAAAAGGAATCCTGCCGGAGAAAATACCCGAACCACCCCGGATCTGCATTGTGGCGTCACCCCTGACATCATAGTTGAAGCCAAAGCGTGGGGACCACATTATTACTCCTTTGGGCCATTCTGAGGGCTTAACCTCGGCAGGGTCCCCGTTTTCGTTGACCCATCCGTTGAAATTCTCAACCACATCTATGGCATCGCTGTTTGTTTCTGTGACTACGTCGCTGAAATACATCGGCAAGTCTGTTCTTAACCCGAAGGTAAGGTTGAGTTTTTCAGTGACCTGGAACTCATCCTGTACATACAGTGCAAGTTGACCGACATCAACATATGACCAGTTAAGCGGTTTGGTTGAATTGGCTGCCACCTGTGCGTCGAAATCAATGCCTGATCTGTCGTTGGCAAGGAAAGAAGCTACACTGCCAAAGGTGTTCCAGGGATAGTAAAACAGGTTGAATGAGTTTTCAAACTGGAACAACTCGAAGTTAAGACCTCCCGTTAACGTGTGATTTTCAGTATAGTAAGTAATGTTATCCGTCACCTGAAAAACATCCTGATTGAGGATATTTTGTGTTGAGAACATTTCAGAGCCCATTGTGATCGCCAGGTTTCCGTTGGCGTCAAAAATATCAATAACCGGATATGGCTCAGAGAATGGTTGTCTGTTGTCACGGAAACCGGTATACCCTAACAGGAGTTTGTTGGAGAGTTTTGTGGAAAAGATGGAATGGAGTTCTCCAACGAGGGAGTGAATCTTGTTAAAAATCCTGTAGGAAGAATTTTCAAAGGGGAGCCTGAATGTTGTCGGGCCACGGCCTATGATTGCTTCCGGATGAGGCAGAATGTCTTTCCAGCTGTCGAGCATGTTATAGCGCAGCGTTATATTATTGTTCTTGTTGACATTCCAGTTGAGTTTTGCCAGCAATTTATTGTTAAAAGTTTCATGGTAATAGTTCTGATATGCTCCCGGTTCGTAGTTCCAGTAAGTCCTGAGATAATCCTGGACCATCTGAATGCTGTCTTCAATTACTGAGGTCACATTTGCCTGTCCGGTATTGAGACCATCATCTGCAATATATCCGTGTGCCAGTTCATTTCTCCTTTCAGCTTCAGCGTTGATATAAAAGAAAAGTTTGTTTTTCAAAATTGGTCCGCCCACCGAGAATCCATACAGCGATGTTGAAAAATCAAGGTTAGGTGCTGTGATTTCGCCTACCTTCTGCCCTATCATATTCTCATTTCTGAAGAAGTAATATGCAGTGCCCTTAAACTCATTTGTTCCTGATTTGGTAACGGCATTTACACCGGCACCTGTGAAACCACCTTCCCTTACATCAAAAGGGGCCAGTGAAACCTGTATCTGCTCAATGGCTTCTATGGATACAGGCTGTGCATCAGTCTGACCACCAGGTGTTGCATAGTCAAGCCCAAAGGAATTGTTGAAGATAGATCCGTCGAGTGAAAAGTTGTTGTAAAGATTATTTCTTCCGCCGAAACTGTTTCCGTTTGATTCGGGAGTGAGCCGGGTCAGATCGAGGGAGCGTCTTTTGATGCTGGGCATGGCTATTATGGCATCAGAATTAATATTGGTCATTGAGCCCGTCCTGTCTGAGTTGATAACATCTACCTTGTCATAAGTAACAGTTATTTCCTTGAGTTCTACCGTGCTTTCAGTGAGTGAAATATTGAATTCAGAGGTCTTGTTGAGAGAGAGGTATATCTCTTGCTCCATGTACTCTTCATATCCCACAAATGATATTTTAAGCTCATAAGGGCCTCCGATTTTCATATTTCTCAACAGAAATCCGCCATCAGAGAGAGTGAATGTGCCGTATTGCGTGCCTGAAGGCAGATGGACTGCAACAACAGTTGCCGAGTACACTGCGTTTCCGTTATTATCACTTACCCTCCCCTTGATTGAAGAAGTAGTAACCCCCTGCGCGTTAGATACAGGGAATGCAGTGAATGCTAATGCAATAGCAAACATAAGCAGTTTTAGTAGTTTCATCTGGTTATTGGTTTTAGTTTTGGTGATGCTAATTTACTCAATCTTTGAAAGTCAGTATATGAGTTAGATTGAATTCTTAATAATTGTTAATAATTAAGAAATTGGAGTAGTATCTTCTGTAACACAGCCAATTAACATTAAATAATTGCCCTGTGGGCCATTTTAGCGGGCTGCCAGGGTGTAGGAGAGTCCTGCCCCGGGCAGAAAAATAAAGAGGGTGTCCCATTTTCAATATGAGACACCCACCTTTATTCTTATTATTTTGTTAATCAGGAGCCGATGAGCTTTTTATATGCTTCGGCATCAAGAAGCGCGTCAAGCTCTGAAGCATCCTCAATGGCAACCTTTATCATCCAGCCTTTGCCGTAGGGATCGCTGTTGACAAGCTCCGCGGCAGTGTCAAGATCTTCGTTCTTCTCAGTAACGGTTCCGCTGACAGGCATGAAAAGGTCGGACACGGTCTTGACGGCCTCCACCGTTCCGAAGACCTCACCGTGACCAAGCTTCTCACCCACGGTCTCGATCTCTAAAAATACTATATCGCCCAGCTCATGCTGCGCAAAATCGGTAATGCCTACCACAGCTTCATTGCCTTTGACAAGAACCCACTCATGATCCTTGGTGTACTTCAGGTTTGCAGGAACATTCATCGCTTGAAATTTTATTTGTTTGACTTTGGTCTACAGGTTTCAGGTTGTCAAAAATACATCTTTTTTAGTATTTAATCCCTGATCAATGCTTTTTTTAACCCGGTGAGTGAAGACCCGTCACTGCACGAGAGTAAACCTGAGGCTGAAGCCGAAGTTGGTATTGGAGGTAAGGAACGTATTGGCAACAAACGGGTCATTCATCGAGTGGTCGGCATAAATCTGCAGGTTGAACCTGTCGCTCAGCACATAGTCGGCCGTGGTGCCAATAGTGAACACCCTCTGCCCTGCCACCGGCTGGTTCACCTCCTCTATCAGCTTGCGGGCCAGGGTCTTGTTGTCCCTGATTGAAAAGTCAAGCTTCAGGTTGAGGTCGCTCTTGAGAGCACGCTGGCCCGTACGTGAGCGGAGGTTGATGGCCACATCGTCAAACCGGTATCCGGCGCCTATGGTTATCTCCTCGTTCCTTATGTCAGCCACCTGGTTGCTGGTCAGGTTGAGAGTGACGGTACGCGACTTCCGGTACTCTATCCTTGTAGAGAGTGAGTTCTTCCACCCGAGGTCTATATTTATGAAAGGACTGAACTGCTCATTGATGGTAACCGTGTTGATCTCGTGCTTCGGTATGAAGTTCGACTTCAGGTCGCGTATCCTGCTTATCCCGTCCTCGTCAGGGTTATAGTAGAGGCTGGTGTTGAATGAACCTATGGTGTAAGTCGACCTGTACTGGTGCGAGAGGCTCACCGAGTTGAAAATCTTCCTTACCGCCTCAAACTTGGTCAGTCCTTCGAAGTTGATCCTCCAGTTGGGCATCATATGGAGCGCCGAGGGGAAGGGAGAGAGGGATATCTTTTCAGCGTCCCTCCTTGTGTAGGCAGCCAGGAAGGCAGGTACGAGAACCTCACCTGAAGTGAGACCGTAACCACTTGCATAGGGTCCGGTAATCTGCTCTCCGGTGACAGGATCGAAGTCGGGGTCATATGAATTGTCGGCCCTGCTGCGCTCATTGCCCCTGCGCTGTGAGATGAGGATGGTATTGGTACGGAACTGTTCGAAGGTCTGCGACACATAATCGCCTGACTTTGGTATCTTCTCAAAGGCCGTACCCCATGAGACGATTGAAATGGTGAAGTTGCCGGTGATGCGGGTGTTCCTGGTGCTGTCAGGGAATTCGCCATAACGGTTGGCCCTGAGGTATGCCGAGACCGTCTGGGAGTAACGCCGGTCAGCCGTCAGGTCAATCCGGAGGCCGGGGAAGGGTTCGATGTTGGCCCTGAGGTTAATCTGTTCGCGTTCACTGTAGGTTGCGGCATTGTTGAGCAGAGTGTCAGTTGTGATCCACCCGTTAATGACTGCCTCATCAAAGAACCGCTCATCGGTGAGACCCACCAGGAAACGCCACCCAGGTGATGCCATGCCCTGGTAGCTCTGCTGACCCAGGAAAGAGGTACCGGGAAGATAGCCCGGCATTATGTGCCCCTGCTCAATAGTATATGTTGCAGATACATTTCGCAGAGCCATGAGGGATCGTATCAGGTATTTGGCGGCGACACTGGCAACCCCCGGCTTCTTCTCTACCCTCCCCTTGATGTCAATGCTGGCATTGGTGACATCAGTGTCAGAGATATAGTCTATCCGCATGTCTGATACAACATCGTACTTCCCTGTTACAACCGTACCGTCAGGCGCAGTGACCGTGACCGTCACATCTTTAGTCTTCAGATTATGGTTGATGATCCTGGCTCTTCCGGCCCTGAGGGGTATCCCGCGCCTCGAATGGGTTACCTCCTCGTATCCCAGGCTCATGCGTCTTTTGGCCCCTGGCTGGGTGGAGGCCTCAATCTCCTTCAGGAACTTGACCTTGCTGTAAAGGTTGGTCATGTTGGCCTGAACGGTGAACTGCCCGTTGTTAGAGTTCTTAATGGTATTGCCCGGCCTGATATTCATCGAGTCTGGGAAAATTGTTCCGGCAAGCCAGTCATACCTGGCACTGTATCTTGCGTTGGAAGTCACCCATGAGAGGAGAGGCAGCTTGTTGACGGGGATATTGTAGTTGAGGTTCAGCAGATGGTAGTAGTTCGTGGTGCGGCCCATGCCCGCCAGGTTGGACATCACGGAATCACGCCAGTTATCGAAAATATCAGGATACCGCCTTCTGTCAACCCCTCCTGCCGGCTCATCGATGCGCGCGATGCTGCTGGCAGTGAAGTCTAGCTTCATTTGCTTGGTGATGTCATACTTGATGTCATAGAAACGCGTCCACTGGAAGTCTTTTGTGAAGACAGGTTCAATGAGAAGATCGGGATTGTTGATATTGCGGGTCTTAACCTCATTGTAATACCTGTAGATGTCAGTACGGACGGTGATGTGCTTTGGAAAGAGATAAATGTTAAAGTCTTTGATCAGCCTTAAGGCAGGGGATTTGAAAAGACCCGACTTCTGGAAGGGGGTGAAGTTCTTTGGCCTGGCGTCAAAATCGTACGATAGGCCTCCCCTGTAAGTCCGTTCGAGGTCAACCTCCGTTTTGGTAGCGGTATTATAGAGTTCGTTGAAGGCGTAGCTGACGGAGAGATTAGCCGGGTCCCAGGCATGAGGCTTCTCTCCCCTCTTTGTAGTACCGGCGTTACTGACCGTCAGGGTACGGCGCCGGGTATACTCTTCTGCCAGGTTAAGGATCGAATCACGTTCCGCTCTTGTTTCAGCAGCATCAAGGGACTCGTTGAGCCTGATGTCGGGATCAAGCGGGTCGTACTGCGGCCTGATGCGGTTCTCAGAATATCCCATGTAAACGGGTATCCGCATACCGGCCTTCTCCGGGAAGAATTTTCCAAGCTCCAGGTTAGACGAGAGGTCGTATTGTATCACCTGCTCCATGCTACGCTCATTGACCTTTTTATCGATGCTTCCCCAGCCCGGAGTGCTGGTCTGTCCCACCAGGTTAACAGTACCCAGGTCAGCCAGGCGGGCCTGCATCTGTGCGTTGGCCGCCCATCCCCCTTCCTCCCTGAAATCGCTCAGGCGAAGCTCGTTGATCCATACCTCTGCAGATTTGGGGACACCGTCATCACCCTGCGGATTACGCGTTCTGATAGGGTTCCTGACACCGGCCATGACAACCCTGACATTACTGAGGTTGGGATTACCGCTGACAGAGATACGGGCATTATCAACATAAATGGAATATATATCGGCTTCACTGAGGGTTGAACCGCTCTCCCTCATGGCAGCATCACGTGCCTGCTTGGCCTCGAGGAGACGTGACAGGTCAATATCCAGTTTGTTTGCTTCAGGCCACACCACCGCCCTCTGTTCTTCATTGTCATTGTTATACCTGCCGTAGGGAGTCAGCTTCAGGGGAATCTCATACTCGTAGAAGTTGCCCTTGTAGTCTGATCCGAGCCTTATGAAAACGGTGACCTCGTCATCAAGGAGAGGCTGCCCTATGAGAGCCTCGGCATGCACCTCCATCTTCAGCCTGCGGTATTGGCGCATGTCAAGGGTGACATTCTTGTAGGTCGCCCTTGCATCACCGTCGGCCAGGTCTCTGACGCGCAGCACCATCGATTGCTCATTGAGCTGTCTCAACTGAGGGTTGGCCGGGTCTATGACACGGTCGAAGCCCGGAGGCAGGACATAGTTTACAGGCTCCTTGCCGGCATTCTCTTCTATGCTCACCGAGCTTATCTCGAAGGTCCCGTCGGCCTCCTCGGGTATCGTGATACGCTCACCGCCCTCGAAGAATGCGATATTGTACTTGCGCCATTCTGACCTGACGAGTTCCAGGCGGGCAAAGCGCATTATCACCTCCTCGTCGAAGTTACGCATATACATACGCAGGAACCTGATTGACTTGAAATCGCGTATCGATCCCACCACCCTCTCGTAGTCAGTGACAGGTATCTTGAACTGGAACCATTTGACCGGTGACTTCTCCCCGTTGGCAAAAGTGGCTGTATACTCAACCTCATCAACAATGAAGTTCCTGCCCACAACCATGTCCTCAGGGCGGAGACTCACATGATACTGGTAGTAACTCTCGGTCTCACTGAGGGTATTGTCGCGATTGATATCCTCCATGTCAGGCAATGTTGTTCCGCTGGTGGGATATGATTCGTCCGACATCTCGGAGGTGGGTGAGTTGCCATCGGTGCCGTTGAACTGCTTGTATCTCTCCAGAATGCCAAGCTGAAGGAGGTCGTAGTCTGTACCCCTGAAATAATGAAAGTCATCGTTTGAGGGGTCTGCAAAGATCATATCAAGCACCTCGGGACTCACAACTGCTCCCACTGTCTGGAGGTAACTGTCAAAGAATAACTGTTCGTCCGGGTTGCCCAGCCCGTCAAGCCCCACATCCTGGTAGCGGCGTGATTCGATGTTGTTGTCAAAGGCCTGCACCACCGCCTGCACCGTTGGCACACGGCCCCATACGGTAGTATCAACATTCACCACCAGGGGTGATGTCGGGAGCCCGTTCTCAAACTGCTTGCGCGAATCGCGCAGGATATCCTCGGAGATGTTACCAAGGTTGAAGTAAAGATCCCCGCCCTCATGTTCCGCACTCTCAGCGTAGGGGTCCATGAGCCAGAACTTGATGTACTGTATGTTGGCCGACTCAAAGTCATTCGTGAGCAGCTCCCTCATCATCCCTCCCCAGCGTGTCCGCGGTGAGTTAAGAAGTCCGTCAGCGCCAACACCTGCAGAGTAGCCGTCAGGCAGGACGTTGAAGTTGTACGGGCCTCTCTCATAGGGGTAAAATGCAACGTTCAGGACGGAAATGTTGGTTGGTATGCCGCTGGCTGATTCCTTGTAAGGAAATATCTCCGTCTCATAAACCTCCCTGACATAATGGCTCGACTGCAGGTCAGGGTTGGCCTTTATATAGTCAGGTGTGGTTGAGCCATTACGGAGGAACAGCGGGTCAATTACATACCATGCCAGTCGTGACCGGTTGAAGCCTGACCTGATGTCCTTGCTCAGTTTGGCTTCAGGAAAAAACTGGTCCTGTCCCTGGGGCACGCTCGCCATGGACCATGCATTGAACGCGCGAAGGTCGAGGGATATCTCGCTTGCCTCAAAATCATCAATGTAGACTGCCCCTGCCGAGGTAATGGCTTTACTGTGGCCCGGAACCAGATGTGCAAACTCACCGAAGAAATTTATTGTTGAAGGAGCATTGGTCGAAATGAGCGGAAGCCAGTCTATGGCGTTTGTCAGGAACTTGGAGTCAGCGCGGTACGATGCATCAAAACCATAGATCGTATTAGAGATAGGGTCATCGCCATAAGTGACCTTCTGGGTATATGGCCTTTCAGTAAGTCGGAGGACCGTACCCCCCAGGTTGAACCTGTCTGAGAACCTGTAGTTCAGATGTGTTCCGATCAGGCTCTTTGTCTGCAGCCCGAAGAACTGGTTGCTTTCCAGGGAAACCTGTACCGGCGTCTGTGATTCAAGCAGGGCAGAATTGATGATCTTGACTGACCCCATGTTGTAATCAACGGTATAATCGACGTTCTCGGCAAGAGTCACACCCCCGGCAGTCACCTTGACAGATCCCTGTGGTATATTTGCCACATTGAGCCTTATCTCCGATCCGGAGGCAGAGGTGAACTGGCCGCTGAGAAGGTACTTGTTCTTCTCGGCCATCTGCCTGGCAACCGTCTGCGTGGAGTCATAGAGCTCGGTGAAGACGTATTTCCTTATCTGCTCAGGGTCAGTGATGTATTTCAGCAGATGCCTTCCGAAAGGCTCCAGCACCGGGAATATTATCCTTCCCTTTTCTGCCATCACCGTTATCCCGTCAACAAAGTCAAAAAGGCCGTCGGGTTCCCTGTCAAGCTGTGAGTTGAGCTGGTCAAGCCCGAGGGCCTGCAGGAGCACCTTGCCGTCAAGCGGGGTGCCGGGCAGGTAATTGAGCGCATTGCCTGACTTGTCATCCTGGAAAAGGATATTCACTTCAAAGTTCTTCGCCTCAATCCTTCCCGACCCGATGTTGTAGATGTTTTTCATCATAAGCTTCCACGAAGGGATCTGGGGGGTCAGGTTAGTCCCTTTGATAAGCTTGAGTATCAGTGCGTCGGGGGCAGTGATCCCGTCGGTTGAAAATTCCCCTACCTTGAATACCTCGCCGTTGAAGGTGTACTCATAGGCTACAGCCAGGACCTCATCATTGTTCAGGGCCACGTTGAGCGAGATATATCCCAGCTGACTGTTGACCGTATACTCCCGTTCAGTAAGCTTGCGGGCGTTCTCTATCTTTTCATAGTCGCGGCCTATGTTGAAATCGGGATACAGGGATGCAAAGGCATCGGCCACCTGGTCTATATTCCTCACCGCACTGTAGGTAGAAGTTAGTTCCTGGTAGATGCCGTTGCTGTTGTTGGAGGGATTGACCGGAGCACCGGGAATGCCCTGGAAGGCCGGAATGGGATTGTAGATGTTGGACTGGTTCTCTGCTAGGTCAAGGAATGCGACAATGTTCCGGTTGCTCACATCCTCAAAGCGGCTGGTCTTGTTGGTGATCCACACCTCGATCTTCTCTATGTTCACCCCCGTACTCACAATGGGCAGGCTGGCCAGAGCCTCATCAAAATTGTCCCTGAAATGCTGCGACAGAAAGAAATGCCGGTTGGCTTCATAGTTGTCGGCGGTGATCTCATAGTCGCTGATCTGGGCTCCTCCCTTGACCTCCACAACTGACGATTCGCCCTTCTGCTGCGAGAAGACGGTGGTCATCGTCAGCTTGCCGAACTGCAGCTCTGTCTTGAGGCCGAAGAGGCTGTAGCTGCCGGTGATGAGTGTGCCGTTCAGTGGCAACGTCACATCTCCAGCCTCAATCTTTTTGATGATTTCATCCTCCTTGCCTGAGTATTCGAGCTTGGTGCGGTTTTCGAACTCAAACATGGCCTCCGTATTGTAGTTGATGCCCAGCTGCATCTTGTCGCCGATGGTGCCGGTGACATTCATCTGTATTTTCTCCTGGAAGTCGAAGGTGGGGATGGTGCGCAGTCTCTCCGACAGTGTCGGGTTCTCGGTATGTGAGATATTGATTCCGAAGATGAGCTCCGCCGACCCCTGCGGAACGATGTTAATGACGTTGCTTCCGAAGATTCTGTCAAAGGTCTCGCCGCCCACCTCAATCTGGGGTATGAGTGACGACCTGTACCCCGTGGCGTCCCCGCGCAGGCTGGCATCCCAGTACTCACGCATGGCCTGTTCAAATTCATACCTGCGGTACTCATCGGGACTCATGTAGACCGGTCTGCGATAGTCGAGCTCTCCGATCTTCTGGTAGATTATGTACTGATTGTTGCGGCCGTCATACTCAACCTTTGTTGAAATGTTTGAGGGGTTATTTAGGAAGAGGGGAGATGATCTCCTTGCCTCCCAGGGGAAGGCCGGATCAGCATTCAGTTTCAGGAGAGTGTCGCCGGTGTTGGTCTGGGCTCCAAGTGCCAAAGAAATAAGGGTCAGGACAGTAAAAAGCCCCACCCTGATCCAAAGACCTCTATTTTGTAAAGAAAACTGCAATCCGGCACTCCTGTTTTATAACAGTTTCAGCGCCCTCCTTACTATCTCCTCTACCGGTAGTTTTCTGTCCTCCTTCAGGAGGCTGTCAACTGCCTTCGCGGCGCTGTTCCTGGCAAATCCAAGCATCACTAAAGCAGATAACGATTCTTCACGTGCAGTATTGTCGGAAAACGCAATTATTTCGCCTGAACCGACGTGTTTTCCAATTTTGTCTTTCAGGTCAACTATGATCCTTTGTGCGGTCTTTAATCCTATGCCCTTGACAGCCTTGAGAATGCCAACATCACCACTGATAATTGCCTCACGAAGGTCACCCGGCCTGACCGATGAAAGCATCATCCGGGCAGTGCCGGCTCCTACCCCTGAAACGGTAATCAGTTGCCTGAAAAGGTCACGCTCATCGGCTGTGGCAAAACCGAAGAGCAAATGGGCATCCTCGCGGATCGACTCGTGTACCAGGATCTTGCATGTAACTGCCTTGTCAAGTGCCGAGTAGGTGTTGAGCGAGATATTGAGGTTATATCCTATCCCGCCGCACTCAACAACCACGAAGGCCGGGTTCAGTTCTGTAACGGTACCGGTTATATAGTCAATCATAGTGCGTGGTCGTAATTTTCCGGCTCAGGCGGCAACTCGTCAACATGATCGCGGTCGGAATGGATCTCGATCTTCTGCGGCTGAAGCGGGTTTCGCGAGATCTCCTCATACAACTGCCTGTTGTGGTAGATGTCGCAGGCTGCATAGATAGCCTGGCGCATCGAATTGCCGGAGGCTTCGTTCTTTCCAGTTATGTCGAAGGCAGGGCCATGGACCGGTGATGTTCTTATCACCGGAAGGCCGGCAGTGAAATTGACGCCGGTGTCAAAGGCGAGGGCCTTGAAGGCGCTCATGCCCTGATCATGATACATTGCCAATATTGCATCAAAACGGCTGAAGGCTCCTGACCCGAAGAAACCGTCAGATGAATAGGGGCCGAAGGCAAGGATGCCCTCCTCATTGGCTTTGTTGATGGCAGGGATAATGATATCCGCCTCCTCGGTGCCGAGCAGACCGCCGTCGCCGGCATGCGGATTGAGACTAAGGACAGCGATGCGGGGACCGCGAATGGCAAAGTCACGAAGGAGCGACCGGTTCAGCAGCCTCAGCTTGCCAAGGAGATGCTGTACAGTGATGACTCCGGGGACATCCTTCAGTGGCAGATGCTCGGTGGCAAACCCGATCTTCATGCTCTCGCTGATCATAAGCATCAGTACCTCAGAGGCGTTTACCTTCGCTTTCAGATAGTCAGTATGCCCGGTAAACCGGAACTTGTCTGACTGAATGTTGTGTTTGTCAATGGGAGCCGTCACCAGCACGTCAATCTTGCCGGCTGCAAGGTCATCAACAGCACTCTCGAGAGCCGCCAGGGAAGCCTGGCCACCTTCCGGGGTTGATTTGCCAAGCTCAACACGCACCTCGTCACCGAGACAGTTTACCAGGTTGACCTTTTTGGGATGCGCTTCGGAAACAGTCCTGATGTTGTTGAAACTGAAATTGGTGATGTTAAGCACCTTGCGATGGTATGCCGCCACTTTAGGCGAGCCGTAAACCACAGGCACGCACAGGTCGGTGATTGAAGAATCGGCAAGGGCCTTGATGATGATCTCATACCCTATGCCGTTGATGTCCCCCTGCGTTATGCCCGCTGTTATAAGTTTTCTCTCCATTGTTTTACTGGTCTGGCCAACAGCAGAGTGCTGTTCAGCGTGGTAAAGTTAATGAAATTATTGAATGATTTAGCTTAAATGTATTACCTTTGAGGACTCCTGCCACGATGCGCAGGATGTCATAAGATGGGTGTCACAGAACATTTGTACGACAAGGTTGACGGGGGTCAGCGGATCACTGCCCTGGAGGCGATGAGCCTGTGGAATGAGGCTCCTCTTGCCATGCTGATGTACCTTGCCGACGGTGTCCGCCGGAGGATGCACCCGGGCAACAGGGTAGGCTGGATGATTGACCGCAATGTGAACATTACAAACATTTGTTTCTCACAATGCCGTTTCTGTAATTTCTGCCGTACTGCAAACAGTGATGACGCCTATGTGACCACAGATGAGGAGTATGACCGCAAGATCAGCGAGCTGACAGCCCTCGGAGGCAACCAACTGCTGCTTCAGGGAGGCATGAATCCTTCCCTCGGGCTTGATTTTTATACTGATCTCTTCATAAGACTCAAGAAACGGTGGCCCTCCGTTAAGCTGCACGCCCTCGGTCCGCCCGAGGTAGCCTGGCTGGCACGTGCGGAGAAGATGAGTTACCAGGCAGTGCTCACGGCACTCCGTGATGCCGGCCTCGACTCCCTTCCCGGCGCCGGTGCCGAGATACTCTCTGACAGGGTCAGGAGAATCGTCTCTCCCGCCAAGGCAACCACTGCCGAGTGGCTGGGGGTGATGCGCGAGGCTCACCGTCTTAACCTGCCTACCTCCGCCACCATGATGTTCGGCCATGCCGAGACGGTGGAGGAGAGGATCGAACACCTGGTGCTGCTGCGCAAACTGCAGGATGCCAGGCCTGAAGGCCATGACGGCTTCGTCACCTTCATCCCATGGCCATTCATGGACCGCGGTACGAAGCTTGCCGAAAAAGACGGCATACGAAGCAGGGTCACCGCCACCGAATATCTCAGGCTGGTAGCCGTCAGCAGACTGGTGCTCGACAATATCCCCAACCTGCAGTCGTCAATTCTCACCGTGGGACAGGAGACTGCAATGATCTCGCTCCACGGAGGGGCAAACGACCTGGGATCGGTTATGATTGAAGAGAATGTGGTCAGTTCCGCCGGTGACCCCTTCAGGGTTGACCCGGAGACCATGAGGCAGATCATCAGAGATGCCGGCTTCATTCCGGTGAGAAGAGACCAGCGCTATATGCCTGTCGGTGACCCGGAAACTGGCAGTTGATCAGGAAGCTTTTCTGAGGGTATACATGAGCGCCTCTACCTGGCGCAGCAGCTCTCTCTTCTCTTCTTTCGGGGCATAGACGAAGCCAGTGACCACAATCGCACGTGATGTCTCTTCGTCGATGAAGGCAAAAGAAATGAACGGCCCTCCCATGAATCCCCCTTCGAGGGTCCACAATCCCCTCATCTCTATGTAGTCAGTGCCGTGTCGCCTGAATGAGCGGCAACTGACGGGGATCTGTTTCTCTATTACCATGAATGATCCTCCGTCGGGTCCCTTTACCTCTGCCGAAGTGACCTTCTCCGTGAGATTGGCAAGCTCAATGCACCCTATGCGCGATGTCATCCGCTCAGTGACGGAGACAATTACCGATTGCGTTGTTGAGGGCGTCTCCGCCGAGATCATCATGATCGCTTCACGATTGAAATCGGACTTGTACCCCGCCGGCATTATCAGCTCCCATCTCCTGTCTCCCGAAACGAGAACGCTCCTCTCCTTTCCGGCCGACTCAGTCAGCCATGATGTCAGTCGCTCACGTTCAGCTTCATTGATGCTCCGCCGTATTGCCTCTCCGTTTTTCCTGATGCAGTCTGCCACGGCTGCCGAATCAGGGCCGGTGACCGTGATGACAAGCTGTGTCTCTGCCCATCTGTTCCTTGCGTAATTTACTAACGTGTCACTGTAATCAATGCCGGCCTTTACGACCATGACATTCCGGTGCGCAAGATAGATGTCACGGAAACCCTCGGGATTGACGGGCAGGATGCTGAAGGCCGGCTCAGGCTGCGGAAGCCCTACAAGGAAGGGAGATACCTGTTCCCTCACTGCTGCACCTGCACTGCCGTTCCACAGAGCCTTGTCCATTACAACCATTACCTCACCGGTAGTTCCGGTGATGTTGGGAAGAGTCCTTGTAAGCGATGAGTCGCCGCAGGAGGTCATCACTGTCATTGCAAGGATTAAGAATAATGCCGGTGTTCTCATGGTGCACTGTATCTGAAATAAAAAGCCTGCACTCGCATGCAGGCCCGTAAATATTATATGCAGATCCTAGCTGTCTTCTTCAACGCTCTTCTTGCTTTCAGTACCGTCAGTGTCCTTGGCTTTCTTAAACTCCTTCAGGCCCTGTCCTATGCCTTTCATCAGTTCGGGTATCTTGCGACCGCCAAACAATAAAATCACTACCGCCAGTATCAGGATAATTTCAAGAGGTCCGATCTTTCCCATTTCTCAGAGTATTTGTTTATGCAAATGTACAATTTCTTTCACAACAGGTGCTGCATTCCCGCTGAATTATCATTTTCTGATAAGTTTGAGTATGTCATTCCCATTGGCGAATATCAGAAGTGCCAGCAGGATTATCATACCTGTTATCTGGGCATACTCCAGGAACTTGTCACTCGGCTTCCTGCCTGTGACCACCTCATAGATGAGGAACATTACATGCCCTCCGTCAAGCGCGGGAATGGGAAGTATATTCATTACCGCAAGTATAAGCGACAGAAAAGCAGTCAGATTCCAGAACGACTGCCAGTTCCATTTGTCAGGAAAGATGCTTCCGATGGTGATGAATCCGCCCAGTGATTCATATGCCTTGGTGTCTTTTGAGAATATCAGTTTGAACTGTTTGAGATAGTCACCGGTTGTCTTCCATCCCTTTGAGATCCCTGCCGGGATCGCCTGGGCGAAGCTGTAGTGTTTAGTGCTCAGTTCCAGTATATTGGAGACATCCCTGAAAACACCCAGTATCCCGGCCTCCGTCGTTGCAAATGTGAAATCAACAAGCTCGCTGTCGCGCCTGACGGTGACGGTCACAGGCTCTCCCTTGCGCGCAGCAAGATAACCCTGGAATTCATCATACCAGTCAAACGCAATGCTGTCAAGGGCAATAATCTCATCGCCAACGGCAAGCCCGGCGGCAGCAGCAGGTGATTCGCCGGCAACTTCGGAGATGACAAACGGACCGAAAGGTATCCGCGCATCTAGTATATCCGGGTTTTTAAGCAGTACCGGAATGAACTCGCGTTTGACAGGTATGTCAACAATGCCTCCGTCGCGGTTAACAGTTATCACCTCGCGTTCGTTGAGAAGAATGTCGGGGATGATGGCATAGAAGTTATCTACCGGTTCCCCGTCAACAGAGATGATCTTGTCATTATTGCGGAGGCCCATGGCATAACCTGTTGAATCGGTAAGGATACCGTACTTTACGTTCGAGGCAGCCAGATAGGTCTCGCCCCAGACACTCAGTGCCCCTACATAGATGAGCAGGGCAAAAATGAAGTTGAAGAAGACACCGCCAAGCATTATCATTAGACGCTGCCATGACTTCTTCGACCTGAACTCATGAGGCTGCGGCGGTTGTTTCATCTGCTCCTTGTCCATCGACTCGTCAATCATCCCTGAGATCTTTACATACCCACCCAGGGGGATCATGCCGATACCGTATTCCGTCTCCCCCCATTTGCGCTTGAAGATTGCCCATGGCCAGTCGAAAAAGAGATAGAATTTCTCAACCCTCGTCTTGAAGAGACGGGCAAAGAGAAAGTGTCCGAATTCATGGACAATCACCAGGATTGACAGTGACAGCAACAGCTGTAGTATTTTGATAAGAACGATCATTTTTTTGTTGTTTTGCTTATGTACTCCATGGCGAGGCTCCTGCTTCTCAGGTCGGTCTCCTCATATGCATCCATGGATGCTTCTTCATTGAATTTTGTGTTTTCCAGCACATGCTCCACTGTTCCCGCGATATCATTGAATCCTATCTTTTCCTGAAGGAATGCCGCCACGGCTGTCTCGTTGGCTGCATTGAGCGCGCAGGGCATATTGCCACCACCTGTCAGAGCCGCACGTGCCAGCGGCAGGCAGCGGAAGCGCTCCTGATCAGGCTCTTCAAAGGTCAGGGAGCCTATCTCCGAGAGTGACGGCCGGGGCAGTTCTGTTATCACCCTCTCAGGATAGGTCAGTGCATAGATAATCGGCAGCCTCATATCAGGCACACCCAGCTGTGCCTTCACCGATCCGTCAGTGAACTGCACCAGCGAGTGAATTATTGACTGCGGGTGGATAAGCACCTCAATCCTGTCCGGGGGAGTGCCGAACAGCCAGTGTGCCTCTATCACCTCAAGGCCCTTGTTCATCAGTGTGGCCGAGTCAATGGTGATCTTACTGCCCATGCTCCAGTTGGGATGGCGAAGTGCCTCCAGCGGGGTGACCTTTTTCAGTCTCTCTGCGGGAGTATTGCGAAAGGGCCCTCCTGATGCCGTGAGGATAATTTTTTCCACCGAGTCGCCCGGTTCGCCGTTAAGACATTGCATGATGGCCGAGTGTTCAGAGTCCACGGGAAGAAGCACGCTGCCGGTCATGGCCGCGGTACGGGTGATCATCTCACCGGCCACCACCAGTGTCTCCTTATTGGCCAGGGCAATCTCTTTCCCCGCCTGTACCGCTGTGGCCGTAGGTCTCAGCCCCGCAAAACCCACCATGGCAGCAACAACGGTATCAATACCGTCAGAAGATACTACCTCCTCAAATGCCTGTCTTCCGGCAAGAACCTCAATACCCAGGCCGGCAAGGCCATCGCGTATCATACTGTAAAATGCCTCGTTGCCAATGACTACCCTCTGAGGTCTGTAAAGCCTCGCCTGTTCCATGAGCAGCTCAGCATTACTGCCGGCAGCAAGGACTGCCACAGTGAAGAGGTCAGGATAACGGGCTACGATACCGAGGGTCTGGGTGCCGATCGATCCTGTTGAACCGAGAATTGCGAGTCGCTTGTGCATCTGCCGGTCTGGTATCAGAAGAAAATGTATTGTGCCGGGTCAAGGGGTTCTCCGCTATGCCACAGCTCAAAATGGAGATGCGGGCCCGAGGTGTACAGCTCGCCTGAGTCACCCACTATGGAGATGGCCTCACCGGCCCAGACCCTGTCGCCCATCTCCTTGAGTAGCCTGGCGTTGTGCTTATAAACAGAGACAATGTTGTTGCTGTGCTGAATCATCATCACAAAACCGGTCTCCATAGTCCATCCTGTCATTATCACGGTGCCGTCGAGCGTCGATGATACCACGGCCTTGGGCTGGGTCACGATGTCGGTAGCGTAATGACGCGTACGCAGGTCAAAATTACTTGACACAATGCCCTTTACCGGCGGGAAGAAATGGATGTTCGCAAGGCTTGTGCCCCTGGCAGGTGTGGTTGTGCCTGAGGCGAGACTATATCTCTCCTCCTGTTCCACCCTTGACCTCAGGACGGAGTCTTCAGCAGATCTTTTGAAAGCTATGTTGCTGTAGTCACGGGTGGTGTCACGTCTGGTCACCTGGCCTATGGGCTGCCTGCCTGAGATGACGTCATTCAGGTCGCGGAAGTACTTGTCTCTTATGTCCAGCTCACGCTCCAGGGAGTCAAGCAGGATCGCATTCATCAGAATATTTCTTCTCATGGCCACGTCGGGGTAGCCCGGGATGAATTCACGCAGGTTGGTGAAAGCTATGAGCGAGGTGTTTATTCCGATGATCAGCAGAAAGAGCATGGCTGCTGCCAGAAGCGCATTCGACCTGGTCATGCGTATTCGCCAGACCTCCTCAAATGAAGTGTCATTAAAAATGGCGAACCGGAACTTGTCACGCCATTTTCCTCTTCTTTGTTCTTTCTTAGCCATCTGAAACCCGGTACGAAGGCACAAAGATAACAATCATGTTGGAAAATTAGGCAATGTGCAATAGGCAATAGGCAATAGTGAAATTGAGAGGCGCCGCATTTTTGGCCGTAGGCCATAAAGTATTGTAGATCAGGATCTTCATTGGAATGGTTGGTCGTAGACCATCCAGTATTGTAGCCGGCCTCCGACCGGTATCACCATCCTATGCCGTAATCTTCGCCGTAGTTGCTTGACCCGCCCCAGAAGGTGCCGTGGAGGTGATCGAACCCGATGGCGTTCACCGGGCCGGATGTGCGTTCCTGAAACGAGAGACGGTATCCCATCGCTGCAAGCTCCTTCCGTACCCATGCCGGCATGCTGCTGTTGAGGACCAATCCTCCGGTAACCTTCTCATGATCACCGAAGCTTGAATACATCTGCAGCGTCTTGAACGACGGTGCCTCGCACGCCTCCTGGACGGTCATCCCGAACTCGGCGACGTTAAGGAAAAACTGCAGCAGGAGCTGATCCTGCTCGTCGCCCCCCTGTTTGGCAAAAGCGAGGAAGGGCTTGCCATCCTTCATCGCCAGCGAGGGTGTGAGGGTCACGCGCGGCCTCTTGCCCGGCTCAACCACATTGAAGGGGTTCTCCTTCTCATCAAGGACGAAGCTCTGCATCCGCTGACTCATGCCAATTCCGGTGTTGCCGGCGATGCATGCGGGTATCCATCCGCCGCTGGGAGTGACGGAGACAACCCATCCCTCTTCATCGGCTGCTTCGATTGAGGTCGTACCCGACTGAAAAGTGCCAAGAAAACGCTCATACTGATCCGGGTCGTCTGCCGGATAGATATTGCGTGCCGCAGCCTGCCATGAATTCAGCAGAGTGGAAAAAGGATTGCTTTTGCCTTCAAAGGGATAGGGATCACCAGGACGAACGGCAGGGTCATTGCGGTCATGATTGATAAGCTTTGAGCGTTCGCGGGCATACTCCTTCGAGAGCAGTCCTGCCATCGGTTCTTCCGGTGGAAAGGCCGGGTCACCGTAGTAGAAATCGCGGTCGGCAAATGCCAGGTTCATCGCCTGGTAGAGGGTATGGATATATCTCACGGAGTTATATCCCATCTCCTTCAGGTCGAAGTTTTCAAGGATATTGAGAGTCTGGAGCATCACCGGGCCCTGTGTCCACGGCTGCAGCTTGTAGACCTCGATGCCCCTGTATTCAGTCATCAGCGGCTCTTCAACCTTTACCTGCCACTTTGCCAGGTCCTCCGTCGTGACCAGTCCTCCCTGCTCCTGGCATCCCCTGGCGAACTCAGCGCCTATATCGCCTTTATAGAAGCGGTCATAGGCGGCGTATATCGCCTCCTTCCTTGATTTCTTCTTCTTAAGGGCCTGTTGTTCAGATTCAACCAGTTTGGTCAGTGTCGCCAGCAGATCCTTCTGGACAAATATCTCTCCTGCCGATGGCGCCTCACGCTCTTCACCGGCATGAGGAAGGAATACTTTTGCTGAATAAGGCCACTCGCTGATACGGCGTTTGTTGCGTTCGATGGAGTTGGCCGTCTGGGCCTCAATGGGATAGCCTTCTGCCATCTGCATGGCAGGCGCCAGCACCTCCTTCAGGCTCATGGTGCCATACTCGGCGAGCATTACCATTAACCCGCCCGGCGTACCGGGTGAAACTGCGGCCAGCGGACCATATTCGGGAGGGTATTTAAATCCTTTCGACTTATAGAACTCAGCCGTTGCGCCTGTTGGAGCTACACCAAGAGCATTGATGGCGACGACCTTGCCGGTGTTGGGATTGTAGATGAGCGCCTGGGTCTCGCCTCCCCAGCTGAGCACGTCCCACATTGTGCAGGTGGCTGCCAGCATGGCACAGGCGGCATCGACGGCGTTGCCACCGCGGTCAAAGATCATGGCCCCGGCGGTGGCCGCCAGCGGCTTGCCCGTGACAGCCATCCAGTGCCGGCCATGGAGCGGCGGCTTCTGGGTGGTGACGGGAAATGTGTTGAACGACTGGGCTTCGGTCATAACGAAGATGCTTAAGAGACTAAATGCAAGAATGATCCTTTCCATATATCTGTGTTTGCCTTGAGTATTCGCAGGAGCTGCAATACCATTTCCGGCAATTTCGCAAATTATGGCGACTAATACATCTTTTTTTTCGTCACTCTTCTAAAAACTGCTTCAAAACAGAATTGAAATATGTGAATGCTTGTTCTTCCTGAGAAGGATAACTCTACCGGAAATTGAATAACTTGCTATACTGAAATAAAATAATCTGAATGACATGAAAAAGTTTACTGCATTACTTACCGTTCTGCTGCTGACAACGGGCAGCTCACTCATGTGCCAATCGCTCGATGAGGTTCTTGATGAACACTTTGCAGCAATTGGTCAGGATAACCAGCTAAAGGTAAATTCAGCCAGGATGACAGGAAAAATGATGCAAAGCGGTATTGAAATCCCGTTTGTACAGATGATCAAACGTCCGAAGAAAGTACGTGTTGAAGCCACCTTCCAGGACCTCACACTGGTTCAGACCTTCAACGGATCAGAGGGCTGGTCTATCAATCCATTTGCCGGTGTCACGGAACCCCAGCCAATGTCTGCCGATGAAGTCAGGACAATGAACTACACTGCAGATATGGATGGTATGCTCTGGGAATATGCAAATAAAGGCTATACTGTTACCCTTGAAGGATCAGAAGATATGGAAGGCACCATGTGCCATGTCGTTAAACTGGTGACTGACAAGGGTGATACCTTTACATATTATATCGACTCCGACTCTTATATCATCCTTCGCACCAACAACAAAATTATGATGATGGGAAATGAGGCTGAGACAGATACCTATCAGAGCAACTATTCGATTGTTGACGGCATCGCTGTTCCCGGAAAGATCGAGACGAAAATGCAGGGACAGGTGGTGATGACACTTGTTGTCGACAAGGTCGAATTCAACCCGGAGCTTGACGATGCCCTGTTTGAAAAACCGGTTAACCAATGATAACCTTCCTGAAAAACAACAGAAACTGAAATCATGAACTTAAGGCCTATTCTGATAAGCATCTTCATCCTGGCCGGCGCTTCAAGCCTTGATGGCCAGGTCAGCGAAGCCACTCTCGGGGATATTACGGGCAGGAATATCGGACCTGCGAGGATGAGCGGGCGGATCACATGCATCGATGCCGTCAACAGTGATCCCAGCACGGTATGGGTCGGAGCCGCAAACGGGGGCGTATGGAAATCGATCAACAAGGGAACCACCTTCAAACCGCTCTTTGAGGATCATCCCCAGTCAATCGGCACCATCGCCATCGACCAGAACCACCCTGACACCGTCTGGGTAGGTACCGGCGAAGTGTGGACCCGCAACAGCGTGTCCGTAGGAACGGGAATATACAAAACTACCAACGGGGGTGAGAAGTGGCAACATATGGGCTTGCCCGCGAGTGAACGCATAGGCCGCATCCTGATAGACCCCGCTGATCCTGACATTGTCTGGGCTGCAGTAACCGGAGCGCTGTGGGGTGACAGCGAAGAGAGAGGCGTTTACAAAACCATCGACGGAGGAAAAACATGGACCAGGGTGCTCTATGTCAACCCCTCGACCGGATGCTCGGACATGGCCATGGACCCCGGTGATCCCTCAACTGTCTATGCTGCAATGTGGGACTTCCGGCGCCAGGCACACACCTTCAGGTCGGGAGGTCCCGGAAGCGGGCTCTACAGGTCAAATGACGGCGGAGCCACATGGAGCAAAATCCACAAAGGATTGCCGGAAGGAACACTCGGCAGGATAGCGCTTGCTGTCTCCCCGGTGAAGCCTCATCACCTGTATGCTGTTGTAGAAGCGAAAGAATCAGCACTGTACCGTTCATCCGACCGGGGATCATCATGGGAGAAGATGAGCAACCAGTACATGATGAGTGACAGGCCGTTCTATTACAGCCTCCTTGTTGCTGACCCGTCAGAAGCTGACCGCATCTATAAGCCGGGAACCATGCTATGGGTAAGCACCGACGGGGGAAAGGTCTTCCAGAGTCCTTCGGTTACCGGCGGAAGCTATCACAGTGACACCCATGCCCTCTGGATCAACCCTGCCGACAATAGCTTCATGTACATGGGTACTGACGGCGGGGTGTACATCTCCGAAGACCGGGGCAACAGCTGGAGGTTCGTGCCAAGCCTGCCCCTGTCGCAGTTCTACCATGTCAGTGTCGATGACAAATCACCTTACAATGTCTATGGCGGACTGCAGGACAACGGATCATGGATGGGTCCTTCAAAAAAACCGGGAGGAATAACGAACGCCGACTGGAAGAATGTCGGTTACGGCGACGGCTTTTACACCTACGTCGATAAAACAGACCCGGATATCATCTACTCACAGTACCAGGGCGGAAGGATAAACCGGATCAACATCAAAACAGGAGAGAGCAAGTATATCAAACCCTTCCCCGCTGAAGGAACTGAAGAATTCAGGTTCAACTGGAACACACCCTCGGTCTTCGGCAAGAAATCCGGGTGGCTGTATGTAGGGGCTCAGTACCTGTTCCGCTCGAAGGACAAGGGAGACTCATTCGAAAGAATCTCTCCCGACCTTACCACCAATGACCCTGAACGCCAGCAGCAGGAGAAGTCGGGAGGCCTGACAATAGACAACAGTACAGCCGAAAACAATACAACCATCTTTACCATCTCCGAATCACCTCTCGACGAAAATATCATCTGGGTGGGAACTGACGACGGCAATATCCATGTTACTGCTGACGGAGGGCGGAGCTGGACAAAACTAAATGATGCCGTTCCCGGCTTGCCGCCTCTGGCCTATATATCTTATATCGATGCCGACAACTTCGACAAAAACGGTGCATGGGTCACAGTCGATGCTCACCGTAACGGAGACATGAAACCCTATGTTTATCATACCGGAGACCTGGGCAAGACATGGACCGCACTGGCAACAGGCGATATTAAGGGTTTCTGCCATGTTGTCAAACAAGATCCCGTAAATCATGACCTGGTTTTTCTCGGGACCGAGATGGGCCTCTACGTCAGTAATGACAGGGGTAAGACATGGGTGAGGATGAAGAACAAGATACCGCAGACGGGCATCTATGATATTGCATTCCAGACCAGGGAGCATGACCTGGTACTGGCAACCCACGGAAGAGGCATCATCATCATTGACGATCTTACCCCGCTGAGAAATTTCACCCCGGCAGTCGCGGAGCAGGATTTCGCCTTCCTGCCCGTGCGCCCCTATTACTTCCCGTCAGGCATCGGCACACAGGATTTCCCCGGTGATGCCGAATTTGTGGGATCGAATCCATCATCATCAGCCACTATTTGCTACTACCTCCCCAGGAGGCATGTCTTCGGTGAGATGTACATCGAACTGTATGATGCTGAGGGTAATTTTCTGAAGAAGCTTCCTGCCGGCAACCGCAAAGGGATCAACATAGTGCGTGTGGCCACCTCCATGGACCCGCCAAAGGTGCCGAAATCACCCAATATCCTGGGAGAAGCAGCTTTCGGTCCGGATTACCCTGCAGGAAAATACACGGTGAAACTGGTTAAGGGAAATGAGACCTACACCACCGACCTTGTACTTAACGACAGTCCTGACTGGAAACACTCCGCGGCTGACAGGAAGCTTCAGAGAGAGACACTGATGAGGGCTTATGACCTCCTGGAAGAGCTCGCTGCCGTCGATCAGAAGATTCTTGATGCCAGGGATGTACTGAAAAACAGTGAGTCAACAGCCAGAGGTTCTGCTCTGAAAAAAATAAAAAGCCTCATCGCGGTCTGTGAAGAGATGCATGAAAAGATCTCGGCAACGCAGTCGGGTGAAGGTGGCATAACAGGCCAGGTGAGGCTTCGTGAGAATATCGCGGAGATCTACGGTGCTGTTGCCGGCTATCCGGGCAAACCTGCTGATCTTCAGATAAAGGCACTTGATAATTATGCCCGGCAGGTAAAGGATTTTGAAGCAAGGATTGATTTATTGCTAAAGAAAGATATACCTGGCCTTACCAGGTAATCATTGAATTAATCAGGCAGTCTGGTATTTGCCAAGCCCGACTGCCTCCTCGAGGGCTGTTACAAACCTCAGGAAGAATGTTGTGTAATCATTCTGCTCAAAATTACCGGAGCTATCCGCCGTGGCATCGGAGTTTTTTACGAAGGCAGAGTTATCATATGAACCAGGAGTTTCCTGCCCGGCAAGATCAACGCGTTCACCGTTGATCCGGTTATAAAAATGCCATCCTTTCCTGGTGTAAGTCTTTATTATTTCACCCCCAAAGACATCATTGATCAAAACCGATATATCAATATCACGACTTTTCGCTGACAGGCCATTTCTCCCTGACGGTTTTCCCCCTGATGGCATTGCATGTTTCAATGCCTCCCTTACGATAGACCAGTCAAATGAACCGGACCTGCTGTGTTCTTTTGATTTCATTTCCCTGTACCTGATTACTAAAAATTGATATAACTGCATACTTGCCGGCCCTGTTATGAACCAGTGCCACTACAAGACTAAAACCTGTCAGTTGTAAGGATGACCATGGAACCCGGATATCGGGCATTCTCCTGTTCCTCGGCAGTAATAAATACCTGAACCGGCCTGAATGAACTTAACGTCTCAAAAGATACTTTAAGTGAATTCGATGTGCTTATACGGCCTATATTTACTGCCGCTTCCCTGGCTGTTACCATCCAAACCACATATGTCAGGTTTGCCGGATCAAGTCTGTCTGCCCCGGCAAAATTCTTTAATTCAATCTTAATGATGTAGTTATCGCTTTTGTCTCTGGATACCTCCACATAACCCTCAGCTGCCGGCAGAACGGATGATTGAAGAAAAAATGTCTTTTGTGAGCAGGAGGTGAACCATAATGCAATCATGCTGAACAGAGTGATTGTAAAGATTTTTGCTTTCATATTATCTGTTTTATGTAATTGTTTGAAATCAATCAGCATCATATTGCCAATTGATTTTGCTACTCTCAAAGATTCATTTTTTCATCAACAGGACCATTACATAATTCCTGCAAAGAATTATATAATTCACATATGATAAAAGAGAAGAGAGCCCGCGCTAATCGGGAGTAAAGGAATCGGAAACATTGAACTGGTAAAGCCGGAGGTCAGGTACTGAAGATGGTCACTTTTTGAATCCTGAGATATCAACTACTGACAGGAGGCATCTCCTCTCATCTCCCGTTACAACACCTTCTACATATACATGACAGAGGACCCTGCCATTATAGCCGAGAGAAAGCTCACAGGACTCCTTGGCATTGCTTGTATAGACTTTTTTGAAGAATCTATTGAATACCGGCCTGGACGATTCGGCAATGAATAGCTTAAAATTACTGTTAATCAGGCTAAAACGTTTATCTCCCAAAATTTCAGCGCCCGTGAAATTAAGATCTACGATACTGGCTTCATCATCCAGGATAAAGTAGCCCATGGGTGCAAAATCATACAACATGGTATA
>CAZHTG010000021.1:43614-55590 GCA_964535795.1 uncultured Rikenella sp.
AATCCTTCTGCCTTTTTCATTTTATTGAGCGATAAGTTTACAAAAAAATCGACAACCTGCATCTCCCCCGTGGCGGTCAGAACCCTGATTTTTATTTTTCCGTTCAATCCCCTGGTGAGCAATGCTTTAATATCTCTTTCAACGCTTTTGTGGTATTTCTCAGGAACAAACATCCTGACAAAGTCTTTATTTAAACACTCTTCACGGTTCTTTCCGAAAAAAGATTCTGCTTCAGGGCTGAGGTCCATTACTGAACTGTCATCCGCCAGGACTATTTTGACCTCAGAGGTGGAGCTTAACAGAATTCTGTTTTTCTTTTCGCTTTCGAGCAATTTCTGTTCTGTTTTTTTATGTTCGGATATGTTGATAAAAGTAATTACAAGTCCGTCAATTCTGTCATCAAAAGTACGATACGGCATGATGCGCACCAGGAACCATCGACCGTCCATGGCCGGAACCTCTTTCTGGATAAAAATGAGAGTCCTTAATACTTCGCGTGCATCTTCGGCCAGTCCGGGATAATTAAGATCTGATGTCTGATCAGTAAAAGGCCTGCCAATATCACTTTTTATGAGTTTGAAGATCCTTGTGGCCTGAAGAGTAAAGCGTCTGATGTTTAATTCCTTGTCGAGAAACAGGGTGGCAATCTCAGTGCTGTTAAGCAGGTTCTTCATGTCATTGTTAACCCTGGAGTAATCATCTACCTTGGCCTGCAATTCAGCATTCACTGTCTGAAGCTCCTCGTTCAGGCTCTGCATCTCTTCCTTTGACGTTGTAAGTTCTTCATTGGTTGATTGCAGCTCTTCATTTGTCGATTGGAGTTCCTCGTTGGTTGAACGCAGTTCCTCCTGTGATGTCTGGACCTCCTCGAGAGAGTTCTGCATTACCTCGCGCATCCGCTGTAACTCGGTCTCCAGCTCTTTCTCTCTGGTTGAGTCTCTGGAATGCCCTCTTGTGCTTGAAGCAGGTCTAACGGCCGCGACCTCCTTCACCTCGGCAAAGATGATCATTAAAGTGCCGTACAGGAGCTCCGGCTTATCTATCCATCTAATGTCAATATTTACAATCTGGGTGATGCCATTGGTGTTTACCCGGATGTTGTGCAGCACAACAGTCTCCTTATTTGTAACAGCCCTGCGGAAGGCATGATGGAATTCGTTCCTCAGTCCTTCCCGCAACATGGCAAAAATATTCATGTTTGCCTTGCCTGCAGCCGGTTCGAGATATTTTCCCGTATGTCCGTGAATGTAAATCACATCGCCATAATCATTCACAAGAACACCTGCAGGTGAATAGTAATCAAGCAGAAGACGGTCGGCAAGAACCTGAAAATTAAGATCCCTGGTGTCAGGGAGAAGGTTTTTGGTTACTGATGATTTTGACCTGGAAAATGAGGAAGGAAAATCAAAATATTCAGGCAGATGGTTTGACCGGGTTCGTTTGTATATTTTCAGTTTAGTGTCAACCGGCGTGAACAGATGATTCTGGTTACCAAGGGTTTCGGAGCTGCCCAGCAGCATTATCCCGTCAGGATTGGTGCTGTAGTAAAACAACCCTATGAGTTTCTTTTGCAGCTCAGTGTCCATATATATCAGCAGGTTGCGACACGATAATATGTCAATCCTGGTAAAAGGAGGGTGCAGGATGACATTATGCTGTGCAAACACAACCATTTCCCTGATCTCGGTTTTGATCCGGTACCCGTCTTCGGTTGAAATGAAATACCTGTTGAGTCGGTCGGCTGAAACATCGGCAGCAATATTTGCCGGGTATATCCCTCTACGGGCAATATCAATTGCATCCGGATCAATGTCAGTGGCAAAAATCTGCAAGGCGGTGCCGCCATGCTGATTCAACTTTTCAAGCGCCTCCCTGAATACAATTGCCAGCGAATAAGCCTCCTCTCCGGTAGAGCATCCGGGGACCCAGGCTCTCAAAATAGTGCCTGGCTGCATCCCGGAGAGAATCTCCGGTAAAAGTGCTTCTTTCAGCCTGACCCAGACTGCGGAATCGCGGAAGAAACCGGTCACCCCTATCAGCAATTCCTTGAAAAGAATTTCCACCTCCTTCGGATTTCCCTGGAGAAAGTGCACGTAACTGACAATTTTATCAATCTTATGCACGGTCATGCGTCTCTCAATCCGTCGATAAAGGGTATTTTTCTTATATAGGGAGAAGTCGTTTCCGGTGTATGTCCGCAATAGGATAATTATTTTATCAAGGGAACTTTTGTCCTTTGTCTCGGTGCTCAGGTCTGATCTGATTGCAGGGATGTGTTTCAGGAAATCCATGAGTCTGCCCGGAAGTTCACGCGCCGCAGCTATGATATCCGCCAGCACAAGCTCGATAGCGCTGCGGGGCATACTGTCGAACTTCGCATCTGCAGGATCCTGGACAACCACTATACCGTTTTTTTCCTTTATTGCGCGAAGACCGGTGCTCCCGTCTGAACCCATTCCTGATAGAACAACACCGATGCTGAGATCCTGTCTGTCATCTGCCAGGGAGCGGAGGAAAAAGTCAATCGGGAGACGCATACCCCTTGTTTCAACCGGCTCAAACAGGTGCAGAACCCCGTTTAGGATAGACATGCTTTTATTCGGGGGGATGACGTAGACTGAATTCATCTTTACCGGCATACGGTCTGCTGCCTGGTAAACCTTCATGGCGGTTATCCTCTGAAGCAGCTCCGGCAGCATGCCCTTCTGGGTCGGGTCAAGGTGCTGGATGACAACATAGGCCATCCCGCTCTTCTCAGGCACATTTCCCAGAAATTGCTCCAGTGCCTCCAGCCCACCGGCCGAGGCACCAATACCAACTATCGGAAACTTTTCTATACCCTTTCCGGGAATTTTCCCGGAAGTAGAAGTTTTTTTCTTTGATTTACTGGTTTCGGATGCCATCTCTCTTTGGGAAACCGGGTCATCTGCAATTATATATCAACACAAAATAAGGAATTATATATGATTCCGGGTATAAACAGTCAACTGTTTTAATAACCATGATGCATTTTCTGTCAACAGGAACCGTCAACTGTGCCCTATTTACTGGCATTGTAATACTTAAGAGCCTCCGGCATGAACTGTTCCAGCTTCCTGAGTCTTGTTGCATCAGAAGGGTGGGTGCTGAGAAATTCCGGGGGAGCTCCTCCTCCTGCTGCAGCCATTCGTTGCCAGAAAGGAATTGCCTCACGCGGATCATAACCCGCAATGGCTGAAAATATCAGCCCGTATTGGTCAGCCTCTGTCTCCTGCTGTCTTGACCAGGGTAATACGGCTCCCACCGTGCTTCCTATTCCATAGGCCGTCATGAACAGGTTCTGCGTCTCCTGGGGCTTTTCTGCAATTGCCACCTGCAGTGCCATGCCCCCAAGTTGCTGAACCATGGCCTGGCTCATTCTTTCGTTGCCGTGCCGGGCAACAGAGTGCGCTATCTCATGGCCCAAAACAATTGCCAGGGCTGCTTCATTGCCTGTTACAGGCAACAGACCCGAATAAACGACAACCTTCCCTCCCGGCATGCACCATGCATTGATCTCCTTGCTGTCAACAGTATTGAATTCCCATTTGTAACCCTCCAGAAGAGATGACTCTCCCCGGTTATCAAAAAATATTGTTATTGCCTTTGAGATTCGGGCACCTACCCGGTCAACGCTTGCCGCATCGCGGCTGGTGCCCGAGTTCAATACCTTATTCTCAGACAGGAAGACCCTATATTGGTCTGTGGCCATCAACTGCATTTCAGACTCCGAAACCAGGTTCAGCTGTTTGCGCCCGGTCAGAAGGTTTAATGCACACCCTGTCAGAACCAGGGTTATAAACAGCAGGTAGATTATCTTTTTCATATCAGTCAACTTGATGTAATTAATTCTTATCATGCAATTTGTCACTCAAATTGTGACATTTAAACCCGTTCTGCCGGGTTTAAGGGAAGATTCTAAACCTGAATGTTCCTCAGGTATTCAAACGCCCCGAATGCCTTAAGAAGCCAGATTATCAGAACAATCACGACGACAATATTCAGGATACTTTTGATTTTACGATCCATGGGAATGTAAGTGTTGACAAGCCATAAAAGAACGCCCGCAACAATCAGGATGATCAATATAGTAAGTAACGGCATAGCAGTTAAGTATTGGTTGAATTCAAAGATAGTCAGAGAGATTGCCCCCGGAGTTACACAACGGCAATTAAGAATTACACAATTCACACATCAGCGATTTTATTATGTGTGAATCATGTAACTCATTGACAAAGTTGTGTAACGCTGATCATCACCTGTGTCCCTACCTTTCGAAAAATATCTTTAAATATTCTGATTGAGGATTAATAAACAACTAAATAATTAATTATGAAAACGTTAAGAGTGAGTTTAATCATGATTGTCAGCATGGTAATGATAATTTCAGGCTGTGCATCATGGAATAAGACCCAGAAGGGTGCGGTTGTAGGGACTGCCGCAGGAGGAACCATGGGGGCCGTTATTGGAAGAGCGTCAGGGAATACTGCCCTGGGTGCCATTATCGGTGCCACGGTAGGAGGTGCAACGGGTGCAATAATTGGCAATCAGATGGACAAACAGGCTGAAGAAATAAAGAATACCGTTCCTGATGCGAAAGTTGAACGCGTGGGAGAAGGTATTGTTGTTGAATTCAACAGTAATGTCCTGTTCGGATTTGACGAGTCAACCCTTTCAGCCGACGCAAGAACAAGCCTTGATAAACTTGTTAAGGTGCTTGACGCCTATCCTGATACGGATATTGAAATACAGGGTCACACTGACAGCAAGGGCAGCGTTGCCTACAACCAGGCATTGTCTGAAAGGCGGGCAACTGCAGTGTCAGGCTATCTTGCGGGCCAGGGCACATCTGACAGCCGCCTGACAATTAAAGGATATGGCGAAACAGTTCCCAAATACGAAAACAGTACAGCCGAGGGGAGAACCGAGAATCGCAGGGTGGAGTTCCTGATCACCGCCAATGAGAAGATGAAAGCTGAGGCTGCAAAAATAGCTGGCAAGTAGTCGCCTTTATAGTAAATAAACAAATTGATAATCTTAAAAATATATGACAATGAAAAATAAGTTTTTTACAGTATCAGCCATCCTTATCCTGTCGTCAGTGGCGATGCAGGCTCAGATTGGCTTTGGGCTCCTTGGCGGAGTTAACTTCCAGAATATTAACGGCAAAGACAGTAACGGGGATAAGCTTGAAAATGGGCTCCTGACAGGTTTTCATGCCGGGGTGAATGTTAATATTCCGGTAGCACCCGATTTCTGGTTTCAGCCCGGACTTCTTTTCTCCGTAAAAGGTGCAAAGAACGAATTCTTCAACCCTCCTTTAAAGGCCGCGGGTGATTACACCACCACCACCAGGCTCTCTTATATTGAGCTGCCGCTGAACCTTCTGTTCAGGCCACAGCTTGGCAACGGGCATTTGCTGCTCGGGTTCGGACCCTATCTGGCCTACGGGATATCAGGCAAGGAGACCACCCAGCTCAATTCCGTTTCAGTTGAACGGACGGTGAAATTTAAAAATTCTGTTGAAGGATGGATCGATCTGGTTGAGAATGCATATTACAGGCCATTTGATGCCGGCGCCAATATCCTGTTCGGCTATGAATTTGCGATGGGAGCTTTCGTACAGTTGAATGCCCAGCTTGGGTTGCTGAAGATCAACCCTGAGTACTCCTGGATCTCTGATGATCAGACTGCCTACAAGAACACAGGTTACGGCCTTTCATTAGGATACCGTTTTTAACAAAATGTTTATACTTCAAAGGGCCGCCCTTATAAGAGGACGGTCCTTTTTATTTACTGCGGTATAACCCTGATCCTTAGGTATTCTCAATGTGTGAATCTTGTAAAACATAGATTGAATTATATAAGGCTTTTTACCCGGTTGATGTGCAACTTTACAAGACATAATCTATCCAACAAACTGCTTCTATGAAAAATAATTCCCCGGGTGAAAAGACGAAGACTTTCTCTTACGCAAAGGGAATCACAAGCATACATGGCAGGCCGGTAAACCTTCAGGACACCGTAATTGACACACTTATTGCCGAAGGCGGATCGGCTTTCCTTGACTATGTCAGCAGGCTTGGCCTTGCACAGGAGAAGGGTATGGTCGTACTGTCATTCAGGCAGCATTTCTATTTTGATGCCGAAGAGTTGAACAGGGCAAGGACCCTTGTGAATCTGACCGAACTCAATAAGATCCCCGGGGTTACAGATTTTTTCCGTACATGTTACCGGATCATGCCCCGGGAAAGCAATCTCCTGGGACGTTTTATTGACAATAAGGAAGTTGGAAGATATAGACTGAATAACAGTTCTTCAGCTTTCACTGACGGGGATTATTTTGACGACATTGAAAACGCGATATTCTCGCGTGTTCCTTTTATAAACAGGTTATACAGCATTCTGGATTCAAGAACCAATGCCTGGATGTCAAAGAGCAGCGTTTCCTTATTGCTTCACGATTACGGGTTTAAAGTATTGGATATGTCCGTGTTGAACGGACTGACATATTTCCATGCGCAAAAAGCCCGGGCTGCGTAATAATTGCAGTCCGGGCCTTGTGCTCAATGCACGGAACCAGTCTCAGCCTACTTTTTTGGGACCAGCATCAAGACACCCCCGACCGCCATCACGGCAAGACCGATAAATGGTGACCAGTTAACGTTATGGCGCTTGTTCGCCGTAATCTCGATTTCCCCCAGGTCAACAACTTTCTCTCGTGTAAAGTAAGTGACCGTCGTAAAAATTGTCAATGCCAATCCAATGATCAGAATGATGATACCTGCTTTTTTCATATAATCGTATATTAATGTTTGCTTGCTTTTCCGGCCTGCTCATTCAGGGCCACTGCACTGTCACAGTCAGAAGAATAATACAACCAGCAGCAGTATGGCTGCTGTGGCAATGACCATGGATTCCATCAGGAGCTTTATCCGATAGTCTCGTAATTTCAGTCTGGGAGGATTATTGCGTGATTTCATTTTCGTATAGTTTTATCTGATGCTCTCATCAGGTTAGTAATCCAATGGTTCAAACGGGTGCTCATAGAATATTGCGATAACTCTACCGCCAGTAATCGACCCGTGCTTCTTTCCTGTCCAATCTGCCAGATGCTCTCCTGGCAGAATCCTTTGCAATTGACATCAACAGTACCGTCTCTTCACAGGTTGTCAGCCGGTACTTCACCTTGTCATTCAGAGTCAGCACCTGTCCCATGCCGATGGCCGCTGAGGTTTTAGTAGTATTAAACTCCATCTTTCCTTCAATAATCTGAAAAGTGATGGAATCATTTGACTGGTAGGAAACAATCTCCGTTCCCTCGTGCAATGCCACCAGCATAACATTCCTTTCGGTATTTTTTACCAGGATCATTGAATTCAGATCCCCTCTTGCCCAGGCACTGCTTAGTTTCATGTTGCGGATTAACCCCGGAAGATCATGCCTGAGAGAAACAGAAGCATCAGGCAGTTGTTCTCCTGTAACGGGTGATCTCAGTATGGTGGTTTCTTTATCCATTCCTAATCTTTTAAAGCCTGCTCCGGATATCCGGTCTCGATCTGCCTATAACTGATCTGTTTGGTTTTCAGGCAGATACAATGACTCTCGGATACCCCGGAGCGACTTAATGATTTTAATTAAGTAACAGTCTCAGAGGATTCTTCTCCCCTGGATGATCTTGACCAGAATTGCAATGACGGCAATGACAAGAAGCACATGTATTAAGCCTCCGGCACTAAACCCAAAAAAACCTATTGCCCATGCAATTACAAGTATGACCGCAATTATGTATAACAAATCTTTCATGATTGGTGAGTATTTGTTGATTAAAGAAGAACAATCAGTAATATGATGATGACAATTAATGCTGCACCTGAAATGTACACACCGTTTCCTATGGATTTAAGCTCGCTGTTTATAGCTTTTACTTCACTTCGCAGTTCCTTCTTTTCGGATGCTTTCAGATCTGACTTGTCGGATTTCTTGATTTCGTCGAGTCTGAGCAGCAATTCGTTTGCCCTTTTTGCTTCTGCAGGACTAACCGGACTTGGATCAGCCATCGGAGGCGGGGTAACTTTTGGTTTGGCGCTTAATTCAAGCGGGATGAATGCCAATGACATCATAGTTGCCATCAGGCAGAGAACAATCTTTTTCATTTTATTTGTTTTAAGTTAGTATGAATAAAAGTGTATCCGTCAATTTTCACTTTGACTTAATCAGTAAAAGATTACACGCAAATTTACCCCGCAAGACTTGCGTAACCGTTACATGATTTCAAGTATAAATTACATAATTCACACTTTGACAGAGCTTTCAGCCAGTGAGCAAATTGAAGGCGTGTAGGGATTTTATTTTGTGCCGTGGCCGTATGACACGGCCTCGTGGAGGACGCTCTTAACCGTAACCGGATCAAAATAGGAGAGTCGCCTGTTGCAAATCAGCCTGGCACATCCTGACAGTGCCTCATTGTAATAGAGCTCAGGCTTCGTTGAAACCTCAATTCTGATGGTCACATTCTGCTCTTTACAATATAATTCAACCGGCATGCTGAAACCCTCAGGAACACCTGTCCATTTTGCCGCAATGACGGGGTCACCTTTTCCGGCGGGTGAGCCTGAAGCTCCTTCGATGCCCGCAGGACTGTAATACCAGTGCAGGACAGGTACCTCGCGCCTGTGCAGGTATACCTCAAAGAAGTCATGCCAGTCCTTACCGGTTTTGTGCTCGACAACCTTGATGAAATCCTCCGTTGTTACAGGTGATGCAGCCGAGTGCCCAGAGTAGAAAGTCTGCAGGATATCAAAAAAGAGAGTGCTGTCGTTCACAATGTTGCGGATTGTGTGCAGGATCATGGCTCCCTTGTTGTAAACATCATTGTCGCTGTTGTTCCAGAAGCTGACACCGGCCGGACCAACAACAGGAAATCTGTTCTTTATTGAGGCTGCTATATTATATCTGGCATACAACAGTGAGTTGTCATACCCAAGTGCCTGTTCTGTAAAGAGCATCTCGGAATATGTTGCAAACCCCTCATGCAGCCAGATATCACTGAAATCGCTTACTGACACTGCATTACCCCACCACTCGTGAGCAGCCTCATGCACAATTACATAATCACCTCCCAGCCAGGCCCGGTTCGAATAACCGCTGCCGTATGCGATGGCTGTCTGATGCTCCATTCCTTCATATGGCGACTCAACAAGCCTGAATCCCTCCTTCATCCAGGGATATGGTCCGTATAATCCAGAATAGAGACTGATGACATCCTTCACTTGCAGAAAGTGATTCTTGGCCCTGGCAAGGTTCTGAGGCATAACATAATAATCAAGGTCAAGGATACCGTACGGAGTAAGCATTGTATCACTGAAATGCTCATATTTACCGGCATGGAAGGTTATATTGTAGATATTGACAGGATACCTTGTCAGCCATGTATATGTTTCCTTCCCCTGAAGTGGTGTATGACTCAACATTGTACCGTTTGAGACAACCTGCATGCCGGCGGGAACAGTCATACGGAACCTGACGCTGTCAGGTTCGTCTGCAAGGTGATCCTTGCACGGAAACCAGATGCTGGCTCCCCCGGTTTCGCAAGCTACTCCTATCCATGGATTGCCGTTATCATCTTTCTCCCACACAACGCCCCCTCCCCACGGTGGATTTTTCGCACGGGCGGGTTTGCCCTCATAACCCACCTTCAGGATGTAATTGTTACCCGGTATGAGCGTATGAGGGAGTGACACAGTCACCGCCCGGTCATGGCGCGTCCATGAGACCTCTTCCCCTGAAAGCTTCATGCCGGTGATCAGCAGGTTCTTATACAGGTCGATGCGTAATGCCGATAGTTCTGAATTGGCTTTGAAATGAATGTCAACAGTGCCTCCGAGTCTCTTCCGGACGGGATCGAGCAGCAGGTCAAGATCATAGAAAATGACATCATACCCTGCCCGGTCCTCATCAAGCTGCCCGATAAGCGAATCCAGTGGAGTAAATAGCGGGTATGTGCCGGGCTTCTCAGGGACCCAGGCGAAATCCGGGACCCTCATTACAGTGCATCCGTTAAGCAGAAAAATTGCAAGGATGATGAATAATAGTCCTTTCATGACAATTCAGAGGGTCTTCTTCTTATGCTTTAGCTTAAGTTTTAAATCTGCTTCGACCTGCTTATGTCTGGCTATTTTCTGAACCAGCTTTTTGTTTGAACTCTTCAATTTTTTTATCTCAACATCGGAATCAATTTTTTTCTCAATCAGCTGCATGCGCAATTGCTTAATTAACTCTAATTTTTGTTCTAGAAATTGTGATAAATGGAGGAGTTTCTTTTCCTCCCTTTTAATTTCCGTTATGTCAGTTGCGACAAGTATGCAACTATCGCCCTGGAGATAGGCAGGTAAACGGTGAAAAGACAGTTTCAGATATAGTGAGTTGATCAGGGTTATTGTCAGACCATTATTGATTTTCTGCGCCTTACGGGTTAACAACTTTTCAAATTTGGGTCTGTCAACCGGAACAATGAAGCGCTTAAAGTATGAACCAATAACTCGTTCAATAGGCTCGTTAACCAGCTCCGCGAATCTCTGGTTACAGTATATCACCAGCCCCTCTCCGGAAAGAGTGACTGCTCCCTCATCCATTTCTTCAATGAAAGTACGATACGGCGTCTCAGCAGAACTGATGGAATAGACCTGTTCTCCTTTCCTGCCTGGGACGACAATCGCGTCTACTTCTCCGCTCCGGATTGCCGCAAGAGCCTCTTCAGTTTCCGTAAGGCGCGACTGTAATTTCTCATTTTCAATTATGAGTTGCTCGTTTGTCCTGGTCATTGACTTTATTTTTCTAAATCTGATATGTTAAGTTTTACCAATATCTCACCTGATTTATATCTTCTTTATTTCCAGTCCCATAAGTACCTTTTCAATGTCTGACATATCGCCAATAATACGCCGGAACGGAAGTGGCAGCTTTTTGATCAGAGTCGGGGCCGCAATTATCTGTTCGTCTTTTGCCAGGCCCGGATTCTGATACAGGTCTATCACTTCCAGCTCGTACCGGCCTTCAAGATACTCTTCGCAAATCTTCTTGAGGTTTGTAAGAGCAAGGACCGACTTGCTCGTTGTACCGGTAATGAATAACCGCAAAATATATTTGCCCTTATGCAATCCGGACATTGCCTGGTCATACTCTGCCGTGGATCCTTTTACTTCTTCTTTCCTCTTCATCATAATTGTTTCTTAAAAGTGCCGGGTTGAATAATCAGTTTACCTTGAGCAGATCCAGTCCGACAAGAACCCGTTCCGTATCTGAAAGGTCACCTATTATCTTGCGAACCGGTACCGGTAATTTCCTGACCAATGTTGGCAGTGCGAGGATCTGGTCTTCATTACCAAGCTGCGGATTTACCAAAAGATCTATTACCTCAATTGAGTATTTTCCTTCCAGCTGCTCTTCACATATTTTCTTCAGATTGGCAAAAGCGGTCAGGGCCTTGGGCGACTGACCTGCAACATACAATCGCAACACCCACTTATCATTTTCCGTTTTGGGAAGTCTCCTTTTTATAGTCTTTACATCGGATTTTTCATTCATTGGTTTCATCGGGTCTATAGTTTAATGTGTTTCCTTGTTTTTCTTTTTTCGATGACAGATTTTCTGCTCACTGCCATTTCAATTTTATCCTTCTCCTGCAGCTTTATGTTGTCCAGTTCCGTTTCTATATTTTCCAGGGCTGCGGATTCTTCTGACTTGAAATCGGCATGCAATGCTGTAACACGGGCTTGCATCAATTTTCTTTTTCGCTCCAGTTCACGCTTTTGACGGTGAATTTCCTGCTTTCGCCTTAAAAGTTCGGTATTTTCATGAGCCTCCTGTGCAACACGTGCTGATCCGGTCAGGACTCCGCGGGAACCGATATAAACCTCCCGGAGTTTTACGCCGTTATCAGTCAGGATGAATTCGCGG
>CAZHTG010000022.1:0-43433 GCA_964535795.1 uncultured Rikenella sp.
GGAACCACGGTTGAGCAGCACGATTTTTCACTTGTTCGCGCCGATAACAGCAGGCATGTTATTCTTCCAATGGCCGACTGGCATCTGGCCAACCGTAATGATGACCTCTCACAGTTCAGCAATGGTATTGTGCCTGATGTTAATGCCACTATAAGCTCCTATACAGGCACGGGGACAAAAGTATACGGTGTGCCCCTCGGCGACATGACATGGGATGCCTACTGGTATGAAAATAATTTTCGCCTGGAACACTACCTGACGGAGATGAAAAAGATCAACTGCCCCATGTTCAACGTGATAGGCAACCATGATAATGACCCTTACATCGCCGGAGACATTCTGGCAGAGACACCCTTCAGGGAGCTGATCGGTCCCACCTGGTACTCATTCAACCTCGGAGAGGTCCATTATGTGGTTCTTGACAACGTTGAGTATATTAACTCAGGAGGATCCCTGGGAGTCATCGGTGAACGCAATTATAACGACGTAATAGTATCAGCGCAAACCTTATGGCTCGCAAAAGACCTGGCAGCAATAACCGATAAAGGCAGGCCGCTGGTCATTCTAATGCATACCCAACTCTACGGGAATCCTACGCTTGACGGCAGTGGTGAGCAGGTAAGCAGCATTGTGCTGAATAACGGCAGCACCCTCCTCTCCCTGGTAGAGGGATTTGATGAGGTACATGTAGTTAGCGGACACACCCATATTAACTATACCGTTGAGTCCGGCCAGGTAATTGAGCATAATACAGCTGCCGTAAGCGCCACCTGGTGGTGGACCGGCAAGACCGGTTATGCCGGCAATCATATCTGCAAGGATGGCAGTCCCGGCGGGTACGGTGTCTGGGAGGTCGATGGCAGGGATATTAAATGGTACTACAAGAGTATGGGCTATCCGAAGAACTACCAGTTCAGGACTTATGACCTCAACACTGTGCACATAACCGCAGCGGCCTTTGCTCCCAACTCCACAGACGCTGCACTGGCTGAGTATGCCGGTGTATATGCCACCCCCAACGCAGTAAATGATGTACTTATAAACATCTGGGGTTATGACCCGCAATGGACCGTCGACGTTAAGGAAGGAAGCACCCCCCTGACAGTTGAACGCGTCACGGCGAAGGACCCGCTGCATATAATATCCTATGAGGCCAAACGGCTGAATGTGGGTGCTGTTCCCACAAGTTCATTCGTTACTGGCAACACCGCACATATGTTCAGGGTAAGGGCATCATCAGCCACCTCAACACTGACAGTGACTGTTACTGACCGGTTCGGCACCATATACACTGAGACGATGACCCGTCCGAAAGAATTTACATGGTCTATGCAATAATCTATATATCACTAACTTAAAACCTATAATCTATGAAATTCAAACCAGATTTTAAGATTGTCCTTACCTTTTTCCTGATGGCGCTGGTTATGCTGCCGGTGATGGCCCAGGAGAGGCAGGTGACAGGTACAGTATTTGAGCCTGACGGTGTCACTCCCATATTCGGGGCCACCATCGTGCTCAAGGGAACCTCCACGGGTACCAGCTCTGATGCTACCGGAGCCTGGTCAATCCGGGTCACGGGTGATAACCCGGTGCTGGAGATACAGTTCCTCGGCTTCGAGAAACAGGAAATCGCTGTAGGCAACCGTAGTGTCATCAATGTAACACTTCAGGAGGAGGCGATAGAGGTCTCTGCTGTAGTAGTCACCGCTCTGGGTCTGACACGTGAGGAGAAGTCACTCGGTTATGCGATCACAAAGGTGGGCAACGAGGATCTGACCCAGGCTGTCACTTCCAACTGGCTCAACGGGATGGCAGGCAAAGTGGCCGGTCTTGCTACTGTAGGAGCCGGTACAGGCCCCATCAGCTCGATGCGCGTTACCCTGCGCGGTGACCAGTCGCTCAACTACGGGGCCAATGAGGCTCTCTTTGTCGTTGACGGTGTGCCTGTCCGTTCCGGTACCGTAGCCACCTCATCGAGCAGCCCCTATACCAACTCTGGTGGAGATTTCCCTGTCGACTTCGGCAACGGTGCCAGCGACCTCAATCCTGATGACATAGAATCCGTCTCGGTGCTTAAAGGCCCGGCTGCCACGGCACTGTACGGATCACGTGCAGCAAACGGGGCCATAGTGATAACAACCAAGGCCGGGCGCCGTGATAAAGGCATAGGCGTTACCGTAAACTCATCAGTTGTAGTTGAGAGAGCAGGTTACTGGCCCGACTTCCAGACACAATTCGGTTCAGGGTCCGATATGGGGATGAACGAATTCAACTTCTGGACCCTCGATCCAAGCCTTGTCGGCACCACTGATTACCCCGCAAGGAACCTCTCGCGATATGCCTGGGGCGAAGAATTCAGTCAAGACAAGCTGCGCTACCAGTATGAAGGTAAAAACTGGGAGACCGGCGAGATAGTAAGAACACCGTTCGTATATCAGGACGACTGGTTCACGGGCATCTTCCAGGATGGCGTTACGTTGAACAACTCGGTATCCATCAGCGGCAGCAACGGTGAAGGACAGAACGTTCGTTTCTCGGTAACGGACACAAGGAACAAATGGATACTCCCGAACACCGGTTTTAACAAACAGGCTTACTCTTTCTCATTTGAGACCCCGGTGAACAAGTACATTGATTTCAGGACCAAGGTCAATTACTACCGCACTGACAGTGACAACATGCCCATGGCCGGCTATCACCAGACCACGGTTATGTATGACCTGATGTGGGGATATAACTCAAACTCGATGAGTGACTGGAAGAACGAATACTTCGAGGGAAGGTTCAACGCCATCAACAGGAACTCCACCATATCACAGGACGGTAACAGCCTTGTTGTCGCGGGAACAGGGTCATACAATCCATACAGGGTCCTCTATGAAGAGCTTAACAGCACCGATAAGGACAGGATCTTCGGCAACATGGGATTCACAATCCACCTGCTTGAGGGTCTCACTCTCGACATCAGGTCGGGGATTGACCTGGGGGTTGAGTTCCGTACCCAGAGGAAACCCAAGCTTACATATGTATGGAACAACGGTTTTTACAGGGAGCAGTCGCTTACCAATTTCGAGATCAACTCGGACTTCCTCCTGAAATACCAGAAGGATTTCCTTGACGGAAGACTCACATCGACAACCGCCTTCGGGGGCAACAACATGCTCTACCACTACAGGAGGAACACCGTCCAGCTTGATGAGCTCGACATCGACGGTGTGTACCATATCAACAATGTCCCGTTTGGAATAATCCCCGATCCTTCGAATTACAGAAGCTACAAGACCATCAACAGCCTCTACGGATTTGTCTCGCTCGGGTGGGATGATACCTATTATCTTGATATCACCGGTCGCAACGACTGGTCGAGCACACTGTCGAAGGACAACTGGTCGTACTTCTATCCTTCAGTTGCAGCAAGTATACTGCTTGACCAGGCATTTGACTTTCGCACCAACCTGCCGGCAGTCTCCTTTGCCAAGCTGCGCCTCTCATGGGCAAACGTAGGTAACGACACGGGCCCATACGCTCTTGACCAGTACTATTCGGCATCTTCGATAAGCGGAGGTTATACGCTTCCATCAACCATCCCCGACCCGATGATCAAGCCTGAGAACGTCGAAAGCTGGGAGCTGGGTCTTGATGCCAAATTTTTCAGGAACCGTCTCGGCTTTGACCTTGCTCTTTACAACTCATCGACAACAAACCAGATCGTCTCCGTGGATATAGACCCGATAGTAGGGGCCTCCGGCATGCAGATCAATGCCGGTGAGATCAACAACAAGGGGATAGAGGTCGCCATCTATGCAACACCTGTCAAGAGCAAAGACTTCACCTGGGATGTAAACCTCAACTGGGCAAAGAATAAAAATACTCTGGTAAGCCTGCAGGAGGGATGGGATCCTGATCAGCCTTTTGAGACAGACATGGGAACGACCATCGGCGGAAGGCTGCATGTCTATTCCTATATCGGACAGGAGATGCACCAGATATATGGCTTTGCACTCAGGAGGGCACCGGAAGGCTCATACTACACTGACGATGACGGCAATCAGGTTGATTGCTCCGGTCAGGTCATTCTTGATGCCACTACCGGTCTTCCCTCGGTAGAGTCAACCGCTGACCATTTCCTTGGTAAGGTGAATCCCGACTGGAGAGGAGGCTTCAGCACCTCGGTCAGATACAAGAACCTGACACTCAGCGGTGTCTTCTCATACCAATGGGGCGGCAACAGATACTCGGTAACAAACGGCATTCTTTCATACCAGGGCAAGCTCACCAATTCGCTCGAGGGTCGTTATGACGGCATCGTGGCAGAAGGTGTCAACGTTCTGTCGACCAATGAGGACGGAACAGCGGTATGCCAGGTCAACAATACAGTTACAAGCAGCATCTATACCTACTACCAGGCGCGGGTGCTTGACCGCTATAACGGCGAATCACACACGTTCAACACCTCCTTCCTGAAATTCAGGGAGGCGCGACTTGAATATGCACTACCCGCAGCACTGATCCAGAAGACAAAAGTCCTTCAGGGAGCCAGTATTGCTGTCTTTGCCACCAACATATTCAGCTGGGACAAGTGGCCGCAGTATGACCCTGAAGGCGGGATCATGACCGGCACCAATGTCTTCAGCGGCGTCGAGGCAGGGGCTTTCCCCATGACACGCACGGTAGGCATGAACCTGAGACTCTCATTCTAATCCTTAAAGCGAAAAGAGATGAAAAAACTTAAGATATTAGCAATCTGCGTGTTTGTGATCGGATCCCTCTACTCCTGTACCAAGAACTTTGAGGAGATCAATACAAACCCTAACACCACCCTGGTAGGTATGATACAACCCTCGGGCATGTTCGAACCCATTCTCTACAACTCCGCCAACCAGTGGCTTAACCGTACATGGTATTACAACAACGAACTGATCCAGTTCACGGCCCACACCGGAGGAGTGACACGAAGAGAGCATCTTTATTTTATTGAGGACTCAAGAGACTGGTACGGCTTCTGGAACCACTATGCCACCTACGGCAAGAATATCGACCACATGTATGAGCTGGCACAGGAGATGGGTGATCCGTCACTCGAAGCCATTGCTCTGACCTTTAAAGTGCTCTTCTTCTCGAACATGACCGACATGTTCGGCAGCGTTCCTTACGAGGAGGCATTTACAGGAAGGAAGCTTGGCGGTACCCTTACCCCAAAGTTCAATTCACAGAAAGAGGTCTACCAGCTTATGTTTGAAGACCTTGAAGAGGCAAACGACATCTATGCCACTAACCCCGTCTTCCTGAATCCTTCAATGGATGGAATGTATGGCGGTGATATGAACGCATGGAGAAAATTCAACAACTCCCTATACCTCAGACTTCTCTGCAGGGTCAGCGGTCGTGACGAGATGAATTCAGGGGATAAGATGACCGAAATAACCGGAAATCCTGCAAAATATCCGGTATTCACTTCAAATTCCGACAATGCAACTGTTGAGTTCTCGGGGAATGACCCTTATATCAGCAATTTCGGAACGACAACCGAAAGCGACCTGACCTCGAGCGGAAGAAAACTCACCAGGCAGCTTATCGGGATGACGGTACAGACGGACATCAATGGCAACCAGGTATATGTTGATCCGCGCCTTCCCATAATCGGCAAGAAAAACCCTGTGACAGCCGTCAATCCTGACAACATATGGATAGGAACCCTTTCAGGATGCACCGAGCAGGAGAGAAGCGTCGTGGACGTCGGCACCTCATGGCTTAACTTCAAGGTCTTCTGCCGCAGGGATGCGCCTGCAACCTATATGGATTATGCTGAGGTGCAGCTTATTCTTGCTGAGGCAGCCCTTAAGGGCCATATCTCAGGCGGGCAGGCTGCTGCTAAAATCTACTATGAGACAGGTGTAAGAGCCTCTATGCAGAAGTGGTCGGAGCAGGGAGCTTATTCTGATCCTCCTGTCTCGATCACATCAGCCGAGATGGATACATATCTTGCTTCCCCCCTCGGATCATGGGACCTGGCAACCAACAAGGAGGAATTCCTCGGTAACCAGAAATACCTTGCCCTCTTCTGGGTAGGGATGGAGGCATACCATGAATACCGCCGTACAGGCTACCCTGTGCTTACAATAGGTGAGGGTACCGTCTATAATGACAATGTCCTGCCTACAAGGTTTGGCTTCCCGAACATCACCATATCTACCAACGGAGCCAATGCCAATGCCGCACTGACAGACATGGGAGGTCCGAATGACATGAAGACACCGGTATGGTGGAGCAAACAGGCAATCACCGGAGGTAAATAACCAGCAAAAAAGTCAAATGATGAAAACAGATATTTTATTCAGAATAAAGAACAACCTGCTGGTAGTCGTGCCGCTGTTGCTTCTTTCCGTCTTCCTTCTCACCTCCTGTGAGAAGAAAATAGAACCTGAAGATCCCTTCTTTAGCATAGAGGGTGATCCTACCGGCCTAACAGCAACAAAGGCTGCCAAGACACAGAGTTATGTGGTACGTTCAAACAGGTCGTGGGTGATAGTCGAAAAGGAAAATGCAGACTGGGTTAAAGTTTTCCCGGAGAAGGGAGATGCCGACGGTATCTTCAAGATCATCGTCAAGGCCAACGAGACCTTTGACGCCCGCACCGTCAACTATGCATTCATTGTTGACGGGGAGGAACAGCCCGTGCTGTTCCGTGTAGACCAGGAGGGTAACGTGCCATACATCACATTGCCTTCTGCGGTGACTATTCCTGCCGGCGGCGGAGAGTTTTCCGTCGATGTGGTTTCCAATGTCGGATGGAGCTACTCACTCAGCGATGACAGCTGGCTGCTGGAGCAGTCAGTGACTTCTCAGAAGATTACCCTGGTGGCAGAGGCGAACACCAGCATTGACCCTCGGGAAGTTACACTTACGGTGACGGCAACAAACTATCCATCCGTCGTTTCTACCGTCACTCTTACCCAGTCACCGGGCACCGTGGTACTTGAGGAAGACTTCAGCTGGCTTGCTTACGGCAGTGCTATCTTCTACACAACCACCGGAGAGACCCGGATTGACAACTGGACCCAGGAGCAGAAGGACATGGGATGGACAAGTACAATCAATACTGTTGATGGCAGCGGATCCACTCCGCTGGTCTATGCACGCCAGGGATTTGTCAAACTGGGTAAGACCAGCTATGGCGGTGACCTGATCTCACCTGCACTCTCGAAGCTTGAAGGCACACAGTCAGTAACTGTGACATTCAAGGCAATACCCTATATGACCGCCGCAGGCACAGTGGACGACAACATCCTTAAAATCAGCGTTATTGGTCCTGGAACAGTAAGCCAGAGCCAGTTCATCATCGATAACTGGCCTGTCTACCCTGTTGAAGGCGCCCTGGAGTATTGTATCGGCATGTGGAGTGAACCAGCGGCAACCCGCACATTCACAATCACCGGAGCAACTGCCGAAACCCAGATAAAATTCCTGGGAGGCGACTACGATCTGCGCGCGACTGTTGTAACAATCAACAAGAACCGCATCTTCCTCGATGACATCAAGGTAGAGATCATACTTTAACAGCATATTACAGTTAGTTTCAATGAGAGAGGCGTTCATCTCGCAGAGATGAGCGCCTTTTTTTGTTTTAAGCGCCAATTGGTATAATTTTGGTAACCTTACAGGAAGCCAAGGCAGGAAGGGTCGGCATCAGAAAAAGGCCATGGCTAACCAAATCAGCGCAGATAAAGAAGGCTAAACTATAAACTGTCAGCATCAATGAAAAGAATCTCCCTGCCACTGGCTCTTATAATCACGGCAGCCCTGGCAACATCGTGCTCCACCATCGTTCAGTTGCAGAGGACCTACCCTCCTGAGGCCATTCTGCCGGCAGACAGCAGCAGGTTCCTGTTTGTCAACTTCTATGACTACCAGGTCCCTGACTTAATCAAGCAGAAGCATGAAGCAGCCTATGCCGCAGCGGTAAAGGGTTATACTATAGGCCTGTCAGATATAATTCTGAAAGATCCGCGTGCAGTCTTCATGGTGGCTGACACCCTGAAGAAAGGATTTACGGTAATGTCAATGCAGTACCCGGAGTTCACTGACACCGTTAAAACCCTCTGCAGGCAGTACGGTGCAAACCTGCTCGTCGCCCTTGATTCCATAAGGTTGTGGGTTGAATCAGAGTTTTACCTCGCCGAGAACGATGAAGGAGGCAGTACAATGGCAAAGGACTTCAACCTCTTCTCGAATACATACATGACCCTATATACTTCTGAAGGTGAAGTCATTGACAGATGTGCAGGAGAAAAATCCACTTACATCAAATCTAAATATACGATCTTTGGCATGATTGGCGGACCTACGCTGGCAGGCAGAAGGGTGAATGTCAGTCAGCTCACCCGGGAGGCCGCTATGGACTGCATTGGTAAGTATTATCCGTTTACCGAAAACTATCTTGAAAAACTATACGCCGGAGGGCCGCTCACTTCTCTTAACAAGTCAATAATGGCGGGAAAGCCCGAGGAAGCCCTGGAGCCCCTCAGGCAGCTTTCTGCCTCTCCTGACCCTGCTCTGGCAAGAAAAGCATCTCACAACCTTGAGGTAGCCAACCAGATCATAGAAAACCGCCGGGCCTCAGAGGAAGTATGGAATGAACTTAACAGGTGAAGTAAGATATACAACTTTAGAAGGAGCATCGTCTGTCAGTCAGTCTCATGGAAAAGTGATCCCGCAGGGATTGACTGCCTTGGCAGACCGGGGCCTTCCCAGGCAAGGTTCAGACTCTGCCGGTAGTGTCTCTGGAAGTAGCGTACATCAATTTTATGGAACCCTGACATGAGAGCTGTCTTGCCTTTATTAGTGATGCCGTGATGCAGCGAATCTCCGTCAACAACCACTTCGTTGTCAATGAATACCAGAACTCCGTCATCAGATCCGGTATAGAATGTATATATGCCTTCGGAGGGTACTTCCAGGTATCCTTCAAGCACCAGGCCGAAATTTTCTGCCGGTGAACCCTGCGGGATCCTGACTGTCTCAACCACTCCGGTTGTGTCAGCTGTTCCCCCTGCTTCCCGGGCGGAATCAAACTCCCCCCCGAACAGGTTAAAACTGAGTCCGGGTCTGAGATTACCAGGCTCCTGAGCCTCCTTCATATCTGCGCGCCTGAAAATGCCTGACATAACGGCACTCTGCCTGCCTCCGGGCATCACTGTGACAGCCTTCAGATGCCTCTCTTTACCCAGGTCAAGATTAAGAGGGTCTGAATAGCGCCTGGATCTCCCAGACGGCTCCGTTCCGTCAAGCGTGTAACGGATATCAGAAGTGCTGATGCCGTTATCCAGTTCAACAGTTACCTCATTCTCAGTAAACAGGTTAATGGGGTCAAATCCGGCCGGGTAAGGCACCCTGTAGCCGATACCCAATGCATCATACCTGGCATACTGTGCATTCATGCGAGAGGTAAAACCCTCATAATCAAGACTCCTGGCCGGGCTCCACAAAGCCTCCGCCAACGCTGCCAGTCGCGGAAAGACCATATACTCAACATGCTTTGAATCAGCCATGTATTCGGTCCAGACATTGGCCTGCGCACCGATGATGTGTTTTCTCTTATCCTCTGCAATCTCAGATGGCATGATATCAATTGAATAGACTTTCTTCATGTCAAGCATTCCGCCTATTGCCAGGGGCTCGTTGTACTCTGACTGGTAGTAATCGAGATAGACGAATGAATGCGGAGTCATCACCACGTCATGACCCATGTTTGCAGCCTGTATCCCACCCGCATGTCCGCGCCATGACATCACGGCGGCATTATCGGCTATACCGCCTTCAAGGATCTCATCCCACCCGATTATCTTCTTTCCTTTCGTTGAAAGGAATGCCTCAATTCGCCTGATGAAGTAACTCTGCAACTCATGCTCATCCTTCAGGTTATTGTCAGCTATCCTTTTCTGGCACAGAGGGCATACCTCCCATCTCACCTTGGGACATTCATCGCCGCCGATATGTATGTACTCATACGGGAATAGCTCAGCCACCTCTGCAAGCACCCCGGTAAGGAGTTCAAATGTCTCTTCCCTCCCGGCGCAGAAGACATCTTCAGATACTCCCCATCTGTTGAAGGGCGGCACAGGTTCACCGCTACATGACAGTTCCGGGTAAGCGCGCAGGGCTGCCACGGCATGGCCGGGCATCTCAATCTCCGGCAGGACGTTGATGTGGAGCCTCCGGGCATACTCTACCACCTCAAGGACATCCTCCTGTGTGTAATAACCGCCGTACCTCGTGCCGTCATAGACCCAGGGCGTCTCACTTCCGTGACCAATCAGGGTTGCATCCCTCCATGCACCGATGCTTGTCAGGTCCTGGTACTTCTTTATCTCAATCCTCCACCCCTGGTCATCGGTCAGGTGCCAGTGAAAGGTATTGAGCTTATGCATAGCCATCGCATCAAGCATCTTAAAAATAAATTCCTTCGGAAAGAAATGCCTTGACACATCAAGGTGCATTCCTCTGTATCTGTATGCCGGAGCGTCTGAGATTCTCACACATGGAATGGCGATCACCCCTTTTTCTGCCTTTTGCGAGGGGAACACAAGCTGCATAAGCGTCTGGTAGCCATAGAAGAGGCCTGCCTCCCCGGACGCAGCAATCACTACCGAATCGCGTCCTACTGTCAGTTCGTACGCCTCAGGGTCCAGGATGAGGTTATCGTAGCGCGCCACAATCATATTCTGACCCGCGTCGTTATTCGGCGCACCGGTTTTCAGGCTGCCATACCGGCTCCCGATGTAGATTCCGAACATATCCGAGAGATCGGCTCCGGAGGCAAAGTTAGGGTCTGTCCGGATAATTGTCAGGGAGTTCAGCAGAAACTCACCCTCTTCCACAGTCATGGATACCGGCATGGGTATGACCGAAAGCGGTTCATTGGAGATACCGGCCGGGCCACCGGTACATCCGGCAAGGGCAAACAGGGCTGTCAGAGCCGCGTACAACATTCTCTTATTCATGATTCAAAGGATTTCAAACCGATCTACTACCACCTCAGTCTCCTCACCGTCAAGGGGAGGCTTGCCTCTGAAAAGCCAGAGGTTCATCTTCAGCTTCTCGTCGCTGTCAGGGGGAATGTCACTCCCGTAATAGCGCCACTGGGCGATGATCTCCGTTTCATTGACAGGATGCAGTCTGTGGCCGTGATAACTGGCAAAATCGATCCACTTCTTTGTCCAGTCGAAGATATGTGTCGAATAGCTGCCTTCCATGTTCATCCTGAAACGGGCCTTGTTCCCGGGTTTATGAGATGGTTGAATTGCATACTGTGCCTCCTGGTTGTTATCGAAGCCCCATCTTGAGAATTCGATATCTATCTCCTCCGTGTCGTTCATGTAGGTATAGAGTCCCCATACCACCTGCCGGTCAAGGCTGTCAGGCCTGGAGGAGACATAAAAAACATATTTGCCGTAACCGGTGTGCCTGGCCAGCTCAACCCTTGCGCAGTTCCATCGGCCGTCACGGTATGTGATCTTCATATGCAGCCTCCCCCGGTCATCGACCCAGACATTCTCCTCCGAGTCAGAGAAGTAATTCGGCCCCGGGCCTGCCTTCTGCTCTCCCGAGGTGGAGACAACCCACTCATATCCCGAAAAGCTTATGACACGTGCCCCCTCAGGGATGACAAATTCCGGCTCCCCGCCAGAGCATCCTGTCAGGGCAAAGAGCAATAACAAACCATTTAGTCGGTGCATGATCAAGTATATTCTGCAGAGTTTACTGCAATTCCATCGTAAAAACCGTTTTTCCCGCCTTAATCGTTCTGACAACCTTTAGGCCGCCATCCTCTTCCCTGAGCACTACCAGGTCAGCCACTCCGCCCCGGGTAAGCAGGGATTCGCGGCGCAGGCCGGCCATGCGGTAAGGTATTCTGCCGGCCATATCCAATGCCCCGGCCAGAGAAGCCAGTCCTTTCGAGGCAAGGGTCTCCACGCAGTGAAGCAGCGACTTGCCTGATCCGGCAAGCACATCCGCGTTTCCCTTCATATGGAGCTTCCCTTCCCCGGTAAGGGTCACCTCTCCTCCTATGTGGGTGTTGTAATCTCCCGGCGGCATCCCGGTCAGGCTGGTTGCATCACTCACCAGGATCAGCCTGCCCGGTTTCATCCTTATGAAAACCTTCATCAAAGCGTCAGGGAGATGAAAGCCGTCGGAGATCATGGTTGCATACAGTTCATCCGCAGCCAGCTGTTCCCATATGTAATTCCTGTGCCTTGGCAGCATCTGGTGAGACCCGTTTCCAAGGTGGGTGGAGAGGGTTGCCCCTGCCCCGACAGCCTCCCTTATCTGCTCAGGTGTGGCTGCAGTATGCCCGATGGCAACAATCACTCCCGTGACTGATGCCTTCCGTATAAAGTCAGCCGCCCCAGGCCACTCGGGTGAGAGGGTCACAATACGTATCATGCCGTTGCATGCCTCCTGCCATTCGTTAAAGAGCTCCCAGTCCGGTGGCCGGACATGCTCTGCCGGATGAGCGCCCCGGGCACCATCCTCAGGTGAGATGAAAGGCCCCTCAAGATGAATGCCTCCCACAGCCCCGGCTGCCTCAGGAAAAAGACGGCAGGCATCTGCCACGGCCTTCACGGCTCTCATTATGTTTTCCGGGCTGTTCGTAATGACAGTCGGGAAAAAAGTAGTGACCCCTTCGCTCCACAGTTTAACGGAAATATCCCTGACCGTCCCGGGAAGGAGGGGATCGGTGTTAAGATCAGATCCGGCATAACCGTTTACCTGCAGGTCTGTCAGGCCGGGGGCTATCAGGCATCCTGAAGCCTTGTCGTCAGAGGTCTCCTCAACACCTTGTATTATACCGTCGGCTAATGCCACCTGTAAAGGTTTTCCGCTGCGGTAATCGCGCCCGTAAATCACAGTTTCATTCGTTGCCATGCGAACCTGTTTCTACTATTTCTTCAATGACCTCATCAGTATGTCAACCCGCTCGGGCACCTCGCGCCTGATCAGCAATCCGGCTGCAATATACAATATTAAGGATGTAAACAGCGGAATCCCTACCTCCAGGGCCAGTGAAGCCCCGGGTATAAGCTTAACTATAATGAATGCCGCGATACCGGATACTATTGAGATTATTGCTATCCGGCTGTCACACCTGCGGAAGGCGGGCAGAAGGCCAAGGATCATCGGTATGGAAATTGGTCCGAGAAGTGCGGCAAACCATGATACGATAAGACCGAACACCCCTCCGAAACTCTCTGCATTAATGGCGATAAGGATGGTAAGAACAGTGAATGAGAAGGTGGATATCCTTGCGAAGAGCAATGTCTTTTTCCTGCTGTAGTCAGCAAAACCCCTGATAAAACGAGGCAGGATATCACGTGTGATGACTGCAGAGATGGTATTGGCGTCAGAGGAGGTCATTGAAAGGGTGTTGGTAAAGAGCGAAGCCATCACCAGCCCAACCAGTCCTGCTGGCAGAAACTTGATGGCCAGCATGCCGTATGACCGTGTCGGATCCTCCAGGCCGGGAAGGAACAGAGGTGCGGCAAACATCGGAAAGAAGAGCACTATCGGCCATAACAGATATAGTACAGAGGAGAGCGTGGCTGCCTTTTTTGCCACCTGGCCTGAAGAGGAGGCGATGAAGCGGGTTGCAAGATGCCAGGTCCCGCCACTGTAGCTGAAGAAGTCGATGATCACCATGGCTATCAGAAACTGCCAGGTGTAAGGATCACTGAAGGCGGCAGAATGTGAAGCCGGAAGTTTGTCCCACATTGTCAGGAAGCCTGCCGCACCCTCGCCCATGTTGACAAGCACGATCACAAACATGGTAATACCGGCGACAAGCTGGACAATGAACTGGGCAAAGTCATTAACCACATCAGCCCAGAGACCTCCAAGCGTACTGTAGATCAGCGATACTGACCCGGCCAGAAGGATGCCGGTGAGGAATGAGGTACCCGCAAAGATGTTCAGGAGGATGGCAATGGCAGCCCATTTGGCCCCTACGTCAAATATCTTTATTATAACCCCTGACCAGGCAATCAGCTGTTGCGTATTCAGGTTGTACCTGGTGAGAAGGTACTCTGTGGGCGACTGTATTCCGGTAGCTATCCTGAGCCTTGCCCACCGCGGCGCAACAAGATGGGCACCGAGAAAAGTGGCAGCTGCAACAGCACACGCCCACCAGACATAGATAGTGAGTCCGTGTGTATAGGCTATCCCGGCATAGGCCACGAAGACTGCTCCGCTATATCCTGATACATGATGTGACACGCCCGAGAGCCACCAGGGCAGCTTGCCGCCGGCAGTGAAGAAGTCGGCGGAGTTCTTTACCCTTCGGTAGGCCCAGAAGCCTATCGATATAAGCAAAGTGAAATATAGCATCAGAACAATCCAGTCTATAAGCTGCATATCTGTTGTATTAATTAATCTTTGTTACGTATCAGTGACAGCCATGCTGCAGCGTACCTCCTGCCCATAATCCTCTGAGAAGGACCGTCAAAATGGACATTGTCAGCCTTTGCCTTCATGCCGAATGAGCGCACCAGGGCTATCTCCGGATCGTCACGTGAAATTTCCTGGAGGATGTCGTTCAGGAACAGGTATTCCTGCCTGTTTTTTTCAACACCGGGGAATATCCCCAGCTCACCGGCAATTACCGGAAGATTATCATCGCCGGCCACCTCTCTGAAATAGTTAAACAGAAGGGTCAGGTCTGCCTTGTAGTGCGGTAGTTTTTCGGCAGTTGCATCAGACTCTCCCTGGTGCCATATGATACCTTTCACCGTTCCGTATTCTTTGGCCCACAGCAACTTGTCAGTGAAGTTGCTCTTAAGCCTTACTCCATTGTAGAGCGAATCACTGAGCCAGTTGCTTACCGAGCTGCCTCCAACGGCACATGGTATCAGACCTATATAAATTTCTTCATCAAGCTCCTGAATCAAAGCCCTGGCAAATGCCATTCCCGGGCCAAGTCCGGTGAGGGCAGGCTGATAGAGCTGAAGGGGTTCTTTGGCCTCCACCCAACTTTTGTCGGGAGTAACCGAAAAGATACGTGGGTGAGGCATGGTATCACAAGGCTCCACCAGCCCCCTGCCTGCCATGTTGGACTGTCCGGCAAGCACAAACAGCCAGACCTTCTCCCCGGAGGGCATGACTTCAACATACTCCCGGCTCCGGGGGAAATACCTGGTTCGTTCATCCTGAACCATGGCGGTAGAGACGGCAAAGAGAGCCGCAAGCAACAGAAACCGATCAATCGTGCCGGCCATTTTTACAGTGTTCTTTTGCCTGACAGCCTCTCATGAAGAAGCATCATCTTCCTGTTCCTGATCATATTCTGTTCGGCTATCTCCGAATCATAGAGAAAGCCCTTGTTAAGCCGAGCAAACCTTTTGTCAAGTTTTCGCGATTCGCTGATAAGCGGGTCAAGTTCCGCAACGATGCTCTTGCGGTCATCAATTGAAAAATCCGGTGAATTGAAGCGCGACTCCACCTCCTTGAACGCCAGGTAATGATCTCTCAGATCAAGCATCAGCCTCAGGTGTTCAAACTCATTGATGTTTTTTGACGCCTTCAGGGTATTCATTTTCTCTACGGCAGCGGCCACAGTTTCTCTCATTGCACTGATTGACGGGGATGTTGCAGGCTTGCCGTTGACAATGAGTTCGGGTGCAATTTTGAGTGTCTCCCAGAGCAGCTCACCCTCAGCCTCTGTCAGGCCGAAGCGGTCAGCGGCATACTGAACGACAAACTTTTGAGGATCAATCGGCTCAAGCTGATTGAGAGCCTGCACGTAGGATGCGATCAGGATCCTGAAGCCTGAGAGCGGGTAGGTGTTTCTGATCTGCTCCATATCCATCACCTCATAATTGACATCCCATGTGAACCCGTAAACGCCGGAGGTTGACCATGAAGTCATTATTATCCCTGTGTATCCTGCCTCCCGGGCATACGGAATGAAGTCGCGCTGGTTATTGAAGTGCTTCTCCCAGCAGGTGACGTATGCGTTATCCGGATGGCTCCTGATTGCCGGCGAACCCCAGAACTCAAGCCCCTGCTCCTGCAAGGCAGTGATGTCACCAAAGTAGTCTGTCTTCCATCCGTAATTCCAGTCGATATAAATTGTCTCACCCGGCATCTCTGCGGCTGCTTCCGGATACTTGAGCAGTATATCAGCCCACATCACAGGCTTCTTGCCCAGGCTGATGATGATGTCGCACATCATTTTCATGTAATCGACGAAGAGCTTCGACTTGCCCTCCGTGGCAGCCTTCAGCGAACAGGCCGGGCAGTGCCCCAGCAGGTATGTCTCATCACCTCCGATATGGATGTAATCCGACTTATGCATTGAGGCCAGATCTGCAAAAAGGTCCGCAAAGAGAAGGCTGTCAGCCTCTTCCTTCAGGGGGCATAACTGTGAGATATCCTTCCTGTCCTCCTTAAGTTCACTGTACCGGTCATGCCTCAGGATATATTCAACATGACCGAAGCACTGTTGAAGGGGGATGACATCTATTCCCCGTTCCTCGCAGTAGTCTATGAATGATGTTACCTCCTCCCTGGTGTAGGCGAGCTCTCGTGAGATGGTTGCATTGTTCCGATAGGGATACGACGCTTCCCACTCCATCACCAGGGTGTTTATGCCAAACTGCGCAAGCTCATCCGCCAGCTCCCTGAGAGCTTCCATGGTCATCACCTGGATCCTGAGATCGACATGAAAACCGCGTACGCCAAACTGGCCGGTAGCCGCCTGGCCATCAGTACCGGCGGTTATTTGTCCGTCACTGCCGGAGGTTATTGGTCCGTCACTGCCGGCGGCCGTCTGCTTTCCGGTTTCTCCGGCCGGCAGCTCAGTAGCTGCATTGCGGCATCCCTGCAGCATCATGATCATTACGGGCAGAATGAAGAGAGCCGTTCTGACTTTCAGGGTCATCTTCTTATAGTTTTTCATCTTAACAAGTTTGTCTGTTTCATAAGATGCACCCCCTCAGCGGAGAATGCGACGCGGGTCATTGTGCCATCACCCTTTCTGACGCTGATGATGCTTCTCTCCTTCCTTTTCCTGAGCTTTACAGTGGCTCCGCCCATGCCATTTGATGAGGGGATAACCACGATATGAGACTGAACGGTCCCTGTGCCGTTAATGAGGAGTGATGCCACCGGGGCTTCGGTTGAGACTCCCCTGATGCTCACCATCCCCCTGGCGACAGAGAACTTTCCTTCTGCTCTGTTATCTGCAGCAATAACCTCTGTCAGACTCTCCGCAGTGACGGCCAGGGATTTACCTGAGGGGTCTGCCGAGACCTCTGACGGGGGAAAGTGCAGAAGGATCTCATACCTGTGTTCTCCTTCCGCCTCAAATGTGTCACTTATTATGGCAAAGCGGTCTCTTACGGTTGTGATTGTCCTGGTCCAGCGCACCGACGAGTTGGTTGCCTCCTCCGGCGGAGAGACCATGGTCAGGGATGAGAGTTCATCTCCCGGAACAAACGCTGTTATCCTGTTCGGGGTCTCCCGCCGTGGTACCCACAGCAGGTCAGACGAGGTGGCTGCCTCTGTGACGCCGTCAATAATTGCGCTGTTGTGTGCCCGTGTGGTTCGGTACCAGGAGACAAGGGCACGATCGTCATAGTTGCAGCATCCGCTCTCAATCAGGAGCGGTGTGCCGGCGTGCCACATCTCGAATCCCAGCCTGCCGGCATGGGCATGGGCCCCGATGACGGAGGCAGGGTTGGCAAGAAGATACCATCCATTTTTGCCCTGGTCTCTCATCACGGCTACCTGCGAGTCAGGGAAGTAAACTGAGCCCTGCTCTTCCGCCAATGCCACAGCGCCGAGGATCTCGTTGATGGTGTCAATGGTCGGCTGCACAGCCATTTCGTAAGAATCATTGACCTGCGGAACCCTGCCGTCAGGGCGTTCCACCGCTGAGAGATAGTTCACCATTTTCCTGAGCATGGGGAGCGAGTTCACCGGCGGCTCAAGTCCGTTGGCGGTACAGAGCAGAAAGGCGTCCCTGAACAGATGCGACTGGAACGGATAATAACCGAACATCTGCTCCACGTTGCCGCCGTCGTCGTAAAATGCGTTGGCAAGATGGTGATTGAGAATAATCAATGCCTTGCGCCGCAGTTCCTCAGCCTCATCCAGCATTGGGAAGAGAACTCCGAGATAAAGCATGGCCAGTCCGCCGTGCGACTGGTGGTTGAACTCGTTAAGTTTTGCCTGCCCGAAGCCTGTCACGAGAATATGGGCGTGCTCCTTCAGGGAGTCAATGATGAGCTTCTTCTCATCTGACGTCAGCCCCTCCTCGCCGAGGTAATAACACCATGAAAAATGTATCGAGCGCCATGCCACCTGCATGTCCCTCCAGTTATAGGTTGTGCGGTGCGAGTCGGGCTGGCGGGGGTTATCGGTTATCCATTGCCTGATGATTTCCACCATATCGTCAAGATAACTCCTGTCGCCGGTAAGGTGATACATCCTTGCAAATGAAGGGAGGAAGTAGAACCTGTTCAGCCAGACGCTCTTTTCGATCTCGGTTCTTTCATATTTACCCCACCCGGTTGGCTCACCGTAGACCTCCCTGATCAGTCCTCCCCTGATGGCGGCAACAATTTTCTCATCCTCCTCCGAATGGATGAGGGCCATCTGGATGAATTTGCCCCCCTGGTCTTTTGGTATGTAATCACCTATATTATACTTCCTGACATACCTGAGGAAGGGGAATACCGGGGAATCGCCAGGAGGCGGGCAAAAGAAGAGCCGGCCAAAAGCATCTGCCGGTGCTGCATTAATGATTAATCCCCCCAGCGCAACACCGGCAGTGCCTGTTACAATATTTTTTATGAATCTCCTTCTTCCTCTGCTCATTCTTTAAACATAATAAATTACTGATCTCCGAAAGAATCTCTGTCGAAATAAAAACTGCAGTCAGGGTGTTTTTGAAGTACCGATGCGGGACAAGCAGTTGTGACAGGTCCGTTCAGGGTGTTAAATACAGCCTCTCTCTTACTCAGACCCGGGACAACGCAAAAGAGATGCGATGCATTAAAGATAACCGGAATTGTAAGTGTGAGTGCCTTTTCCGGCACCTCTTCCAGCGTTGTAAAACAACCTTCGTTGACCTGTTGCATACGGCATGACCTGTCAAGTCTCACCTTCTTCACAACCTGCGCATCACTGAAATCAGCCACCGGCGGGTCATTAAAGGCGATATGCCCGTTCTCTCCTATCCCCAGGCAGATGACATCTATCGGGGCTTCCGTCAGGAGAGAGGAATATCTTTCGGCCTCTTCCTCCGTATCGGCATTGCCGTCAATCAGGAAGACGTTTTTCATCGTGACCCTACTGAAGAGCCTGCGCGAGAGATAGAGGGAAAAGAGCTGGTCTGCCCCGCCGTTAAGGCCTAAATATTCGTCCATATGGAAAGCGGTGACCCTGCTCCAGTCGATCAGCTCCGAGCCTGCCAGGTAATCAAGCATCTCATTCTGCGAAGGGGCTGCAGCAAAGACCATCCTCACCTCCTCCTTAACTTTGAGCAGCCCGGCAACCCGGGCTTCAACATCCCTCCCGGCAGCAAGGCCCATTTCAAGCCTCGTCGGAAAAACATTGACATTAAGGTGTTTATATCTGTTAATCCTCATTGTGATTAATCATTTGTTCCCGGCCTGACAAAAAATTCCGGGCTGTTAGTAAAACATCAACTCAAGAGCTGCAGGTTTTAAAGAGTCAGATGGGCTGATCCGTGCTTTTCACCAATCACTCTGATGGAACGCCCATCTGATCTTCAACCTTAAAACTAACCTGCAATCAACTGACGGGCATCACAGTGACAGGTATACGATATCTGCCGTTACATGGATGACTCCGTTTGTCGGTTCTATGTTTGATGTAATGATCGTCCAGCTCTTCTTGGTGCCCTGGTTGATCACTCCCTGATAGCTGGTGTTGTGGGAAAGGAACATTACCGATCCGCTCTCCGTTGGATATGATATCGGGTTGTTGCTCGCGAGCAGCTCCGGATCGGTAAATATCACCTTTGCATTCACAACATGATATTTGAGGACCGACTCCAGGGCGGCAACGGGAATTGCGCTGATATTCGCGTAGCTGTTGGTCTTCATATAAGCCCTGAAGGCACTGTTCCTGGGTGCTATGAAAGTCCTGACTGTTGATCCGGAATAGAGGCTCTGCAGTCCTGTTGCGGAAATTGCCTCCTCCATAAGAGAGAGGGAATCGGTTGCCTGGATGAATTCCCAGGCTGTCATGTTGACCTTGCCTCCGGGATTACCGTACACGTATTCATAGTCCTCCTGTATCTCGCATGAAGCGAACATCAATGCAAGTGCAAGGGGGACGAGCAGCATCTTTGCAAGGTGCAGCTTTCGAAATATTATAGTACTCTTTTTCATTTCACTTTTCTTTGATTATTCTGGGCAGCAATACTAGTTATAGAATGAATTCTGCGTCATGTTGGGGTTCTTGTTGAGGGAGTTCTGATGTACCGGCCAGACAAGGTTTGCCTCACTGCTGAGGCCGTTGATCGGGCCCATGGTAGATATGGCCTTACCTGTCCTTACCAGGTCAAACCAGCGGTGACCCTCAAAGCACAGTTCAACCGATCTCTCCTGAAGTATTGCTGATTCAAGGTCTCCGTACATTGCAATGGCTTCAGCCTCGGTGGCAAAAGCTGTAAGGCCGGCCCTGGTTCTTATCGTGTTCAGCAGTATAAGTGCCTCTGTCTTGTTTGCCTCTCCGCCTATCTTGTTGAGCGCCTCTGCCCTGAGAAGCATTATGTCGGCAAGCCTTATCAGGACTATATTCTGTTTTGCCGGAGTGGAGACCTCGTCGCTCACCCCCTGGCCCAGGTATTTCCAGATAGCCTTGGGGTCTGCAGGAACAACATCATATACGAAGTCTCTTCTGAGGTCACCTGCTTCTATTGACGCCTTCCACTTGACGGAAGGAGTATAGATGGCATAGGATCCCACGGCATACAGTGTCCGGAGACCGTTGGTCTCGGTATCATTATAACCTACTTCGAAGATGCTCTCCTTGGAATAGCTGTTCGAGAACATCTTGCCCCAGTCTGCTATGGGAACCAGGCTGTAGAGGGTATTTGACATCACGAGTGACGATGTTGCGAGTGCCTCCGTATACTTGTGCCTCCACATGTAAACCTGAGTGAGCAGTCCGTTTGCCCCGCCCCTGGTGAACATGATCCGGTCATTGTTGCTGTTGTACTTTTCAATGCAGTTGGCAGCAGCATACTTCAGATCCTCTTCCACCTGGTCGAGTACTGTCTCCTTATCGGTTTTCCCTATAAAAATGTCCTGATCACCTGATGTATAAGGCTCAGTAATGAAAGGAACATCACCCCATACCCTCACAAGATAGAAGTAAGCAAGAGCCCGCAGAGCATGGGCCTGACCCAGGAGCTGTTTACCCGTTGCATTGTCATCATCGTATACATCAGGGATGAATGCAATAGCGTAATTAGCCCGGCTGATCATGGTATAAAGGGCAGTCCAGTCTGCCGATGAGGCAGTGTTCGTCAGGTTGTTGGAAGCGAGAACAAGTGATTCGCCCGACTGTGCGGTCTGAACATTGTCAGCCCTTCCTTCACCCCAGTAGCAGAAATTCAGTCTGAAAACCGACTGTGCAGCATCATAGATCCCGTATATTCCTGCCTGTGCATCAGCGGTGGTCTTGTAAAACCCTGCGGCCGAAAAGCTGCTGACGGGATCCTTGTCAAGGATATCGGTACAGGCAGTCACCTGCAGCAGTACGATAGCCACTAAAGCTGTCTTGATATATTTTAATTTCATATCCGTCTGTTTTTAAAATTCCATGTTGACACCAAATATTATCGTCCTGCTCTGAGGATATGCGCCCTCGTCAACACCGACCTGTAGTCCGCTGTATGAGTTTACCTCAGGGTCATAACCGGTGTAATGAGTGAATGTAAGCAGGTTCTGGCCCGTGACGTATGCACGGAGCCTGCTTATGCCTGCCTTGCTGGTTATGGCATTGGGAAGAGTATATGAGAATGTGACATTCTTTATCCTCATGTATGAGCCATCCTCAACCCACCTGTCGGAAACCCTCAGATATTCATTTCTCATCGGGTCATTACGGGTAGGTGCAGGATAATCGGTAACGTCGCCCTGCTCCCTCCATCTGTTGAGAGCATCTGTTGAGACGTTGTTATAGGCAAACACCCAGTTTCTCATGTTGTTGAGGTGGCTGTAGATCTCATTGCCGTAGGAGAACTGCAGGAAGATATTGAGTCCGAAGTTCTTGTATGAGAAGTCGTTGTTGAGGCCGCCGGCAAAAAGAGGCTGTGCATTGCCTATGATCTGCTTGTCCTCATCATTGATGATATTGTCATTATTCAGGTCGTCCCAGATGATGTCACCACCCTTGAATACCTTGCCGGTTGCCGAGCCGAACTTCACCTGGTTGACGTTGTCTTCATCCCTCGAATAGACACCCAGGAACTTCCATCCGTAGAAAGTGCCGATTGATTCGCCCTCCTTGAGGATGTGATATGTCCCGTTCTGGATGTATCCGTTGGTAAGAACGTCTTCGGGGAGGGAAACGACAGTGTTCTCGTTGAACCCTATGTTGAAGCTGGTGGTCCACTGGAAGTCGCCGTCGAAGTTATGGGTATTGATGGCAAATTCCATCCCCTTGTTCGAAATGTCTCCGATGTTCCTTGTGATATAGCCGAAGCCCGTTGTCTCAGGTATTGGCACTGCAAACAGCAGGTCCGAGGTGTTCTTGATATAGAAATCAGCCACGAAACTGACCCTGTTGTTGAACATGGCCAGGTCGATACCAAGGTTATATTGTGTGGTGACCTCCCATTTGAGAGCCTGGTTGGGCATTACGGTAGGAGAAGCACCCGAGTAGGTCAGATAGTTGGTTCCTATTGAGAACTCGCCGCCTGACACGTAGTTTGGGATAGCCTCGTTTCCGCCCTGGCCGACACTCAGCCTTATTTTTCCATCAGTCAGGAATCCCAGTCCGTCAGCAAAAGATTCGTCTGAGAACCGCCATGCTGCTGAGGCTGAGGGGAAGTATCCAAACCTGTTTTCGGCCCCGAATCTTGATGATCCGTCGGCCCTCAGGTTTGCTTCGGCAAGGTATCTGCCCTTGTAATTGTACGACAATCGGCCGAAGTAGGAGACCATTGAGTGTTCGTCAGTGCGGTTGACGGCCTGGTTTGAGATGGTACCGGCCCCGTTGAGGGTCCTGATGTTGTCACTTGCAAAATAGAGTCCGTCAAGACCGGTGGTCTCCATCTTCCAGTCCTGCATGCTGAACCCTGCCATTGCAGATATCTCATGCACATCGGCGAGGGTGGCAGTGTATGTCAGGTAGTTTTCATTGGCCCAGGTCATGTTGGTTCTGGCCCTTACCGAACCCCAGTTGTAACCGGCGCGGTAGTCAACTGTAGTCGGATAGAACTCATCCTCCTTCATCGTTATGTAGTCTATGCCAATGCTGGTTCTGAACATAAGGCCTTCAATAATATCATATTCGAGGTACTGGTTCCCGATGATCCTGTTTGACACGTTGAGGTGTGTGCACTCTTCGGCCATGCCTACCGGGTTTCTCTTTCCGTTGAAATAATTTATGGGTGATCCGTCAGGATATGTCAGGGAATATATCGGGGGTCTGACAAGGATCGACTGCACGAGGCTGAGGTTTCCGGTACCGCCTGCATTTATCCTGTTGTTTTTACCGTTGGTGAAGGAGATGTTCTGCCCGATGGTCAGTTTGTCAGAGACTTTGAAGTCAGTGTTTAATCTTGATGTAATCCTCTTGTAATTGGATGCCAGGAAAATGCCGTCCTGATCGAGGTAGGATGAGCTGAATGCATACCTGGCGGCTTCGGTGCCACCCTGTACACCCAGTTCCACCTGGTGCTGCCATGCCTTGCGGTACATCACGCTCTGCCAGTCGACATCCCCGTTGTTCATCGGGTTTAGTGAGTCTATTGCCGTCCAGTGAGGCTCGGTAGGTGTGGTGGCATTATTATACCTGTCGAGGTTTTTATATGAGTCAATAATCACCTCGCGCCATTGTGTGGCATTGAGAACGCCCAGCTTGCGGGTAATCTCGCTGATGCCGCTGAAGTAGCTGAGGCTGACGGTGGCTTTGCCCTCTTTGCCTCTTTTGGTTGTTATCAGTACTACGCCGTTGGCAGCCCTTGATCCGTAGATGGCCGTTGATGCAGCGTCCTTGAGAACCTCTATTGATTCTATATCACCCGGGTTGATGTCTGAAAGCGGGTTGAGGCCGTGCATGTCATAGCCATTGAGTGAGGTCATGGTGTTTGATTCGACCGGCACTCCGTCGATGACATACAAAGGGTCATTACCCGAGTTCAGCGATGAGTATCCCCTGACCCTGACGGTGATACCGTCGCCCGGTGCCCCTGAGTTGGAGGTCACGAATACGCCAGGGGCTCTTCCCTGCAGTGCCGAGAGCACATCCTTGACAGGTGTGTCTTCGATATTCGCGGCGCTGATAGATGAGATTGACCCGGTGAGGTCTCTCTTCTTCTTGAAGCCGTAACCGATGACAACCAGCTCCTCTATCATTGTCACATCAGCCTGCATCGCCACGTCGATGACTGACCGTGACCCGACGGTTATCTCCTGTGACGCATATCCTACTGAGGTAAACTGCAGCACGGTATTGTTTGACGGAACATCAATGGAGTATGATCCGTCAAGGTCCGAGGCCACTCCGGTGGTAGTACCTTTAATTACGATGGTCACTCCGGGCAGAAGTTCACCTGTTGTTGCATCGGTGACCTTCCCCGTGACCCTTTTCTGCTGGAGTGCAATGGCAGATGATGCGGCAGCGCTGAATGTCATCAGCACTGAGAGCATAATCATCAACCCTGACAGCAGAATCGGTTTCTTCCAGTTCATTTCTGAACAGAAGAGCACGTTCACTTGCTTTTTTTTCATAATTTTGATAGTTAAGGGTTTAATTTTAAATCCTGACACATGCCGGCTCCCGGGAAGCATCCACAATGTGCCCGGGAGCGGTTTTGTTTATCGGTTTTGCGTTATCAAATTAATTTTCAATGATTTATCTAATTACACAGAGCCTGACAGATCAAAATTATGACATAAAATTTCAAAAAGCAAACGTTTGCGTAAAATTTTATACTTAAATAGACATATTTAACATTTATGCCAGATCTGGCGTTATGGAGTCACAGACAAAGTCGTAAGATATCATACATATTTTACTCTATAACTGATATTTAAGCTGATGATTGCTTATCAGTGAGTTTTTTAATTATATTTGTGGTAGTGATCAAACGTTTGCATTTTCAAATAGTAGTAACTTTATAGCATGCCCGGCGCAAGAGTGACAATAAAGGACCTGGCGAAAAGGATGAACCTTTCCGTCTCAACCATCTCCAGGGCTCTGCATAACCATCCCAGCATCGGGGAGGTGACCACCAGGGAGGTATGGAAACTGGCCAAGCAGCTAGGGTATTTCCCGAACTCGGTGGCATCAAACCTACGCAGGAGAAAAACCAACATGATAGGCGTGATAGTGCCCCGCATAGATATCACCTTCCATTCTTACGTGATAAGCGGGGTGGAAGAGATAGCCTATAAGATGGGCTACAATGTGACTATTTACCAGTCGAAGGACTCCCTTGAGAGGGAGGTTGCCATCACCAGCATACTCCAGACCAACATGGTCGCCGGCATAATAGCCTGCCTTGCCCTCGAGACGCAGAACTGCAGTCACTTTGCCCGGTTCAATAGCCTGAAGGTGCCCCTGGTGTTCTATGACAGGGTGAGCAATGACCTTGAAGCAAGCAAGGTTATCATAGACGACTTCGATGCTGCAATGAGGGTGACGCAACACCTTATTAATATAGGATGCAAAAGAATTGCCCATATTGCAGGATGCCAGACGACATCGATATTCGCATCACGACTTGAAGGTTATAAGGCTGCGCTGCTGAAGAATAACCTTCCCTTCGACCCTAACATGGTCTGCTGTGCCACTGACCTGAGCTATGACGAGGGTTCGAGATGCACAAGGAAGCTGCTGAAGCTTCCGGAGATACCTGACGGAATCTTCTGCGCCAATGATTATACAGCCATCGGTGCCATACAGGTCATCAAAAAGAATAACATCAGGATACCTGAAGACATTGCCGTTGCAGGCTTCAGCAACTACCCTGTCTCCACAATTATCGAACCGGCGCTGACTACTATAGATGACCGCGCCTTTGAGATGGGAAAGACCGCCGCCCGGATGCTAATACGGCAGATCGAGGACCGCGATGTGAATGTAGCCTCCGAAACTATTGTCATCAAAACAGATCTCATTGTGCGCGATTCAACGAAAAGACAGCCCGTAAAGGCTGAAAACTGACCTCTGTCACTGCCTGCAATCATTATTTAATCTGTTAAAGGCATTTTATTTCATTTTATTTTTAATACTTTTACGCCACTTCCAAAAAATATGCACAATAAAACCAAAAATGTGTAATTAAAACCGAAACTCATGAAAAAATTCCTAACCCTGTTTTCCGCACTTGTTGTTACCGGTTCCCTTCTTGCAGGAGGCCTGGTCACCAATACCAACCAGAGTGCGCAGTACATCAGGCTTCTCAGCCGTAACGCCTCCACGGATGTTGATGCTGTCTACTTCAATCCTGCAGGCCTTACAAAACTTGCCCCCGGTTTTCATATTGGCATCAATAATCAGACAATCGGTCAGGGAAGGTCAGTGATGACAACCTATCCCTACCTGCATGGTGCTCCCGACAGGGATTTTGCCGGCACAGTCAGCGCACCCTTCTTCCCGAGCATCTATGCCGTCTACAACACCGGGAAACTGGCTTTCTCGGCAGCGTTCAATCCTGTCGGCGGCGGCGGTGGAGCAACTTATGATGAAGGACTGGCCATGATAGAGATGCCCATTTCCGATCTTGTTCCCCTGCTTCAGTCACAAGGGGCACAGGATTACAGGCTTGAGACAAATTTCATAGGTTCATCCATATTCTACGGCTTCAATGGCAACATCTCATACAAGATCAATGACATTCTCTCAGTTGCCGTTGGTGCCCGCTATGTGATGGCACGCAACACCTATGAAGGTAAGCTTGAGAATATCGAGCTCAACATGGGCGGCACATGGCTTCCTGCCAGCACCGTCTTCACAGGCATCGCAACACAACTCAGCAGCATCGTGGCCATCCCGTCTTCGGTGGCGCCCATCATCACAGGCGGCGGCGGCGGTTTAACCCTTGCCCAGGCTGAAGGCCTCGGATACCTCACCGCACCTCAGCGGGCAGGAATTGAAGCCGGTCTTGGAGCTATCGGTGTCCCGGCTGCAAACATACCCCTGATGACGATTGACCAGGTCAGCGGTACCATCACAACAGCCACACCTACTCTCAACGGCCAGATAGCACAGGCTACTGCTACCTCCTCTCTCATGCAGGACCAGAGAGCCGACGTGCTCCAGACAGGCTCGGGGATAACCCCCATCATAGGCGTCAACCTTACATTCGCAGACATAGTAAATGTCGGTATCAAGTATGAGTTCGCCACAAAACTGAGAGTCATCAACCAGACAACATCTGACTTTACAACCGGCATCTCGGAGACAGGTGCACCCATTACCATGTTCCCCGACGGAGCAGAGAGCATCAATGACATGCCCGCAATGCTGGCAGTCGGAGTCGAAGTCAGACCGATGGATAAATTCATGCTGACAGGAAGCGTCAACTATTACTTTGACAAGGGAATAGATTATGACGGCAGCGCCGACAGGGATGTCAACATGATCGACAAGAATTTCCTCGAGTATGCATTCGGCCTTGAATACGGCTTTACCAAAAACATCCGCGCCAGCCTGGCATATGCCGGTACCAGCACAGGAGTCAACCTGAACTACCAGGATGAACTCAGCTACAGCCTCAACACCAGCACATTCGGAGGCGGACTGGGATTCCGTATCACCCCGATGATCGACCTGAATGTCGGAGGCATATATACGATATACCAGGAAGGTGAAAAGAGCACAAGCCGCCCCATGACAGGCGCAGGCATTCTTGTTCCGTTTACTGAAACATACAACAAGGACACCTGGGTTGTCGCTATAGGCGTCGACCTCCATTTCTAAGACTGACTAACCTTTGAAAAGCAGAGGCGCCCTCAACCCGGGCGTCTCTTTTTTTTGCCACTTCAGAAAGCATCATGGTGTCAGGAACAACAACCTCCTTCTTATCACACCCCTGAAAGGGAGTTTTTCCCTGCCCCCCGTACAACATCATTCTGAGCCATCAGAAAACATCACGGGCAGATGACGCGCAACCCTTTGAAATCAATCCATAAATAATTAACATTGTGCCTTATTTTTAAAAGAGATGAAATACCTTACCGATAGACAGGCCATCTGGCTTGTTTTGACCAGAATTGCCATAGGTTGGCATTTTCTTTATGAAGGGTTGGTGAAAGTGATTGACGGTAACTGGTCCGCCAGAGTATACCTGCTGGATTCGCGCGGGCCTTTCTCGAGTCTGTTTCATTCCATGGCCTCCAATGAAAGAATTCTGTCCGTTACCGATTTCCTGAATGAGTGGGGCCTGGTGCTGATCGGACTGGGCCTGATTCTTGGTATTCTGAGTCGCTGGGCTTCATATGCGGGGATGCTTATGCTGCTCTTCTATTACCTGTCACATCCCCCCTTCCCCGGCATAAAATACTCGATGCCGGCAGAGGGTAACTATTTCATTATTGATAAGGTCGCCATTGAGTTTTTCGTCCTGGGTGTCCTCTCGCTGTTTCCCACGGAGCAGATAGCCGGGCTGGCACGACTTTTCAGAGGAAAGGATCAAAACCATGAATGAAGAGAAAAAGAGCAAAGCATCCGGGGGAAGGAAGATCTCCAGGCGTGATGCATTGAAGGGGCTGGCTACCGTACCCGTTGTCGGGGCTGTTGCCTACGGTGCCATAAGCAAATCTCACTATGAGAGTAAGATCAACCGCCTCATATCGGAGGAATTGGGTATGTCCCCGGCAGAGGCTGATTTTACCCTTCCTCCTCCGGGCAGCAGGGAGATTAGGATCGGGATTATAGGCTTCGGCATACGGGGCAAACAGCTGGCGCAGGCTCTTGGATTCGTGCATCCCTCCCTCATTGATGACTGGAGAGCAGCTGCCGCCGCCGATGAGAATGACACCCGCTACAGTCATTTCATGGAGCAGCAGGCCCTGAACGTACGTATCACTGCCATTTGCGATATCTTCGACACCTACGGTGAGATGGCCCGCGTGGCGGCAGGCAACCTTAACCGTGAAGGTACCGGTGCCAAAATAGCTGACATGCCAGGGCGCTATCATAACTATCAGGACCTGATCGCCTCACCTGACGTCGATGCCATCATCATAGCCACCCCTGACCACTGGCACGGGCCCATGACCATAGAAGCTGCAAGGGCAGGGAAGCATGTTTACTGTGAAAAACCACTCACATGGAGCGTCGGGGAGACCTATGAGGTAAGAAAAGCTGTCAGGGAATCCGGCATCGTCTTCCAACTGGGTCATCAGGGACGTCAGACCTCGTCCTACATCAAGGCCCGGGAGGCACTGCAGAAAAATATGCTCGGAAAGGTAACTCTCGTTGAGGTTACTACCAACCGTAATGACCCCAACGGTGCATGGGTATACCCCATACATGAAGATGCCAGCCCCGACACCATTGACTGGAAGCAGTTTATCGGACAGGCACCGTGGCACGACTTCAGCCTTGAGAGATTCTTCCGCTGGAGATGCTGGTGGGATTACAGCACGGGACTGTCAGGTGATCTGCTGACCCATGAATATGATGCCATCAACCAGATCATGCAACTGGGAATACCTCACTCAGCCATGTCAACCGGCGGGATCTATTACTTCAATGACGGGCGTACCGTACCTGATGTATTAACAACAGTGTTTGAGTTCCCGGACAGGAACATGTCGCTTCTCTATTCCGCAACCCTGGCAAGCCAGATGTCCAGGGGCAAGCGGATCATGGGTCACGACGGTTATATGGAGATAGGCGACACCATCACCATCTATCCTGACGCAATGTCAACAAGATATGCTGAAGGGTTTGCCGAGAAGGTGATAGAACCGGGCAAGCCTGTCTATTCCTACTTCCCAGGCAAGAAGAGCGTTGATGCAGTCTCCTCTGCCACTGAAAGGTACTTTGCCGAGCGGGGACTGCTCTACACTTATCTGGGCGGCAAGAGGGTAGACACCACTCACCTGCATCTCAGGGAGTGGCTTGAGGCCATCAGGAACGGCACACAGCCAGGTTGTGATATCGACCAGGGATTCCAGGAGGCCATGACCGCCCATATGGGTACGCTCTCATACAAGCACCACAAAAAGATTTTCTGGGACGAGGAGAACGAAAAGATCATCGTATAGACCCTGACTTGTCAGACCAGGCAGCATATCCTGACCCGCATATCCGGTGTGTTGTCAGAACTCTATTCCCTGAATCCTAAGGGTCTCAAGATAAAGCGCCAGGTCAGGAGTATCAGCGGTCATCATCCGGTTGTACCATGACCGGGCGGCCTCTCTCCTCCCCAGTCTGTGATCAATCAGAAGAAGGGAAGTGTAGACTGACCCCTCTATTCCAAGGTTAAGTGAATCCGTCTCACTGATGATCTCTTTAAGGAGCCGGTATGCAGCTGCATCTTCTCCCCTGTCAGAAAAGCTATAAGCCTCATTGAGCTTATTGTTCAGGGCCTGGTCCGTCACAATGCCCCTGAATGAGAGACAGCCACCCATACACTCCTCAACAACGGAAAACCAGGGCAGCACCCCTGTAGCAGGGAAGGTAAGAGAAAAGGAGGCCTTCTCACCGGGACGCCTGAACTTGTATGTGGCAGGACAGTAGGGAAGTCCCTTGAGATTGGTGAGCTTCAGCTTAACGCCGTCAGGCCTCACCAGGAAAGTATTCCTGTCAATGCAGAACCAGGCATTGTTGATGTCACTCATTATAGTCAGCCAAACAACCGTGGCGTTCTCATTGAAATCGACCCTGACGATCTCCGCCGTGAGGGGCGCCTTCAGGCCGTAGTTCGGACTTTCAACACTCTGGGCGACAGCCATGAAACCAAAGGCCGCCAGTACCAGTACCAGAATAATTCTTTTCATTTCAATCGGATGAGATCAACAATCATACCGCAAATTTAACTATTTAAAACAAGTGGCCGGCCTGATCACTTCTTTACAGTCACAGCATCAATTCTCCCCATATTTCTTAAATTTGTCGAAACAGCCTGTGATGAGTGAAAATAAGGAAACGGCTCTTCATGACATAATGATCAGTTTCCGGGAGATGGCAAACCTGATACTCAATCAGCTGACACTCCTTGAAAAGATGAGGGAGTGTTCCGATGAAGCTTCCCTGCGTGAAATCGCTTCCCTGATGGAGGAGAAGGAGAACCGCATTGACAATTATGAGGTGGTGATAGGTGAGCAGTTCATAAATGCCATTGTGCTGCCTCACCCGGTTGCCTATGATGTGCGCCGGCTTGTGGCCATCTACCGGATGACACTGAACCTTGAACGTATCAGTGACTGTATCATGAACCTCGTAAAGATTGTATCAGAAATCCGCACGAGCAGTGAATACGCTTCCGTCAACTCCATGATAGGAGAAATGCTCTCTTCCGGTACGGTGATGGTAGAAAAAGCCATTCTCTCATTCATTAACTCCGATCCGGACTTTGCAATCTGGACAATTAAAAATGATGCCCTGGTTGATGAGATGAACAGGAAACTCCTCCACGGACAGCTGCGCAAGGCGGACCTCGATACCCGGACGCATGGCATGCTGCTTAACTACCTTGAGCTGAAAGAAATGATATCCAATATTGAACGTATAGCAGACCATGCAACCAATATCGCTGAGGCATCCATTTATGCATTGCAGGGGACCGATATACGCCATACCGGGATAGGGAAAGAACAAAGTTAAATTAAGAATTAAGAATTAAATATTAAGAATTGATAATCTGTAACTTACGACTATTGCCTACTGCTTTTAGCCGCCGAAGCCTTCAAAGACCTCTGAAGCTTTGCGAAAGAGGTGGCGAAGGTGGCCTACTGCCTTATGAGACTGAAGACTGACCTTGGACTTTCGACTTAGCAAAATATAATGAATAATAAACATAAGATCCTTGCTGTAGACGATGAAGAGGATATCCTTGAGATCCTCTCGTTCAACCTTACTGGCGAAGACTACGAAGTTGACACCTGTACCTCTGCCGAGGATGCTCTCCTCAAGTCACTTGCCGAATATGACCTCTTCATCCTGGATGTAATGATGGGCCCCGTTTCCGGCTTCAGGCTGGCGGAAAAGATCAGAAAGGAGCTTTCCCTCACAACCCCCATAATCTTCCTTACTGCCAGGGATACGGAAAATGACAGGATAACAGGCTTTAACCTCGGCGCAGATGACTACCTGGCCAAACCATTCAGTATCAAAGAACTGACTGCCAGAGTCAGGGCTGTACTGCGCAGATCATCATCCGGGCAGATGAAAAATTCAATCTCTTCCGGTGATTTCACAGTTGACACCGGTAACAAGATGATTTATAAAGACGGAAAACCACTTGAACTGACTCGCAAGGAGTACGAGATACTCGCACTGTTTATCCGCAACGCAGGCAAAATCTTCCCCAGGAGCGAGATACTGTCAAAGGTCTGGGGCAACGAGGTGATTGTGACAGACCGGACGGTAGACGTAACTGTAGCCCGCATCAGGAAGAAACTGGGCGACAGGGGAAACATGATCAGGAACAAATCGGGATACGGATATTATTTCGGTGATTGACCCTTGAGCCAGATGAAAAAAAACGGAAGCTTCAGGACCAGGCTGTTCCTCTATTATTTCAGCATATTCTTCCTTTTTACAGTAGCCATACTGGTTTTTCAGTACAACCGTGAAAAGAAAATCAGGATCGATGCGCTCGACACCAGGCTCAGCGACATGTCAGAGCTTGTAAATAATTATATAAGAGCAAGTTTCCTAACTGAAACCGGTGACTATAAACTGATAGACTCTATATTCAACCTGATACCTCTCCCAGACCTCCGCATTACCTTAATCGCCGCCGACGGAGAAGTTCTGTATGACAGCTCGGTAGAAAACTGGGGGGCTTTGGAAAATCATCTGGAAAGGGAGGAGGTCCAGCGGTCTCTCGGCGCAGACTACGGAACAGCCGTGCGAAGGTCAGAATCGACCGGAAAGGACTATTACTATTTATCCAGGAGGTTTGATACATATTTCATCAGGCTGGCCGAGGAGTATAACATAAATATTACAGAGTTCCTGAAGCTTGATTATCTTTTCTTCATTTTCATTGCCCTGTTATTTATTATCGTCTGGATCCTGCTGGTGGTTGTGACAAGATGGCTTGGGAACAGCATAACGTCTCTCAGGGATTTTGCCGCGAGGGTGCGCAGGGGCGAGGGCAATGACCCGACAGTCATTTTCCCGAAAAATGAGATTGGAGAGACGGGTAAGGAGATTGTCAGGATTTACAACAACCTGGCAAGGAACACCGATGAGCTTATGCTTCAGAAGGAAAAACTCTTCAGGCACCTCCACGTGCTCAATGAGGGGGTAGCCTTCTTCTCTCCCGAGCGGGAGGTAACACTTTCAAACAATCACTTCATGGTCTTCCTCAATGCCATCACCGGGACACATACCCTGAAACCGGAGGGATTCATCGACCATCCTCTATTTGCACCCATAAAAGCATTCCTTGATGATCACCAGCATATCGCGGTAAAGAGGCAGGAGACCCCTTCCACCGAATGTCGCATTGAGAAGACAGGCAGGTACTTTGGAGTACGGTGCATCATGTTCAACGACAATAGCTTTGAGATAGTCCTTACGGATATTACCCGCCTTGAGCAATCGAAGACCATGCGGCAGCAAATGACCTCAAATATTGCCCATGAACTCAAGACTCCCATTGCCTCTGTCAGGGGCTATCTCGAGACCCTGATGGACAACCAGAGCCTTGACGATGGGAAAAAGCAATATTTTCTTGAGAAGGCGCTTGCCCAGTCAACGCGTCTGACAGACCTTATTAATGATATCGTGACCCTCAATAAGGTCGATGAGACCGGCAGCAGCTTCCCGTTTGAAGAAATAGGGATTGAAGGCGTGATAAGAGAGGTAAGTGACAACCTCCTGACGGCAATTACCAGGAAAAACATCAAAGTAGAAATCGATATCAGGCCCGGAGGAAGGATAAATGCCAACAGGTCTCTGATCGTCTCCGTCTTTCAGAACCTGATGGAAAACGCCGTCTCCTACGCCGGAGACAACATCACCATCACTATAAAGAGCATCCCCGGCGAACCGGGTTATGAGACCATCTCTTTCGCTGACAACGGCATCGGGATACCCGAGGAGCACCAGCCAAGGATTTTTGAGAGGTTCTACAGGATTGATGACGGGCGCTCACGCAAGAGCGGAGGCACGGGGCTGGGTCTGGCTATAGTTAAGAATGCCATCCTGCTGCACAAGGGTGAGATATCGGTCCGGACCCCTCCCAACGGCGGCACCGAGTTCATTTTAGCCCTGCCGCTGTAACAAATCAGCAATCGCAAATACTACAGACTTTCAGACTTTCTGCTAACGCAGGACCAGCGCCGCGTCGCCTCGTGCTTCAACCGCTCCGATAACGGCAGCTTCAGGGTGGCCGGAGGAATGCAGTTCATTGAGCAGGTCCCCCGCTTTACCTGTCGTAACGGCAATGAGGAGACCCCCTGACGTCTGAGCATCATGGGCAATCATCTTCAGGCTGTAATCGAGACCCTCATCAAACCGCGTCTCTCTCTCCGTGTAGTCAAGGTTACGGAACGCCGCTCCCGGGATGCATCCCAATGCTGCAAGGTCATAGGCTCCGTCGGCCAGCGGAACAGCGCTCATGTTCAGGGTTATGGTCACTCCTGACCCGCGCGCCATCTTCAGGGCATGGCCTGCCAGACCAAATCCTGTAATATCCGTCGCACCCCTGACATCGTACTTCTGCATCAGGCGCGCCCCGTCGTTGTTAAGCCTCATCATCATCCTCTTTGCCTCTTCAAGCTGACCAGGAGTCGTCATCTTCAGACGGTGACCGGCAAGGATTATCCCCGTTCCCAATGGCTTGGTCAGGATAAGCTGATCACCCTCCCTGGCCCCGGTATTGGTGATGATCCGATCCGGATGAACCGTGCCTATCACCGCCAGGCCGTACTTGGGCGGATAGTCATCTATGCTGTGCCCGCCGATGATGCTCACCCCGGCCTCACGGGCCTTGTCATAACCACCCCTGAGGATATCGGAATAGACATCGAGAGGTATGACTGATGACGGGAACATCATGATGTTAAGTGCCAGCATAGGAGTCCCTCCCATCGCATAAATATCACTTATCGAGTTTGTTGCGGCAATCAGTCCGAACTCATAACCGTCGCTTACCAGTGGCGGGAAGAAATCTGTAGTCAACACCAGGGCAGTTTCATCACTGATCCTGTAAACCCCGGCATCATCATGGGTGGCAATATCTACCAGTATCCCGGGGTCATCCGGCAGGGGAAATCCTGCAAGGAGTTCCTCGAGCACACGGGGAGGTATTTTTGAAGAACATCCTCCCGTCTCCACTGTAGTCAGAAGATCGAATGGCATGGAAACTCTATTTGTGATGATTATATTTAATGTCGACGGTCATGGACGAATAATATGATCCGCATCCTTAAGTATATTAAGTATCTGGTACATGTCGCTGAAACTGCCGACAGGCAGGTGCTCCCTGAGGCTGAAGTGGCTGATGCATGTTGAGCAGAGGTAAACGGCCGTACCCTTTTCAACCAGCTCCCTTATGTGTTCAAGCACCGGGGAATCTTCCACTGCCAGCTTCACCCCGGCATTGTAGAAGACCACGGACACCGGCGCGGGCTCCAGCATTACAAGGGTCCTGAAAAAGGAGATCATGAGCTTCGTTCCCAGCTCATCGTCACCGCTGCCCATTCTTTCGGAGGTGATGGCTACAACGGTGTTTCGTCTGCCGGAAGAGGCCGGAGCTTCCATTGCACAATAATCAGTCTCATTTGCGCTTATCTCGGATGTTTCGCCCCTTGTCACGGTCACTATGGCAAGCTCACCCTCCTCCTTAACCGTAAATGAGAGCCTGTTGTCAGTGAGGTACCTCTTCACGTTGCTTAGGGAGGTGCGGTTGTCAATAAGGATCTGAACGGGTTCATCAGGCGCCGCCTCAGTCAGTCCCTGCCTGGTCTTTATCAGCGGGGCAGGACAGGTAAGACCGCGTGTATCTACTGTCTTCATTTTCTCTTTTTCAGGCCCAAAGATAATTAGAAATGGCTACTTTTGAGGTTCATATAACACGATGCCATGAAAAGAACATTTCTCTCCCTGCTTGCACTTATTATATTTACCGTTACAGCCTATAACCAGCGTACTTTAGGCGACATTGAAGGCTCCTGGGCCGGGAAGATGAAAACCCCTGCCGGTGAGCTGCAGATGGTGCTCCATTTCACCATGACGGATGCCGATACCATAAAGGCCACTGCGGATGCGCCGGATCAGGGTGTAAATGATATCCCCTGCGGGAGGGTCACCCTGGAGGAGGATACTCTCTTCGTGGATATACCAATGGTCAAGGGTTCTTACCGCGGGAGTTTCAGCAGCGATTCACTCATCAGCGGGAAATGGACCCAGCTGGGAAGCAAATATGACCTCGCACTGAAGAAGGGAGCCAAACCTGTTGAGTATAAGAGACCACAGGAGCCACAGCCACCCTACCCCTACCGCGAGGAGGAGGTCACCTTCATGAACACGGTTGAGAACTTCAGCCTGGCAGGTACGCTGACCCTGCCGCAGGGAGAAGGACCCTTCCCTGCCGTGGTGCTCATCACGGGCTCTGGTCAGCAGGACCGTGACGAGACGATCTTCAACCACAAGCCCTTCAAGGTCATTGCCGACCACCTGACAAGGAACGGCATCGCAGTGCTGCGCTATGATGACAGGGGCGTGGGCAAATCGAAGGGAAAGGTCAACCACGCGACCTCACTGACATTTGCCGATGATGCGGAGGCTGCAGTAAACTACCTCCTGCAACACCCCGCGATAGATAAGAATAAGATTGGCCTTGCCGGCCATAGCGAGGGAGGACTGATTGCCCCCATCCTTGCATCGCGCAATGCGAACATAGCATTCATTGTCTCGCTTGCCGGACCCGGGGTCAGGGGATCCGACATCCTTAGCAGGCAGGCAAAGGATATAATGACAGTCTCAGGCTCATCTGAGGCTGAGATAGATGAAACGCTGAAGTACAACAGCCATCTCTACCGCATGGCGATTACCGAGCCCGACCAGCGCAAGTTCGTGAAAGATGCCATGGAATGGTATGGCAAGGAACTTGACAGCAAGGGATCAAGTCAGGAGGAGCGCAAGGAGAAGATGCAGCAACTTGCCCAGGCACTGATCCAGATCAATAACCCGTGGATGAGATATTTCATTGAGACAGACCCGGCACAGTTCTGGTCAAAGGTGAAATGCCCGGTGCTTGCCATGAACGGCGAAAAGGACCTGCAGGTCAACCATGAGATGAACCTGCCTGCAATAAAAGCCGCTGTTCGCAAGGGCGGCAACAGGAAGGTAAAGACTGTTGCCATGCCGGCACTGAACCATCTCTTCCAGGTTTCTGAAACGGGAGCACCTGATGAGTACGTAAAAATCGAGGAGACCTTCTCGCCGGAGGCACTCGACTTGATGACGGGGTGGATAAAGAAGACGATGAAGATGAAGGCAGTAGGCAGTAGTGTAAGTTTCTGATTCTTAATTCTTAATTCTTAGTTACTGCTCTTATCTCTTAACCTCGAAATTACTTTCCTACCTGCCGCCTTCATCCCTCCCGAAGCGTCAGTGAGGGCCAGCTGGATCAGTTCGGCGACCTCGTTCACCATGTCGGGATAGAGCCCGCAGAAAGATGCCAGTATCTCCATGCCGTAGGCCTTGGGTGCCACAGGAATCTCCTCCTGTCTCATGATGACCATGCAATAGTCTATTAGCCTGGCGTGGTGCGACAGGGGAATATCATCGGGCCGGCTTCGCATTATCACCCTCATGAATGATCTCTGCACACTCTCGTTCGGCACGCCGGGGAGAGCATCAATCATCACAGCAAGATATGGTGAGAGGGCCGCCGGGTCAATGTCCGACACTTTGGAGAGAGCCCATGATGCCATGAACCCCACCCGCTTTGCCTTGCTCGATGAGAGGGTCACCAGTTGCGACAGCAGCGATTCGTTTTTCACAGCTGACTGCGCTATCATGGTTATCTCCTCAACGCTGGTAATGCGTCCCACCAGCCTGGCAAGCTCGTCTTCCGCCTCGGCGGAAACCACGGCATCTTCTTTTTCAGGCTCATTGACAATGGTAACCCTGTGCTTCGCGGCATATTGCAGTGCAATGGGAATATCGGCAGCTGTCAGGTCAAGGGTGACCAGCTCATCAGGCAACATCCACCGGAATTCATCATGCTCGCTCAATACCGGTCCCGATGCCAGGGTATCACACAGAAAGGGTATGAGTCTTATCTGCCTGTGGCCGTAATCATGCTCAACGGCGTCAAGCCTGCCTGTAATAATGATGTCAATTCCCAGCTCCTCCCTGATCTCGCGAATGATGCAGTCCTCATGATCCTCCCCCGGCCTGGTTTTTCCGCCAGGGAACTCCCATTTGCCGGCATTGTCCATCGCCTGGCCGCGTCGCACAGCCAGCACCAGCCCTTCATCATTGCGGATCAGTGCACAGGTAACATCAGTCATGTTTCACGGCTTGTGATGGTTTCATAATCAGGAATATGGTCAAGCAGTGCGAAAGTGCGGGCTTCCGTGTCGATCTTTCCGGCGAAGTGTTCAGTGCCGTTGGTGACCACCAGGTACCTGACGCCGTAGTTGAAGTTGTAGTTGATGACCTGGTCGAAGACCTCCTGGGTGATCCTGACCTGCTGAGCCTTGCACTCAACAATCATCACCGGCTCACCGGCACGGTCATGAATGAGGATGTCAGCCCTGCGTAGCATGGAATGAAGCCTGAATGATGCCTCGATGCGTATCAGTCCCGGCGGGTACCCGAGAAACCCGGTAAGATAGCTGACAAAATGCTGCCTGACCCACTCCTCGGGTGTGAGAGCCACGTACTTTCTCCTCAGGGGGTCATAGAGCATTTTACCTCCGGGACCCTCTTTTATGCGCAATGAACACGGAGGCAGTTTCAGCGGTTTCAACTTAATTTGTATTTTTGGTAACCCTTAGCATGGCAAATATAAACAAACAGCTCCGGAGATCATGAGAACGAAAGAAGATATAGTCAACAACTGGTTGCCACGATATACAGGCAAGGAACTCACCTCCTTCGGCGATTTCATCCTTCTCACCAACTTCACCCTGTATGTTGAGATATTTGCCAGATGGAACAATGTCCCGGTTGATGGCAGGGACAAGAACTGGCCCACGGCCACCGCTGACGGCATAACAATCATCAACTTCGGGATGGGGAGTCCCAACGCTGCCACCGTCATGGATCTCCTGAGCGCCATCCAGCCGAAAGCTGTGCTCTTCCTCGGCAAGTGCGGCGGTCTCAAGAAGAAGAACAAGCTGGGTGATCTGATACTTCCGATAGCAGCCATAAGAAGCGACGGTACCTCGAACGATTACCTGCCGCTGGAGATACCTGCCCTGCCTGCCTTCAAGCTGCAGAGCGCTGTCTCCGCTGCCATAGTAAGGAACAATCTTGAGTACTATACCGGCACCGTCTACACAACCAACAGAAGGGTTTGGGAATACGATGACAGGTTCAAAAAGTATCTCATTAAGACCAGGGCCATGGCCATTGACATGGAGACGGCAACCATCTTTACCGTTGGTTTTGCCAATGAGATACCCACCGGTGCGCTTCTCCTCGTCTCAGACCAGCCAATGATATCAACCGGGATAAAGACGGAAGCAAGCGACCATAAGGTGACCAGCCAGTTTACCGATACACACCTTCGTATCGGGATTGAAGCGCTGAAGGAGATCAAGGACAACGGCATCTCGGTCAAACACCTTCGTTTCTGATGGCTGCCGATTACAAGGAGATAATCAGGGATCTCAGGAACAAGATCTACAAGCCGGTCTATTTTCTTGCAGGCAAAGAACCCTATTACATTGACATTATTACCGATTTCATTGAGGATAAGGTCCTTGACGAGTCAGAGAAGGATTTCAACCAGACGGTACTTTACGGTCTTGACGTCACCGTCACCCAGGTCATAGAGACCTGCCGCCGCTTCCCCATGATGGCCAACCAGCAGGTTGTCATTGTCCGCGAGGCACAGAAGCTGAAAAAGATCGATGACCTGCTCGTGTATGTTGACAACCCCCTGAACTCAACCATCCTGGTCATCGCATATAAGTACGAGGACCTTGACAAGAGGAAACTGCTTTATAAGTCGCTCTCGAAGAAAGGATGGTACATTGAGTCGGACAAGGTTCCCGAGTACCAGATCCCGGGCTGGATTGACCGTTACCTGACTGACAGGGGCATCATGGCCGGTGCCGATGCATCGCGGCTTCTGTCAGAGTTCCTTGGCAATGACCTGGGCAAGATAGCCAATGAGCTCGACAAGCTTATCATCTCCCTGCCGAAGGAGAACCCACGTATCACCACCGAGCTGATAGAGGCAGGCATAGGCATCAGCAAGGATTACAGTCCCAATGAGCTGTGGAGGGCCATCGTCTACCGTGATCCCCTGAAGGCGGCCCGTGTTGTCAACTATTATGCCGGGCATTCAAAGAAAGAGATCATACCGTTGATATTTCCCGTGCTCTTCTCAAGCTTCAGCCGTGTGCTGATCTACCACAGTCTCAGGGACAAGACCGACGGCAACGTGGTGGCCATGCTGAAGACCTATCCGGGATATGTCAAGGATTTCAGGGCTGCCGCTGCCCTTTACAGTGTGGGCGCCTGCATGAACATCATCACCCTGATCCGCTCCTATGATCTCAAGGCTAAGGGATTTGGGGAAGCGGGAAGTGATACCGGTGACCTGCTGCGTGAGCTGGTCTTCAAAATCATGCACTGAGAGTCGGTCAGTTCATCTCCGGCGACTCGGGGAACTCTGCCCAGATGCGGTACTTGTTGTTAAACGAACGCAGCACGTCGCGCCATACGTTGCCACGGCTCTTCATGATCACCTCGGCGGGCACCCTGGCAATCATCCATGAATTCTCATTGAGTTCCCTCTTCAGCTGTCCCTTCTCCCACCCCGAGTAACCGAGGAAGAAGCGTACCTGGTCTCGTCCAACTGTGCCAGTGGCTATCAGGTTACGCAGGGCGTCGATCTCCCCACCCCACCAAATGCCTGGTATTACCGGTACGCTGCCCGGCACTTTCGAGCCCAGGGTATGAAGGTAATGAAGGGTGTCAGGTGCCACGGGCCCTCCTACCGAGAGATGCTCATCCCAGCCGTCAAAACCCTCCACGGCACTGCTGACCATCAGGTCAATGACGCGGTTGAGGATAAATCCCATTGTTCCCTGTGCGGTATGTTCAGTAAGAAAGACTATTGTACGGTTAAAGAAACGGTCAGTCAGGAAGGGCTCCGAGATGAGAACCCTGCCTTTCCCGGGTATCTTATCCTCGGGATTGATGCTGAATATGTCAGGATACTGGCCCATCTGACAAAGAAATCGACCATACAAAGTAATAACTTTTAAGGGCAAAATCAAGAAAAAGCACGGAAAATACTAAATTGCACGTTCCAACGCCATAGACCGTTCATGTCCGCAAAAAAGATCCGCACACCGTCAATGCTGCTTTCGCTGCTGCCAATTGCGGTGCTTATCCTCCTCCTGACCCTCAACGTAAAGTACTTTCGTGATGACACCCTCTCGGGGGCCAACCAGATAGCGTTGATACTCTCCGCTGCCGTTGCGGGTATCATTGCCATCTCACTCGGATACAGGTGGAAATTCCTGCTGAAGAAGGTTGTCAGCACCATCTCCACGGCCATGCCGGCCATGCTGATACTCTTCCTCATCGGATCACTTGCAGGCACGTGGATGATAAGCGGAGTCATTCCGATGCTTATCTACTACGGTCTTGAGATACTCAATCCCGTCATCTTCCTGTTTGCCACCGTCCTCATCTGCTCTGTTGTCTCCGTCTCAACGGGAAGCTCATGGTCAACGGTTGCAACCATCGGTGTGGCATTGCTGGGTATCGGGACGACGCTCGGATTCAGTGAGGCAATGGTAGCCGGGGCAATCATCTCCGGGGCTTACTTCGGAGACAAGATGTCACCTCTCTCCGACACCACCAACCTCGCCCCTGCCGTGGCAGGAACGGATCTCTTCACTCACATAAGGTATATGGTGATCACAACCGGACCTTCATGGATAATAACACTTATCATTTTCCTTGTAATAGGTTTTGCAGGCGATTACACTGACACTTCGGCTTCCGCCTCTGCAGTGCAGGAGGCGATAAGCGCCAGGTTCAACGTCAGCCCGATACTGCTGGTTGTGCCTGCCTTCCTTATTTTCATCATCGTGAAGAAGGTGCCTCCGCTTCCCTCGTTGCTCGCCGGAACGATCCTCGGGGGTATCTGCGCCATCATCTTTCAGCCTGACCTGCTCAGAGAGGTGGCTGCCACCGACGGCTCCTTCGTAAAGCAGGCCTACATCTCCGTCACAAAAGCCATGTTCGGACCGGTGACGGTCATCACGGGTGATGCCTCGGTAGATGAGCTGCTCAGGACCAAAGGGATGGCAGGGATGCTCAACACCGTTTGGCTCATCATCTGCGCCATGTTCTTCGGCGGACTTATGGAGGCATCAGGGATGCTGAAGTCCATCACCGAGCGGATGATGAAATTTGTCCATAGTGCAGGTACACTGGTTGGATCAACAGTGGCGACATGCCTCTTCTTCAATGTCACAGCCTCAGACCAGTACCTCTCCATCGTCATACCGGGGAGAATGTATGCTAAGAAGTTCAGGGACATGGGCTTCAAACCCGAACTGTTAAGCCGCACGCTTGAAGACTCCGGCACGGTCACCTCGGTGCTGGTGCCATGGAACACATGCGGAGCAACACAGTCAAGTGTTCTTGGTGTGCCGACATTGACATATGCCCCATATTGCTTCTTCAACATCATAAGTCCCTTCATGAGCATCTTTATTGCTTCCATTAATTTCAGGATCAGGCGCTATACCCCGGAGGAACTTGCCAGGGTCCAGGAAGAAGCCGATGTGGCTGACAGGGAGCTGCTAAAGGAAGAGGAGGCAGACTGAAGGATT
>CAZHTG010000022.1:43533-52431 GCA_964535795.1 uncultured Rikenella sp.
TGTTACAATATTGGTTATATTTGCACACTTGATTGAATAAAGATGCTTCTCAAATTGATTATTATATCGTCTGTACTCGTAGCCCTGGCTCTGGCGGGCATGGCCATAACAATACTGGTGAAGCCCAGGGGACGCTTCCCCGATACCCATGTAGGGCACAATAAAGAGATGCGAAAAAGGGGTATCACCTGTGCGCAGAACACTGACACAGGATGCAATCCGGTTGAGGGCGGGGCGTGTTGCGGCTGCGCCATGAGCGAGGATTAACGCTCTTCAATAAGACCCCGGAGCCCCTCCGACATCCAGCTCCTCATCTCTCCCTTCTCATCTGAAAAGATAAGATAACCCTCAAGAAAATCATATCTCTCAATCAAGGCTATTGCCGGCCCCGTGCCTGCCACCATGCATGCCGTCGCCCAGGCGTCGGCATAGGCGCACTCCGGTGCGATCACAGTGGCACTGAGCAGGGTATGCCTGACGGGGTATCCGGTACGCGGGTCAATGGTATGGGAATATTTTACCCCGTCCTCCACGAAGAACTTACGGTAGTTGCCTGATGTTGCAAGCGCGCGGTTGTCGAGCCTCACCTTTGCCTGCATATCCGCACCGGGGATAAAGTTGCCGTCGGCCGGCGTGTCAATGCCTACATGCCACCCCATGCCCCTCTTGTCGCCCGCTGTGCGCACCTCTCCGCCTACCTCAACAAGACACTCCTCAATGCCCTCTTGTCTTAAAAGTTCCACCAGCAGGTCAACGGTATAGCCCTGTGCAATGGCATTGACATCAATGAACATGTCCGGATCGCTCCTGACAAGGCGTTCGCCATCCAGCCGTACCTTATCCATCCCCACCAGCGCCAGCAGCGAGTCTAGCATGGTCTCGTCAAAACGCTTGATGGCGTCGGGTCCGAAACCCCACGCCTTCACCAGCGGCCCTATCGTAATGTCAAAAAGTCCTTCGCTCAGCTCCGAAACAAGCACGGAAGACCTGAAGACATCGCGGAAGAGAGTGTCGGTGACATCAGTCACCCCGGCATTGATTAGCGAGATGACCGAGGAGTCGTTGTAAATTGAAAGTGAGTTGTCTACTTCGGTCAGCAGGTTTTCAATCTTCTGCCGCAGGGCCATGATATCAAGCCCGGGGCTCTTCTCAACAACGATGTGATAGGTGGTGCCCTGGGTCAGGCCGTTGATCTCAGCATACTCCGGCTTAGGGGAGCAGGAGAAGATTAAAAGGGAAAAAGGGATGATAAATATAATTATTCTCTTCATATTTGCCTGATATACAATACTTTATGCCCCAGATACGCCTGACGGCTATCGGGGCAAGCCCTACGGGCAAATGTTGTTATTGGCAATCTCCCGACTACAATACTTAAAGGCCTACGGCCTATTTCTCAGTCAGCAGTCGGCAGTCGCAGTCAGCAGTCGGCAGTCGCAGTCGGCGGTCGGCATCATGACTGAGGACTGTGGACTGTGGACTGTGGACTGTGGACTGGATTATCCCCCAAAATCATCAAACGCAATATTCTCCTGGGGCACGCCGAGGTTGTCAAGCATGTTGAACACGGCAGAATTCATCATGGGAGGGCCGCAGAGATAATACTCCAGGTCCTCGGGCAGATCGAGCTTACCCAGGTAGTTGTCAAGCAGCACCTGGTGAATAAACCCGGTATAGCCTGTCCAGTTATCCTCAGGCATTGGCTCTGAGAGGGCAATGTTGAACTTAAAGTTGGGGAACTTCTTCTCCAGCTCCCTGAACTCATCCTCATAGAATATCTCCCTCTTGGACCTTGCCCCATACCAGTATGTAATCTTGCGCTTCGACTTTTCTGTATTGAGCATGTGAAAAATATGCGATCTCAGGGGAGCCATCCCGGCGCCGCCACCGATATATACCATCTCGGTCTCCGTATTCTTGATATGGAAGTCGCCAAATGGTCCGCTGATCATCACCTTGTCTCCGGGCTTGCGCGAGAAGATGAACGTGGAGCAGATCCCCGGAGGAACCTTCATGAACTGTTTTTTGGCATTGTCCCATGGCGGTGTGGCAATACGTATATTCAAAATTATGAGGTTCTTTTCAGCCGGGTAGTTAGCCATGGAATAAGCCCTGTATGTCTCTTCGGTGTTCTTATGCTTCAGGTCCCACATCCTGAACTTGTCCCAGTCGGCGCGATACTCCTCTTCCACATCGATATCCTTTCCGAAGTCAACTTCGTATTTTGGCACATCTATCTGGATATACTCACCTGATTTAAAATGCAGGTCTTCGCCTTCCGGCAGCTTCACCACGAACTCCTTGATAAATGTTGCGACGTTCCTGTTTGACACCACCTCGCACTCCCACTTCTTAATGCCAAGGACAGCCTCCGGCACCTTTATGGTCATGTCCTCGCGCACCTTGACCTGGCATCCGAGGCGCCAGTTGTCATGCTGTTCACGGCGTGTGAAGAAGCCTGTCTCTGTAGGCAGTATTGCCCCGCCGCCCTCGGTTATCTGGCACTTGCACATGCCGCATGTTCCACCGCCGCCACAGGCAGAGGGAAGGAATATGCCATTGTTTGACATCGTTGAGAGGAGGCTCGATCCGGGTGAGACAACCATCTCACGGTCATTGATTTTGAGAGTCACGTCTCCCTGCGGCGTGAGCTTCTGCCTGGCATAGAGAAGCACCACAACCAGCAGTATCATCACCAGAACGAATACTGCCACACTGATGAGAACGGTGCCTGCAATTGATAAACCTAATATCATTTCTGTAAGGATTTCATCATGATAAAAAATTGATAGATATGGTATGATGGAACACCCATGTTATTGATTCCATTGATATTGTGTTTGTTTTTCCGGATACATGGGTGCTACATTAAAGTGTGATCCCGAGGAAACTCATGAACGCTATCCCCATCAGTCCGGTGAGGATGAAGGTGATACCCAGTCCGCGGAGTGGTGCCGGCACATTTGAATAGCGCATCTTTTCCCGTATGGCGGCAAGGGCCACTATGGCCAGCAGCCAGCCAACGCCCGAGCCCAGTCCGAATACGGCAGCCTCGCCTATATTGGCGTACTCCCTCTCCTGCATGAAGAGCGAAGCGCCAAGGATAGCACAGTTAACAGCTATCAGCGGAAGAAATATGCCGAGTGAGTTATAAAGGGCGGGACTCGATTTCTCAATGACCATCTCCACCAGCTGCACTATTGATGCAATAACGGCTATGAACATGATAAACGAGAGGAAGCTGAGATCAACAGTCGCAAAACTGTCACTCAGCCAGGCCAGGGCTCCCTTCTTCAGTATATATTGCTCCAGGAGGAAGTTCACAGGCACGGTAATCACCAGTACGAAAATGACTGCAATGCCAAGCCCCATTGAGGTCTTCACTGTCTTCGACACCGCCAGGTATGAGCACATACCCAGGAAGTAGGCGAAGATCATATTGTCGATGAAGATCGACTTTACGAATATGTTGAGTAGGTTTTCCATGATACGGGCTGTTACCTGGTTTCTATCAGTGATTTGTTACGGCTGCGCTGGAACCAGATTATCAGGCCCACGGTGATGAGGGCCATGGGCGGCAGTATCATAAATCCGTTGTCCTCGTAGCCGAAGTTATAGACCCCCAGTTTCTCCATCACAGGATATCCCATGATACTCCCGCTGCCGAGAAACTCGCGGAAGAAGGAGACAATGATCAGTATGATTCCGTAGCCTGCTGCGTTACCCATTCCGTCGAGAAAAGCAGGCCAGGGCTTGTTGGCCATGGCGAAGGCCTCGAGGCGGCCCATGATAATGCAGTTGGTAATAATCAGCCCCACGAAAACCGAGAGCTGTTTGCTGACATCAAAGGCGAAGGCCTTCAGAAACTGGTCTACAATGATAACCATGGTGGCTATCACCACCAGCTGGACGATGATCCGGATACGTCCGGGGATTCTCTTCCTCAGGACTGCGATGACAACGTTTGAGACGGCCAGCACAACCACGACTGACAGCGCCATTACAATGGCAGGTTTCATCTTCACCGTGACCGCCAGCGCCGAGCATATACCCAGCACCTGCACCGTAATGGGGTTATCCTGCCCCAGTGGGTTGGTCAGAAGTTTCCTGTTCTTTGCCGACAACAGCGGCTCTTTTTCCACATTTTCCATATCTACTTCCTGTTTTGGCTGAGGTATTTTTCATATTTGAGCAGGCCGTCGTAAACCATCGCCTCCAGTCCCTTGCTGGTGATCGTTCCTCCTGAGATGCCGTCGACCTCAAATCTGCTCTGCGGGTCAGCGGTGCCCTTCAGGACTTTCACCCCTACAAACTTACCGTCGCGGTAGAGGTTCTTACCAGGGAACTGACTCTCAAATTCTGTTGTGTTGATCTCTGCTCCCAGTCCGGGTGTCTCTCCCTTGTGATCAAAGGTTACGCCGTCAATTGTGATCAAATCTTCCATCAGTGACACATAACCCCATATCGGGCCCCACAGACCCTTCCCTTCAAGCGGAAGGATATGAAGTGTATCGCCGTTGTCTGCCACTGCAATGAATACCGGCAGATACTGGTCAGCAAGCGGCTTCTTCTGCTCTGCACGGAGAGAGACGGTGAAGGCATTGACCCCATCGATATGTTTTCCTTCGGTGTTTACAACGTAACTCTCCTTAATGTATTTGTCATACATCTGAACCGCGTCGGCCTTTGTTGATGTCACATTTATCGAGGAGAGGATATTCATCTTCTTCTCCACCTCGACATTCTTCTCCTGTCTCGGCTGCAGCAGCATCGCCGTCAGCGAGAGGAGGATGGCGACGGATACAATCATCACCACCGAGAATATCATGATATACCTGTTACTGAAGTCTTTCATCTCGCATCTTCTTAAGCTGTCCTTACTCTCTTTAACCTTCGCCTGACGTTGGCATTAACCACATAGTGGTCTATCAGCGGTGCCATTACGTTCATAAGCAGTATGGCCAGCATGGTTCCTTCCGGGTAAGCCGGGTTGAAGACCCTGATAATTACAACCATTATCCCGGTCAGTGCTCCGTAGATATATTTGCCGGTGTTGGTCTGGGCTGCCGTCACGGGGTCAGTTGCCATAAAGACTGTCCCGAAGGCGAAGCCGCCCATGATAAGGTGATAGTATGCCGGTATCTGGGTGTATTCATTGCCGCCGGTGGCATTAAGCAACAGCCCCATGCCCAGCCCCCCGAGGGTCATGCTGAGCATTATGCGCCAGCTTCCGACACCTGTGACCAGCAAAATAAATGCTCCTATTAATATTGCCACGACAGATGTCTCGCCGACCGAGCCGGGTATAGTACCGAGGAACATCTCCATCGGTGAGGGCATCTGGGCAAATCCATCGAGCTTGGCCAGCGCCAGCGGGGTGGCACCCGAGAAGCCGTCAAGGCCTCCTCCCTTTGTCAGTCCTTCAATCCAGACATTGTCGCCGGTCATCCATCCCGGGTAACTGAAAAATAGGAAAGCCCTGGCCGTGAGTGCCGGGTTGAGGATGTTCATCCCCGTACCGCCGAAGATCTCCTTACCAATGATCACAGCGAAGGCAACGGAGACGGCTACCATCCATAGAGGCACATCCACAGGCATGATCAGAGGTATGAGCATTCCGGTGACGAGGTAACCCTCATTGATCTCATGACCCCTTATCTGTGCAACCACGAACTCTATGCCCAGTCCCACAATGTAACTCACCAGGATAAGCGGCAAAATCTTCAGGAATCCGAACCAGAACATATTCATCAGGGTCCAGTCGACAATCCCGAAAGCCCTCGTATGCTGTAGGCCAATGTTGTATGATCCGAAAAGCAAGGCAGGCAGAAGGGCTACAACCACGATGATCATTGTGCGCTTCATGTCCATATAGTCCCTGATGTGAGAACCCTTTGTGGTAACCTTGTCAGGAACAAAAAGGAAGGTTGCAAACCCGTCATAGACGGAACGCAGCTTCTCAAAACGACCCCCCTTTTCAAAAAGGGGCTCTATCTTCTTCATTCTTTTAAGCAGGAAATTCATAGCAAGCTCACTCCTTAAATTAATTCATCTCTTTTATCATCAGGTTGATCCCGCTACGGATGATCTCCTGTATCTCGGTCTTGGAAGGATCAATGTATTCACACAGCGCGAAGTCCTCCTCAGCCACCTCATAGATGCCCAGATTCTCCATTAGCTCAACGTCGCCGGCCAGTATCGCCTTTACCAGGTGGACGGGATAAATGTCCATGGGCAGCACGTTTTCATAGTGGCCTGTCACGACGAATGCCCTGTGGCCGCCGTGAAAGTTGGTGTCAATGTTATATTCTCTGCCCGGCACGAGCTTTGAAAGGAATACCCTCCAGTAACTGAACTTATTCAGCCCTGGTGTGGCCCAACCGAAAAACTCGCTCCGGTCTCCCTCGGGCAGCACTGTCACCATGTTGTCATAAAATCCGAAGGAGCCTTCGGGAGTGATCCTCTTGCCGGTGAGTGCATTGCCGCTGATGACCCTGTTGTTGCCCTGCTGAAGGTTCGACTTCAGTATGCCGCTTACCGAGGCTCCCGGTTTGATACGATGGTACTTGCGGTGAATGACGCCGACCCCGGCAAGGGCGATGATACGCTCACGGTCATGGAAGCCCGTGTCAAAGAGCCTTCCCAGAGCCACTACATCCTGGATGTCAACGGTCCACACCACCTCGCCCTTGGCAACCGGATCAATATGGTGTATCTGAATCCCTACGTTGCCGGCCGGGTGCGGACCTGTAAAGCTGTGGAACTCCACATTCTGCAGGTTCTTCAGCTCTGACACCCTCGTGCCCCCGGCTTCCTGCGAGATATGTATCTTCCCGTCAGTGAGGCGCGACAGGACATTAATGCCTGTCTGAAGATGATTGCCGTGGGTGTTCGCCATGACGAAATCAATGTCAGGAGCAAGCGGTGCAGTGTCAAAGGCTGAGATGAAGACAGCTTTGGGCACCGCATCAGGACGGGCCACGATGTGATACGGGCGCTGCCGCAGCACCGGCCAGAGACCCGAATTGAGCAGCCTGGAACGGACCTCCTCCCGCGTCAGCTTAAGAGGGTCGGCAGCGCCAAAATCAATCTTCGCGCTGCCATCCTGCTCTATCACCACCTCGGTGAGAACACGCTTTTCGCCCCGGACGATCTCCCTGACCACTCCGCTGACAGGTGAAACATATTTTATTTCGGGGAAGGCCTTGTCATGAAAAAGCACAGTCCCGGCTTTTACCGGACTGCCTTCCTGAACATCAAGCCTTGCAGCCAGACCCGGGAAATCGGCAAACCTCACACCGAAACGGGTCACGGACACCTCCGGAAGGAGAATCTTCTCCGCCTTGCCGGCAAGCCTGATGTTTAATCCTTTACGTAATCTGATCAGAGTTGACATATGTTGAATGAAACTTAATTCTCTTCGGACTGCAATAATACAACATTGTTAAAACATTCACAGAGAGAGATAATAAAAATCACTTTTCTGTTTTTGTAACGGGTTGTTAACAGAGCGGCAGGATATTTGTATTTTAGCCGGAAATAGTAGTTATGGGTAAAATATTAACCGGGATAAAAATATTAAGTTTATCGATATCCTGTTCCATTCTGGCATCCTTTTCCGCCTCTGCACAGGATTTTTCTTCCGTGGAGTTTGCTGCCGGGAACGTTAAAAGCATTTCATTTGAGAAAGACGGTCTGAGGCCTGCCTATCCTTTTGTTCAGCCATGGAACGGTGAGGAGATGACACTGCATTTCGACATCACTGAGAGCCACGGAGGGTCACTCTGGTACAGCATTACCCACTGCGACCGCGACTGGAACATGAGCGATCTCTTCACCAGCGACTATCTTGAAGGCTTTGACGAGAACCAGATTACTGACTACCTGCCGTCATTCAATACAAGGGTTAATTATACCCACTACTCCCTGAAACTCCCTAACGACGATGTCAGTTTTCTGGTTTCGGGGAATTATATCATTACCGTCTGGGATCCCGGCGACCCTGATGCACCTCTTCTCAGAAGGCGTTTCTTCGTCAGTGAAGGCAGCTCCTCTGCTCAGGTGGTCTTCCGCCGGCCGATGAAACCCGGAACCACGGAGACGCACCAGCAGGCAGAAATCACAATATCAACGGGAAGCCTGCCCGTGACCGACCCCTACCGGCAGGTTACAGTCACCATGATGCAGAACGGACGGTGGGACAGATCGGCAACGAATCTCAGTCCCGATTTTGTGGCAGGCGGAAGGCTTGAATTCAATTCTCTTTCGGAAAAAACACTGATGCCGGGAGGAAACGAGTTCAGGTACTTTGACATCAAGACCATACGGCAGACCAGGCAGAATGTCAGGGCCATCGATTTTGTGAACGGCATCTACCAGGCATACCTTCTCCCCTCAGACGACAGGGAGTTCAAACCATATTTTTTCAATGAGGACTTCAACGGGAGGTTTGTGGTGGCAATGGAGGAGAGCAACGAGCCCGACAGGGATGCCGATTATGTGATGGTCTGGTTCACTCTACCGGCCTACGGCGAGATTAAGGGCGGCTCGGTATATGTAACGGGTGATTTCACCGGGTGGTCATACGGTAGCGCCAACAGGATGACATGGAGTGCAGAGAGGGGAAGCTATGAGCTGTCGCTTCTTCTCAAGCAGGGATGGTACAATTATGAGTTTGCATTTGTGCCGGCAGGCAGAGATCTTCCGGAAGGATTTAATTTTGAAGGCAGTCACTGGGAAACTGAGAATGACTACCTGGTCCTCACCTACTTCCGTGACCCCACCAAGCGGTATGACCGGCTGACAGGAATCAATTTGACTAACACTCGCGGTACACGCTAGAAATTTGCGATTTGCGATTTGCGATTAAATCGACAATCGAAAATCTGAAATCGAAAA